>JBBAAM010000067.1:0-15964 GCA_041658245.1 Melioribacteraceae bacterium
TGATGATGTAATAAGAAATTATGAAAGCGGCAGAAACTCTCTTGTGTTAACAGAAAGAACCGCTCATGTTGAATTGCTTACAAAAAAGATAAGTGAGAAAATACCGGATGTAAAAAAACTGACAGGGAAAATTGGAGTAAAAGAAACAAGGGAAACATTAAAAAGGATATCTGAGACACCTCCGGAAAAGCAGTTAACATTGGTCGCAACCGGTAAGTATATTGGAGAAGGTTTTGACGAACCACGCCTCGATACTTTGTTTTTGGTAATGCCCATTTCATGGAAAGGCACCTTGCAACAATATGTCGGCAGGCTTCACAGATTATATGAAAATAAAAATGAGGTTCAAGTATATGATTATGTTGATACACATGTGAGAATGCTGGAGAAAATGTACAACAAACGACTTAACGGTTACGCTTCATTTGGGTACAAAACGAAAGGTGAAATAATTGCAGCGGAATCTGCAAATTTTATTTTTGACAAGAACAGTTTTTTCCCGATTTACAGCAACGATATTGTAAATGCACAGCGGGAAATATTTATAGTCAGTCCTTTTATTACAAGAAGACGGGTTGAACAAATGCTTCAATATATAAAGACAGCGGCAGGTAATAATGTTAAAGTAATTATTATGACAAGACCATGTGAAGACTTCAAAGAAAGAGACCGATTAATTTTGCAGCATACTTTGGATGCTTTGAAAAATGAAGGCGTCAATTTATTATTCAAATCAAATATACATCAGAAATTTGCAGTGATAGATGAACGGATTATTTGGTACGGAAGTATAAATCTGCTAAGCTTCGGAAATGCTGAAGAAAGCATCATGCGGCTTGAGAGTTCCAACATCGCAAATGAGCTTATGAAAAGTATTGATATGTGAACAATAAGAAAAAATAGCGGAGCGTGGAAAGTTTATAAGACAGGCGCCGAGGACATCTATTCCGCACAGATTTTTCTACTCGACAAAGCAAATATTCTTCGTTATGTTGGAAACCAGAAAAACTAAAATGGTTTCCACGAGGGCGTATGGAAGATAAAGATAAGATATTAGAACTCACTGAAGAAAAATTATTCAGTCAGGGTTTTTATAAAACCACAATGGCAGAATTGTCTTCAGAACTGCGGATGAGCAAGAAAACAATTTACAAATACTTTCCTTCAAAGCACGATTTAGTTGATGCAATTGCAAATCGTTTTACAGAAAGAATGAAAGGAAAAGTTGTTCCGTTACTAGAAAGTGATAAAAACGCAGTTGAAAAAATCATTGGACTAATTTCCCTCTTGAGTAAAACAGCGGCGAAAATAGGAGATAAAATTTTTGCCGAACTAAAAATTCATTTTCCAACTGTATGGCAGCGAGTAGATAAATTCCGAACGGAAATGATGTACGCAAATCTTTCGAAGGTGATTGACCAGGGAAAGAGCGAGGGATTGATAGAAGATTATCCGACGCCGTTAATTATGAATATATTGGTAAACGCAGTGCGAAGTACGGTTAACCCGGAATTTATTTTGAATAACAATTTTTCTATGAAAGTTGCCGCACAGACAACGTTTAAAATTATTCTGAACGGAATTCTTACGGAAAAAGGAAAAGAACTATTTGTGATATTGATGAAAGAGATAGAACAATGAAAAATATTTTGACCGCACTAACTATTTATGCAATGCTTTCAAGCGGGGTATCTGCTCAAACAAAACTTACTCTAGAGGAGTGTTACACAAAAGCGCGCGAAAATTATCCGCTCATCAAACAAAAAGAATACGTTGCAAAGAGCAAAGATTATAACGTCAGTAATGTTTGGAAGGGCTACTTTCCTCAGATTACAATCAGCGGACAAGCAACATATCAATCCGATGTAACTTCTTTGCCTATTTCTATTCCGGGAATGATAATTGAATCGCTTACAAAAGATCAATACAAAGCTGTTGCAGATGTAACACAGGTAATTTACGATGGCGGAGTAATGAGCGCGCAGGCAGATATTCAAAAAGCAACAGCCGATGCAGACGATCAGAAAATAGAAATTGAATTGCTGAAAGTGAAAGATAGAATCAACCAAATTTATTTTGGAATTCTTCTTCTCAACGAACAACTTGTTCAAACAGACTTGATTAAGAAAGATTTGAATGCATCGTTTAATAAGTTGAACGCCGCTTTAGCAAATGGAACAGCTACCAAGCCCAATGTAGATATTCTTAAAGCCGAGTTGCTTAAAACAGTTCAAAGAGAGATAGAACTGAAATCATCGCGCAAATCTTTTATTGATATGCTCGGTTTGTTGATCAATCAACGATTAGAGGAATCTCAAAAACTTGAGCAGCCGGTTATTCAAAACGTCTCAGGCATAGACGGAATTAACAGACCTGAATTAAAGCTTTACACTTGGCAAAAAAATCTTATTGATAACCAAAGCGGATTGACGTTTGCAAAAATTCTTCCAAAAGCGAGTTTGTTTTTTCAAGGCGGTTACGGAAAACCCACGTTAAACATGCTCAAGAATGAATTCGACTGGTATTACATAGCTGGCGCTCGGCTTACTTGGTCCATATCTAATTTATATACTTTTGGTAACGAGAATGAAATAACCGAGCTGAATAAAAAATCTGTTGATGCGCAAAAAGAAACTTTTCTCCTCAACACTAATCTTTCTTTGAAGCAGCAAAACAGCGAGATTGAAAAGCTGAACAAGCTAATCATGGTTGACGAGGAAATTATTTCTATCAGAATATCTGTGAAAGAATCCGCCAAAGCACAACTCGAAAATGGAGTGATTACTTCAAACGATTTTCTCCGCGAGTTGAATGCGGAAGATCAGGCGAAACAGAATTTGGCAATTCATACAATTCAGCTTTTGCTTGCTCAGCAGAATTACAGAATTACAACAGGAAACTAATTCATAATTAATAATAGATAAGAAAATGAAAATGAAATTATACAAAAATATGTTAGCGTTTTCCTTGCTTATATTTTTGCTTGCAGGATGCGGCAATGGTAATGACAAATTTGATGCGAGCGGAACGTTTGAATCGGAAGAAGTAATTGTTTCTTCAGAGACGACGGGCAAGCTCATCCGTTTTGATGTTGAAGAGGGCATGCAACTTAAACAGAATCAAAGAGTTGGAGTGGTTGATACACTTCAGCTATTCTTGAAGAAGAAACAGCTCGAAGCTACTATCAAAGCAGTGTTGAGCAAGCAGCCCGATGTTGCAATACAGCTTGCCGCAATAGAAGAACAAATAAAAACCGCTGCAACCGAGAAGAAGAGAATCGAGAATCTCGTTAAATCAAATGCGGCTACTACAAAACAGCTTGATGATATAAACGCACAGCTCGAATTGCTGAACAAACAATACACAGCGGCAAAATCGAATCTCACAATTACCAAACAAGGATTGCAGAGTGAAACTTTTCCGCTTAAAGTACAGATCGAACAGATAGAAGACCAGATAAATAAAAGTAAAATTAAAAATCCGGTTGATGGAACAGTTTTAACACGCTACGCAAAGCAAAACGAAGTTACGTCAAACGGAAAAGCTCTTTACAAGATTGCGGATCTTTCTACAATGACATTGCGCGCTTACATAAATGGTAATCAGCTTGGGGAAGTAAAACTCAGTCAAAAAGTGAAAGTGTTTGTTGATAAGGGAAACGGCGAACAAAAAGAAATGAATGGCGAAATCTATTGGGTTTCTTCCAAAGCAGAGTTCACACCAAAGACAATTCAAACAAAAGACGAACGAGCTAATCTTGTATACGCTATCAAAGTTAAAGTTACAAATGATGGATATCTGAAAATAGGCATGTATGGAGAAGTTAAATTCTAAGTGATAATATGAAAGCAGTTGAACTCGAAAATATTGTTAAAACTTATCCAGCAAAGAAAACAAGCGTCACCGCTGTTGATGACGTTTCTTTTTCCGTAGAAGAAGGAGAACTGTTCGGATTAATTGGTCCCGACGGCGCAGGCAAAACATCAATCTTCCGTATTCTTACTACTCTCCTTCTTGCCGATAAAGGAAGCGCATTTGTTTTGGGTTACGATGTTGTGAAAGAATATAAGGCGATAAGAAATATTATTGGGTATATGCCGGGCAGGTTTTCTCTCTATCAAGATTTAACGGTTGAAGAGAACCTTGAATTCTTTGCCACCATCTTCAACACAACCATTCAAGAAAATTATGATTTGGTGGCAGATATTTACAGACAGCTCGAACCATTCAAAACACGTCGTGCCGGTAAGCTGAGCGGCGGAATGAAACAAAAGCTAGCCCTAAGCTGCGCACTCATTCATAAACCAAAAGTTTTGTTCTTGGATGAACCAACAACCGGCGTTGATCCGGTTTCAAGAAAAGAATTTTGGGAAATGTTAAAGCGGCTTAAAGCGCAAGGAATTACGATTCTTGTTTCAACTCCTTACATGGATGAAGCAAAGTTATGCGATAGAATTGCGCTGATGCAGAGCGGAAAAATTCTACAAATTGATACGCCGGAAAACATTGTAAATCAGTTTGGTAGAAATCTTTATGCCGTACATTCAGAGAGCATGTTCAAACTTTTGAATGATCTGCGTTCGTTCACAAAAACAGAAAGCTGTTTTGCCTTTGGCGAGAATCATCATTTAACATTAACAGAGGAAAGCACAACTGAACTGGAAAAGTATCTTTTGGCAAGCGGACATAAAAGCACAACAATAAAAAAGATTGAACCCGGAATAGAAGACTGCTTTATGCAGCTAATGAAAAAATAAAAATTTATGAATAGAGAAATTGTAATAAAGACAGATAAACTAACAAAGAAGTTTGGCGATTTCATAGCGGCAAACGAAATTACTTTCGAAGTTTACAAGGGAGAGATTTTCGGATTTCTTGGTGCTAACGGTGCTGGTAAAACAACAGCGATGAAAATGTTGATCGGTATTTCAAAACCAAGTTACGGC
This sequence comes from Melioribacteraceae bacterium, assembly GCA_041658245.1. GTDB lineage: Bacteria > Bacteroidota > Ignavibacteria > Ignavibacteriales > Melioribacteraceae > Fen-1258. The sequence goes on from JBBAAM010000067.1 coordinate 4,947, forward strand.
AGCGCGCAAATTGCAGGGTTCGATGTTTACAATCAAACAGAGAAGATCAAAAAAAATATCGGCTACATGAGCCAAAAATTTTCTCTTTATGAAGACTTAACCATTAAAGAAAACATACAACTCTTCGGCGGCATTTACGGATTGAGCGATAAAGAGATTGAATCTAAAAGCATGGAACTAATTAATAAACTTGGATTGCAGCAAGAAGCCGATAAATTAGTTGCATCTCTTCCTCTTGGATGGAAACAAAAGCTTGCGTTCAGTATAGCAATATTACATACGCCAAAAATTGTTTTTCTTGATGAACCGACCGGCGGCGTTGATCCGGTTACGCGCAGGCAATTTTGGGATATGATTTACGAAGCCGCGCATATTGGAATTACAGTTTTTGTTACAACGCATTATATGGACGAGGCAGAATACTGCGACAGAGTTTTAATTATGGTGGATGGAGTAATCAAGGCGCTGGATTCTCCATCTGGATTGAAAAAACAATATAATGCTGAATCTATGGACGAAGTATTTTTAATGCTCGCTCGCGGCGCCAAACGCGGAGAATAAAACACAACTATGAAACAATTACTAACATTTATAAAAAAAGAATTTCATCACATTTTGCGCGATACACGCTCAATGTTGGTGTTGATTGGTCTGCCTATTATTCAATTATTAATCTTTGGATTTGCAATTACAAATGAAGTCCGCAACACAAACATTGCAATCTTAGATAACGCCAAAGATAAAGCAACACAAAACATAATTACAAGAATTGAAAGCAGCCAATATTTCGATATTGATCAAACCATAAAAACAAATGATCAAATAGAAAAAGCTTTTAAGACGGGCAGAATAAAACTTGCAATAGTCTTTCAATCAAACTTTATGAAAGAACTTGCGCATAACAACAAAGCCCAAATACAATTAATCTCTGACGCAACCGATCCCAACCAGGCAACAACGCTTATCAATTATGCAAGCTCCATTATTATGGATTATCAAAACGAATTCAATACAACTAATAAACTTCCGTACACCATCAATACCGAAACGAGAATGCTGTACAATCCGCAGTTAAAAGGCGCTTACACTTCTGTCCCCGGTGTAATGGGAATGATTTTGCTACTTATCTCGGCGATGATGACATCAATTGCGATAGTTAAGGAAAAAGAATTGGGAACGATGGAGGTGCTGCTTGTTTCTCCAATGAAACCGTGGCTTGTAATTATAAGCAAAGTAATTCCTTACTTTGTTATTTCGCTTATAAATGTTGCTACAATTTTGATTTTAAGTGTGTTTGTGCTCGGACTCCCAATTCAAGGAAGTCTTTTGTTGCTAATATTTTCTACAGTTATTTATCTCTTTTGCGCTCTCTCGCTTGGCTTGCTCATTTCAACAGTTACCGATACACAGCAAGCGGCTATGTTAATTTCACTGCTTGGATTAATGCTTCCGGTGGTTATGCTAAGTGGTTATGCTTTTCCAATAGCAAACATGCCGTTTATTCTGCAAGTTATTTCAAACGCTGTCCCGGCAAAATGGTATATCATTATTGTTAAAGGAGTGATGATAAAAGGGATTGATATAACACAAATCTGGAAAGAGCTCGTTATCCTTCTTGGAATGACGGCAGTGTTTTTACTTATCAGTATAAAAAGATTTAAGATTAGGTTATAATGAGAACACTAATATTTTTACTCAGAAAAGAATTTTTACAAATCATCCGCAACAAACTCATTTTGGGAATGATCTTTGCACTGCCATTAATCCAACTTATTCTTCTTCCGAATGCCGCAACTTATGAAATGAAGAATATTACGCTAAGCGTGGTTGATCACGATCATTCAGAGGACTCAAGAAAGTTAATAAATAAATTTACCGCTTCAGGATATTTCCAACTGACAGATTATTCCGAAACATACAATCAAGCGCTTGATCAAGTTGAAAAAGATGTTGCGGATTTGATCGTAGAAATTCCGCAAGGTTTCGAGCGTGATCTAATCAGAGAAAGTGAAACAAAAATTATGATTGCCGCTAATGCAATAAGCGGACAAACTGCAGGACTTGCCGTTGCTTATTCCAATTCCATAATAAGAGATTTTAATAATGATGTTCGCGTCGAGTTGATTCCTCAATCACGCTTAAATACAATTCCGGTGATTGAAATTACCAGCTCGAACTGGTTTAATCCTTTAATGAATTATAAAGAATTTATAGTGCCCGGAGTGTTAGCGCTGCTTGTTACTTTGGTTGGTTATCTCATGTCATCCTTAAATATTGTTAAAGAAAAAGAAATCGGAACTATTGAGCAGCTTAATGTATCGCCAATAAAAAAATATCAATTCATATTAGGCAAGCTAATTCCATTTTGGTTTATTGGTTTAATTGTAATGTCTGTTGGTTTTGTAATTAGTTTTATTGTCTATGGAATCTATCCGGAAGGAAGTTTTTGGGTTGGATATCTTTTTGCCGGAGTTTATTTGATTGCGCTGCTTGGATTCGGACTATTAACCTCAACATTTGCCGACACACAACAGCAGGCAATGTTTATCGCATACTTTTTTATGCTGGTCTTTATTTTACTCGGCGGATTGTTTTCGCCAACAGAAAACATGCCCGACTGGGCGCGCTACTTAACGTACATAAATCCGGTAAGCTATTTAATTGATGTTATGAGAATGCTTGTGCTAAAAGGAAGCAGCTTTTGGGATTTGCGTAATCACTTTTTAATTGTAATAGGTTTTGCAATTGTATTTAACGGATTGGCAATTTGGAATTACAAAAAGACAGTTTAATTTTATAACGAAGGTCGAGGATTAAATACTTCGAACGAGTTTTAAAAAGCCCCTCCCTTTGGGCAGGGCAGGGTTGGGATGGGCTTTTATTTTAATAGCACGGCGAATGGAGAAATGGAACACAATAAAAATCAATAGTTGATATTTTATATACTCGCTTTTTTTGTTGTTGCCTTAAACCAGCAAATGCATTCGCAAATAAACTTTTCACAAGAACTACCATCCGGGTTATCGAAGTTCTCTATAACAAACAATAATGACACAGTTGCCGAAAAGAAGAATGTTGATAAAAATTATTTGCTGCCTGCAGTGGAAGTTGTTGGATTAAATTTTGCCGTCTGGGGTTACCATCGTTACATAAGTGAAGAAAAGTGGGCTGCTATTAGCTGGAAATCAATTAATAATAATTTTAAGAACGGATTTGAATGGGATGTTGATGGTTATTTGATGAATCAATTTTTGCATCCGTATCACGGCTCAAATTATTATAACTTCGCGCGATCTAACGGTTTGGAGTTTTGGGAATCAGCACCATACGCACTCGGTGGAAGTTTAATGTGGGAATATTTTATGGAGACGGAACCTCCATCTTATAACTATATTGTAAACACACCGGTTACCGGAATTATTTTAGGTGAAATTTCTTTTCGTGTTTCTAATTTGATAATAGATGAAAGTACTGTCGGGTTCGAGAGATTTCTTCGAGAGTTCACATCAACTCTTATTGATCCGATGCAAGGACTGAATAGAATGATTAGAGGTGATATGTGGAAAGCCGGTGCGCCAAATAAACGTTCTGATTTTAACTTAATTGTGTCATCGGGAATTCATAATGTTTTTTTCAGTAGTAAATTCAATAATAGTAAATCGTATGCAACACTAAGAGTGGATTTGAATTATGGGAATCAGTTTGCCGTTGCGGATCATAAAAAACCATTCGATATGACTTCGACGCCGGCTTCCGTTAAGATTTTTATTCCCCGTCCGTTTACTTTTGGATTTGAATCCGCATTTGAGATCACCACCTTTTTAATATCGTATGATATTATGTCCGGAATGCAAGGCGGAGTTTGTTTATCAGTATGCATACATGGTTCAAGATTACAATAAAGTGTTGCACCAGTGAGATCTTGATCGGCCGTGTCGATAGCATTTCTTTCGGCATGAGCCGTGCCGTATCTCTGATGATATCCGGTTGAAATAATCTTGTCATCTTTAATTATTACAGCGCCCACAAGCGGATTAGGACTGACGCATCCCGAGCCCTTTTTTGCCAAGTCGAAACAAAGCTTCATGTATTTTTCATAGATCGTATTTGTCATTTTACATCACATTGGTTTAAAAAGTAATATTGATATCAAACTACTTTCAACATTCGTTCTATCGGTATCCTTGCGCGTTCCGCTATTTCATCGGGTACTTTCACTTCGTAACGATCATACAAAAGAGAATCTCGTAAATTTTCAAGGTTTATCATTTTCATGTATTCACAAATTGCATTTTCATTTAACGGAGAAAATGATGCATAAGGTTTTATCTTTCTTAATCTATGAAGAATCCCGATTTCAGTTGCAACAACAAATTCGTTAGAGCCCGATTTTTGGACATAATCAATCATTCCTTCCGTTGAATGAATGTGAACATTTTTACAATCAAAATACATTTGCGACTTTAGCATACATGACGAAGAACAACCGCATTCGGGGTGAATTAAAAATTCCGCATTCGGATGTTCCGTCTGTGCATCTCTAAAATTAACATCACCAATTTTTTCGTGAACATGGCAAGCCCCGCTCCATACTTCCATTTTTCGTCCGGTAATTGCCTCAACATAATTTCCAAGGAACCTATCTGGTAAGAATAATATTTTCTTTTCGGCTGGAATTGATTGCACAATTTTTACTGCGTTGGATGAAGTTACACAATAATCGCTTTCCGCTTTTACTTCCGCACTTGTATTAACATAAGAAACTACAACTGCATCCGGATAAAGCTGTTTCCATTCCCGCAATTGCTTGGCATTGATTGTTGAGGCAAGTGAACATCCGGCTTCCAAATTTGGAATAAGTACTTTTTTGTTTGGAGAAATTATGGAAGCAGTTTCTGCCATAAAGTGAACACCGCAAAAAATTATTAACTCTGCCTCTGTCTTCGCAGCTTGTTGAGAAAGACCCAATGAATCACCTACAAAATCTGCAAGATCCTGTATCTCGCCGATTTGATAATTGTGGGCAAGTATTACCGCCTTTTTTTCTTTTCGTAATTGATCAATTTCTTTTATGACTTCTTTCATTGAGTTCCTTTCAGTTAACAAAGTTCATGCTGATATCTAGTGCTTTAACTGAGTGAGTGAGTGTACCGATTGATATAAAATCAACACCGGTTTCGGCAACATCGAGAACATTATCCGACTTTATATTACCCGATGCTTCAACTTTTATCCTGTTATTAATAATTCTTACAGCTTCTTTCATCATTTCGATATTCATATTGTCTAACATGATAATATCTGCTTTACATTTTAATGTTTCCCGAACCTCGTCAATGTTCGTTGTCTCAACTTCAATTCTAAATTTTCCCTTAAGATTCTTTCTAACCTGCTCAACAGCCGAAGTAATGCTTCCTGCAGCTTTTATATGATTATCTTTAATCAGCACCATATCATAAAGACCGAAGCGATGATTTTTACCTCCACCAATTTTAACTCCATATTTATCTAGCAGTCTTAACCCGGGAACTGTTTTTCGTGTATCCAATATTCTTGCTTTTGTACTTTCAATTTGCTTAACATATTTGGAAGTTAGTGTTGCAATACCCGATATTCGTTGTAAAATATTAAGAGCCGTTCTTTCACCGGTTAGCATAGCGCGGTATGATCCTTTAACCATTGCAATCTTTGTCCCGGCGCCTACTTTTTCTCCTTCTTGCACAAAGTTTTTCCAAACAATTTTTTTATCAATTTTTTTGAAAACGGATTTTGCTATTGCTAGCCCGGCAACAATACCGTTCTCTTTTGCATAAAAATAAGCGCTCGATTTTTTGTCTTTCGCAATGATTGAATTTGTTGTGATATCACCGGAACCGATATCTTCCTTAAGTGCAAAAGATATTATTCTATCGACTTCTTTTTTGTTTAACTGCATCTTCGATCCAAAGTTTATTGTAAATCGCAAAACCTGGGTTTGCTTCCCTTTCTTAAGACAATTGTTTTCTGAAAATTTAATTCTTTATTCGGAAAATCTGCACGATTGTGACAACCACGGCTTTCTTCTCTCAATAGTGCCGATTGAGTAATCAGCTTAGCAACTTCTATAATACTTCTGATTCTGCTGATATAAAATTCTTCAGTATCGTGAGTAATTTTATCTTCCATCTTTAATAGTTCGTTCAATGTATTTTCTAAAGAGATTCTATTCTTAATTATTCCGACATTATTCCACATAATCTCGCCGACTCTTTTTCTAATCGTGCTAAGCTCTTCACGGTATTGTTCTTTTACCGTAACAATATACTTATTTTTTAAGATGCAATTAGTAGTCCCAAATTTCGATACGGCATGTTCAACAGCTCTCTTAGCAAAAACAAGACATTCTAAAAGTGAATTGCTTGCTAGACGGTTTGCCCCGTGTACACCTGTAGAAGCAGCTTCGCCAACCGCAAAAAGCTGCTTTATATTTGTTTCACCGTTCAAGCCGGTTTTAATTCCGCCAATCATATAATGTGCTGCCGGTGCTACAGGGATTAAATCTTTCGTTATTTCAATATTATTTTTCAGTGCTTCTTGATAAATAGTAGTGAACCTTGTTTTAATTTTTGCAGAGTCAAGATGATCGAGTTTTAAAAGCACATTCTTTCTACCGCTTTTCTTTAACTCAAGAAATATTGCCTTGGAAACAACGTCACGCGGAGACAGTTCTGTAGAATTCCAATTTGTTAAAAAGCGTCTTCCTTCATAATTGATAAGATACGCACCTTCGCCGCGGACTGCTTCAGAAATTAAAAATGTTTCCCCGCGTTCCGAATAAAACGCAGTAGGATGAAATTGTATGAATTCCATACTTTCAATTTCGGCACCAATATCATATGCTAGAGAAATACCTTCTCCTATGGATGAAGAAGGATTGGTGGTTCTTGAATAAATTGCCGCAGCGCCGCCTGAAGCAATTATAGTACATTTACTTCCAAAGGTAAAAGTTTTTTGTCTATTAAGATCATAACAGAGAACGCCCGGGCAACTTTCGTTTTCACGGATCAATTTATAAACAAGGATATTCTCATAAACTTTTATTCTTTTATCCTTCATAATAAATGGAAGAATAAAATTTACAAGCTCTTTTCCGGTAGAATCTCCGCCAGCGTGAAGAACTCTTCTAGTCGAATGTCCGCCCTCAAGTCCCAAAGAAATTTTTCCATCTACTATATCAAACGGCATTCCCATTCTAATTAACGATTGAATTATTTCTTTTCCTTCATTTATCAAAATCTCAACCGCTTCGTGATTACATAAGCCGCGTCCTGCTTTAAGCGTATCATCTATGTGCAAGGCAGGAGAGTCGTCTTCACCTATCGCTGCTGCAACTCCGCCCTGTGCGAGATAAGAATTGCTAACCTCAAGCGTCGTTTTTGTGATCAGCGCAACTGTTCCGAATTTTGCAGCGTTGAGCGCTGAATACAAACCTGCTAAACCGGCTCCAATTATTACAAAATCAAATTTGTTGTCATTCATAGAATATTATTCTCATTTAGATAATATGCCAGATGTAAACCTTTCAAGGCAAGGGTTGGTAGTATTATATTAAATAATCCTTCATTTTCAAAAAGACTTGAAAATCCGCCGGTTCCAATTACTACCGGTTCATCATCACTAAACACTTCTCTAGTAATCCTGAATTTCAGTTCCTTCACAATTCCGACTTGCCCATAAAATAAACCGGATTGAATGCTTTCAACTGCTGATCTGCCTAAAACCGATTCTGTTTTTTTAATCTCCACACTTGGTAGCTGCGCCGTTCTATTTTCCAGCACCTCCATTGAAATTCTTATGCCTGGCAGAATTATTCCACCCAAATAATCTTTCGTCTTGCTTATGGCACAAAAAGTTGTCGCCGTTCCAAAATCAACAACAATAATGTTATGATTAGGAAACATTTTTACTGCGGCAATAGCATTGGCAATTCTATCTGAACCAACCTCTAAAGGATTCCGGTACCTAATTTTTAATCCGGTCTTTACTCCGGCTTTTAAGAAAAACGGGTCGATGCCGAAATATTTTATACACCCGCTTCTTAATGAATGATTTAGATCCGGTACAACACTACAGATAGATATTCCTTTTATACTGTCGGCATCAATTTTATTTTCACGCAAAACACTTCGAAGGAATATTCCGATTTCATCGGAGGAAAATTGTTGTCTTGCAGTTTTTCTGAACTGAACAGCAAGCTCTTCACCTTTGAATACTCCCCCGTGGATTTGAGTATTTCCAACATCAATACATAATATCATTTGGTACCTGCTATTATTTTTTCTAATTCTTTTGAGAGTTCGTTAAATGTTGCACAATCAATTGGTTTTAATTCGCGATTATATATTTTGAAATTCGTTTGTACCTGGTTACCAATTCTATCAGAGGAATCATTTGAGACTATGAAATCAACTTTGGAATTAGCGAACATTTTTTTAATTGCACCAATTTTCTCTCTTATGTCTGCTCCGCTGGTAAGTTTAAATGCTATGACCATAAGTTTATTATTAGCTGAATATGATTTAAGCATTTCAACTATTTTGAAATTTTTCCTAAAAGAAATAGTAAGAGATTCAGCATCTGAGTCAAGCTTCTTTTGCATTGGTAATTCAAAAATTTGCTTATTTATCTCCAGCGACACGGGAAAAAAATCACTTACAGCCGCAAGATGGATAACCGCATCATAACTATTTGTTGAAAGAAGATTTTTGAGTATTTCATTCAAATCATCAAATGAACTAAATTTTATTTTCTTGCAATTAACCATTGGTTGAATTGAGTCGTGTGCATGTATAAGAGTTACTTCGTAATTACATCGGGAAAAATATTCCGCTAATGCAGCGCCCGTTTTACCGGTACTCAAATTGGAAATGAATCTGACTCCATCAATATTCTCACGCGTTCCGCCGGAGGTTATCATTATTTTTTGTCGTTTCCCTGTTTGATTTCTTTTCTCGAGAACTTCCATAATCTTCTGATAGATTTCATCAGGTTCAAGAAGTTTACCCCTTCCTATGTCACCGCAAGCTAAATTTCCTTCAGCGACAGGAAGTACTTCAACACCCCAATTCGATAATTTCACCAATGATTCCTGCGTGGCCGGATGGTTGTACATGAGCGTATTCATCGCGGGTGCAAGTAAATACGGCTTCGACCAATCATGCGCCATGAATAATGATGTGAGTAAATTATCTGCAATTCCGTTTGCCATTTTGTTTATTGTATTTGCAGTAGCGGGGCAGACAATAGTAAGATCAGCCCACTTTACTAAATCGATATGACTCATCACTTGATTTGGTGCAAACGGATCTGTGTAAACTTGATTACCGGTTAATCCTTCTAAGGTTGCCTTGCCGATAAAACGCAACGCGTTTTCAGTGGCAACAACTTTAACTTCAAATCCATTCTGAACAAGCTTTGAAATCAAATAAGCACTTTTGTATGCGGCAACCGATCCGCTAATTTCAACTAGTATTTTAGATTTTAACATTGTCTATCAACCTCACTTTTCCGACGTGAACTGCGCCGAATCTTCTGTTTCCGATTTCTTCAATGTAATCCACTTTGAAACCGAGTTCATCCAATTCGCTTTTGATCATCTCGCATGATTTTTCAGATTTCAATAACCAAGGAAAGTTTTGTGCAAAAAATTTTTCATCACTTGTTAAAAGTGCATTGCGCGAACTTAACGCAAGGCCGTCTGCTTCACGAATTATCGGGCACGGAACTATTTCAACATCAAGAAAGAAGGATTTACACATTCCGTCAATCAACAGATATTGTTGGTAATCTTTCTCTCCAAAATATGCTTTGTCCGGTCGGATAATATTTAAGAGTTTCATTACAACTGTGAGAACTCCTTCAAAATGTCCGGGTCGAAATTTTCCGCACAAGATTTGGCTCAGATCGTTTTCGCAAACTTTATATTTGAAATTATCCGTATAAATTTCCGAATAATCCGGACAGAAAAGATAATCTACATTCAAATCTCTCAGAAGTTTAAGATCGTTTTCAAAAGTACGCGGATATCTTTCAAGGTCTTTCGGGTCGTTGAATTGAGTTGGATTAACAAAAATGCTGACAACCGAGATATCATTTTCATTAATGCACGTTTCAATCAAAGAAATATGTCCGGAGTGCAAAGCTCCCATCGTTGGCACAAGACCAATTTTTTTCTCCTTAAGCTCATAGGATTTTTTTAACTGCTTCCACTCCGAAATTATTTTAATAATTTTAGTCATTAGTAACTCTCGTTTATTCCCGGAAATTTTTCTTCTTTGATGTCTTTATTAAAATTGTTCAGAGCCGTTTTTATCAAGTCGTAACCATCTAAATATTTTCTCACAAACTTCGGATTAAAATTCTTATTCAGTCCCAACAAATCCTGAAGCACAAGAACTTGTCCTGAAGTAAAAGGACCTGCGCCAATTCCAATAGTTGGAATTTCTAATTCATCTGTAATTTTTTTTGCAGCTTCAGCGGGAATCATTTCCAACACTATAGAAAAGCAGCCGGCTTGCTGAAGCAATAGAGAGTCTTGAAATATTTTTTTAGCAGTAAGCTCGTCTTTTCCTTGCAGCTTAAAGCCGCCAAGCTGATGAACCGACTGCGGCGTTAAACCCAAATGCCCCAACACGGGCACGCCGGATTTAACAAGATGTTCAATCATTTCAAGATTTCCATCGGCTCCTTCAATCTTAACTGCTTGCGCGCCTGCCTTCATAAATCTATCAACCGATTCCATCAAGTAATTAAGATTTTTTCTATGAGCAAGAAAAGGTAAATCTCCAATAAGAAATTTATTTTTCAATCCGCGTTTAACTGCTTCAATGTGATAACACATCATTTCTAATTCGGCGTTCACAGTAGTTTCAAAACCGTGCATAACCATTGCCGCGCTGTCTCCAACTAAAACCGCATCTATGTCGCTTTCATCAATAATCTGAGCAGACCAATAATCGTAACACGTAACGAGAGAAATT
>JBBAAM010000068.1:0-15755 GCA_041658245.1 Melioribacteraceae bacterium
TTGATTCTTCATCTATGGAATAAATAAGAATGTTTGTATCAAGTAAGACTTTACTCATAAGCTTTTTCGCGAACGTTAACCTTATCGAACTTGCCCTTCAATTTGAAAGTGCTGATTGGTTTTGGAGTGTCAGGGTTTGTTTTCAAGTTGTTAATGTACCGATATACCTTCTCTAACAATTTATCAGGCATTCTTTCAATTTCTTTTTTTATTTTTGCCTTTGTGGTCATAAGAAATAAACCATGTTTTATTTTGTTGATTACAATTTACCACAAATCCTAAACTATGTAAATAGCTTTTTGAAACACATTTTTATTCTAATTTTTTATAATGATGTTCAGTGAAACGGTTCCAACCTTTTTTTGTTTTTGATTCAACTGCCCAATGAAATCCTTCTTGTTCATCAGTCCAGTAAATCATTCTTGCTTGATCTGCCGGCATTTGCGCTTCAAAAAATTGAGATAAATACTAATTCGAGTTACAAACTTTTATTTGCCTTTGCATTTTCCAAAAGAACTTTGTACGAATAACCGTAACCGAAATCTTTATTCAAAACTAAACTACCTTCGAATGTAACAATATCTCCGACGTTTACAAGATCATTTGTCGTAACAGTTAGATCAAAATCCGCTCCGGCACTTGTTCCATCCTGAATATGAATCCAATTTGTTTTCATAATTCCATTATTAACTTTTACCACTTTGCCTTTAACCTTAACTATTTTATTTGCGTAAGCATTTACATTAGAAAAGATCTGAGCAATAGTTGCGCCGCCGGCAGCAGCCGGAACAGAAATATTTTCTTTTTCAATAACTGGTTTTTGGGGAGATGCTTTAATTCCGGCTCCGGCATTTGTAGGAGGAATCTTACTTACATTTTCCGCGAATAAGATCGCATCAAATTTTCTTTTCAGTTCTTTACTTTCAAAATTTTTCATTTCCATTGAACCTTCGTAGTAAAGAGTTTCACCCGGTTTAACATCCATTGTAGTTACCGCCATCCAATAATCTTTATCGCCTTCTTTTGCTCTGATATATGTATATCCGCTTACTTGAATTGTCTCTTCTACAACAACTTGATGGATATTTGAATTCTTGGTAACCGCAGCTTGTTTAGGTTCTTCTTCTTTATTACACGCAGTAACAATGAAAATAATTGATGAAAATATTACTAATAATTTAGATCGCATTCTGTTTCCTTTAATTGAAATTTTGTTGCCCAAATATAATAAAATTCTTTCCGTAGAGATGAAGCATGCTTCGTCTTTACAATGTATATTTGTTTCAACAATTGAGAATAACCTTGGCTAAAGTAGTTTTAAGTAAGAATGAAGAGAGAAGAATAAAACAAGGGCATCTCTGGATCTTCAGTAATGAAATAGAAAAAACTGAAGGAGATATTTCCAATGGTGATCTTGTCCGGGTATATGATTCGAAGAATAATTTTATAGGCAGCGGATTTTATAACGGAAATTCATTGATCGCAATTCGCATTATCTCTAATGAAGAATCAGTTGATCTAGAAAATCTTTTCCGTTCTAGATTACACTCGGCTTATGAATTCAGAAAAAAAGTTTATCCTCAGCGTGAATCGTTCCGTATGGTTTTTAGCGAAAGTGATTTTTTGCCCGGTCTTATCATTGATAAATACAACGATACATTTGTTCTACAAGTTTATTCTGCAGGAATGGAAAGGAACATAGAATTAATAACAAGAATATTACGTGAAGATTTTTCGGCTAAAAATATTTTTACAAAGGGGGAAGAGTACTTTCGTAAGCTGGAAGGATTACCCGGCGAGAACAAAATTTATCTTGGCGAAATGAATGAAGAGATTATTTACGATGGAACAGTGAAATACAAAATCAATTTTGCCACCGGACACAAAACCGGTTTTTATTTTGATCAATGCGATAACCGTGAATTCTTTGGAAGGTTCTGCGAAAATAAATCAGTGCTTGATTGCTTCTGCAATTCCGGCGGATTTGGTTTACATGCTGCTCACTGTAATGCAAAAGAAATTGTATTTGCTGATTCGTCTGCCGAAGAAATAAAAAATGCACAAGAAAATTTTTCTCTTAACGGGTTCAATTGCAAAGCCGAGTTTATTCAATCCGATGTCTTTGACTATCTGGAAAAATGTAAATCAGAGAAGAGAACATTTGATGTTATCAACTTAGATCCGCCTGCGTTTGCAAAGAACAAAAGAACATTAGCAACAGCAATCAAGGGCTATGAAAAACTTAATAGACTTGCTATGGAACAGTTGAAAGATGGCGGATTGCTTTTTACTTCTTCATGTTCTCATCATCTTAAAGAAGAAATGTTTTTGGATGCAATCAATACGGCAGCTCTTAAAGCCGGAAAGAAAATACAACTCTTCTATTTTAATAACGCTTCTTTAGATCATCCGTCTTTACCGGCAATGGAAGAAACAGTTTATTTGAAGTTTGCTTCACTCAAATTGACTGGTCAATAAATCCTTTTGAGATAATTAACTTTTTGGATTATATTTTAATGTGGAACTAAAGAAACAAATAGAATATTGGAAGAAAGCATCCGAACTGGATTTACAAAGTGCCATTGATATTTTTGAATCCGGAAAAAATTTTCATTTCTGTTTGTATTTATGTCATTTGAGCATTGAAAAAATATTGAAAGCAATGGTTGTTGCAGAAACAAAAAATTTTGCTCCTAAATCACACAATTTGTTGCGACTTGCAGAACTAACTAAATTGGAAATAACTGATGAGCTCCTTACGAATTTAGAGGAGTTAAATCAGTTTCAAATAAGCGCGAGATATCCGGACGAAAAATTTAGCTTATACACATTGGCTACAAAGAAATTTACGTTTCAAAAAAAGAATCAGGTAAAGGAACTTCATAAGTGGATTTCATCACAGATAAAAATATAATTCAAAAAATAACAGCATACATCTCCTTGGTTAAAAAACGGTTTGATGTTGAAAAAGTATATCTATTTGGATCATGTGCTGATGGAAAAATGACTAGAGATAGCGATATAGATTTAGCCATTGTCTCAGAATCCTTTACAAATAATAAATTTGAAAGTGGTGTAATCTTAGGTAAAATGACTTGGGGAATTGACACGCGAATAGAACCTATCGCCTTTACTCCGCAAGAATTTGAAGAACAATTTTTTGCTCAAGAAATAAAAATGAAGGGAATAGAAATACCAATTAACTAATAAACCGTCATCTCTAATTCCCAAAATGCTTCACTCGATCATCCGGCAATAGAGGAAACAGTTTATTTGAAGTTTGCTTCGGTTAGAGCTATCGCAAAATAAAAATGCTGAAGAAAAATCCTTCAGCATTTTATGTTAACTTGTTTTACAATTACTGTTACTCACTTTTAAGCAACCCCAAAGCACTAAGAAGCCCAAATTGCCTGTAGATATAATTTGATTCACTAGCTATAGTATTATTAGTTGCTTGAATGTAATCTCTGTATGACTGCTGCTGATCAATAAATGTTGCAGAACCAAGTGTATAGGAATCGCGTTTTATCTCCCATGTTTCTTTAGCGGATTTTAATGCAGCTCTAGAAACCTCTAATTGTAGCTTTGCTGTTTGTAAATCCAGAACGGCATTTTTCAAATCGCTTTTAATTTGTCTTTCTAATGCATTAAAATCTTCATTAGTATTTTTGTTTGAGACTAAAGCAGATTGAATAACAAGTTCGGTACTCCATCTGGAAAAAATTGGAAAACTAAATGATAAACCGAAACTGTAAACTTTTCTATTAAACAAATCTGATGGCTGGGTTGCGCTGGTAGAAAAACTATAGTTGCCGCTTAAACTTGGAAGTAATCCGCCTCGAGCAATAGTTAACTGGTATTCGGAGCTTTCTAATTTCAATTTGGAACTCTGGTAATCATTTCTATTTCCTAAAGCAGTTTGGAGGAGTACTTCAATGTTATCAATGTTTTTTACTGATTCAGGCAAATATGAAGAGTCCATTTCAAATGTATAATCTTTTAAAATATCTTTAGACAAATAATTTAGAAAAGTGATTTTTGATTTTTCATAATTATTTTTTGCTTGAAGATAAGATAGTTTAGAATTGGATGTTTGATATTCCTGCGAATACAAATCTACATTTGCTTTCATTTTTAAATCAAACATTTCTTTTACTTTGTTAAGCATATCTTCGTTGTACATTACATCTTCTGTTTGGAACTTGAGTATCTTTTCATTATTCAGAATAATGATGAAGAGATTTACAGTTTGAAGCACAACATCCTGTCTTAGTTTTTCCAAATCATATTTAGCGGCTTGAAGATCGTTCTTCCTCTGATTAATTGTTGAAATGTTAGCGAGTCCATCAAAAATAGTAACGTTGCCGCCTAAAGACATGCTGTAACTTCTGGAATCGGTTTCAGTGGCTCCAAGATTTTGCGGATTACCAAAAAAATCAAGAACTGTACTGCCCGAACTGCTTGTCCGCTGCCAGTTCCATCCGCTGTTTAGATTTAAGGTTGGTAATAAATTTCCGTATGCGTTCTTAAGAAATGCAGCGGAAGTTTCCAAGCTATTTGTGCTTTTTATAACTGATGTATTTTGATTAAGGGCGATAGTAATAGCTCTGCTTAAAGTTATTTTTTCTTGACCATTAACGCCTATTACAAATACAAAAGTGAAACTAATTAAGAAAAATATTTTTACAAATTTCATCAGATCATCTCAATTTTTTGTGAACTTGTGTTGATCAAATTTCTGACCACTAATTTATTATTGTTAAAAAAAATCATTCGTAACGTAGTGCATCAATCGGATTCAATGAGGCAGCTTTTTTTGCCGGATAGAATCCAAAAAATATTCCTATTGCTCCTGCAAATCCGAATGCAATCATTATTATTTGCGGTTTAATTAAAGCAGATTGGCTTGTGTAATTGTTCAGAATATAAGCTATTAAGAACGAGAGCAACACTCCAATCACTCCTCCAGATAAACTTAATACGATGGCTTCAGTTAAAAATTGAACTAATATATCAGAAGCTCGTGCCCCGACAGATAATCGAATTCCAATTTCTCTAGTTCTTTCCGTTACAGAGACAAGCATTATATTCATAATTCCAATTCCTCCAACAACAAGAGATACACCGGCAACAGAAGCTAAAAGTATTGTTAGAATTCTGGAAGTCTCGGTAGCAGTTTCTGATAAATCCGATTGATCTTGAATCGTAAAATCATCTTCTTCACCCGGACTTAATTTGTGAGATTCTCTCATTATGCTTTTTATCTCTGCTTGTGCTGCAAGAATTTTATCAGTTGATATTGCGCTGACTTGAATTGAGCTGATAAATCTTCCGCCGGAAAGGCGATCAAGAACAGTTCTTGACGGTGCGAGTATAACGTCATCGTTGCTGGTTCCAACCGCAGTTTGTCCTTTAGCTTTTAGAACTCCGATAACTCTGAACGGTGTATTACGGATTCTTATTTGTTGTCCAATAGGATCATCATTTGGGAATAAATTCTTTTTAACATCGGCACCTAAAACACAAACTTTTGATCTTGCCATAATATCTCTATCTGTAAAGAATTCACCGCTCTCCAAAGCCCAAGTGCGGATATCCAAATAATCCGGAGACACGCCTTGAATTTGGGTGAACCAATTTCCTACTCCGCCGATTACTTGTCCGCCGGATCGAACTAAAGGCGACACACCTTTAATAAGTGTAGCTTCATTTTTTATTTTATCAACATCATCAAAAGTAAATCTGTTGAAAGATCCCATACCTCTATTAACGCCGCCGCTTGATGATGCCCCCGGTGTGATAATTATAAGATTGGACCCCAATGATGCAATTTGTTCTTCAACTTTTCTTTGTGCACCATCACCTATCGCAACCATTACAACCACTGCCGCTACACCAATAATTATTCCCAAAGCAGTGAGTAAACTTCTCATTCTGGATTTCATAATACTTCTTGTTGCAACTTTCAAAATTATTTTTGCATTCATATAATTATTCCTTCTATTCTGCTATTTCGGCTTCAGCAATTGCTTTTTTTAATTCTTCTTCAGCGTTAAGACGATCTTTAATTTTTGCATCTCTTATCACTCTTCCATCACGCATTTCTAAAATTCTTTTTGCAAATGCTGCAAAATCTCTTTCATGGGTAACCATTATAATTGTGATTCCTTCGTCATTCAATTTTTGAAAAAGATTAAAAACTTCAACAGATGTAACACTATCCAAGTTACCAGTGGGTTCATCTGCTAAAATCAATGATGGTTCATTTACTAATGCTCTTGCAAGAGCCACTCTTTGCTGCTGACCACCCGATAACTGACTTGGTATATGATGCATTCTGTCTCCCAATCCAACCCTTATCAAAGCATCAGTTGCCTGTTTCTGATGATTTTTTACTTTCTCAAGGCGATCATACATTAACGGCAGCTCAACATTCTCAAGGGCGGTTGTGCGCGGAAGTAGATTAAATCCTTGAAACACAAAACCAATTTTTTGATTTCTTATGTTGGCATATTCATTTTTTGTAAGCTTGCTTGTATTTATTCCATCGAGCAAGTAGTTGCCGGAAGTTGGCATATCAAGACATCCTAATAAATTCATCAAAGTAGATTTTCCTGAACCGGATGCGCCCATGATAGCAACAAATTCTCCGTTGTTGATTGTAATGTTAACAGACTTCAACGCATGGACTTCTATTTCACCGACTTTATAAGTCTTAGATAATTCTACAGTTTTTATTAATGTGTTTTCCAAATTATAGTCTCCTAATTAAAATCCTCTTCTGATTGGATTGCCGCCTTGCTGAGGATTAAAAGGATTATTCCCGCTGGTTGCAGCCGGAGTTTCATTTTCGATAATACCGGAAATTATTTTCATTCCTTCTTTAATATTTCTTCCTCTAACTATTTCTGTTTTCTTTCCATCTGTCAAGCCAAGCATAGCCATACTCATTTGCAATTTGTTGTTATCATCATAATACCAAACTCTGCTTGCGTTTCTTCTTCTACCACCGCTATTTCCTCCACCCATTCCCATATTGAATTGACCGCCTCCGTTTCCGCCGTCCATAGCTCCCGGAGTGAATTGTCCTTCGCCAAATTGCTGAATTCTATTCTTTACACTATCAGGTAAACTCGCCATTTGTTTTTCCAAATTCTTTTTATACTCTTCGGTCATTTCAACTGTTGGTTGAAATCTTAATGCAACATTAGGAACAAGTAAAACATTTTCTCGGAAGTCAACATAGAAATCTACAGTTGCAGTCATACCTGGTAGTAAAAATTTATCTTTGTTATCAGCCTGAACAACTACGGTATAGTTAACAACGTTTTGAACTATATTAGGATTTAATCTGATTTGAGTTACTTCACCATCAAATCTTTTTCCGGAATGTGCTTGAACAGTAAACTGAACTTTTTGACCCATCTTTATTTGCCCGATATCGCTTTCATCAACATTTGCTAAAATTCGCATTGAGGAAAGATCTTCCGCAATTAAAAATATTGTAGGTGCAGATAAACTTGCGGCTACCGTCTGTCCTTGTTCAACACTTCTATTGATTATTGTTCCTGAGATAGGGGAATATATATAAGCATAACCCAAATTTAATTTTGCTCTTTCAAGTGCGGTGACTGCAGATTTTTGAGATGCAAGCAAAGTTTGAACATTAGTTCTTGAAGCAATAAAATCAACTTCGTTCATAAATTTCTTTTCGAACATCTGTTTGTTTCTTTCGTGAACTGCGACCGCTTGTTCGTATAATGCAGTTGCTCTGTCTAAATTTGCTTGTGCGTCCCTTACTGTTGCCGCAAGAACAACAGTATCAAGAACTGCTAACAACTGTCCCTTTCTAACTTGGCTGTTGAAGTCAACTAAAAGTCTGTCAATCCTGCCGGAGACTTGAGTTCCAACTTCTACAGTTTTAATAGCTTGCAAGGTGCCGGTACTGCTGATTAAAACATTAAGATCACCTTTGGTAATTTCAGCATATGTAAATTTTGTTTGTTTCTTATCGCCACTAAAAAATAAAAAGTAAGCAACAATTACTAAACCAATTATAACCGAGGAAATTATGATTGCCTTTTTTTTCATGATTGTTCTCTAATAATAATGTATGAAATTGTTTTACTTTAGTTATCTCTGTTTTGTCTTCTTTCTTCCATTCTCTTTTTTTGTTCATCCAGAATTTTTTTGTATTCAGCTTTTTGTTTTGCATTTAAGATCTTCATGATTTCTTTATTTGATTCTTCACGAAGCTGGTTCATTTTGTTTCTGGTTTCTTCATTACGGAAATCACCATTGTTCATCAGTTTGGAGGACTGATCTTGAGACTTTGTTAATATGCTTTCTACTTTTTTTAATTGATCACTGTTTAATTTTAATGATCCACCTAATTGTTTTGCTCTTTCGGCAGGACTCATGCGCATCTGAGCATTGTTTATTGTACCAATAAATGCGAATAGAATAATTATTAATATTAGTCTGGACACTTTTAAACCTCAGTATCTTTTTTATGGATAAGCAACGCTTTTTATAAAGTGATTCTTTTGATACTATTTCTTAGACCAATTGAGAATAAAGCTGGTTTAATAAATCAACTTCTAAAAAGTTTTGATATTTTTTGAACCAATGTTTAGTTTTCAAGCGATAATATCGGCATTATTCATGTTGATATAAAATTTTTCAAGGTTAGTAATTCATTTTTAAGATTTTTTAACATTTGATTTATGCTAAAAACATGAATAATTATTCGAGTTCATATTTTCATATATTTGTTCCCGCAAAAAAACTTTCCGGATTAACAAATATTAACAAGAAAGAAGAAACTTAAGCTTCTTCAGTTTTGTAGAAAATCATCAGAAATATTAAAACAGTGAGGGTTTAAATTGGATATTACAGCACTAAATGAAAAAATAAGAAAGGAAAGCGAGTTCATTGATCTACTTTTCAACGAGATGAGTAAAACAATCGTTGGACAAAAATCGATGCTTGAACGCCTTGTAGTTGGGCTTCTTTCCAACGGGCATGTATTGCTTGAAGGCGTACCCGGTTTAGCTAAAACACTTGCAATCAAGTCACTAGCATCATCAATGAAAGCGAAATTCCAGAGGATACAATTTACACCGGATCTTCTTCCCGCAGATCTAATTGGCACATTGATCTATAACCAAAAAGACGGAAACTTTGCAATTAAAAAAGGACCGATCTTTGCAAACTTTATTCTTGCAGATGAAATCAACCGCGCACCTGCTAAAGTTCAAAGCGCACTTCTTGAAGCTATGCAGGAACGACAAGTTACGATTGGTGAAACAACATTTAAATTAGATGATCCTTTTCTAGTTCTTGCAACTCAAAACCCGATCGAGCAAGAGGGAACTTATCCTTTGCCGGAAGCACAAGTTGATCGTTTTATGCTGAAGGTGAAGATCACATATCCTTCCCGTGAAGAAGAACAAAAGATTATGAAGTTAAATACTACTTCTGATAATCCAACTATAAATGCTGTAATTAATCCGGCAGATATTATTAAAGCACGTAAACTCGTTCAAGAAATTTATGTAGATGAAAAAATTGAGAAATATATTTTAGATATTGTATTTGCAACACGCTCACCGAAAGATTTTGGTTTGGATGAGTTAACTGATCTGATAAGTTACGGCGGCTCACCCAGAGCATCTATTAATCTTGCTTTGGGAGCCCGTGCTGTGGCTTTTATTAGAAGAAGAGGATATGTAATTCCGGAAGATGTCCGTTCGATCTGCTCTGATGTGTTGCGTCATCGTATTGCAGTTACTTATGAAGCTGAAGCTGAAGATATAACTTCGGAAATAATTATTTCAAAAATATTAAACAAAATTGAAGTACCATGATAGTAAGCAGTTTGCAGTATGCAGTTCACAGATTTACTGTTAACTGCCAACTGCTGACTGCAAACAGCCAACTGTAAACTATGCTAACAAAAGAGTTACTCAAACAAGTAAAACAAATTGAGATTCGTACTCGCGGAATTGTAAACGAAGTTTTTTCCGGCGAATACCATTCTGTATTTAAGGGAAGAGGAATGGAATTTTCCGAAGTACGCGAGTATAATTTCGGCGATGATATACGAAGCATTGATTGGAACGTTACTGCGCGGTTCGGTCATCCTTACATTAAAATATTTGAAGAAGAACGCGAACTTACAGTTATGCTGCTTGTTGATATGAGCGGATCGTTAATGTTCGGTTCTGTTGAAAAAACAAAGCAGCAAGTTGCGGCTGAACTAAGCGCTGTTCTTGCTTTTTCTGCTTTGAAGAATAATGATAAAGTTGGATTAATATTATTTACCGATCGAATCGAAAAATTTGTTCCTCCCAGAAAAGGAAAGAGTCACTCACTTAGAATAATTAGAGAAGTTCTTTCATTCGAGCCGGAAGGAAATCAAACAAATCTTCGTCAAGCACTTGAGTACTTTAATCATACAATAAAAAAGAAAGCAATAGTATTCTTGATCTCGGATTTCATAGACGGCGGTTACGAAAAAATTCTACGTATCGTTGGTAAAAAACATGATCTGATAGGAATAGTACTTCGCGATCAGCGGGAAAAATCTATGATAGATGCCGGATTAATTAAATTCCGAGATGCTGAAACCGGAGAGATCCGTTTTATTGATACGGGTAATAAAATTATCCGTCAATCAATTATTGATGAGAATAATCATTGGGCAGAATTCCGCAGACAGCTTTTTGTCTCCAGCAGATTGGATTCCATTGATATTGAAACATCAGGTTCGTATGTAAGACCTCTTGTTGATTTTTTTAAGATGAGGGAAAAAAGATGGTAAGAAAATTACAATCTGTATTTACCATACTTCTTTTCTCTCTTACAATTCTGAGAGCACAAAATATTTCCGTTAGCGCAACTACTGATACATCAACCTACAAAGTTGGCGACTACATAAAGTATCAGATCGAAATTAAACATGATAAACTGATTGCAGTTAATATGCCATCAGTAAAAGACAGTATAAAAGTTCTCGAATACATTCAAACTCTGCCGTCTGAAAAAATTGAAGTTTATAACCAGGTTATTGAAAGATACAATTATATTTTTTCGAAATACGATTCCGCCAATATTACTATTCCGGCTATTACTTTAGAATATATTTTCGGCAGAACCATTGAAAAGAAATTGATTAAAACTAATCCTGTTACAATTACCGTCCGAACATTGCCGGTTAATGCACAAGAAGATATACGCGATGTAAAAGATCCTTTGAAACTTCCGTTGAATTGGTTATTGATTTCAGCTATAGTGGTTATAATATTTTTGTTGATTGGGCTTCTCTACTATTTATATCAGCGTTATAAAAAGAAGAAAGCATTGAAAGAAAATATTTTACCTGAAATAAAAATTCCGCCCCATGAAATTGCATTAACACATTTACATGAACTTGAACAGAAAAAACTTTGGCAGAATGGATTTGTTAAGCAATTTCACAGTGAAGTAACTGAAATTGTCCGTCAATACTTTGAAGAGAGATTTAATTTCCGCGCGTTGGAAATGACATCGGCAGAAATTCTAGCTGTATTAAGTTACATGGAAGAAGGGAAAAAAATTGTTCAAACATCGGATAATTTCTTCAGCAATGCCGATCTTGTTAAGTTCGCTAAATTTGAACCGATGCCGAAAGTAAATGATGAGATGATGAATCAAGCATACGAAATTGTTAATCAAACTATACCGGCGCCGCCGCAAAATGTAAGCGAGGATAAAAATGTTCAGTGATATAACATTTGCTTATCCTATTGTTTTATGGTTTTTACTTCTAATACCGGCGATTGTTTACTGGTATTGGAAAAAACAGAATAAAATTTCTCCGGATTTTAATTTTTCATCATTGCAAATATTTAGCCGTGCATCTAAAACATTAAAAGAAAAACTAGCTAATATCCCGGCGTGGTTAAGAATTATATCAATAGCTTTTTTTATCATAGCAGCAGCTCGTCCTCAAAGTTTTTCCAGCGGAGAAAATATCTATACAGAGGGAATTGATATTTCTATGGTTCTCGATATTTCCGGCAGTATGCTTGCAGAAGATTTTAAACCTAACCGTGTAGAAGCAGCAAAAAAAGTTATTGATGATTTTATTGCCGGAAGAACAAATGATAAAATTGGTCTTGTGATTTTTTCCGGAGAAAGTTTTACACAATGCCCGCTTACAATTGATTATAGTGTATTAAGAAATTTGTTAAAAGAGATTCATACCGGAATGATACAAGACGGAACTGCGATTGGTAATGCGATTGCAAACGGTGTTAACAGATTAAAAGACAGTAAAGCAAAAAGTAAAGTGATGATTTTATTAACCGATGGTGTAAATAATGCTGGTGAGATTGATCCTTTGACTGCAGCCCAGATCGCTCAAAAATTTGGAATTAGAATTTATTCAGTTGGCGTTGGAACTGTTGGTGAAGCGCCTTATCCTTTCCAAACTCCGTTTGGGATTAGGTATCAGATGGTTCCGGTAGAAATAGATGAAAATATTATGAAACAAATTTCCAGTATCACGGGAGGAAAATATTTCCGTGCAACTGATAACAGAAAATTAGTTCAAATTTATGATGAGATTGACCGATTGGAAAAAACACGTGTTGAAGTTACATCTTACAGAAACGCCAAAGAACTTTTTTACAGTTGGGCTTTTGTAGGGCTATTTTTATTATTGGCTGATGTTGGTTTATCACGAACATATTTGAGAAGGTTACCGTGATCCGTTTTGCAAATAGCGAATATCTTTACTTACTCTGGTTAGTTCCAATACTTGCCGTACTCTTTTGGTTCACTTTCAAAAAGCAAAATACTATTCTTGAAAAATTTGCCGGGACTAAGTTAAAAAATGTTCTTTTTCCATTAAGAAGTAAACTTAAATCATGGCTAAAATTTGGTCTTACACTTTTTGCAATTGTATTAATTATTGTTGCACTGGCAAATCCTCGAGTAGGAACTAAGATAGAAGAAGTAAAACAGATCGGCATTGAAGTTTATATTTTATTAGATGTTTCAAGAAGTATGGGCGCTGAAGATATTAAACCAAGTAGATTGGAAAAAGCAAAGTTTGAGATCGCAAAGTTAATTCAAAAACTTCAGGGTGATAAGATTGGGTTAATAGTTTTTGCCGGACAGGCATACGTTCAGTTTCCATTAACTTCAGATTATGCAGCAGCGAATTTATTTTTGAACGCTGTAGATTTTAATTCCGTTCCTCAACCGGGTACTGCAATTGGTCCGGCACTCGATCTTGCTTTGAAATCCTTCCGTTATGACGACGATACAAAAAAAGCAATTGTTGTAATTACAGACGGCGAAGATCATGAAGGAAATATTGATGCGGCTCTTGATGAAGCAAATTCTAAAGATGTTAGTATTTATACAATAGGATTTGGTTCCTCTGTCGGAGTCCCTATTCCGGTTTATGATGATTCGGGTGTGCAACGCGGATATAAAAAAGATAATCAAGGAAATATTGTTCTTACAAAACTTGACGAAACAATTTTGAAAACGATTTCAGAAAAAACAAACGGGAAATATTATCGAGGATCTAATACTCAAGATGAACTTGAAGCAATTTATAATGACCTGGCAAATATTCAGAAATCAGAGTACGGCACAAAAAAAATTACTGAATACGAAGACAGATTTTATTATTTCTTGATTCCGGCCATAATGATTTTGATCGGTGAATTTTTTATCTCATCCAATAAATCAAAGTGGCTTGCTAAGTTTGAAAAGATTGTTGAGGTTAAACAATGATCAAAAAAATAATCTGTATAATTTTTATTTTTTCAGCAACAACTTTTGCCCAGAGTAAAAGAAGTCTGAATAACGACGGTGTTGACCTTTACTCAAACAAAAAATACACTGATGCAGAAGTGAAATTCAAAAAAGGATTGGAAAAAGATCCCGAATTGTTTCAAGGACATTTTAATCTTGGTGATGCTTATTACAAACAAGGCCGTTATGATGAAGCACTTCAATCTTTCAAAAACTCTTTACAATTTACAGAGGATAAAACAAACGAGGCAAAAGTTTATCATAACATCGGTAATGCTTTGATGAAACAGCAGAAGTATCAAGAAAGTTTAGGTGCGTATGCAAACTCGCTTAAAAATAATCCGGATGATCTTGATACAAAATATAATCTTTCTTATGCGTTGAATATGCTGAAGCAAAATCAACAGCAGAAAAATAAAAACGATAAAAACCAAGACAAGAATAAAGATCAACAGAAGAATCAAGATCAGCAGAAGAACCAAGACAATAAAAATCAAAATAAAGATAAGCAGCAGAATCAGCAACAGCAGCAGCCGAAGAATCAAATTTCTAAAGAAGATGCACAAAGAATTTTAGAAGCTTTGAAGAATAACGAAACTGATCTGCAGAAAAAACTTCGTAAGGTAAAAGGGAAACCGGTTGTTACAGAAAAAGATTGGTAATCAAAAAGTATTTAGAATCTAGTATCAAGTATCGAGAATCATTATGCAGAAAAGTGAATTAAGGAAAATATATTTATTAATAACAGTTTTTCTGTGGGCGATTTTTATCCGGTCAGCAAATGCTCAGCAATTTAATGCAACTGTAGATAAAACTACTGTGGGTCAATACGATCGTTTTCAGATTTACTTTACTTTTGAAGGCGGAGATGTAAATGGAATTAGTAATTTTCGCCCGCCAGCTCTAACAGGATTGAAAGTTCTAAGCGGACCAAATCAATCGAGCAGTATGCAGATCATAAACGGAAAAGTATCCGGCTCAATGACTTTTTCCTACATTGTGCAGCCAAGTAATATTGGAGAGTTTACAATCCAATCTGCATCAATAGACTACGGTGGAAAAACATATCGTACTCAACCATTTAATATAAAAGTAGAAAAGGGAACACCACAGCAGCAAAAAGAAAGCACTGGCGGGTACTCGCAAGAAGAACTTGTGAAGAATGTATTTATCATAGCAGAAGCAAATAAAACACAGGCACTTCTTGGTGAACAGATTACAGTAACTTATAAACTTTATACAAAATTAAATATCTCTTCACCGCAAATAACAAAACTTCCTTCATACGAAGGATTTTGGGCAGAAGAAGTTGGTCCGTTACAGAATATAAATTTTGAAATCGGAATGTACAAAGGTGAAAGATATCGAGTAGCTAAAATAAAACAAGTAGCACTTTTCCCTTCAAAGACTGGAACGCTTTCGGTTACTCCTTTCGAATTGAATGTTCCCGTTATTGTTAAAAAGAAAAAAACTGGAAACGATGTCTTTGATGAATTTTTTAATGATTCTTTTTTCGGCAGGACTGAAACTGTAGAAGTAAAAACACGTTCCAACACGATCAAAGTGGAAGTAGATCCGCTGCCTCAGAATGCGCCTGCTTCTTTTACCGGTTCGGTCGGTGATCTAAGTTTTAAAGCTGAAGTAGATAAAAAAGATGTTGTTACTAATGAGAGTATTACACTAAGATTAACTGTAAGCGGAAATGGTAACATCAAACTAGTCAAAGTGCCGGATCCTCAATTGCCTCCCAGTTTTGAAAAGTATGAGCCTAAAAATGTTGAGAACATTAACCGTGGCTCGGTTATTTCAGGACAAAAAATTATTGACTACTTGATCGTACCGCGAACTGCAGGTGAAAAAGAAATTCCTCCAATGGAGTTTACTTATTTTAATTCTTCGTCAAGAAAATATGTTACTCTTAAATCTCAACAGTTCAAAAT
>JBBAAM010000069.1:0-15651 GCA_041658245.1 Melioribacteraceae bacterium
CTCATGTTTTTACTTTCACATAATTTTTTTATTACACATCAAAATAACGAAAAAAACAGTTTAACAACCGATGTCAGCAATTCATGAATTATCAAACTGAAAATTTCATCCATATTGTAATAAACAAATTTTCAATCTGCTTGTAAGTTCAAATGAAATTTATGTAATTTTTAGATGCAATTCTTATCTCTATTTTTTATAGAATGAGGTTAAAATGATTTGTAGAATATTTTATTTTGTCTCAATTTTTATAACATTTTTTACTACTAGTTGTAAATCGCAATCTACTGAAGCCACTTCGAATACCCAGGATTCCACATTAATTCCCGGATGGAATTTAGTGTGGTCTGATGAATTTAATTATACGGGTCTTCCGGATCCTAAAAAGTGGGGTTATGATGCTGCCGCTCCGGGATGGGTTAATCATGAAGCACAAGCATACCACGAAAATAGACTCGAAAATTCACGCATTGAAAATGGAAAACTTATTATTGAAGCCCGATTGGATAACTATAAAAATTATCTTTACTCCTCTGCCCGACTCGTAACAAAAAATCGTGGTGATTGGACATATGGACGCTTTGAAATCCGTGCAAAACTCCCATACGGCAAAGGGACATGGCCTGCAATCTGGATGCTTCCTACTGTTTGGAACCTTGGCAACGGCAGTTGGCCGGACAATGGTGAGATTGATATTATGGAACACGTCGGTTACGATCAAGGTCTTATTCATGCATCAACACATTGCAATAAATATGTATGGACAAATGGAAATCAAAAAACTGCAACAATAAAAGTTTCCGATTGCTCAACAGCATTTCATAATTATATTTTAGAATGGTCGGCAAACGAGATTAAAGTTTATGTTGACGGAACACTTTATTTCATAAATACTAATGAGAACAAAGGATGGCAATACTGGCCATTCTTCAAAGATTTTCATTTAATTTTAAATCTCGCGATCGGCGGTGATTGGGGAGGCGCTCAAGGAATTGACAACAATATTTTTCCTCAACGAATGGAAGTAGAATATGTGAGGGTTTATAAGAAAAAGGAATAACGATGCTTATTCTTAATCTTTCATTCTACATGAAAAAGTTGTTTTAACTAATTGTGAGATTAGAAAAGTAGTAACAACTAATGGATTATATGACTATCATTTAGAAATTATTCCGCGTGTCGCTATTATAAACTTCATTCACATAAAAAATACTTAACTCCATATTTTTAAACTCTAATAATTAACATGTAAAAACTCATTACGCTCTAATTTTTATTCTCTTTTTGTATCGGTTTTTTTTAAACCTCGAAATAATTTTCTTAAGGAAGCAACTTGTATTTCTGAAATGTAATTTTAAAGAAATCGGTTAACACCCTTTTTATTATTAATAAAAAAAAAGATCGGCGAAGTACTTGTCTCTGATAAGTGATTCTATATAATTAGATCGATATTATAATTACCGAGTGAGATAAAAATTAGACCATGTATATATAATACACCATGTTTAGCTGTATAAGAAATTCACTTTTAAAAACAAAAATCCCGAAGACTAAATTAAATTTCAGTTATCGGGTTTTATTTTTTATTGCGGAGAGTCAGGGAATCTCCTCTCCCCTATATTTCAGCGCCCATTCGTAGCTTTTGAGCGTGTTGTAGCTTTCTTGTGACCAAGAAAAACTTTT
This sequence comes from Melioribacteraceae bacterium, assembly GCA_041658245.1. Lineage (GTDB taxonomy): Bacteria > Bacteroidota > Ignavibacteria > Ignavibacteriales > Melioribacteraceae > Fen-1258. Next base: position 1,684 of record JBBAAM010000069.1, read on the forward strand.
CCTATCTATTATATATATGATCTAACTGTAATAAATTTTCAAATGTGCCATACTATATCTGTGCATTTATATACGTGCACGTAGTTTTGGATTGGGACAATTATAGAATATAGAATATTTATTCTATTCGCTTTCACATCTAATTTTAAATTATTTTTTTACCTTCAGCTCTATCAAATAAATGAATCATTTCACTATCAAAATATAATTTGAATTCCTTTCTTGAACGAAAATCCATTGTAGGTTTAACTCTTCCGATAAACGGAATGCCTTCCAAATTGAAATGTAAATAAACATCACTCCCCAATTGTTCAACTAAATCTACTTCAACATTAATTTTATACCCGCCATTAGATTCAATTCGGAATTCTTCAGGTCGAATTCCAAGAGTAACGTCTTTGCCGATAAACGGAATAAGTTTTTCTGAATTATTCGGACTCAATTGAAATGAAATCAACTTTTCCCTACTTAAAAATGTAAGTCCGTTCTCTTGAACAATTTTTCCGTCAATAAAATTAATGGCGGGACTTCCGATAAATCCGGCGACAAATTTATTAGTCGGATAATTGTAGAGATTCATGGGGGAATCGACTTGCTGTACAATTCCATCTTTCAGAACGACAATTCTATCACCCATAGTCATAGCTTCGGTTTGATCATGTGTAACATAGATTGTAGTTGCTTCAAGCCTTTGATGCAAGCGTGATATTTCAGCACGCATTTGTACACGTAATTTTGCATCAAGATTACTTAACGGTTCATCAAATAAAAACACTTTAGGTTTACGCACTATTGCGCGTCCTACAGCTACCCGTTGACGTTGACCACCTGAAAGCTGTTTTGGTTTTCTATCTAAGAGATGTTCCATATCTAAAATTTTTGCGGCATGGTTGACACGCTCTGTAATTTCATTTTTACTAAACTTTCTCAACTTTAGACCGAAAGCCATGTTATCAAAAACCGTCATGTGTGGATAGAGCGCGTAGTTCTGAAACACCATTGCAATGTCTCGGTCTTTCGATTGAACGTTATTTACAAGTTTACCATCAATAAAGATCTCGCCTTCCGAGATTTCTTCGAGTCCGGCAACCATACGCAGAGTTGTAGTTTTACCACAACCGGAAGGTCCAACCAGCACAACAAACTCTTTGTCGTTTACTTGGAGCGTGATGTTGTCGACTGCTTTGTTTTTACCTTCATATGTTTTTGAAACATTTACAAGTTTTACTTCCGCCATATTGAACCTCTGAAAAAATTATTTGAGCAGTAACATTTTTTTCGTTTGAAAAAAATCGTTAGTTATCAACCGGTATAAATAAACCCCCGAAGAAAGCGTAGAGTTAAGAATAGAAAAAGTCGAGTGATATATCCCTGGTTGTTTGTATTCATCCACTAGTGTAGTTACTTCGCGTCCAAGTACATCGTAAATCTTCAATTGTACTTTACTGAATTTAGAAATCTGATATCTGATTTCTGTTTCCGGGTTAAATGGATTCGGGTAATTAGCGTAGAGTTTTGTTTCCTTCGGTATCGGTTCATTTTTGTAATTATCTCCCACATTAGTTGGTAAATCATTCAATGCATTGATTGCATTGGGCAAAAGCATGTAATCATAAATCCGAATATCATCCAGTGTTCCTTTGAAATTATAATTTGCATCGTTCGGAAGCATTTGAGCAATTGTTAGATCAAAATTTGTTGTGAGCAGTTTACCAGACCACGAAGTAAATGAATCAAGTTCGCTGTTAAGCCAAACCTCGGCATCCGAACCGTTATATGTAACAGTACAATAATATAGCTTATTAGCTTCTATTAGCGATTCGCTATCGAGGTCCAATATTCCGTTACCGGCTCTATCAGTCTTAATCGTCCATCTCAACTTCTTATTTGAAATCGAAACTTTAAATCTTTGGTCATAACTTCCATGAGAAATAACATAAACTTCTTTATTAGGAAGTCCATCTAGTTTCATCCAGAAGGAAATGGTAATAGCATCCTGAAAATTCAATGATGAAGAATTCTTAACTAAAACTTTATCACTAGCACCATTAAAATAGAGCGCACTTGCTGAATTATTAAAACGGTCTTTAGTGAATACAGCACCTGATATTGTCCCGTTGTTGCCGCTGCCCGTCTCATCATTTGCATTGCCGCTAAAGGAATAAAATGCGCGGATAGTGCCTTCGGAATATTTACTAAAGTCGCGCACCATGATCTTTATGCTGTCACTTACGACCGAACCTTGATTATCATCCACACTGCATTTTATATAATAGTTACCCTCTTCATTGGGGGCAATCCATACAACCGAATCAGCATTTAGTTGTTCAAACCTACCGTAATCTGTGTACCAGGAATAAACTAGAGTATCGTTGTCGAGATCATAAGCATTGCAATATAATTTTGTTGATTTGCCGATACCAATCTTTCGTGGTAAAGCCTTGATAGAATTTATTTGGGGTGAATGATTTATAAACTCAACTACTTTAATGATTAGCTCGGAGCTATCTTTTAGACTTGCAGAATCTTCAACTATTACTTTGATTGTAATACTGCCGGTATCGTTTGGCGCAGTAAAATCAATCACCGCACCTTCACCTTCAATTACGCCCTTATCAGTCCGCCACGTATAAAGTAGTTGATTGTTATCTTTATCAGCTGCGCTGCAGTAAATTTTTGTCGATTTATTTTGAATAAGAGTATTGTCAACTGCGGATAAACTTTTTATTCTTGGTGAATAATTTGAAACATGGTTGCCGGAATTATAATCAACGACATTTCCATTTATTATCAATTTATTTAAAACATATTCAACATTACCGCCAGTAGGAGTTAATACAATCACAAGCGCAGAATTTGCCGGAATAGATACAGCAGCAATTGATGACAATCCGGTGCCGATAAAACTATTCGAAATAGTTTCGTAGATATTATAGACACCTTCGGGAAGCGAGAACTGTACGGTCGTATCTTTATTATAAGGATTAAATAAAAGATAAGACGGATAAGATTTTTTCTGAAAGAAATCTGTCTTATTCAGATCCAGTTTTAAGATCATTGGAATATTAGTAGTATCAAGAAGTCCGGCGAGATAACCAACTGAAGAAGAAGAATAGAGGGATAAATTTGTTTTTGCCCAATTACCCTTTTTCGCATCACCGGTTGCTTCGGGCCAACCTGTAGACATTTTCAATAAGGCTTCATAAGCAATATATGAATTAGGATCATACTGATGCGACCAATCCTCGCTGTCTTGACGTAAATCATCAAGAAATTTTGAATAGAAAAGACGTAAAGAATTTGCAGCATTAAGAACCCATTTACCTACCGTTCTCGCAAATCTTTCATCGTATCTAACTACAGAAACTAAAGCGCCGATCTGTTGAAAGGTATTCATTAAGAAAGCATATTGCCTTTCGGAATCCTCACCTATTAATCCGTTCACATCATAAATTCCCCATCTACCAAGAAGAACATTCCATTCTCTTAGATAGGTTTTGCTAAAACACCAGGTAAACATTTTTTCAATATCATAATCAGTTCCGATTTCCGCATTCATTCTTGCGGCTGTAAAAACTCCGTAAGGAAGTTGAATTTCATAAGCAGGGTTTGCCGAGAGTGAGTTTAAATATTCTAAGCACCATTCAGCACCAATTAAATATTTTTTTTCACCAGTTTCGATAAAAGCATTATAAAGAATCCACCCTACAGCCCCAGCTGCTTCCGGTTCCGCAACTCCATATTTGTGAGGCTGTTTATTAACAAAGTCCCAACCACGATAAAAGAAGTTAGAATGATTCCATGGTGTTGTGCTTCCACTGCTCAATCGAGCAACTTCAAGAAATCGATCAGCCACAGAACGAAATTGGAATTTATAGTCTTCAACATTGGGATATAAAGAATATAATTGATAGAAAAAAACATTTGGCATTGATTCGTACCACCAATCATCAAAAGAATCATCATGAGGTGAATTTTTGTAAATATTCATTTCGGGACGTTTGTTAAAATATTCCCGGCTCATCTTTACCCAGTCGTAACCATTTTGGTTTCTTTTATCAATTCCAACTAATGTTGCACTTACTATTGAAGGTAATACATTTATTGCTTCACTATTGTTTGGACTGTTTGTACCGACAAATGAATGTAATCCGAAACTTCGTTGACCCGGGTAATTAATCGCACTATTGTTGAAAAATATTAACGGTAAATAATCACCTTGCGCATTATAATTATAGACTAAATAATCATAATCATGTCCGACCTTTTTCCAATCTCTCATAAAATATGGTGAGGGTAAATTCGGCATCAATTCAATTCGAGGAATACTTATTTGCTGAGCGTGAACATCATTTAAACTAAATATAGACTGACCATTTGAAATGGACCAAATAAATATTAAAAGCAATATGTAACGTTTTATCAATCGCATAAATATTGGTTCAAAGAATAGATTTCGATTTCTTCTTTCTTGAGCAATCGTTTTTTATCAGATATAATTTTGAGTTCAACAGTTTCGCCTGGAAGAATAATCATTCCTCTGCTTGAAAAAGTTGCAAAAGTTGAAATCAGATCAACAAAGAATGCGGTTTTATCTGTTGTAATTTTGGCAATCTGAACATTATCTTTTTTTACTAAGCTAACTTTAATCTTGGCTTTCGGAAGCGTAAGGTGTTTCCACTCTTTTGAACAATAATAATTCCGGCTGATAATATTTTTTTTATCATCAATTAGAGTTGCAATAATTATAGTACATGAATCGAACTGTTTGTTAATTGATATTAAACAAGAGATTGATTCCCCGGAGATATCAGCAGAAATATTCTTTTTGAACAAAGCTTTACCGCTCGCAGATTCGATTGCAAGGAACTCAATTGTACCGGAAAATTTTTTGTCCGTTTGATTGAGTGCTTCAATTTCAATTATATCAATATTTTTTTTGATTCTGATTGCTTGAGACGCAAAAGCATTCTTAACAAAGTAGTAGGATAGTTTCGGTTTTAATTCGCTGTCGATCAAAGCCCAGCTTGTAACTGGCCAGGTATCATTGATCTGCCAAATTATGCTGCCGTTGGTTGTAGGCTGATTGAATCGCCAGTGTTCAAGACATATTTTAAGAGCAAATCCTTGATTCAGTTGTGCCAGATATAGATAGTCATCCCAATTTGTACTTAACGGAAGATGTGCACTTAAAAAACGTATTACTCTTTCAGGACCATCAACTTGTTTATTGTGAAATTCAAAAATCTCACCATGAATTTTTCTATCCTTTTTCGGTATAAATTTTTCAAGAGTGGATTTGTTCGCGGGCCCTTGAAATCCAAATTCAGTTACGAACAAACTATTATCGTTTACAACTTGATTATAATCCACCCAGTTACTCCAAATGTTCCATTGATGCCTGTTACCGCTTTTTTGAGAATTAGGGTCTTCATCAAAACCAAATGGAGATGATTGCCAATAAGGACGAAGTGGATCAATTTCTTTTAATAGAGTTGGGATAACATCACTATAGATTTTATAGCCGGGCATTAGTTTGTAACTTGTTTTTTCCTCTTGATACCAGATCCATTCATTTTCGTTGTTGCCGCACCAGATAGCAATTGAAGTATGATATTGAATTCTTTCAACATTGTAGGATATTTCTTCTCTAATATTTTGAATGAACTCATCGTGCTCTGGATAAGCACCGCATGCAAACATGAAATCCTGCCATACAAGAAGACCAAGTTCATCGCACAAATCATAAAATATATCGTCTTCATAAATTCCACCGCCCCAAACGCGAACGAAATTCATATTCGCTTCTTTTGCATAATTGAGGAGTATGCGGTATTTGTCTTCTTTTACCCTCGGAAGAAATGCATCGCATGGAATCCAGTTAACTCCTTTTGCAAATATTTTTTTCCCATTGACAACAAATTGAAATGTATTCTGCTCTCCGTCTTTTATTTTCAATTCAATTATTCTGATTCCAACTTTCTTATTTATTGATTCCGCTACATTATTAGATTTGTCTTTAATTTTGATTTCAAGATCATACAAGTTCTGTTCACCGTAGTCATTCGGCATCCATAGTTGAGGATTTTTTATCTCGATATTGAGTTTGTTAATACCAGCAGTGACTTCAACAACTTTAGTTATTCTTGACTCCTTAGAAGATAAATTAATCTCCGCAATTAATACTTCATTGTTCTTGCCATCAACATCGAACCTAATTTCTACTTCGGCAGTGTTGTTCTTTACCTCAATTGTATCAAAGAATACATTCTTGACAGACACTTGCTTTTCTTTTTCTAGATAAACATTTCTCCAGATGCCAATTGTTGGGAACGATGGACCCCAGTCCCAGCCGAATGAATATTGAGCTTTTCTTATATAGACCCGACTGGAATTCAAGGCTACCTGAAGTTTACCGTGTTCTATCTCTTCGCCTAAACTGTAATTAATAGGTGATTCGAAAAGTATTTCCAGTTCATTTTTTTTGGATTTTAGATATTGTGCAACATCAAATTCATATTTCATAAACATATTTTTCGTAACGCCGATATGCACTCCATTCAAGTATATTGTTGCTATCGTATCAAGTCCTTCAAAGTTGAGTTTAACAGCAGTATCATTTTTCATAAATGGTAGATCAAAAACGGTTTTGTAAATCCAATCCGATTCCGCGATCCAGCTAAGCTTAATCTCATTATTTGAGTAGAATGGTTCTTCAATCAATTTATTTCTTAATAGATCTGTATGGACAGTTCCGGGTACTTCAGCATTAATCCATTTTTTTTTGATAATTTCTTTCGGTGTGGATGGAGAAAATTTATCACCTATTTTTAACTTCCACTTTCCATCGAGATAAAATCTTTTGGACATGATACAAAACTTTCCCTTTCTTGCGCAGCATTAAAAATTAATTTCTATTATTTCTGTTTTGTTTTCATGATTAATATTCATTGTGACAGAATAACCGTCTTCTATCGATTCAATGATTGATTCATCATAAATGTTACCGTTGAGTAAAATATTTTTAGGTTTATTTTTCGAATGGATAATCGTTTGATTTTTATGATTACTAAACGCTTCGAGTTCAATATTCATCTTGTTTAGCTTTTCATTGTATAGACATGATTTCATAATTGAGTTTGTAGTTTTTAAAACCGGTTTGTTCAATTTGCCTATAGTAAATCGAATATTTTTTAAATTATCAACTTCATTTGGAAAAACAAACGAATTAATTTCTTTCCCGTCAATTTCAATTTTTTGAATGGGTCCTTTAATAATCTCCACATTTATCAATTTATTATTAACCGAAAGCTTGAATGAGCATTTGTTTTGATTAACCGGAAGATATGGCTCGAAAGAAATGTTCCACTCATTGTTGCTTAGTCCATATAAATAATAAAGTGTATAAAGATACCAACCAGCTGCCCACATAAATTGTGGTTTATCGATTGTACCGTAAACTTTCGGATCGTTATGATTTCCGTTTCTAACTTCATACATTGATGGTTGACCATTTGGACCACTCATTATCCCGTCTATCGTCATAATGTTTTTTATAAATTTAACGGCGTCTTCTTTTTGATCTGCAGCAATTAAGGCAAGTGAATACCATGCATTTGAATGAGGCCAGATTCCACCGTTTAAATAATAATATTTATCGCCAGCTTCATTGTTTACAAAATGCCAGTAATCCTGCAGTTCATCAAAATCCATCGGAAAGGCAGTATAAACACCAATTTTCTTATCTACAATTTTTTCATTCGCGGTTCGAATCATTTCCAAAATTTTTGTTTTATCGATTAAACCGTAATGAGCGGCAATTAAGGAGCCACTGTAATAATGTTCATCAAGCTTTTCGGGATCAGTGTAATTCATCAAATATCCGTACTTATCAAACCACAATTTTTCATTAAGATTTACCTTCATCCGTTCGGACAAATCTTCCAGTTCATTCAAGTACTTTTCATTTTTATTAAGATTAGAAGAGAAGTATAGAAAAGAACGAATAGCCTTAATAGCGAGAATTGTCATATAACTTCTTTGCCCGTATCTTTTGCCGATATCCCACCAATCCGTCCGATACGACCACATCAAATCGTCATCGCCTTTTGTGGCAAGTGCTTGCTTCAAAGCTTTTGCAACAAAGGGATATATTTTTTCTGCAAAGTTTTTATCGCCGGAATGTTTTAAGTATTCAGCAGAAACAATTATCAACCAGAAATTATTCCAGTTATCACGATCGGCATACTCTGTTACGAACGAAGAATCTTTCCAGTAATAAGCGTGGGGGATAATGTTTTCTTTATTAGCATGTTTAGTAATAAAATTAAGATCGCTTTTTACTCTTTCAAGATCATAATTAACCGCGGCAAGATCAGTTAACAATACATCGTGAGTGAAATAAAAATTGTACTCCGCCGGACAAGGCATTGGTTCAATTGAGCCATCAATATAATGTTTATTGACTTCCAAAATTGCTTTAGACCAACGCTCAGAGCGGTCTAGTTGTTTGTCTCCCGTTACAAATGTTGTTCGCTCATAAACTTTCGAAAGGATATCATTTTCAAATTCATCAATTTCATTTTTGTAATTGTGCTTTAGATATTGAGCAAGATAATTTGATTCGCTTTGTTTGCATACTCCCATTGATTGTACAACAAATAATTTTTCTGCCGGTTTCAATTTTTTCTTATAAACAAAATATACCGAAGGAATATCAATAAATTTTTTATGACTAGGATATTTTTCAAAATAAGCTTTATCGCCGATTGCGGTGCTTGTAACATGCATCTCTAGCGGTTGTTCTTCACAATTTGTAATAAACATCGAAGCATTTTGTGTCTCATAATCGTTGTGTTCAATAAGAATAGTTCCTTCTTTTTCAAGAATTACCGGATTAATACTGCTGCTAAACTTGAACGTGTGGCTTGTTCTAAACGATAAGGCATGAATCGAGTAAAGCTCAACATCTTGTTGTGTGTTAGTTTTGTTCGTTATGGAATACGAAACGACAACAGCCGGTTTATTTTTTGTGAAAGAGTAAGAAATCTCTATTTCCTTCAGTTGATCTTTCTTATAAAAGTCAACCGAGAATGGTGTAAGATCAAATGGTAGTGATTGATTATCAAACCACTCGATCTCTGAATCGCCAAATTTCAAACCGGCTGTCATTGCGAAAGTTGTATCACGCATCCAATAATCAGTACTTAGATCGATACTGTTTGCAACAGGATAATAAAAACTAAATCTCTGTGGTACCGGATGGCTATTATGGAATTCCAACCCAACATAAGCACTACCGATTTCTATCTTGGCGTTTCCGTTAAAATGAATAGATAATTTTTTTTTATTTGATTTTTGGTTACCCTCAGCAAAGTTAACTTGCTGCCAGCCAATTAGAAGTATTATAAACAAAGAAATAATATGAATGGGCTTACTGCAATATTTTTTTACATTAGGCATATCTACTAACCATTAGTCAACTCTTCGAGCAAATCATTAAGATTGACCGAAGCAAAACTGCTGGCATAGTCCGACATCGCATAAGGGAATACAATATCTTTTCCGTTTATAACTCCACCACATGTATAAACAACATTTGGAACGTAACCATTACGCTCATTTTGATCAGCTTCCATTAAAGGTTTTTTCAATCTCCCAATCAACTTGGTAGGATCATTTTTATCAAGAAGAAAAGCACCGATTGAATATCTACGCGCAGCACCAACACCATGACTTAGACAGAGCCAGCCCTTTTCAGTTTCAATCGGAGAGCCGCAGTTCCCGATTTGAAAAAACTCCCAAGGATATTCGGGTTCCATCAAAAGTTGTTTTGTTTCCCATCTGAGAAGGTTATCTGAAAACATGATGTAATTATTCTCATTATCTTGCCGTGAGAGCATAGCGTATTGACCCTTAATCTTCCTTGGAAAAAGTGCCATCCCTTTATTTTGTACTTCTGTACCTTCTAATTGGTAACTACTAAAGGTCTGAAAATCTTCCGTATGCAATAACCTCATAGTGATATTATGACCATCATAAGCGCAATATGTAGCGTAGTACACAACTTTTTTGTTTTCATCTTCATAGCGAACAAATCTTGCATCTTCAATACCATTAGATTCAATCAGTAATTGCGGAAATAATACTCTTTCGGAAAGATTGATTTCATTATCGAAATGTGCTTCGTATGTACTATCACTAAGATTGCTAATTTCGGGCATTGCTACAAAACGATTAATACCATCAAGTTCTATGTTGCTTTCGGAATCAATTGTACCGCTTCTAAATTCAATAGAAGAAATGTGTCCTTCTCCGGTTGCACGCAAACTGATTATAAACCGTTTCTTACCTTCCGATAATTTCGATTGATCGGGATGCCAAACCATCGAAGGATTAAACAAAGCAGAGTGCTCAAGTGAATATTCGTTTGTAAAATATGAACCTATAAGAAGCATTCTTTCTTTTGAAATTGATTCAGTCCCCGGGTAATATTTTTTAACATCCTCAAATCTTTTTAGAAATAAATGTTCAAATTTCTTGTGCCGTGATGAATACAAATCGTTAACTGCTTTGTATCCTTTCAATACTTCTTCTTCGGGTAATTTTGATATTCTATCAATAATTTTAGTTATTCTTTTTTTATCACCCGGTTCAAAGGGTTTTAAAATCACTTTTGAGGAATCCGGTTTTAGTATAATATTAGTGCGTTTAACATTCATTGGGAGTTATTCTTATACATTATCATATCACTTAACATTTTTATTGCACTTTGATTTTCTTCGATAGCCAATAGGGAAAGAAGCGCTTCTATTGTGGATTCCGCTCCGGAATTTTTATTAATCTCTTTTTCACTTATAATGCCGTCATAACAAATTCCGTTCTTCAGAAAATACATCGCCGTATCCGCCGGGTTATTCCCGAAAAGCCATGATGCAATTTTCGCTGCAAGCAAAGAATACTTTTCATCGCCGGTTAGTTTCCCTGCTTTTAAAGATGCAAAGACCATCGGTCGAATACCGTAGGCAATCTGCGAATACTTTTTTATGGTGTTAATTACAGTTTTCCCGTTCTCTTTTTTGATCGATAATTCATTGAAGAATTTTTCTTTGAGAAGATATTTATAGAAGTGGTTGATTTCATTTAAAGCGGAACTCAAATATTTATTGTTCTGTGTAATTTCATAAGCACACAAAAGAGAATATGATTGTGAATTACCCCAAGCGTGCCATAAATTTTCCCAACTCATAAATGCATAAAAAGGGAATTGATTTTCATTACCCTCTTGCATAAGAATCATTCCGTCACAAAAATCGTTTATTAGATTTAATACGGAATCGTCACGAAACAACAAATAATATTTGCTCAATGCAATTACTATTACCGCTGCTTGATCGGATGCATATTGATATGGAAGCCACGTTGGTCGTACAAAACCATCAAGATCTACAACATTTTTTTCACGCGTAAAATTTGATTTTGTAGAGTTGACAGTTTTTTCAATTGCTTTTTTAACTTGTCCAGACAGTTCAACATTCCTATCCTTAAAGTAACCATAAGCTTCAGTTAAAGCCAACAAAGCACGCCAGGACCACCAATCTGCACGAGCTACACTGTTCTGGTGAGTTTTATTAATAGAATAATCGGCAAATATAAAATTGTAGAAAAAACCATTCTCCGCTTGCATGTAAAGAAGAAACTCGATCAATCTTTCTGCTTTTAACGCAGCAGCAGAATCGTTGAATCGTTCCGAATATTTCAAATAAAATACTGCTGCTCGTGCGACATCATCTACACAAGCAATTCCTTCATCACTATCACCAACCCATTTATAATCAGGATATTCACAATAGATGTGTACAATACCAAGCTTGTTCCCTTCTATACTTATCTCTTCATAAAGATTATCAAGATGGGCTTTGTTAACGAAGACTGGCGCATTGGTTTGACCATGATCAATACATGCACAAGATAACAAAATTGATAAAGCAAAAATTAAAAGAGGTTTATGCTGAAATATTATCATTAACATTCCTACAATAACTTATTTACAAACCGATATGAGGTAATCGATGGATGTTTCTGCGACACAAATATTAGTATCCGCTCCGGAGTAATAGATTTTAACACTTCCATCTGGTTCTTCAATCCATCCGCATGCAAAGACAACATTCTGTACATCGCCGATTCTTTCATAATCAAGTTCAGGTGAAAGAATTGGTTCTTTCGTTCTGCCTTTCACAATCCAAGGTTTTTTGAGATCTAAAAGTACTACACCGATTTTATATATAGTTGAAAATCCAAAACTGCGAACACCATGATAAAGCATCAACCAGCCCTCTTTAATTCTAATGGGTTGACTTGATGAACCGATTTTATCATTTTCCCACGTACCGGGTAAAGGTTCCATTAAGATTTTATAATTACCCCAGTGTAAAAGATCCGGGCTACTACTAATCCAAATATCGTGTCGTGCATTCGCTGCCGGTCTGTCAACCTTCCAATAACATCCATCAATCTTTTCTGGGAATAGCGCACAATCTTTATTCGACGGTTCACTTATTGGCCCATGAATCTTAAACGTATTGAAATCTTCCGTTTCAGCTAAAACAACTAACGGCATATATTTCGAATATCCGGTATATGTGAGGTAAAATTTATTTTCAATTTTTGTTATCCGTGCATCCTCAATTCCCCAATCAACATACTGGTAATATTCTTTATGATCTTCCGGAGTAAGAGTAGGTTTTGGATCCACCACAAAGTTAAATCCATCTTCGCTTCTTGCTATCACTAAGGAAGATTTTCCATCCGGCATTTCTACTCGGCACATAAGTAAATACTTATTATGAAATTTCACGGCTCCTGCATTAAAAATACTGTTCACTTTGAAAGGAACTTTTGTTTTTGTTAAAATTGGGTTATTAGAATATTTGTTGATTTCCATAATTAGAACACCTTAGGTTTTATGTTATAGTCGATAATGATAATCTATCTAAATCATTTATTTAAAAAGCTATCCGTAAAAATCATTCTTTTATTCCAGATGAAGCCATACTTTGAATAAAATATTTTTGGAAAAACATGTACGCAATAATAATTGGTAGAGCAAGCATAGTTGCTGCAGCAAGTTTAACTCCAAGTTGCGATTCTGCCCTTCCCCCAACAGCGAATAAAGTAACAAGCTGCGGCATTGTCATTAAATTTTCATCACGAATAACAATCAAAGGCCATAAGACTTCATTCCATGAAGCCATAAATGTTATCATTGCAACAGTTACTAAAGCCGGAATCGAGTTAGGCCAAAGAATTCCGAAAATAATTCTTAACTCACCGCATCCGTCAATTCTTGCCGCATCAATCAAATCTTGTGGAATTGTTTTGAAATATTGACGGAACATAATTATTGCTAGAGCATTCATAAGATAAGGGACAATTAATGCGGCGTATGAATCAACCCATCCGAATTTTACAATTAATATATACTGGGGAATAAGAGTGATTTGAAAAGGAAGTGTCATTGTAAAAATGATAATGTAAAAAATTAGATTGCGCCCCTTGAATTCAAGACGTGACAAAGCATAACCAACCATTGATCCGAACACAAGAACTCCAAATGTAACGGCACATGCTACGATCATACTGTTAACAAATGCTTTACCAATTGGTATTTTATCAAACATTTGGAAATAACTTCCAAATGATATTTGTGAAGGAAGAAAAATTAGATTTCCTATTTCACTCTCCGGTGCAAGAGAAGCACTTACCATCCAGATGAATGGATAAAGGAAAAGAATTGCACCGGCAGTAAGAGATATGTATAGGATAATTCTTTTCATCATCTATCCTTCTCAACAAATTTCTTTTGAATCATAACAACAGATAAAATCAACAGTGCAAAGAATAATCCAAGGGTGGTAGCATAACCCATGTGGTAATAGAAAAATCCTTGTTTATATATATAAAGAA
>JBBAAM010000070.1:0-15463 GCA_041658245.1 Melioribacteraceae bacterium
ATATAATCTGCCGTAAAGTCGATCCATAAATCACTAATGTCGTTTTTTTTGAAAAGATGATTCCCGCTCTCAATTTTCGGATTGTTAACAAAACTATTTTGGAGGGAAATAGGAGTATTCACAATAGAATTACTCGGCAATTGGAAATTAAATGTTAGTACAACGTTGTAATCAGACATCTTTTTTATCATACGTGCAGAATAATCAAAATGAATAGGGCGAAACCGTAGATGGGCGTATCTTTTATTCTCATATTCAAAAAAGCCAACAATTTCATATGCTTTTTCGGTTTGAATATTTGGTTTAACTTCACCGGAAGTATAAGTCAGCGTTGAATCATTTGATGCTGTCACACGCGGGTTAACTTCTAATTGTGCATCTATTAAAGAGCTGTTTCCTTCGCTAATATCAATCTGTGGAGTGGAGTTATATGGTATCTCAACAAATAATTCTTTCTGTACTGAAAAAAATTCATTCGGTTTTGATTCATCAAATTTGACGTTGGGAAACTCAAGAATTTTTTTCCCATCTTTTATTTGAAGTTGATAAGTCGTATTGAATTCTACGTTTAAATAGTATCTGTTCCCTTTGAATGACCAAGAATTTATCTTCACCTGGCCTAATAAAATAATTGGTAAGAAGAATAGAACGAAAAACAGTTTAAACGATTTCTGGAAGTTCATTAGATTCTCCCACACTTATTTTTAGTTTGAGACAATCATAAATTAGTACCAAAACTGAGAATGGATAAACCAAAATATATCTGAACAATAGTCGCGGTTCATCAAGTATCCTAAATAACCAGCGGATGTTCATTTTTTCGAAAAGTATTGGGTAATAGTTTAATCGTTTTGAAATTTGATGAATAAATCCTCCTACGCATAATCCGATTCCTTCCCAATTTTTTCTTTTCAGAGCAAGAAGGAAACTTTCTTGTAGGATTGTTCCCATTCCGCATATTATTACTGTTGGTTTATTTACCAATATTTCCTCAAGAACAATCTTCATTTCCTCGGGCTTTCCAAAAATCCCCTTTGAAATATAAACAATTTTGCTATTCTTGTAATTTGTCTGGATGTTTTGTGCCGCATTTTCACAAATCTTCTTTTCTGAACCGATTATCGCTAAGCTGTCAGTAACTTTAAGAGATTCGAAAAATTCCTTGGCGAAAAATCTTTCCTTCTCGCGTACGCTGATATGTGTGAAATTAAAACATATTGATGGATAATTCTTTTTTAAAATTTTATCAATTATCCGTATCATTAATGATGAATCCACAAATATGAAATCGAGTTCCTTAACGATTTGAATTTGCTTCCTTAGTTTTATATACGAATAAGGATGAATCGTTGTGACAATAATTCGATTATGAGATAGAATTTGTCCTGAAATAGATTCATTATTTCTCGAATCGATTTGTGAGTATGTATCCAAAATTTTTCTTAATAAGAACATCAATTTTCCGTGTTCGCAAATAAAAATTCATATAACATTTTTGATGTGTTCAAAATATCAAAATTCTTCTTGACAGATTGGAAACCGTTATCGGCAAATTTTTTTGCTTCTGCGGGATTGTGAATTATATATTTTATCGCTTGAGCTAATGCTGGAGGATTTCTCTCCGGAACAAGAATCCCGTTGGAGTAACTTTGAATTAATTCCGGAATTGCTGAAACATAAGTTGAAATTATGGGTAATTGAAAAGACATCGCTTCAATTACGACATTAGGTAATCCGTCTCTTTCACCATTATGATATATTTCAGAAGAGAGGATGAACAAATCTGAACGTAAATAAGCATCATTAACATAGAAAGAATCTTTTGCACCCGATAATAAAATTTTCCTTCTTAAATTTTCTCTCTCGATTATTTCTTCCAGTTCTTTTCTTAAAGGTCCTTCGCCTACAATCTCGGCTTCAAAATGAACCCCTTCGTCATTAAGAATTTTTAATGCCTTGATCAAAGTTATGAATCCTTTATGGCCTACAAGTCTTCCAATTGATAAAATTCTGAAAATCGAGCTCGATTTTAATCTTGTTTGGTTATTCTTAATTTCTACCCCGGAATATATTGTGCGTATTTTTAAGTATTTATCTGTTGGAAAAATACTCTTTAAGTAATTTTCATTATATCTGCTTTCACAAATAATCTTAGATGAATATTCAATTTTCTCCTTAAGAAATATTGCATTTGAATACAAATCGTCAAAAGCATGTAGTGTGATCGAAAAGTCTTTCCCACTAAGAATTTTATTGAACAAACCCAGGGTGCTACCGTTGGCAAAATGAGCATGGACAAAATCAATGTTTTCCTTTAATAAATAATTCGTTAATAAAGGAGTTGAATAAAGAATTACACATTGCTTTAATATAGTGAATAAGGGGTATCCTTTAATCTGAGATAAAATCATGGAAACTATTTGCAGATATCGAATTGGTCTTTTGATAATCCATACTAAATTCAACCAAAATCCTAACGCAATATTTTCGGGATAAATGTAAAATACTTTTATGGTTTTATCTGGAAACGGATTAAAATTTCTATCGCCTCTTCTCAGTGTGAAGACTCTTATCTCAATTCCAATTTTTGTTAGTGCACTAATCTCACGGTAAATAAAACATTCGGAATAAAGAGGATATTTGCCTAACAAGTAAACAAGTTTTTTCCCTGACTTTACCATCTTATTCTTCGCTTAGAATAAGAAGAGTATCTCTAAATTCATTCCGGATTATTTTAGTTTCTTTCGAAAGATAAAAAAACAGATATTGAAGACGGTTTGGAATATGATATCGAGTTATCTGAGTCATCCATTTATTTGGAATAAATGTTGTGAAGAAAAAAAAGAGGTTTTTAATTTCCCAAGGGAAATAATAAAATAAACCTAATAAATATTTTCTAGTGCGTTTCCTATTGCCCCAAAAATATTCACGTAATGCAATCGCTTTTAATTTTTCGGGAGCGCAACTTGATAAAATATAGTTTCTATAATAATTATTTGTTGCAGTTAGAAAATGAAATACAATCTTTTTATTCTTGTCTATATTGCTCCTGGTAATAGAATTTTTATCAAACCAATAATAACATAGAATTTCAAACAGATTAGCAAAAACAACTTTTGGCGAAATTCTTAACCACAATTCATAATCTTCATACGGAATGTTTTTATAACCATTATTACAGAGTACTATTGATTTCTTAAAAATAATGCTTGGATGAAAAATTGTATTCCGATAGACGAGCAATTTTTTAATTTCAGCATCTTTTGAAGGATTAAAATAATAATAATATAGTTTGTTTCCATGAAAGACCCCATACCCAGTGCCTAAAACATCTATCTCATCATGTTTATTCAAATAATCAATCTGTTTCTCAAATCGTCTTGGATGACATATATCGCCAGCATCTATTCGAGCAATCAATTCCCCCTTCGAGTATTCAATTCCAATATTTAGTGAATCTCCTAACCCAGAATGCTCTTTTTTGAAATAGCGCAAGCGCTCATCAGCAAAGGAGCTAACTACTTCGTAAGTGTTATCATTTGATCCGTCATCAATAATAATTAATTCAAAATCTTTAAATGTCTGCTGAAGGACACTCCTAATCGTTTTTTCCAATTTATATGCTGCGTCATATGTTGAAAGTAGAACACTAATTTCTGTCATATATAATTTTGGGAAATGCTGATTAACTCACTTAATGTTATCACGATTCGGTATTTTAGTGGGTGAGTAAAATATTCCTGCTATTAATCCTTTCAATGCTGCATATAAGTTGTTAAAGCTACGTTGATAGAAGATTATTCCATAGAGGTCAAATAGTAAATGTTTTAGAAATACTTTTAAACTCATATATCGGTACTGTTTCATCAAGTATACAAAGTTTCTATTATGATAATATCTTTTAAATGAGTTCATTACCTCAAATCGATGCCGAATTCCTAGTAATTCCATCATTTGTATCGAAGACTTTGGGTGGTATAAAATCGAGTCATTAATAGTTAGCATTTGAAATTTATTTAACCGAATTCTTCTGTTGTATTCAACTTCGTCTCCACGAATCACCATATCGGAATAAGGTAAACCAACCTTTTTGATCACTGAACTATGAATTAAAGTACCTAAAAAAAAATTCACATCTGTTATTCTTCCAATTAATTTGACTTCACTTACCTTTTCGATATAAACATTTTTTTCATAATAACCACAAGCTAAGTCTGTAGTGTTCTCTTTAGAGATTACCAAACAGCCATACACATAAATATTTTCTTTAATCTCCCGAAATAAGTTCTTCAAACTAGATGGTGTTAAAAGACAATCATCATCCATACACCATATCCAATCATATCTTTTTTCGAAAGCATTTTTTATTCCAGTATGAAATCCACCAGCCCCACCAAGATTCTTTTGGGTTATTATTGTTAAATCATTCTGCTGAGTTAACCATTCAAAGGTTCCATCCGTGCTTGAATTATTGACAACAATAATTTCATCGATTCTATAAGTCTATTTACGAATAGATTCAATACATTCTTTAAGCAGTTTTACTCGGTTATATGTAACTATTACTGCAGCTATTCTCATCTCAATTTTCCATGATGGATTTATTCAATATTTGGATTGTATTTGCTATTACTTGATCCATATTCAAATATTGATACTCCGCCAATCTTCCGCAAAAAATTACACTCTTCAATTTACTAGTCGAATCATGATAAAGCGAGTATAATCTTTTATTCTCAACTGTCGGAATAGGATAATATGGTTCTCCATCAATTTGAGTGTATTCTTTAGATAATGTCGTTGAATTGGAGATTTGTCCAGTTAAATATTTATACTCTGTAACCCTAGTGAAAGGCTTAGTTCCATCAACGTAATTTATGACTGCAACATCTTGAGCTTTATCTCTTTCGTAATTCTCAAATTCGAACCTTATTGATCGGTAAGGTAGTCTGCCTAGTTCATAATCAAAAAAATAATCAATCGGGCCTGTATAAATCATCTTATCAAATTTCAAATCATTGACAACTGTTTTATAATCTGTATTCAGAATGATCTCGATATTTTTATGTGAGAGCATGTTCGCAAACATTTTTGTATAACCTTCCTTCGGCATAAATTGGTATTTATCTGTGAAGTATCTACAATCATCATTCGTACGGATTGGGATACGTCCGCAAACCGATGGAGATAAATCGTGCGGATATTTATTCCATTGTTTATAAGTGTAATTCTTAAAAAATATTTCGAACAGTTCCCTACCAACCTGATTAACAATTATATCCTCGGAATTTATTATCGGATTCCGATTTTCTCTTACTTTAGAGTAAAATTCAGTCACTTCCTTCTCTGACTGCAAATTCAACTTATAAAGTTTATTAAGTGTAAGTCTGTTAATGGGAATTGGGTAATATTCATTTTTATAAAAAGCGAGCACCTTATGTTCGTAAGGTCTCCATTTAGTAAACATTGAGAGGTAATCAAAAACTTCTTTACTGTTCGTATGAAATATATGCGGACCATATTTGTGAATTAGAATTCCATGTTCGTCATATTCATCATAAGCATTGCCGCCAATGTGATTTCGTTTTTCTACTACCAGAACTTTTTTATTTCGTTGGCTTGCTAACCGCTCAGCCATAACAGAGCCGGCAAATCCTGCACCTACAATCAGAAAATCATACATAAAACTTTAACCCATTAACTCAATTTTTTCAGTTAAATAACCCTGGACAAATATAGTATTTCCCTCTGAAGCATTTAGATTTTTACTGATAATAAAAGATTTCGATATATGTTCAATATCTTGCAAACCGTCCAAACTTTTTAGATTAATCATTTTAGCAAACGGCTTAAATTTTGTTTCAACAGCATATTTGTTTTTTAAATCGTCAATAAGAAAATCAACTTCTGACCCGTCTTTAGTGTGGTAAAAATAAATTTTTGCATAGGAAGGAATTTTTCTCATCAGTTCTAGAAAAACAAAATTTTCAAAAATTGCCCCGGAATCTGTTCTGCTATCAAGCTTAATAAAATTTGCAGAGATGATGTTTCTTAAACCGATATCGGTAAAATAAACCTTTTTCATTTTGGAAATCACTTTCCGTTTATTTGTAAAAAATGGTTGAACCAGTTTAATAATAAACATTTGTTCCAACAAAAAAATATAGTCTTCGCACTTTCTGTATGCAAGTCCGGTTGTATTAGCAAGCTCATGGATATTAATCATATTCCCGATTTGTGAAGCGAGCATAACAAGCAGTTTGTTAAAACCAACTGTATCTTCATTCTTAACGTAACTTCTAACATCGCGTAAAAGATAAGTTTTGTATATGTCATCGAGTAATTGAATTTTTGATTGCTCACCCATTGTTAAAGCTATCCGGGGCAGCCCGCCGAAGATAAGATATTCCTCAAAAAAGAATTTTATTTTTGAGTCAACAATTGCATCATTTGTCTTCCTATCATACTTATTGAAAAGAGTAAACAACTCTTCATTTTGAAACCGTAAATACTCTGAAAATGAAAGCGAATAAACATCAATAATATGAACCCTGCCGGCAATAGATTCTTCAACTTGTTGGATAATATCCAAACTTGAACTTCCGCTGCAAATAATTTTTAATTTCGGATGAAGATCGGTAAGAAGTTTTAGCGTAGTTGAAATATCATTTATGAATTGAAATTCATCTATAAGTAGAAAACCATCTAACCCGGAATCTAAATTTATTTTAAGGTAGCTTTCAACAGATTATTGAGCCGAAATATAATTAATCCCGTCTTTTTTTACAACTTTGTGAAATAAGTGGCGATAAATTTTACATACTTGCTAAAAAACCCGCCATAAGATTTTTTTACAGCAGAGATACCATCCCTTAGTATCTCTTTTACAAATATAATTGAGGATATTATACTTCATTTGAAATAAAAATATATCATCCCAAGCGTTACAAATAATTCTGTTGCTAATACCGAAAATGCAGAACCGTATGAAGCATAAGCTGGTACTAATAGGAATGATAGAACAATACTTATCACGCTCCCTAAAATAATTATAGCGGTAAATTCTTTTTTCTTCCCGTAATTTAACAACCCTTGAATGCCAAACATATTGCTTAAATATATTATAAAAGGAAGCAGCGCGATGATTTGTAAAACATAGATTGATTTTGAATATTCATTTCCGGCAAGCAAAAGAACTACCGGTTTTGCGAAAAAGAAAGTCACAATTCCTACAACTAATAGAATTACTCCTCCCACTAAAGTAAATTTCATCAGGAGTTGTTTCGATTTTTTTTCATCGTTCTTTGAGAGAAAAGCCATGCGTGGATAAAGAGCCTGACCGACTGGTCTTGCAAAAGATTGAATCCCGGAACGGATTTTATCTGCCGCCGCAAAATATCCGACTTCTACCGGATTAGCCAATAATCCAAGAAGAAAAATGTTTGTTGTTGTATAAAGACTTATTGAAACGCTTGAAATAAAAAGCAAATATGATTCTTTTAATTGGGAAAGAATTTCGTTTAAAGCAGGGAAGCTAAATTGCACTCTATAATATTTCTTCATCATACCGGTTAAGACAATTGCGTTAAACATTGTGCTTAAACCAATAAGCAGCATATAAACCGTATCATCAGCTTTAGATTGAATGAAAACAAATATTCCTATAATCATCAATATTTTTGAAATAGTAGAAACAACAACAAGCTGTTTCATTTCTTCCAATCCCTGGAAAAACCAGACCGGGGTGAACGTTGTTCCAAGTACAATGAAAAAAGAAAAAAGGAATAATTCTTTTTCGGCAGAAAACTTTGATACTAAGGAAACTAAAGCCAAGAATACAATGAAGCAAAGAGATAAAAGCAGAATCTTAATAGTGTAAACAGCAGATACTATCGCAGACAATCTCTCTTTTTCATTTCTGTATATTGAAATTTGTTGAGTTGCTGAAAAGTTAAAACCAAAATCTGTAATCATGGAAAAATAAGCAACGAACACTGTTACAAAATTAACCAGACCAAATTTCTCCGGACCCAGCACACGCACCAAATAGGGAAAAGTAATAAGCGGGAGAAAATTATTTAATGCTTGCAGAAAAGAAAGAGATAATAAATTCCGGAATAATTTTGATCTGAAGTGATTTTTAATGAAATCGTCAATCACTTTTTCACCAACCATGCTTCGATATATTGATATTCGCGTTGTTTCCAGATTTCATAATTCACAATATTCTTTCCCAAACTTTCATTTATAATACCTAGCATCTCGCTTGTATTGACCAAATCGCCTTCTTGAAATCTTATATAGATAAATGACCTAAACGATTCTACATCCGTCCCAATGAGCAATTATTAAAATGCTTCCGTAGTATAGTATCCGGTCAATCGCTTATACTATTCCATCGGCAATCGCAATAGTCTGCAACCCCAACTTGACTTCGATATCAACACTGTTGTCAGATATGCCAGTTTTTAGACCATCAGCAAAGCTTTTACAAATTGACAAAACAAAATCAACAAATTACTTTTTGTTTTTAAGTCAGTCCCTTACTAAGCTTTAAATATTTGTGGCTTTTTAATTCCAAGCCGTTCAAAAACATTACGGGTATCAATAATCAGTTTACTATTATCAGCTATCAACTGATAGTTAAAGGAATCGTGGTCAGTCGCTAACACAGTCAGATCATAGGAGTTAAGATTTTTTATAGAAAGTTCAACCGATTCCATCTCATACGTATATTTTCTTGTTATTGGCAGTTTGAGGACAAGAGGATCACTGTAATCCACATGAGCCCCTTTGCTTTCAAAAATTTCAATTAATTTAAGCGAGGGAGACTCTCTCATATCATCTATATTCTTTTTATAAGCCGCTCCCAGTATAAGAACCTTTGAACCATGAAGAGACTTACCATACTTGTTTAATTCATCCTGGGATTTTTCTACCACATAGTAAGGTTGATAAGTATTTATCTCACCGGCTAATTCAATAAATTTTGTATTGACATCAAACTCTCTTGCCTTCCATGTTAAATAAAAAGGATCAATTGGGATGCAGTGCCCGCCTAAACCCGGACCCGGATAAAACGCATGGAACCCGAAAGGTTTTGTCTTTGCGGCTTCTATCACTTCCCAAACATCAATATCCATTCTTTCAAATACCATCTTCAATTCATTTACAAGCGCTATGTTAACCGAACGATATATATTTTCTAATAATTTTGTTGCTTCTGCCGCACGCGGAGAAGAAACCGGAACTGTCTTAACTATTACCTGATCGTATAATTTACATGCGATTTCTAAACACGCTGATGTAACTCCGCCTACAACTTTAGGTATTGTTGATGTTGAATAGACCGGATTGTTCGGATCTTCTCTTTCTGGCGAAAATGCTAAAAAGAAATCTTTTCCCACCTTCCATTCTGGATTCTCCTTTCCCGTCATGCTGAGCGAAGCCGAAGCATCTTCACTCTCATTAATAGTCATACCGAGCGAAGTCGAGGTATCTTCGTTCTTCACTCTACACTTTACACTCTTCTGCTTGAAGAGCGGAAGCAAAATTTCTTCCGTTGTTCCGGGATAAGTTGAAGATTCTAAAGTTATGAGTTGCCCTTTTTTCAGGTATTGAGCAACTACCTTGCCTGAGTTTTCAATAAAACTTAAATCCGGCTGACGATGATGATCTAGCGGGGTTGGAACACAAATAATAATACAGTCGCAAGAAGTAAGACGTGAGAAATCAGAGGTTGCTTCAAAATGCTTTGAGTCAACTGCTGCTTTGATCTTTATTGACGGGATATGTTTGATATAACTCTCACCATTCATGAGGACGGGGACTTTCTTTTCATCAATATCAAATCCGATCGTGTTAAATTTTTTATTAGCAAATTCTAGAGCAAGAGGTAAACCAACATATCCTAACCCTATGATTCCTATTGAAGCAGATTTGTCTTCAATTTTTTGTAACAGAATTTCTTTGTAATCCATTTTTGCCCTCATAATGATTTTGTGTTTTAAATTTAACCAAAATAATTCAAATCATTCCAAAATATTTTCGCAGAAAGCTATTGATGATCTAGATGTCATGGTGAGTTTTTCAATTGACATCTGCACAATCGTTTGCACGGATATAACAATAATCTATATAATCAGAGAATTTAATAGCATCTTCATATTCCAAAATCAGAGGAAGGGAAATACTTATGTGAAATTTTCCATCCTGAATAATGGGGAATAATCTGGTTTTTGACAGTTCAGCTAATAATTCCTCTTACCGGGCTCATAGGAGACTTTCACTCCCAAGTGCAAGCGCCCTGCCTGGTGCACAAATAAAAAAACCGCATTATGCGGTTTTAATTACTTTGTCACCTTGTTACTTTGTTACTATCTAACTTTCTCACCTATAACTACATTATACAAATACCACTCATATGCTTTCCTGATGCCCTCTTCTAAGCTAATAGAGTATTTCCATCCTAATTTATTTAGTAATGAAACATCCATCAGTTTACGGGGGGTGCCATCCGGCTTTGAAGAATCAAATACAATCTCACCTTCAAAACCGACTATCTTTTTAATGATTTCAGCGAGTTCTTTTATTGTTACATCTTCACCGGAACCAATATTGATGTGCGTAATACCTTTTTCGTACAAATCCTTTGCATCAATTTTGTCCATCAAGAAATAAATCGCATCAGCCAAATCATCTACATAAAGAAATTCTCTTCTCGGTGTTCCTGTCCCCCACACAACCACTTGATTCTTGGTTATTAGTGATTGGGGATCGGTTTTTTTTACTGACTGCTGACCGCTGACTGCTGACTGCTTTCCAACATCAAACTTCCTTATCAGTGCCGGTAACACATGAGAATTATATAAATCATAATTATCAAATGGTCCGTAAAGGTTAGTAGGCATCACGGAATAAAAATTAGATCCATACTGCCTGTAATAACTCTCGCATAATTTTATACCTGCAATTTTAGCAATTGCGTATGGCTCATTTGTATATTCTAAATAACCGGAGAGAAGGTATTCTTCTTTTAATGGTTGCGGAGCTAATTTTGGATAAATACACGAGCTTCCCAAGAACAATAATTTTTCAACATTATTTTTGTAAGAAGCATGAATTAAATTTGATTCAATCATTAAGTTATCATATAAAAACTCAGCGCGGTAGGTATTATTCGCTAAAATACCGCCGACCCTGGCTGCTGCGACTATCACATACTCCGGTTTTTCAGACTCAAAGAATTCATTCACATCTTTTTGATTTCTGAGATCAAGTTCATCTACAGTTTTGTTTATAAAGTTTTTGAACCCTTTCGTTTCAAATTTTCGCATAATGGCGGAACCAACCATTCCTTTATGTCCGGCAATGTAAAGTTTTTTATTTTTATCTAACATAAAATCCCTTGTATCTGCTCGGATTGTAACAAAGTGGTAGGGTAACAAAGTAACAATATAAACCTATCTCATATTTAAATTTTTAATTAAACCATAAAGTTGAGCGCGAATTTCATTGATTCTATTTAGGATCGATTCTGTCTCCGCCTCGTCAATAAAATTTAATTCAAATGCTATAATTATCTGCGTTTCAACTTCGCTCAGTGAGCCGGACGCAATATACAAAAATTGTATGAACTCTTTATTTGAATGACGACCAGCGCCCTCTGCAATATTAGAAGGGACTGAAACTGAAGCTCTCTTTAATTGTGCTGTCAATCCGTATAGTTCTGAAGATGGAAATTTTGAAGTAATTTGATAAATAAGTTTTACCAATTGAATCGAATTTGTCCAAACTTTTAAATCCTTGTGAGTCTTCAATCTACACCTCTGTTACCTTATTACCTTGTTACCTTATCACTTCTTCTAATACCCCCTCACCGCAACTTTCTCCAAATCCGCTTTAATCATAATCTTAACCAATTCCTCAAACTTCACCTTTGCCTGCCACCCAAGTTTCTCCTTTGCTTTTGAAGCATCCCCTATTAACAAATCCACTTCAGTTGGACGATAATACTTCGGATCAATCTCTACTACTGCATCACCAACTTTCAAATTACCTTCCCCCTTTGCCACTTTATCTCCCGTCAGACCGAGCGGAGTCGAGGTCAAACCTTTCAACGACTCAACAATTCCACGTTCCTTCTCCCCTCTACCTTCCCACCCAATCTCAATGCCAAGTTGTCTAAACGTCAACTCACAAAATTCTCTAATTGTATGTGTTTCTCCGGTTGCAAGGACAAAATCTTCAGCAGCGTCTTGTTGTAGTATTCGCCACATCCCTTCACAGAATTCGGGTGCATAGCCCCAATCTCTCTTCGAATCCATATTACCTAAAGTAAGTTTCTTCTGATACCCAAGGTAAATTCGTGCAGCTGCACGGGTTATTTTTCTTGTAACAAATGTTTCTCCACGTCTGGGTGATTCGTGATTAAACAAAATACCGTTACAAGCAAACAAGTTGTATGCTTCTCTGTAATTTTTTACTATCCAATATCCGTAAAGTTTTGCAACTCCATACGGAGAGCGCGGGTAAAATGGAGTTGTTTCTTTTTGCGGTACTTCTTGAACTTTACCAAAGAGTTCACTCGTAGATGCCTGATAAAATTTCACTTTGCGTAAACCGACTTCCCGTATTGCATCTAAAAATCTTAATGTTCCTAATGCATCCACTTGTGCAGTGTAATCCGGAATCTCGAATGAAACTTTTACATGGCTTTGTGCTGCAAGATTGTAAATTTCATCCGGTGCAATTTTTTCAAGTAACCGGTTCAGATTGCTTGTATCAACCAAATCACCATGATGAAGAAACAATTTTTTATCCAGCAATTCAGAATTATTATAAAGATGATCAATCCTTCCTGTATTAAAAGAACTACTTCTTCTTATTATTCCATGAACTTCATAACCCTTCTCAAGAAGTAATTCAGTTAAATAACTTCCATCTTGCCCTGTGATTCCGGTTATTAATGCTTTTTTCACAGATACTCCTTTTTCATTTTCACACCTTGTTACTTCTTCATTTTGCCTGCCCGGCGCTTGTCCGGCGTCTTTTAGACGGATCTTTTTGACGGGTCACTTGTTACTCGTCACATGTCTCTTGTTACTTTCCTTCATCCATCACACATCATCAATCATCAATCATCCAATCCCTTCGAATTGTTGATTTATGATCCCGTAAAATAAACAAACAGATTTCACGGGACAGGTTGTCGATTGAAGAATAAAAAACTCAATCATCCAATCCCTTCGAATTGTTGATTTATGATTGTCGATTGAAGAAAAAAACAATCCTAAAATCCTTCAACCTGCCTGCCCCGCTTTGCGGTGGTCCGGTGAAATCTGTTTCTCTACCTGTCCCGTATAATGTTTTTTTATTTTACGGGATTTTATGGGACTTCATGGGATTCACTTTTCACTAACTACCTCATTCTCCTTCTAAGATAATCGTAAAAATTTTCCCGCTTGCTGAACATAAGAAATACTACTATTTCTGTTCTATAAACATCTAATTCATTATGTGATCTTATTTTCATTTTCCTTTCTCTCTGTCCCTTCCTCTCTCCGTCGCTCATTCCCCACCTTCCCCAATGTCCCTTGTTTACCCGGCTTCTTTTTGACGGGTCACTGCTTTTCCGTCACTTTTTCCCGACCTTCTCGTCTTCCTCCCTTTCAAACATCCTTTTCCCGACGAACCAACACAGGTTATAGCCTTAGTTTCTACAAAATTTAATTAACTCTTTTGCGGTTGCCTAATCTTTGGAATAATATCTTTTTTGGGTCTTCCAAAAATTTGCTTTACATAATCATAAAGTTTTTTATATTCATCAGCAGAACTAAATTCCTTTTCAGAGATTTCGATACCACCCATTTTTTTAATTTTATCTTCTATTTCATTAATTGTTAGAATTTTCTTTTTCATCTTCTTAATCTCCGTCATTTTGTAAAAAACTTTTAACAAATTCTTTGTAATTATTTTTAATCAAATCAATAGATATTGTAAGAGCTTCTTTATTAGTGAGATAATCAAATTTGATTATCTCAATTTTATTTCCATATTTATCCAGCTTATCCATATGTGGATAACCATGTGCACTATCAAATCTAAGAACCTGAACCCATCCTTCAGATTTATATCCAAAGTTCTTTAATTTTGTTTCAAGCACAACAACAAAATTAATAATTTCGTTTCTTTCTCTTTGAAAAGCTACAATAATTCTAGAATTTTTATCAAGTGGAATTTTTATCACCTTCTTAACCATTCATATCTTTCTCCATTTCTGAAATGCTTTAAATCCTTCTTCCTTTCCACTTTTCCAACCTGTCCCGTGGAATACGATTTTACTATTCCAGCGGGAACTTCCTATTTTCCCACTTCCTAATTTCTCACCTGCTGCACCATACCCTATGCTCTTAGCCCATCTCTCTCAGTCCCTTCGGATTGTCGATTTATGATGGACGATTGACGAATAAAAACTCAATCCTATCAGATTTATCAACCTACGGCCGAGCCGGGTAAACATTCCTTTATGTCCGGCAATATATATCTTCTTGTTTTTATTCATGATAATAACTTTATTTCTTCCCAAATTTTTAATAGTCCGGCTTTATTTAATTTATTAAGAATGAAATTGAAGTCAATAAAATCTCTTGAATTCTTTATCATAGCCGCAATATCATATAAATGTTTTTGACTTTTACCCTCATTATAAAATTCTATTTTCTTAATTATAACATATTCAGGAGGGGCAATAAATAATTTCTTACCTAAAAAATTTATTTCCTTCCTGTTTTTCATAGCCCAAATCTGAAATTCATCGTTACCGATTAAATAAATATCCGCTTTAAAGCCGGTTTCATTGTGTATTAAATTAAAATGACCATTCACAGAGCGTACTAATTCATCTTTAATTACTTCAATTGGCGGGCAATAGAACTCGTTAATTGGAAACGCTTTGATAAAGCTATTAACTTTTGCTTGACTCAAAGAAATTACCAAATCAATATCATGGGTTAATCTCGGTTCACCATAAACAATAGATGCAACAGATCCTGTAATAAAATAATCAATATTATTTCCTATTAACTTTTCAGTATAAAGCGCAAATAAATTAAGACCTTGCATTTAAAAATATTTCCTTTACTTTTTCTTGAATCTGTTGCTCAGTCATATTTGGATTCATCATTCTTAAGCCGACAGTTTTTAATTCTCTAGCAAGAAAATATAACTTCAATGCCTCGGTCAGCTTTTGCTCAGAGTTAATAAAAAAAATATTCTTATTATTAACGGAATCATTTTCCATATAAACCTATTCAAAAATTAATTAGTTATTTAGCCCAAAACCTGCCTACAGTGGAAAGTAGGCTCACCGGATTATTTGGTGGCAAAAGGTGTTTAAGCAAAATATTGGATTATTCTAAAGAAGAAAAAATTTTTATCAACAACACCTCTAATTCTTTGTCTG
>JBBAAM010000071.1:0-14656 GCA_041658245.1 Melioribacteraceae bacterium
AGCTATTAGAGATTTTCTCACTGTACATAATGAACAACCTAAAATTTTCAAATGGACTAAAGACGCTGAAACTATAATGGCTAAAGTAATGAAGTGTAAGGAAGCGTTAGTGGCAGTACACTAGTTGGAAGAGTTGCATGGTCGCCCGATGGGAAATACTTATACTTTACAAAAAGATCTGAAGAGAATGGTCCGGGTGAACTATTTCGTATTCCAGTCCAGGGAGGCACTCCGGAGTCAACCGGACTTGTGAAGGAAGGTATGGGCAACTTCTACATTCGACCGGATGGCAAAGAAATAGCATTCACTGTACATTTTTGGCTCAAACCGGCAATTTGGATGATGGAAAATGTTTTTGCTGAAAAGGAAAAAGTTGAGAGTGGGAAGAAGTAGTAGTGTTCATTCAAAACTTCGTCAAGATAAAATAATTTACAATTATTACTCTTAGCAGAAGCTCGAAAGAAATTTCGGGCTTCTTTATTTTTTAAAAGCATTAAAAATAATTGGGACTGTCCATACTCCAAACTCTGCGCACGTATATCCTGTTTTCATTTTTGGGACACCCTAAAGATTTTCCGCCATAATTTTAGATAGCATGATTTGTTTATCATCCATTCTTAGAAGGATATTTTCTTGTTTTTTAGTATCGGGTAGCACAACATTTAGTTGATACATCGTATGCGTAAGTCCTGCCGCTGTTTTTACAGAGAATGGCACTTTTTCTTTTTTATATTGCAATTGAAATTTCAAATATTATAATTTTTATTCTTCATCATGCTAAAACCAATTAAATTATTTTTGATTCTTGTAACTATTTATTCAATTTCATCGGCTCAGAATGGAATTGTAAAAAGTTATTATCCGGATGGTTCTATTCAATCAGAAATATCTTATGTTAATGATATTCTAGATGGAAACGCGGTCTGGTATTATCCAAACGGACAATTGAAATCAGAGAAGAATTTTAGTAAAGGAATATTAGATGGTTGGGTAAAAGAATATTATGAATCCGGATTACTCAAAGAAGAATATTTTGTTAAGATTAGTATGAAGGATGGTGCACTCAAAATATACAATGAGAATGGGACTCTGAAATTAATTGCGGACTATGCAAATGGAGTTCAGACTAAAATGCTATCCTTTGATGATGGAAACGGCAACCAAGTTTTTACTTCTGATTCGGTCAAACTTATAACTCAACCTATAAAAATAGCACGCAGCGGAATTAGGTATCAGTGCAATGTTGAAATATGTCCGGAACCTGTTGGAGGAATGAAATCTATACAAGATAATTTAGTGTACCCTGAACATGCTTTGCGTTACGGTTTGGAAGGTACCGTTACCTTGATTGCTAAAATTAGTTCAGAAGGAGAAGTTATTAATACAGAAATTACTAGAGGTATGGGTTTTGGCTGTAGTGAAGCAGCTCAAGAAGCTGTTAAGAAAACAAAATTTTTACCCGGAGAGAATAATGATGTTTCGATTGAATCAGAAATTACGCTAAGTATTGAGTTCAGGATCTTTGAGACTAAATCTTTCCCCGAATCAAAAGAGAAATAATTCTTAAAACAGATTTGACTAAAGAATATTGATAATCTCACTTTCTAAATTTTTCCCTTTATTCCTTCCGTACCAAAGGTGAAGTTCTTCTAAATATTCATCCTTACTTATTCCTTCTCTCTTCAATTTATGAACAAGTTCTTGTGCTTCCTTTGGTCTTGGTCCCCATTGAAAAAGTTCTTCACCATTCTCCTTAAAAGCAATAAGCTTAGGAATGCTTCTTGAATTATTATCTGTTAAATAAAGATCCATTATATCAAGATTGTCATCTCGCAGTATTATTCTAAAATCAATTAGAGGATTGCAAGAAGCGATCTTTGCTAGATACGGCAGATTTTGAGCGGAATCTCCGCACCAATTCTCTGTGATGACCATCCATAATTGCGCTTCAGAAATATTTTTCACTAATTCACATAATGAAGGATCAACTAAATATGTTTTGTAAATTCTTAGACTTCTTTGGTAATTCAATTTGTCCTGATCAATGATTTTTTTTTGTTCGTTCGATACGCCGCCAAATCAGCAGATACAATTTTCTGATTAAATAGTTGCAGATACACTTCGTAATTTTGCCCTTGATGGGGCCGCTTTTCAAGAAAGAATTGATGAATCATTTATATCTCCGTATTTGTGGAATATTAAACTTCAAAGAATAAATAATTATTTAAGTAGAACTGAAAATATTTATCTTTTCATCTGTCTCAAAAATTATAGCAATTGTCTTGTGAAATGAACACAATTCATATTGTAAATCTCATTTTGCAAAATTTTTACTAAAAATTGATGGCATATTACTTGTCCAATAAATAATAGAATTTTTGAGAGGTCTATCATGAAAAAGACATTATTAATATTAACAGCACTCTTCATTTTTATTTCCATAGAATTAGATGCAAAACCTCGCTTTGAGATTTCATTTAGTTTCTTTTATTCATCATTAAGACCGTATGGCGAGTGGATAAATCTAGATAATGATTTGGTTGTTTGGCGTCCTCATGGTATTCACAGCCGATGGCGTCCTTATTCCGAAGGAAGATGGAGTTGGACATCTAACGGCTGGTATTGGGATTCATACGAACCATTTGGTTGGGCAACATATCACTATGGGCGCTGGTACAATGATGATTATTATGGATGGATCTGGATACCGGATTATGACTGGGCACCTGCATGGGTAGAATGGCGCTACGATGACGATTACATTGGTTGGGCTCCTTTACCGCCTTATGCCAGATTTGAAATTAATTTTGGAATTCATTTTTCAATCGGTTGGCATTCACATTATGGTTATTGGAACTTTGTTAATTATAATAGGTTCTGCGATCATAGATTGAATTACTACCTATTAAATGAAAGAAGAATTGCTAGAATTTTTGAAAGTACAAGATATAGAACAAATTATTATTACGATCGTGATCGAATTATTAATGGTGGTGTTGATAGATCCTTCATTGAAAGAAAAGCCGGTTATCGAATTGCAGAAAGAGAAATTGCAACAGTAGATAATTACAGAGATTATGATCGTGTCCGTTCTGAACGCGGCGATAGAGTATATGCTTTTCGTCCATCAGAGAAAGAAATTAATAATGATCGTACAGATAAATTTGAAATTCGGCGCGGAGAAAATCGTTCAACAATAGAAAGAGGAAAGGTTGCTACATCAATTCGTCGTGATTCTAATAGGGAATTGGATCAATCAAACGAACGAACAGTTGAACGGAATCGTGATATGAATGTAGATAGAGATAGAAATATAAAAGATGAAACCAGATCGAGAGATGATGCAAGAAAAGAGTTTGATAGAATTCAAAATGAAAGAACAGAAAACCGCAACCGTCAAAGAATTGAAAGCAGAGGGGAAGAAAGAATCAATCGAGAAATTCAGAGAGAGCGCCAACCGATATATGAAAGACCAAACAGAAGCGAAAGACCTCAAGTTCAAGAAAGAAGAATTGAACCCAGAAGAGAACAAAATAATGACAGACCTTCACCTAGAGTTGAGAGCAGAGGACGAAGTGAAGAACGAAGTCCTAATAAAGAAAAATCTACAGAACGTAAAAAATAATTCATCAGAGATTGTCTCAAAAGTCTTTGTGAACCTTAGTGCTCTTAGTGGTTGGGTTTTTGTTTTTCTAATAGACGAAAGGTTCTTACCACAAAGACACGAAGGTCACTAAGAAACACTAAGTTATTTTTTACTTTTGAGACAACATCTTTTTTATAATCCTTCTTCACTTAATAGAAAACTGATTATTGCTATTGCAGCAGAACCAAGTTCCATTTCTCTTGGATGTACAGCTTGGAAAGTATCGTTATCGGAATGATGAACATCCATGTATCGCTGATCATCCGGGACATATCCTAAAAGAGCTTTTGCATTTTTTATTTGTCCAACATCTCCGCCGCTGCCGCCATTTCGAATCCAATCAATATTAGATTTATTAAGAATCGGTAACCAGCTTTGCATTTTAATCAATGAAAGAGAATCTGTAGTTACAGAAAAACCACGCGGAGAGAATGCGCCGCGATCTGCTTCTATACCTGCAAGATGAAATTCTTTTGCATTAGCTGAATACTTCCCATATTCAATACCTCCACGCAAACCATTTTCTTCATTAATAAAAAGAACACAACGAATAGTTCTCTTTGGTTTGATGTTGAGTCGCTTTAATAAATCCAAAGCTTCCATAGTTTGAAGACAAGGAGCGCCGTCATCATGTGCACCGCATCCTTTATCCCAGCTATCAAAATGACCACCGACAACAATTATTTCATTTGGTTTTTCGTTTCCTGTAAGTTGTCCGATAACGTTGTATGATTGTACATCCGGAAAAGTTTTGCAATTCATTTTTATTGTGATTCTTAGATCTTGTTCATTCTTAATTGCTTTACTTAACAAGTCTGCATCCATCACACTTATAGCAGCGCTAGGAATTTGTTTTACTCCATCTTCGTAGTTCATTACACCTGTATGCGGAACATTATCGTAACTTGCTTGAACAGAACGAACTATAACAGCTACAGCACCAACTTTTGCAGCTTCAATTGCTCCATTTACTCTTTGATCAACTGTCTTACCATAACCTTCAAATGTGTTTAGTAATCCATTATCAAACGGACGGTTATAAAAAACAATTTTTCCTTTTGCTTTATCACCAAGTTTTTTTGTTTCTTCTAAACTTTTAACTTCAATTATTTCTGCTGTGATTCCACTTTTTGAAGTACCAACACTTCCACCGTAAGAAACTATAGTGAGTTTCTTACCATTTATTTTTTTTGATTTTGAGATGTATGCCTTTTCAATTTTTCCTCTAACCCACTTAGGGACCATAACCGGCTGCAGCCATACGGAATCGAATCCGCATTCCTTCATTTTATTTTTAGCCCAGGTAATTGCTTTAGAAGAATTTTCGGAGCCGCTTAATCTTGGACCAATTGTACATAGTTCTTTGAGCCAGCTATAACCTCTTTCGTCTAAAAGTGCAGTGCGAACAATTTTACCTGCCAGTTCACTATATCTTTGTATTTTTTCGGAAGGTAATTGCTGAGCGTTCAGATTAGTTTCTGTAAAAATTAAAAATGTGGAAAAGGTTAGTGGAATAAGAAGTGAGAATATTTTTCGATTCAATTTTTCCTCTCAAGTTTTGTTCGGGCAAAGTTATTAGTACACTTTGCTAAAATCAATGGAATCTTTTTAAAACAAAAAACCCCCATTTAATAGGGGGTCTTCTTCGGAGTAACCAAAGTTTATCTAGCTTTAATCTTTTTCTCTTTTACAAGTTTAGCAATTTGAGATGTTCCGTTCTTGGATATAGTTCTCAATGCACTTGCAGAAACTCTAACTGTAACGAATTTATTCAATTCTTTTACCCAGATTCTCTTTTTCTGAAGATTTGGCAGAAATCTCTTTTTTGTTTTGTTATGTGCGTGAGAAATACTGTTACCAGCAACAGGACCAATGCCAGATACTTGACATCTTCTAGCCATATTAATAACCTCTTTAATTCGATTTTTGGTGGCGAAAAATAGTAAAAAATATCTTAACGAAAAAATTTTTGAATAAATAAAAAAGGCGGCTGATTAACCGCCTTTGTTTTACAATTAAACGGTTATTTTTCTCTCATTCCAAGTTCACGGTCTAGAAGGAATAGGGAGGTTTTGTTATCATTCAATAATTTGAATTTATGCACAATTTGAGCTGCTGTTGAAACTTCTTCAACTTGTTCTGTTATGAAATAATTTAGGAATAAACTTGTTGAATAATCTTTTTCTTGTACGGCTAATCCGGCAAGACTGTTGATCCTTTCGGTAATATAAAGTTCATGTTTATGAGATTCTTCATAAACTTCAAGCGGTGATTTCCACTTTGACTTTGGCTTTTCAATTCCATCAAGTAGAACTTTTCCGTCAACATCATTTAAGTATTTAAAAAATTTCATTGCATGGCTGTATTCTTCTTGTGATTGAACCTGCATCCATTTAGCAAAGCCAAACCAGTTCTCACTTTCAAAATAAGCCGCCATTGATAAATATAAATATGATGAAAATAACTCTGCATTGATTTGTTCATTCAATGCTTTTTGCATTTTATCGGATATCATTCGAACCTCTGTTTGTTTATTAATTTGATTTCTAAATTTTGAATTTAAGTTATCTATTTAGTGCTAATTATTCAAATTGGTATTTAATTAACAAGTCTGTTTTAGATTAAGTTCTATTTATAGCATCATCCGGCAATAAATTATAAGAATGTTCATTCTAAAGTCATTAAATTTATCATATTAAAAATTCTTATTAGAAAATGAAAATATTTTTCAAGGTCATCAAATTTTTAGCTTCATTATTTGTTCTATATACGGCATTTTCTATTTTCATCATACTCTTCTTCAGAATAATTGATCCGCCTGTTTCTGCATTCATAAATTCTAAATCAGATCCGTTTTTAGGACTAATCTCTTTTTCAGATGTAAAACAAAAATCCATAATTGTACAAAATGTTTCAAAATATGCAGCGTTGGCTGTTATCGCATCTGAAGATCAAAGGTTCTTTGAACATTTCGGATTTGACTTTGAACAAATTGAAAAAGCAATGAAAGAAAATGAGCACCGGAAAAGAATTCGTGGAGCTAGTACCGTTTCAATGCAAGTTGCAAAAAATATGTTCTTATGGTCCGGTAAAAATATTATCCGTAAAGGATTTGAAGCTTATTACACCTTGATGTTGGAATTGCTTTGGAGTAAGGAAAGAATTATCGAAGTATATCTAAATATTGCAGAGATGGGAAATGAAATATATGGGATTGAAGCAGCCTCAAAAATATATTATAGGAAACCTTCTATAAAACTAAATCCAACCGAGGCGGCAACAATAATTGCAGTTTTACCGAATCCTACCAAACGCGATCCTCGCAGACCGAGCGGATATCTAATGCATCGTCGGGATAATATTCTACAGCAAATGAATTTAATAGGAGGGGTAAATATTTTGAAAGAATATATTTCCTACTAATAACACATCATCTAATGGTGATTTTCATCTGAAGTTATATATTCCAAACATTTTTCTAAGATCTTATAAACATCTGAGTTTTTAATTATCGGGTAGTTGTAAATAAATTCCGGATTTTCTGTAGTGCGATTATAATTATAATGTCTCAACACATTATTGTTTTTATCATAATAAATAATCTGCATAATTCCATATCTGAAAAGTTCTTTATCAATGTGATAGTAAGTTTTGATTTTATAAATATCGCCGTTTACTTCTTCCATTGTTAATGGAGGATTAACTTCTTCAAGAGACCAGACATAAATTTCATTGTCTTGAAATTCCGATAAACCGGTAACATTAATATAAAGAGATTTATCATTTTCAATTGAAACAGAGACCCAATTATCTGGGATTGATTGGGCTTCTAAAATATTTATAGAGAAAAGTATCGAGCAAAGAAAGAAAGGAAAATAAAAGTACAAAAGAAATTTATTGCGGAAAGGGGGGGATTCGAACCCCCGGTTCCGGAATCCGGAACAACGGTTTTCGAGACCGCCGCATTCAACCACTCTGCCACCTTTCCTTATGATTTCTGATAATTTGATTACTGATTGATTACTGAAAAATGAGCGAATGGTAATCAATTTTGTAATCATTTTTTTAATATTCTAACACAAAGATATAAAAATTTTCCTTTTCTTCTTTCGTAGTTTTCTGTAGTTACATTTATTAATATATTTACACCACAAATTATATGGAGAGGTGCAGGAGTGGTTTATCTGGCTACCCTGGAAAGGTAGTGTACCTGCAAGGGTACCGAGGGTTCGAATCCCTCTCTCTCCTCAATGTATTTTACTTACATAGTCACCTCTTACGCAAAATTGTCATTCTGAACGGAGTGAAGAATCTCGACACCTCGATTTCAAACTGTTTTGAGATATTTCGCTCCGCTCAATATGACAATTACAATACTTTGCGTAAGGTAAGTTACATACTAAAAAGTATTCAAGATAATTCTTTTTACTACGGTTCCACCGACAATCTTGATAGACGGTTGAAGGAACATAACCATGGGAGAGGGAAATATACTAAAGATCACCACCCTTGGAAAATCCATTACTTCTAGGTATCTCATGAAAAAATATTTATTCTTATTTATCCTAATCTTTATCACCGCTTGCAAAGATACAACTGACTATGAACTTGGTAATCCTTTTCAAGTTTATCTTAAAACAGATAAATCCCTAAGACTAATTGAACCATACTCATATATAGACCATTTGAAGAAGACACGATTTAAAAATCACGAACTCGATTCCTTACCGATCTTTGGTATTATACTTCATGATACTCAGCTAGATGATTACTTCTCTTTCTTAGAAATAAAACCAAACGAAGTTAAAAAAATCCAACTGGGACAAGTAAACCCAAATTACTTATATATAATCCACAAAGAAAAATTTGGTGTTAAATTCATCATTAATCCGGGACTTCCTGGTGCCGGTGGTATTGCTACACAAGCCGCAGTATTAGGTGCACTTGGAATTAAATATATAGTTCATATTGGTACCTGCGGTTTATTTGGTAAGCAGTTAAATGATTCTTCACTAATCGTCTCGCAAGGTGCTTATAATGATGGCGGTGCTATGTTGCTCGATCAAGAAAACTCATGGCCAAGAAAAACACTCAGTTATCCCGACTCATTCTTCAACAATCTTTTAATAAAAACTGCTAATGAAAATAATATTTCAATTCAGAAAAGTTATGGAATAACTATTCCAATCTTCTTTTTCCAACCGATAGGATTTGTGAAATATGCTCTCGAAGAAAATAATTTTGATAAGAATGAAGCTCCCTATTACATTGAAATGGAAGGAGCTCCTCTTTTTGCAACCGGAAAATTAATGAAAACAAAAGTAGCTAGTATAGTTGCCGGAACGGATAGATATATAATTCAAAATGATTCCATCAAACATTCATTTGTCAGTTATGATGCTGATAGAGCTAAAATGTCAGCCGTAATATTATCCATCAAAACTTTTAATGCACTAGCTAAATAATTCTTTCTTATTTACACAGTCATTTTTTCAATTCCGACTTCACTTTCACCTTTCACTTCTCGCTTCTAATTTTTCGCACATTAATGCTCCTCATCGAATCCCTCTTTCCCCTCATCAAAAAATAAAACCTCGATTACAACAAGTTAATGCTGCCTTCGAGGTTTTTAAACGGAGTCAATTTCACACTTCGTCAAAAAATATCTATTGTGGGTTATAAAATGTTTGCTAAACCGCAGAGTGATTTTACTCCAGAAGCGAGTGCAAATATCTTAAAATAATTATCTGCAGATTATTATAATCATAACGGAATCATTGAAAATTTGATTGCAAAAATTTTTATACTTAAACTTTGTGGGACAAAGGTTGAGTTTTATTATTTAATTAAGAAATAGGAATACCTTAATATGAGTAAAGCTGATATTGGATTAATCGGTCTTGCCGTGATGGGGGAAAATCTTGTATTAAATATGGAAAGTCATGGATTCACGGTTGCTGTGTATAATAGAACAGTTAATAAGGTAAATAATTTTATTACCGGGCGTGGTAAAGGTAAGAATTTGATCGGTACTTCTTCGATTGAAGAATTAGTTGCAAACTTAAAATCACCAAGAAAAATTATGTTGATGGTTAAAGCCGGAAAACCGGTTGATGATCTTATTGAGTTATTGATTCCACATCTTGATAAAGGAGATATTATTATTGATGGCGGTAATTCTCATTTTCCGGATTCTATTAGAAGAACAAAATATTTGGAAGGCAAAGGATTGTTGTTCATCGGTACGGGAGTTTCCGGCGGAGAAGAAGGCGCATTAAAAGGTCCGTCTATTATGCCGGGCGGATCGCCAAAAGCATGGCCTTATGTTAAGCCGATCTTTCAATCAATCGCTGCAAAAGTAGAAGACGGTTCTCCGTGCTGTGATTGGGTTGGCGAAAACGGTGCAGGACATTTTGTTAAAATGGTTCACAACGGAATTGAATACGGCGACATGCAGTTAATTACGGAAGCTTATTTGATCATGAGAGATTTATTGGAGATGACTGCCGATGAGATGCACGAAGTTTTTAAAGAATGGAACAAAGGAGAATTGGATAGTTATCTTATAGAAATTACAAGAGATATTCTTGCATTCAAAGATGAAGATGGAAAACCGCTGGTTGATAAAATTTTAGATACAGCAGGCCAAAAAGGAACCGGTAAATGGACTGGAATTGCTTCACTTGATCTTGGCGTTCCTCTAACTTTGATTGGTGAAGCAGTTTATGCGCGCTGCCTTTCTGCAATGAAAGATGAAAGAGTGGAAGCATCAAAAATATTACATGGACCAAAACCAAAATTCGAAGGTGATAAAAAGTCGTTCATCGAAGATATCCGTAAAGCATTGTTTGCATCAAAGCTTGTTTCATATGCGCAAGGATATGTTTTAATGAAAGCTGCGGCAGAAGAATATAAATGGAATTTAAATAACGGTGGAATTGCTTTGATGTGGCGGGGCGGTTGTATTATTCGTTCTGTATTTCTTGGTAAGATAAAAGAAGCTTTCGATAAGAATCATGCTCTTTCAAATTTATTGTTAGATCCATTCTTCAAAGATAAAGTTGAAAGCTCTCAAGAAGCATGGAGAAGAGTTGTTGCTACATCCGTTCTAAATGGAATTTGGATTCCTGCAATGACTACAGCTTTAAATTATTTTGACGGATTCAGAACCGAAAAATTACCGGCTAATCTGTTGCAAGCTCAGCGAGATTTCTTTGGCGCGCATACTTATGAAAGAGTTGATAAACCACGCGGAGAATTCTTCCATACAAATTGGACCGGAAGAGGCGGAACAACTGCTTCAACAACTTACACAGTTTAATTTATTATAGTTAAGGAATCTTAGAAAATGCCGATCAACAACACAAATACAACAATTGAAAAATTAGCCGCAAACACAATTAGAATACTTGCGGCTGAAGGTGTACAAAAAGCAAACTCCGGTCATCCCGGTATGCCAATGGGCATAGCTGATGTTGCTTCAGTTTTATGGAGTGAATTTTTAAAACATAATCCCAATGAACCTAAATGGGTAAACAGAGATCGTTTTGTTTTATCTGCCGGACACGGCTCGATGCTTCTTTATTCGCTTCTTCATGTCAGCGGTTATGCTGTAACGCTTGATGATCTAAAATCATTTAGACAATGGGGAAGTAGAACGCCGGGGCATCCCGAGTACAATCTTCTTCCAGGAGTAGAGACAACAACCGGTCCTTTAGGGCAAGGATTTGCGAATGGTGTCGGAATGGCAATCGCATCAAAAATGATTTCTGCAAGATTTAACGATGATAAATATCAGTTATTCGGAAATCATTACATCTATGGAATTGTGAGCGATGGTGATTTGATGGAAGGAATTTCTCACGAAGCCGCTTCTATTGCCGGACATCTGAAACTCGGCAACATCATTTATTTTTATGATGACAACAACATTACAATAGAAGGGAACACAGAATTAACTTTTTCTGAAAATATTGCAAAAAGATTTGAAGCTTACGGATGGCAAACTTTACAGATAGATGCTTATGATCATGATGGAATTCGCCGATCAATTAAAATTGCGCAAAGTGAGAAAGAAAAACCGACTATCATCATAACAAAATCACACATCGGGTTCGGCAGTCCGCACAAAGTTGATACGGCAGAAGTTCACGGTTCACCTTTAGGTAAAGAAGAATTAACCGAAACGAAAAGGAATTTAGGATGGAATTACGAACAAGATTTTTATGTACCTGAAGAAGTTAAAAATTTATTTAGTGCGAGAAAAAAATCATTAATAAATGAATACAATGATTGGACTAATAAATTTGAATCGTGGAAAAAAGAAAATCCCGACAAAGCAGAATTGTTTAACAAATACGAAAATGGCTGGCTTCCGGAAAATCTATATGAAGAACTATTAAACGCTGCCGGGAAAGAGGCAAATGCAACACGCATTTTATCAAGTAAAGTAATTCAAAAAATTGCCGAACTTGTTCCTAACTTCATCGGCGGCTCTGCAGATCTAGCTCCCTCAACAAATACATTTATGAAGAACTACAGCGCAATCGCTCCCGGAAAATTTGAAGGAAGAAATTTTC
This sequence comes from Melioribacteraceae bacterium, assembly GCA_041658245.1. GTDB lineage: Bacteria > Bacteroidota > Ignavibacteria > Ignavibacteriales > Melioribacteraceae > Fen-1258. The sequence goes on from JBBAAM010000071.1 coordinate 12,226, forward strand.
ATTTCGGAATCCGCGAACATGCAATGGGTTCAATTCTAAACGGCATTACACTTTACGGCGGCTTCAAAGCATTCGGTGCAACTTTTTTAGTTTTCTCAGATTACATGCGTCCCGCAATTAGACTTGCAGCTATTATGGGATTACCTGTTGTCTATGTTTTTACTCACGATAGTATTTTTCTCGGTGAGGACGGACCTACTCACCAGCCGATTGAGCATGTGCCTGTTCTTCGTGCAATACCAAATGTTACATTAATAAGACCTGCAGACGGAGTTGAAACTGCTGCCGCATGGTATTATGCTCTGCAACATAAAGGCGGACCAATCGCATTAATTCTTACAAGACAGAAAATTGATCCAATTGTTCGAAGCGGAGACTTTGATACAAAAGAAGTTTTGAAAGGCGGATATGTAGTATCAAAAGAAAAAGGAAAAAGTGTTGATTTGGTTATTGCATCTACCGGTTCCGAATTACCAGTAGCTATTGCCGCACAAAAATTATTAGAAGGAAAATTATCAGTTAGAGTTGTTTCTATTCTATCAAAAGAAATTTTTGAAAAACAATCAGATGAATATAAAAAGAATGTAGTTCCGGAAAATGTTCCTGTTGTAGTTATCGAAGCAGCAACAATGACCGGCTGGGGAGATTTATTTAGAAATAAATTATTAACTATTGGAATGACCGGATTCGGTGCTTCTGCACCTTATCAAACTTTAGCAGAGAAATTTGGTTTCACCGGAGAGCAGGCAGCAAACAAAATTGAAAATTGGTTAAAGAAATAAGTTTGGGGAAAACTAACTTTACTATTATTTAATTATTGCCAAATATTTTAACATTTGTTAACTTGTATTCAGAAGAAATTCGACAGAATAAACAGTCTACATATTTGAAACCAATTAGTAGATTTTTTGTATTAAATCTATATTAGATTTTCAAGTTGCTAATTAAATCTGTATACAAAATTCGGGAAACACATTGAAAAAAATTCAGATACTGCTTATCGAAGATAATCGTCTTCTGCGTGATGGCATTGCATCAATGCTCAAAAAGCAGCCTGATATGCATGTCGTTGCTACTATTGGTAATGGCGAAAATATTTTAACAACTCTGGAGAAGCACAAACCAAATATAGTACTTCTCGATCTCGGTTTACGAAATCAAAATAGTCTTCAAATTGTAAAATTATCAAAGCAGCATTTTCCGGCAACCAAAGTAATAGTGATGGATCTTATACCGCTTCAGGCAGATGTTTTCGAATTTGTTCAGGCAGGAGTATCGGGATTCATACTCAAAGATGCAAACGTTGCTGAATTTTTTAAAACTATCCGATCGGTTTATCAGGGCGCTCAAGTTTTACCACCGCATTTAACAGGCTCACTTTTTTCTCAAATCGTTGAGCATACAATTAACGGGGGGGCTAAATCTTCTGCAATCATTGAATCGGTTCGTATGACAAAACGTGAACGGCAAGTGATCGAATTGATTGCGGATGGTTCTACCAATAAAGAAATTGCACAAAAACTTCATCTATCAACTTACACAGTAAAGAGCCACGTCCATAACATACTTGAAAAATTAGCGCTTAATACGCGCGTGCAGATTGCAAAACACGCTCATTTCTCTGACGCTTACAAAACTGCAATAGATACTACTTCATTAATCAGCGAGTAATTACGTGTCGTTAGTCCACCCAAAAAATATAGTTCCTTTTTCATCCCTTTGGACTATTGTTTTGTTTTACAGAAGTTTCTATAATTCATTGATGTATAGTAACAAAACACCAAAATTTCTTCTAAGAAGTTGCAATGTCTGTTAGCAAATTAACATTTGGTGCCAAGCGAAATTATTTATAACAGAATTTATTAAACGTAAGAAAAACAAAAACATGTTTGGAGATAAAATATAATGAAGAAAAAAGAAGTACAATCGCAACGTAAGCTCCTTCCTAAATCTCCCACAAGTATTCAAGGGTTGGACGAAATCACCGGCGGTGGATTACCAAAAGGGAGACCGACGCTTATATGCGGCGGTGCGGGTTGCGGAAAGACCCTCTTTGCAATGGAGTTTCTCGTTCGCGGTGCAACGCTTTACAATGAACCCGGCGTATTTATTTCGTTCGAGGAAACTGAAAAAGAACTTACAGCAAACGTTGCCTCGTTAGGGTTCGATTTGGATAGACTTGTAGCACAAAAAAAGATTTGGCTTGAGCACATTCGCATTGAACGGGGTGAAATCGAACAAAGCGGAGAATACAATTTGGAAGGTTTGTTTGTCAGGATCCATCACGCAGTTGAGAGCATCGGTGCTAAGCGTGTTGTGCTGGATACTATAGAATCACTCTTTTCATGGTTGCCAAATCCTCTTATACTGCGTGTTGAACTGCGCCGGTTATTGAACTGGCTGAAAAGGAAAGGCGTAACAACAATAATTA
>JBBAAM010000072.1:0-14256 GCA_041658245.1 Melioribacteraceae bacterium
CGTATGCCCGGACACATGAATGTATTGCTTGCTGAAGCAGATGTGCCTTACGAACAGCTTATTGAGAGTGATGAGATCAATCCTGATCTTCCAAATACCGATGTACTTGTCGTTATAGGGGCCAATGATGTTGTAAACCCTGCTGCTGAGGATGATCCTTCAAGTCCGATCTATGGTATGCCAATCATAAAAGCACGCGATGCTAAAAACATCATAGTTATGAAACGCGGAATGGGTAAGGGTTATGCAGCTATAGAAAACATGCTCTTCTTTAATGATAAAACAAGAATGTTATTTGGTGATGCAAAGAGTACTCTGCAGAACCTTGTAAATGAAGTGAAAAGCTTATAGTTTTTTAAGAGTGCAATTTTGCTGATCCGCTCATGACTAATTTACGGCAGCATTTGCTATTTGCTGCCAATTTATAGTCTATGATAGACCACACTGGACTATCCTATTAAAAGGCTTATATCTTGACATATAACCTTCGCAGTTCTTTACCTGGACTTTCCCCTCGCAAAAAAAAATAAAAATTCAGCCATCCCACATTATACACATTTGCAAGTCCCACAATGCCAGCCCGCAAATCAAAACTTGCAAAAGAGCGTAATCTTGCCATCTCTTTTATTAACTTTATCCTCTTTAATAAATAGAAATGTTTAGAATAATCTGGGATAAAGATATAAATGGTGTATTGCTTACAACAAATGGCAATGGGGAAGCCTTGAATGTTTCACCACGGCCTGTTTTTTATGAAGAATTGGACTTGCTTGGATTTAAGAAGTATTGGAAATATCCTGAGTCAAAAGAGTCTTTACTTTGGGCTTTAGACAGAAGATATTTTTATGAAGGGGAATTGGTAGCTGAAGTAAAAGGTGGAAATATCTTCGATGATCCGACCATTATAATCACAGATGCTGGTCAAGAATTGTTATTGAAACCGATTGATATTAAAAGAGTTGTTGACAAAAATAAAAAGAACCTGTTCATACTTGAACAAGAAGCAATTGAATTCATAGAACAAACATATCGTACTTATAGCTTAAAGAAGCTTAGGAGTAAGGCTAAAGCTAACGAAGAAATTGACTGGGCTTTACTTGCTGAAAAGCATGAAAAAAGTACAAGAGTAAAACATGCTGTTGTGAAGCAAGACTGCGATAGTTTTGATATAATGCCACTTGATTTAGCTAAGGAACAAAATAAAATAGTTTATCTTAATACAAAGATTGATCAGTTTATTGCTTCTTTCAGTGGAGGGAAAGACTCACAAGTTACACTTGACCTTGTTAGCAGGGTAATACCTCCAGATGATTTCAGAGTTATATATTCGGATACAGGAATGGAAATTCCTCCTTCCCTTGATACCTGGGAGCTAACAAAAAACTATTATTCTTTGCTTTATCCCCAATTGAAGTTTCATCTATCTCAAAACCCGCAAAAAAACACAGTTGAATTATGGGAAAAATTTGGTTTACCAAGTCGTGTTCATAGATGGTGTTGTACTGTAGCTAAGACAGCCCCATTATATAGGGATTTAAAACATATTAATGGGAATGGGAAACAACCAAATGTATTGGTTTTTGAAGGTGTGCGGGCTGAGGAAAGTAGCAAAAGAGAAACTTATGAAAGAATCGGTAAACAAGTAAAGCATACAAATGTTATTAACGCCCGTCCAATATTTACTTGGAATCTTACAGAAGTTTTTCTCTATTTATTTTCAAGAGAATTATCTATAAACCAAGGGTACAGATATGGTCTTTCGCGAGTTGGATGCGTTATTTGTCCTTTCTCTTCTGATTGGAATGAAAGAATTGTAAGTAAAATCTATCCTGAAAAATTGGAACCTTTCTTAAATGTTATAAAGAAAGCAACAATTGAATCTGGAGTTATTGATGTACATGATTACATAAAAGAAAGTCGTTGGAAAAGAAGGTCTGGCTCAAAAAGCAATTATTCAGGTGTATCAAGAATTGATATTATTGAACAAAACAAAGACCTCAAAATCATTTTAACTAATCCTAAGGAGGATGTTTTAGAATGGCTTAAGGTATTAGGTCCTTTATACACTATCGAAAATGGAAACATTATAAATGGCGAAATTAAATTTAAGGAAATCGTATGTGCTTTTACTATCGATCATCTTGTTAATCAAGATAATAAGATAATTGCAACTTTTTCTAATCTTAGTAACTTTCCTACATTACTTGGCAACGTAAAAAAAGTAGTTAATAAAGCAACTTATTGTAATCATTGTTTGGCATGTGAAGTCGAATGTCCAACAGGAGCTTTAGTTGTGGAACCTAAAGTTAAAATTGATTCTATTAAATGCATTCATTGTGGAAAGTGTATCGATTTTATTGAAAAAGGTTGCATGATGGCAAAATCGTTAAATATATCTGAAGGAGGAAAGAGTATGAAAACAAAATTTGCAAGTATAGATAGGTACAATAGATTTGGATTAAGAGAAAAATGGCTTAACCAATATTTTTTCAATCCAGATAATTATTTTCAAGGGGAAAATAGTTTGGGAATAAAGATGGTTCCTGCATTTATTAATTGGCTAAAAGATTCCGAAATAATAAATAATTCTGACAGAAGAATAACGGAAATTGGAATAATACTACAGAAACAATTTAAAAACAACTCTGATTTGGTCTGGGAAATTATATGGATTAATTTAATCTATAACTCGACAATAGTTAATTGGTACAATCGAGATATTGCTTGGAACGTTGGACTAAACCGAGAAGATTTGGAATCGACTCTAAAGAACTCTTTCCCTGATATTAAGGATAGTACAAAGCTCAATGGATTGGCATCATTGATTAATATGTTTGTAGAAAGTCCCTTTGGCACAAAATTTAAATTTTGGGATGTTCAAAAGAAAAATTCTATAACAATCATCAGAAAAATTCCACATGAAAATGTAAACTCAATTGCTGTAGCCTATTCACTTTATCGCTATGCCAAAGATAAGAATAGGTATAATTTTAGAGTTTCAGAATTTTATGAATCTGAACAAAAGGAGGGTATATACAAGCAGTTCGGAATATCAAAAGAACGATTTCAAAACATTTTGAGGACGCTGCAGGAAAACAAGCATGGAATTGTACAGGTCGACTTAGTGATGGGACTCGACAATATTTCTTTAAGAGAAGATTTGACGTACTTGGAGGTGCTTAAACTTTTACTCGATAAATAAAAGCAATATGAAATATTCAGAAATTGTTGGGTTGCAGGAATATTTTCACCCTGTTTTCAATATCGAGAATGAAACAGTAAATTATTGGAAACAGTTTATACCAAACGAGCAATTTAATGAGGTCCTAAGAAAAACTCTTTCTGCTATAGACACAAGAGACCCTAGCTTACGAAAGTCTATCTGGATTCAGGGTTCCTATGGAACCGGCAAAAGTCATGCAGCCTCAGTAGTAAAGCATTTATTGTGGGACGAAGCAGATTTAATTGAAGAATATATTGCAGATAGAATTGATGATGCCAATTTAAAAGCAAAACTGAATAATTTTAGAAAGCACAAAAAAATATTGCCAGTTGTAATTAAAGGAGTCGGCAATATTATTGAACACAGAACCTTTGCATTACAAATTGAAAGGTCAGTTAAACAATCATTAAAAAATATTGGTATTGATATTTCAACAAAATGTGACTTCGATCGTCTCATTGATAAAGTTGAGAATTCACCTATTAACTGGGACGCTGTTATAAGTAGGAATGATGAATTAAGTATATTGGTTAGTGATAAGAGCGATATCCTTAACAAGCTAAATTCTAATGATATTGAGTTTTTTAGGGTGGTCGAGAATACTTTCATAAAAGAGGGCATCCATTTTTCATACGAAGAAATATCAAAATGGCTGGTCGAGGTTAACAATGAAATAATTAAGAAAAAAATTGCTGCTGGAATAATTATTTTTTGGGATGAATTTACTTCATTAATGGACTCAATCAACTCAGGAATTATTAACCAAATTCAAAATATTGCTGAATTAAGTGAAAAAAATAATATTTTCTTTTATTTGATAAGTCACAGAACTCCGAACGTCTATTCCGTGAGTAAGGAAGATTTAAATAGAATGAATGACAGGTTCCATATTCTTCAATATCGAATGGAGCCTATTACTACTTATCATATAATAGCAGCTACCATAAAAAAAATTGATTCAAAAAAGTGGAATAAAAAACAAAATGAGGTATTTAGTAATTCAACTCAATGGGACGATTTGATTAATCGTCTAACTAACAATCAGAGTGCAACAGCCAAGACGAAAATCAGAGACCTTTTCCCAATACATCCCTATTCAGCTTTCTTATCAGTATTTATTGCACGAAACTTGGGATCAACCAATAGGAGTATTTTTGAATTTATATATGACAAAAAACTTGGTTTTCAGAGCTTCCTTGAAAAAGAAATAAAAGGAGAACTTTTACTTACAGCCGATTATCTCTGGGATTTCTTTGTTAATGCTTTTGAAAACGATCAGGAGTCGAGATTTAATCAGGTACTTGATAAGTATAGACTAAATATATTGAGAGTACAAAAAAATGGAGAAAACTGTACAAAAGTATTTAAAGGAATCTTACTTCTGAATGTTTTATTCAAAGTTATTGAAGTAACTGGTGAAGAAGGAAGGCCAGTTACTCCTTCCATAGAAAACATTATTTCACTTTTTACAGGTTGTGGTTTTGAAAACGAAATATCAGAAATCCTTGCCTTTATTGATGAAAATGGGATAATAACCAAAACACCTGGTGGGGATTTTTTAATTGAGTTTTCTTCTTTACCTGTCAGAGAAATCGAGCAAGAAAAAGATAAGATCAGAAATGAGTTTAAGGATATTATTTCTATATTGAAGTATTCATCGGTTGATAAAGAATTTGAAAAAAACATTTTTAGAGATAACATTTTTAGGGAATCAGAAATTGCTTTGTTCTCATCAAATTTTGAAAATGAACATGTATTGAGAAATAGGTTGAATAAAGCATTCGATAAGCCATTCACCATAAAGTTGGCTGTTTTTATGCCCAAAGGAGAATATGATAATCTGATAACTATCCCCAAAATTAAAGATTTGGCAACGGAAGATGATTTTCAGAATGTAATATTTGTAATTGTAGAAGAACCGTTTGCTGAAAAAAACTACGATAAATTCATTGATTATATTGCCAGGAAACAAGTCAGTGAGAATCACAGATACAATGAGCAATCTGCTAATTATGAAAACTATGCAAAAGAGCAGGTAAAAGAATGGTTTACACGCATACGGACAAGGTATATGCAAGTAGTTTTTCGGGATAAAGATGAAAAACATCTTGCTGACAAAATTGGTGGTATAATTAATAAACAATATAGCTCGACTATATTCTTTAAAGGAATCGACAATATTAGTGATTTGTATAGGAATGCGAATGTTTGGAAATTTCAAAATGCAATTAAAGCAGCGGAGATTTTCATTTTTGCTGATGATAGAAATGAACTTGAAGAAAAAACATCAAACGGTCCCAATGTCTATCTTAAATATCTTTTGAAGGATTCTAAGGGCGAGTATATTGTTACTGAATCATTAACTACGAAACCTGATGCGGAGGATAATCATAGTCTTAAAGTCATACAGACCGAGATAAATTCAAAATTAAATAAACTTAAACAACGTTCAACATTCAACATTGGTGATGAGTTAAAATACCTTACAGAAGCACCTTATGGAATTTATACAAATATGCCAAACATGGCACTTCTGGGATTTGCCTTGAGAAATTATATTGGTGAAATCTATGCTGCTGATGTTGGTCGCCCAATTGAGAAAGACGAGATGAGGGACCTAGTTAGTTACATGTTTAGCTATTGGCAAGAAGGTAAAAACCAAAACAAATTAAATGTTAGATTTGGTTCCAAAGAAGAACGTGAATTAAAGAAGATCTTTTCTAATCTATTTGATTTAAAAGACTGTAATAGTATAACTGATACAAGATGGGCAATCATTGATTATCTTAAAACAGTTGCAAAATTTCCAATATGGGCATTAAAATATTATTCGAAAGATAAGGGCCTTTCAGGAGTTATTGATGAAATATTGAACTTAATTAGTAACCCGAAAGAACAAATTGATTTAACCATTATTTCAAATGTATTAGAGAAAATCAAAGATTTCAAATTAGAACTAAAATTGACTCTTAAACCAATTAATTTCCACATAGGGTTTTTAAAATTCCTTCAAAGTGTTGATGAAGGAATTAAAATCTCAGAAGATAATTTTGACGAAATAACCAAGTACATTACTGAAAACTTACAAGAGGAAGTAGGTTACTGGAAAGAAGATGAGGTAAAACTGAGAGTTTATCAATGGGATAAGAACAAGAATAAAACAATCCTGCCTTTACTACCTAATTCTCAAAATTTACTAGATGATCCCAGAAATCCCATGCACCCAATCCCCATTTCGGCTCCTGAAAGGGAAGCAATTATTGCAAGGATTAAAAATTTTAATCTTGGAGAACAAGCATTGAAAGAAAAAATTGTTCAACTTCTGGAAGAAAATCCTCAATTACTAAGTTATTTTAATAAATACTTTAGTTAAAAAAGACTATGGGAATCAAAGAATTTGAAGATATTGAAGGTTTAATTACTGAAATTATTTATGACAAGAAAACGCAAAATATCTTATCCAGACGTTTCCCGGTCAGATTAATATTTCTTCAAAGATTTGAGACATTCAGATTTCTGATTGAAAAGATGGCTTCATTAAATATTGAGATTTATCATTTAGAAAGGGATTTACCTAAACCTGATGGATGGATTACCAAAGACTCATTAATACATGTTGTGTCAAGTCTGGAAGACAACACTGCCGTTGTCCCTTTTTCTGAAATTATACGCTTTTACTCAAGGCCAGATTTCAAGAACTTTTTTAACAGATTACTTCTAATCGAAAACTCATCAGATTTGTCAAGGAGAATCTATTTACCATTAATTGGTATTGAACAAAGATTTGAAAAAGAGTTTTTTCAAAGCTTCTCGAGAAAATATGAGTGTGCTCCTATTTGGGGTATTTCCAAAGAAGATCCAAATTCTATAAAAGTACTCTTATATACAAATCAGCTAAAGAGCAAGATTAAGAACTATGAATTACTTGAGAATACTGAGGAATGGCTAAAATTCTGGAAAATGAGAAGCCCTTGCAATGTGGTTTGTTGTTCAAAACCATTAAATCTGTTCTATAAGAACACTCTGCCAGACACAATATTTTCGATCTATCAGTTTAATAATCCTAAAGAGCTTATCGAAGGAATCTACAAAAAGGAGATTCCTATATTATTTGTTGAGAATGAACGAAATCTTTGGAATCAGCTTTTGGACTTAATAAGTAATGATTTTGACAATTTTAATAGTTTCGTTAAAAACTACTTTATGGTTACAACTTTAACTGTAAAGACTATTTTGGATATTTGGCTAAAAACGGATAATTTATTTGAAAAATGGCTTTTAAAGAATTTTATTCTATCACAACAGTGTTTAAAACAAAAATATATCTTTAAGGTTTTTGAATCAATATCCGATTATTCTGACCATACACTTCTTCGAAACTTATTTCTAACAATATTTGCACAGGAAACAAAAGCGGAGTTTATTGATGATCGTTTTGAACTAATTAAACAGTTCGCCTACCATAAGCCTGTCAATTTATGTGATGAAGCCATTAATGAGTTAAAAGGTAAAATCAAAACTTTGCCTGATAGTGACCAGGCGTTATTATTGACAACCGGTTTGCTCCAAATTGAGAAGGACCTTATTTTTGAATTCTTTGCAAATAAACAAGATACAAACTTAGAAATATTGTCTCAACGCTATCCTGATATTTCCAATTACCTTTCTACAGCTACCTTTGATAATATCGAGAAAGAGCAAGAATGGGTTTATGAATATATTAAGGAGTATAAAGAATCAAAGATAACAAATAATGTTACCACTAGACTAATTGAACTTATCTCCGAATTAAATGATACAAATATTTCATTCTACAATTGGTACAATAGCTTTGAATCCATCCAAAGTATTATACATTCTAATAAAGTTGACAAAGTTTTTTGGATAGATGCATTAGGTGTTGAATGGACAGCATTTATTGAAAATTATATTAATCAAAGTGGAAATGAACTGAAGGTCATTAAAAACATTGTTGGGGTAGCAAATCTTCCTACAAGTACAGAACATAACCGGATTTCAGATTCAAAGTATATTCAGGATTTTGATCGATTTGTGCATAATAATTTATATTCCTATCCAAATTCTATTATCAACGAATTCAATGAGTTAAAAAATATAATTGATTTAAACCTCACATTGGATTCAAATCAAACAGTAGCAATAGTATCAGATCATGGATTGACAACCTTATCCAGGTTATTTGAATCTAAAAAGTATGGTAAAAATGATAGTCATGAAGGAAGATTTATTGAAGTTAGTAGTAAAGAACACACTGAAGATTCTGATTACTTAATTCACAAATCTGAAATGGATGAGAAACACTATTTAATTGCATTAAAACATAGTTCACTTGGTAAAAAGCCGTTACGAGAAGTACATGGAGGGTGTACCCCAGAAGAGGTATTGGTTCCTTTAATTTTGATTTCTAACAAGAAAAAAACTTACAGGGGAGATTATTTAATTTCAATACATCATACTGAAATCCATAAAAGTGACCCTTTCGTTTTATTTGAAATTTCCCCAACCCCCAAATTTGTAAAAATAATTGTAGCTGGTAAAACTCAAAAATTAGGTTTTAAAGAAGATAACAATGTTTGGGTAGCTGAAATAGACAAATCCCTTTCAGGAAAAGTGGAACTAAAGGTGATTGTTGAGAATACAGAGAAAACATTTACAATTAACATAATTTCAGGTTTAATACAGGAGGATTTATTTTGAACGAATTAGACGAAAAAATAAAACAGGCATTCCCTGACGAATCAGTTATAAAAATTCCTCAGAATTACAGTGTTTTCGTAGGGAAAAACTTACCATCTTTTATTAAGGATTTCTTAATAAAACGTTATACTGATAGTTATGGTTCTCTTGACCGAAATGGTGTTTTAAAGTTTTTAGAAGATCATATCCCAAGTAAGGATAATGATCTCAAAAACAGATTACGCACTCATAGGGAAGAAGTTACCGTATTAACAAGGTTTATTGTAGAAACTGATTTAAAGAATGATAAACTTCTTTTTTCAATACCTGATCTGGGAATTAAATCCAGTGAAGGAAGAATACCTGACCATGTTGCTAAAAAGAGTAAAGAATTAAAAGATGGAGAACTTTGGGGAGTTATTACTTTAGTCTATCAACCACCAGAAGGTAAAGAAAAAGGATATGTTGAACTTATTAGCTACAAAGCATTTAAACCTTATAAAGTTGATGTCGAATACTATAAAGCAGCTCGTAAAGAATTTACTATTACCGAATGGGTTGATTTGCTAATTCGTTCAATGGAGTATAATCCTGCTGGTTTCGATTCATTATCACAAAAATTGATGTTTCTAAGCAGGCTGTTAATCTTCTTAGAACCACGGTTGAATATGATTGAATTAGCACCAAAAGGAACTGGCAAATCATATATTTTCGGGAATCTTAGCAAATACGGGTGGATGATTAGTGGAGGTAAAGTGACCCGAGCTAAATTGTTCTATGATATGACAAAAAAATCGAGAGGTGCAATAGAATTGTACGATTTCATTACGATGGATGAGATTCAAACTATTGTATTTTCCGATCCTTCAGAAATTCGAGCTGCTTTGAAAAGTTATCTTGAAAGTGGATTTACAACAGTAGCTGATAAAAAAATAATATCACAAGCAGGATTGATTATTATGGGGAATATCACATTATCAAAAGATAAAAAACCAATTAAGTCTAAATACTTTTCAGATTTACCAGAAACATTTAAAGAATCTGCTCTATTAGATCGATTTCATGGATTTATTGAGGGATGGAAACTTCCTCGAATAAATGAAGATTTGAAAATTAATGGATGGACTTTAAACGTAGAGTATTTTTCTGAAATTATGCATGAATTAAGAGACAAACCAATTTATGCGACGATTGTTAATGACCTATTAGATATACCTGTTAAAGCTGATACTCGGGATACGAATGCTGTTAAAAGAATTGCTACGGCATATCTTAAATTGCTCTTTCCCCATATTGATAGTGCTTCAGATATTAATAAAGAAGATTTTAATAACTTTTGTTTAATACCAGCATTTGAAAAAAGGCAAATAATTCGAAAACAAATTAATCTAATTGATCAAGAATTTTCAGATGAAATGCCTGACATTAAGGTTATCTAAAGTAAAGATATAAGCACATTTGCAATACTTACAGATCAGCCACTTGCAAAAATTGCAAAAGATTGAAGAAATTAAAATATTTGAAGGATAAAAATAATTTTGGGCATGCAAACAAGAGGAATTACATAGACTTCTAATCGAGCTGGCATCTCAGCCTTTTGAGGAACTGTGCGACTTGTTTAATACCGAAACGCAACAAGGTGAGGACATGAAACAATATTCCGAACTTCTAAAAAAAGCGATTGACGAAATTAGCAGAGTATTTAATAAACGTAGTAGCCAGAAAATTACAGGCTATGACAGATGTGCATTGCTAATTCCAAAATCAAAACGAATTAACGAAGCTGACAATTTTGAATTGGATACCTGGTTAGTGATAAAATAAGTTTTTTTAAACCATTGAATTCGTTGGATTTAAACCTGACAAACTCATGCCCTTTAATAAACACGGCAATGAATAAAACCAAAACAATCATTGTAAAAGGAACAGAAATCACACTTCTTTCGCAAGGAGTAAACGACTATATATCTCTTACTGACATTGCAAAATCCAGAAACAATGCAGAACCTTTTGCTATAATAAACAATTGGATGCGCAGCAGAAGCACTATTGAGTTTATTGGTTTATGGGAGAAACTCTGCAATCCGGATTTTAAACCTCTCGAATTCGAGAGGTTTAAAAATGAAGCCGGCAGTAATTACTTTGTTCTTTCACCCCAAAGGTGGATTGAAGCGACCAATGCAATAGGAATTACTTCCAAGTCAGGAAGATATGGCGGCACTTTTGCCCATAAAGACATTGCCTTTGAATTTGCTTCCTGGATTTCTTCTGAGTTTAAGCTTTATCTTATTGTAGAATTCCAACGACTCAAAGAAGATGAGAACGACCGTTTGAAGTTAGAATGGAACCTGCAACGAACCTTAGCCAAAGTTAACTACCACATTCATACAGATGCTATCAAAGAAAACCTGATTCCAAAAGAACTAACCAAATACCAAATAAATTTTGTGTATGCCAATGAAGCAGATATGCTTAATGTAGCTTTGTTTGGACTGACTGCCAAACAATGGCGTGATGAAAACCCAAAAGCTGAAGGTAATATTCGTGATATGGCAAGCATAGAGCAGTTGGTGGTTTTATCTAATTTAGAAAGCATCAATGCTGTGCTTATTCATCAGGGCTTGCAGCAATGTGAACGCCTGAAACAACTCAACAGCATTGCTATTACACAAATGAAATCGCTGATGGGAAATAAAAATTTTAAAAAATTGAAGTAATAAATTATAATGACCGACAAAGAAAATCAAATACGGGAAGATATTATTTCATTTCTAAATGATAAACAAAAGACTAATAAAATCTCTAATATTTTAAGTGAACTTAAAAGAGAAAAAAAGATTATTAATGTTGGATCTGACACCAAACCTTGCTGGAAATCAACGAAATAAACTCTAATAAACCAGTACAAAATAATAAGTAATTATTAGAGATTATAAGAGATTATAAGTGATGAAACCGCTAAGAGATTTGCATTCACATTGCCAAAGCCGAACAGGGCATAGCATTAGTATTTGCTTTGGCATAGAGCCAAATCCTCTTTCACTCGATGACTTGGAAAAAAATTAATGTTATTCAAAATGGGTAAGATAGACGCTCAAATGAATTTCTCCCCTGAAAATATAAACTTTTTCAAATCCTTTTTTCATGGCAGGCAGGATGTATATGCTACCCATTGGGAAAAAGATAGTAAAAGTGGTTATATGCCTGCGTACAAGGTTGATTGGAGTGATTACAGGAAGCACACGGCCACTGGAGGAACTTATACAAAGAAAGAGTATCTGCCTTTTAGCAATGAGGTAGTTTTACGCCATTTCATGGGACAGGATACATTTGGCATTTATCCGCTTCTAGAAGATAATACTTCTCATTTTATTGCTGCCGATTTTGACGATGAGAATTGGAAAGAATCAATTCAAAAACTGTATTCAACATGTATTAAGTATGATATACCAGCATATATTGAACGTTCCCGTTCGGGTAATGGTGGTCATCTATGGGTTTTCTTCGAAGAAAACCTTCCGGCAGAACAAACACGGAAATTGATGTTTGAACTATTAAGAGAAGCTTCAATTATTTCACACTTCGAAAAAGAACCAAGCTTTGACAGGTTATTTCCCAATCAGGATTTTCATACAGGGAAAGGACTTGGCAATCTGATTGCATTGCCTTTAAACGGCAAAGCTCTTCAAAACAGCGATTCCGCTTTCCTGAATCCAGTTACTTTTGAGCCATTTTTTGATCAATTTGAAGTGATAAGAAGCTTTCAAAGTCTTTCAAAAGCAAATTTCTTAATTCTGTATGGAAGCTTATTCAACCAAAAACCACAGGGATTTAAAAATTGATTATTTTGACAAAATGTTCAAGCAGAGAAACCGATATTACAAAAAACTTTTAAAATAAGAATATGTCTGAAAATCAAAGCATAGAATTTAAGGAAACGTGGAAGGATGAATACCTTAAATGGATTTGTGGTTTTGCTAATGCCAATGGCGGGAGTATTTTCATCGGGAAGAATGATGCAGGAGAAATAGTTCCTATAGGAGATGCCAAAAGATTATTAGAAGAGATTCCCAATAAGGTGAAGGATACCTTAGGAATATTGGTCGATGTTAATTTGCACCAAACAGCCAAAGGTGATTTTATTGAGATTATTGTAGAACCATATCCATATCCGGTTAATTACAAAGGTCAGTACCATTACCGGAGTGGAACTACCAAGCAGGAATTAAAAGGGGCAGCACTAAATAAATTCCTTTTGCAACGTAAAGGTAAAAGATGGGACGGGGTACCAGTACCAAATATTTCGGTAGCAGAATTAAAGCAAGAGACATTTGACTTTTTTCGCAAAAGAGCTCTCAAAAGCCAACGCATTGAAGAAGATGTTTTAACTGACTCTAACGAACTTTTGATTGAAAACCTTCAATTAAAAGAAAATAAGTTTTTAAAACGGGCCGCTATTCTGCTATTTCATCCTAAGCCCTTAAAATTTATAACTGGAGCATACATCAAAATAGGTTATTTTGAAACAGATGATGACCTGAAATTTCAGGACGAAATACACGGTAATTTATTTGAACAGATTGAAAGGGCAATGGATTTGCTTTTTACCAAATACATCAAAGCCGAAATTAGTTATGAGGGGATCAATAGAGTCGAAAAATTTGAATATCCGAAAGATGCGGTTCGTGAAGCCCTGTTAAATGCAATTGCTCACAAAGACTATTCGGGCGGTGCACCCATTCAGATTAGCGTTTACATCGATAAAATCATTTTTTGGAACGAAGGGCAATTACCAGAGAATTGGACAATTGAAAGTCTTTTAACCAAACATCCATCAAAACCCTATAATCCTGATATCGCCAATGCACTTTTCAGAAGCGGCTACATTGAATCGTGGGGTCGTGGAACTTTGAAAATGATTAAAGAATGTGCCGAAGCTGGAATACCACAACCATTATACTACTACGATATGTCAGGCTTTTTTGTGGAGTTCAGAAAGAATATTTTCAATCTGGAATACTTTAGATCACTAGGTTTGAATGAAAGGCAAATACAAGCAATGAAATATATTAAAGAAAATGGGAGGATAACAAATAGTAAATATCAGGAAATCAATAGTACATCGGCAAGAACTGCAGTAAGGGACTTAGATTCACTTGTAAGTAGAGGAGTCCTTAGAAGAAAAGGCGTAAGGAAAGGAGCGTTCTACGAATTTATAAATGGCGTAAATGGCGCATAAATGGCGTATACTGATTTCAGATTCAAAAGAGCATGTTCATTTCATTAATTGCACTATTATTGAACCACTTAGATTTATTTATAGGAATAGACAGTGT
>JBBAAM010000073.1:0-14195 GCA_041658245.1 Melioribacteraceae bacterium
CAACAAAAGCCATTGCCGAGGAGAAGAAATTTACGTATTCCACGCCAATACCCTGACGAATATATGGAACAAAGGTTTTTCCGGAAAAGGCTCCGATATTAACTACCCAATAAAATAATGCAAAACCACGAGCGCGATTCTCCTCGTTTGTAAGTTTAGCAACTGTTCCGGTAATTAGTGGTTTGATAAATGAGCCGCCGACAAGTATGATAAACAAGAATAATAGTACTAGAACTTTAGCATGAAACATTCCGAGGAGCGCATAACCGATAGTTAATAATCCAAACGCGAGTATTAATCCATTCTTGAAACCGATTTTATCTGCTATTGCGCCGGCGAAAGGAGGTAGTAGATAAAGACCGGCAAAGAAAACGCCTGCAACAATTCCGGTTTCTTTATCATCAAATCCAACAATATCTGTTAAATAAAGAGTGAGGACGATGAAAAATCCATAGTAAGCTGCTCGTTCGCACAGTTCCATAAAATTTACAAGCCAAAATTCTTTCGGAAATTTCCAGCCAATTAAATTACTCTGTTCAGTCATAAGGCATCCTTAAAAGTTTCATGCAAGTTATAGAATTTCATTCATTAAAAAAATGACTGATAAAAATTTTGCATTACTATGAGATTTGAGAAGAAAAATTCCATAGATTCAACTCCGGAAATATTGAACAACAAGAATCTTTTGGATTAAACCGGAGTTTCAAATGAAGATTTATTCGAAACATGAACTAAACAATTATTCACTTTCTCTTACTTATGATGATATCAGTTTGATCCCAACAGAAATATCGCGAGTAAAAACCAGATTGGAAGTAAATATAAAATCAAACTTTCTTGGAAAAGAATTAACTGTACCCATTGTTTCTAGTCCAATGGATACAGTAACGGGGATTGCAATGGCGAAAGAGCTTTCTAATTCTGGATGCATTGGAATTGTGAACAGGTTTGATTCTTCGTTAAACGAATTGTTTTCAAATGGAAATGTTATTGAAGGCATTCAAGCTGTTTCGGTTAGCTTAACTGCAGAAGATCGGCTCATGGAAAAAATCGCAGCTAACAATTTGATTGTTTGTATTGATACTGCAAATGCAAATAATGCTCATGTCCTTAATAAATGCGAAGAGATAAAAAAGAAATATAAAGTAAAAGTTATTGTTGGAAATATTGCACATGGCGGAACGTTAAAGCAGCTTGTTGATGCCGGTGCTGATGCAGTTCGTATTGGTATAGGTGGAGGAAGCGTATGCACTACTTCAGTTCAAACGGGAATTGGAATTGGGCAAGTCTCATCTGTATTAGATACCTATTTTGCACGTGAGGAACAAAAATTAAAAATAGAATTAATTGCGGACGGCGGAATTAAGAGTCCTGGTGATGTTGCAAAAGCTCTTGCTTCCGGTGCAGATACAGTAATGCTAGGAAGAATGCTTGCAGGAACAAAAGAAACTCCGGGAGAAGTAATTAAATACAGCGATCAGCTTTGGAAAAAATATCGTGGCTCAGCTTCGTTCGGTGTTAAGATGAAAGGGGAATTCATTGAAGGTGAAGAAACAATGGTTCCCTACAAAGGAGCCGTGAAGAGTGTTATCAATGCTATATCGGA
Organism: Melioribacteraceae bacterium; assembly: GCA_041658245.1. GTDB lineage: Bacteria > Bacteroidota > Ignavibacteria > Ignavibacteriales > Melioribacteraceae > Fen-1258. Next base: position 1,607 of record JBBAAM010000073.1, read on the forward strand.
TGGATTAAAAAGTGCAATGAGTTATTTGAATTGTGAATCTTTAGAAGAATTAAAAAAAATAAATACGTTTGGAGTTCTCAGCACAAGTTCTTATTTAGAAAGATTACCGCGTAAATAATTTTTTAGAAACCCAATTTCTTTAAGAAATTGGGTTTCTATATTTATTTCTATTCTCTCTTAACTCTCTCGATTGTAAATGCGGGAACACAGACAGAAACGTATTCGCATGGTTCAGCAAAAGGATTTGAGTAGCGTACACGACTTCCTTTCTTCACACAAATTGATTGGTTCTTTTCTAAAATTATCTCTTCACCATCAACTTCAAATTTTTTCTTACCGCTAATAATATATGTAATCTCATCAAACTCAGGTGTTTGAAATGGTTCGGACCATTTTGGGGGAGCGATCATATGTGCAAAACTGTAATCGCCGGCATTAATGCTTGCCTCACCAAAATGTTCTTCGATCAATTTTCCATCTTTCGTTGGAACGATGAAAGGTTTTTTCTGTAGTTCGTAGTTTTTCATTTTGCTTCCTTTTGTCACTCTGAACGGAGTGAAGAGTCTCATTTATTGAGATGCTTCGTTACACTCAGCATGACGGTTTTAAATTTTTGCTCTCTTCAAACGCAGTGAATTGCTTACAACTGAAACTGAACTTAACGACATAGCCAAAGCACCGATCATCGGGTTAAGCATTCCTAAAGCAGCCAATGGTATTAAAACAATATTATATACAAATGCCCAGAATAAGTTTTGTTTAATTGTTTTAATCGTATTCTTCGAAAGATTAATTGCTTTAACAACTGCTAATAAATTTCCTTGCACTAAAGTAATCTGTGCAGTTTCAATGGCAACATCTGTTCCGGTACCGATAGCAATTCCAACATCTGCTTGTGCAAGCGCGGGTGAATCGTTGATTCCATCTCCAACCATTGCTACTATTTCACCTTTACTCTGATACTCCTTCACAATATTTGCTTTCTCGCCCGGTAGAACTTCAGATCTAAAATCTGTAATTCCAACTTTATCTGCAATCAACTTTGCAGTTTTAGAATTATCTCCGGTAAGCATAACTGTTTTGATTTTCATTTTACCTAATTCTTTTATTGCTTCCGCAGAGGTTAATTTTAATTTGTCTTCAATAGAAATTAATCCTTTCAATTCTCCGTCTACGCCTACGAATACAATTGTTTTTCCGCTCTCAATTAATTTATCATAATGTTTATTCATTGCATTTGTTTTGATTGAATACTCACTCATCAAATTTAGGTTTCCGATTATCACGGAACGATTATTTACGATTCCTGTTAATCCAAAACCGGATAAGTTTTGAAACGACTCCGGTTGTAATAGAGAAATATTTTTTGATTTCGCTTTTTCAACAATTGCAAGCGCTAAAGGATGTTCTGATTTTGATTCGAGGGAAGCGCTCAAGTAAATCAATTCATCTTCTGAAATATTATTTACTACAATCTCAGAAACAATCGGTTTACCTTCAGTGATTGTTCCTGTCTTATCAAAAATAATTGTGGAAATATTTTGTGCGAGTTCAAGACTTTCGCCATTTCTAATCAAGATTCCGTTTGATGCTCCTAAACCTGAACCGACAATTATTGCAGTTGGGGTAGCTAATCCCAGCGCGCATGGACAAGCGATAATAAGCACAGCCACAAAATTAACCAGAGCTTGACTGAAAGAATTATGACCGCCAATAAACAGCCAAATCAAAAATGTAATTATTGCAATAACAATTACGATCGGTACAAATACGGAAGCAATTTTATCTACTAATTTTTGTATCGGCGGCTTTGAAGCTTGTGCTTGTTCAACCAATTTTATTATCTGTGCTAGAACAGTATTATCTCCAATCTCAGTTACTTCGAAATTGAACGAACCGTTTTTATTTATTGTACCGCCAATTACTTCTGAATTGATTGTCTTTTCTATGGGAAGACTTTCGCCGGTAATCATTGATTCATCCACAGATGAATTTCCCCAGACAATAATTCCATCTGTAGGAATCTTCTCTCCGGGTTTTATTACTACAACATTTCCGACTTTTAGATCAGAAATATTTACAACAGTTTCTTTGTTATTGATCAGAACATTTGCTGTTTTTGGTCTTAGCTCTATCAGTTTTTTAATTGCGGAATTAGTCTTTTGTTTAGCACCGTGTTCAAGTAGTTTACCCATTAAGATTAGTGTGATAATAACGCCGGCGGTTTCAAAATAAACATGGGGTGATTCACGGTGAAATGAAACTAATTCCGGAAATAGAGTTGCAATTACACTGTATCCGTATGCAGCGCCGGTACCGATTGCAACAAGCGAATTCATTTCAAAAGAAAAATGTTTTAGGTTAATCCAAAAAATCTTATAGAATCTTTTTCCACTAATAAAAATAATTGGCGTTGTTAATATTAATAAAATCTTATGAGTTATATCTGCAGAAAAATTCCAAATGTTTTGAAAGAAGGGATAATCTATCAGCATGCTAATTATAAAAACGGGGAGTGTTAGAATCAGAGCTAAAAGAAAATCTTTTTTGATTTGATCATAATATTTATCTGTTTCCAACTCTATACTATTCTGGACTAAATGTTGTGAATCTTTTTGAGCGTTCAAATTTAGTTTTAATTTGTAGCCATAATCTTCAACTGCTTTTGCAATTGAATCAAGATTGATATTATCATGTTCAAGTTCAAAAGTAACATGTTCTGTTGCAAGATTAACGCTAACATTTTTAACACCTTCAAAACCACCAATAATTTTTTCAACACGTGTTACGCAGCTTGCACACGTCATACCCTCCACAGGCAGATTTATTTGTTTCATTGCAAACCTTTTTATTGCTGAACTTTATACCCGGAATTAGATATGGCATTTTCTATTTCTGATGGACTTACCTTAGTCTCATCAAAATTTACTTTTGCAAGACCTATCTCTACTTCTATTGTTGTAAGATTTAATTTTGATAATTCTTTTTTAACAGCAATTACACAGTGATTACAGGTCATTCCTTCGATTTTGTATTTTTTTTCGATCATTATTTCTCCGAATTTTAGTTGTCCGTAATTTAGATGGTAAATAATCAGAAATGATTCAAAAGATCAAAAATTAATGTTCGTTTTTAGATTTATTATTTTGGTCTTTCACTTTCAAAGTAAACATATCATTTTTTCCTTCATCAGAATAATTATCTAAAATGTTGCCGCCTAACGACTTTAGGTTTGTAGTCTCATCTTTATTTATTCCTGCTTTAATATTTCTATCATCATTATTACCAGAGATAGAATTCAATACTTCAAATCTACTATTTCGAATTAATTTCTTTTTATTGTTTTTACTGACTTTATCATACTTAATTTTTTTTATATCAGATTCAATTTTGTTCAAGGGTTCAATTTTTTTCTCTTTCTTAATATGTACGGGCTTTTGTAGGCGCGGGATAGATACGGACTGCAAGTTCTCTTTTTTGTCGGGAATGGATTTGTTCTTTACTTGTACAGGACTTGACTGAGGGATTTCATCAACTCTTTTTTGTTTTTTTCTTAATGAGAAGTATAAAAAAGACAATGCAAAAATTGTTAATACAACAACAATAATTAACACAAAATTTATTGGTATGATTTTCATATAGGAAAGATATTAAAATATATTTTTCCTACAAACTAACCAGGAAGGCTCAACTTCAAATTGCTTTCCTAATACGTGAAGCTGATAGTGCTACCATTTCATAATCATTATTATCACTATAATAATTTAATAGATTCATTTCAGCTAAGTTAGATTCATGTTTGGGTAAATCCTCATAGTTATTTCTTTCTTCCATAGTATTAATATTTTTGGTTTCATTCATACTTTCAAACCTACGCTGTTCAATAAACCGATCAGTAGTATTACTATCATAATCTACTGAGCGCTTATTCTTATAATACTTTTCTGCTGGGTTCGATCTTGTATTATAATCGTCTTGATCTATATTCTGCCTTTCTGTGTTTCTAGTAACAATATTTTGAGTTATATGATTTTTAGCTGGGAAATTATTGTTAATAGTAGTTGGTAGACTTGATTGTCTCTGTTTTACAACCGGTTCCACAGTACGATAATTTATTGGTATTGTATAGGCAGCAAATGCTAATTGATGTTTTGATATCGGTTTAACATTATGTGATGATCTCACCACAGCTTTTGCTTTGTATGATATATAAGAGATAATAAAAACAAACAAAAGAAACGATGAAAATATTAATAAACATGTATAAATAATTGGAACAAGGGTCATTTCTTTATCTCCTTTTTTACTTATTAAAACAAATGTTATACCATTGGAAATATTATGAATTCAAGCTGTTTTTGCATCTATTAGAATATTTAAGTCTGTTTTTTGTATTAAAGTGAAACAATAAATCACAAGTGAGATTATTATGATGCTTTAAAAAATTAAAGTCGTTCTATTTATTTGTTTTGGTTCGACTTTTTAATATTTTTTGCTTCGCAATTACTGTAACTTAGCTTAAAATTAGAGGTTAGAGATGACGAAAGCCGATATAGTTGAAAAAGTTGCTACCGGAACCGGATTGACAAAACTAGAAACCGAAGCGATAATTGAAGGATTCTTAAATACTGTTATCCAATCATTGAGGGAAGGAAAAGGTATTGAAATTAGGGGTTTTGGAAGCTACAAAGTAAAAAAGAAAAAAGCTCGTTATGCTCGTAATCCCCGCTCGGGCGAAAAAGTTTACGTTGGCGAACATTATGTTCCGACCTTTAAGTTTTCTAAAGATTTCAAATCTGCTGTTGATTCGGGCATGAAAGATATTTCAGTTAAAGATTAGCGTGTTTTATAAATTCTAAGAGAGTTTAATAATGATTATATGTAAAGTTTGCGGTGAAGAAATAAATTATGAAGTAAAATTTTGTCCTCAATGTGGTGTTGCTGTAAAATCAATGGATGACAAACAACATTTGGACAAAAAAGAGAACGATTCATTATCTAATTCTTCCGAGACAAAAAAAAATAATCAAAAAGGAAAAAGTAAAAAGGCAAGTCATCAAGAAAAATTGGTAAGAACTTTTTCGTCAACAAAACTAATATACTTAATTTTATTTTTGTTGATGGCAGGCGGAGTGATTATATATTCTTCCGGAATGTTTGATAATCCGGCTTCTGTTACATCGTCTCAATTGAACAATAATAATCCTACTCACGCAGGAGTAGATCTAAATAATCTAGAACAGATTAATTCTTATGAAGAAACACTAAAGAAAAATCCGGGTGATAAAGAAACATTATTACATCTTGCACACTTGTTAAATGATTCTGGACTGAAAACAAAAGCTATCGAGAGATATAACGATTATTTAAAACTCGATCCAAAAAATGCCGATGTACTTGTTGACATGGGAGTTTGTTATTACGAAACTGGGAAGAATGATGAAGCTATAACTGCGATGGAAAAAGCATTAAAGTACCAGCCAAGACATCAAATTGCACATTTAAATTTAGGTATTGTGAACATGACAGCTGGAAACGCCGCAAAAGCAGTTGAATGGTGGAAAAAAGCTGTAGAAATAAATCCATCAAATGAGATTGGTAAAAAAGCAGAAGAATTAATTAAAACACATTAAAAGGAGAATGTAAATGCCTTGCGGTAGAAAAAGAAAACGCCACAAAATGGCTACCCATAAGCGTAAGAAACGCTTGAGAAAAAATCGTCATAAAAAGAAATTGAGATAAAGTAATGGTTGATGTTTGATGATTAATGTAGATTATTTTCCATCATCCATCAGCCATTGTCCATCTTCTCTTAATAAGCCACCTTAGCTCAGCTGGTAGAGCAGCTCATTCGTAATGAGCAGGTCGGCGGTTCGAATCCGCCAGGTGGCTCTATCCTTCCAAAGTCCATTTCTACTTTTCAATATTTCTATACACAGCTTCCAAAAGCCCTAATTGTCTCTTAAGCATAATTCCCCTTTTTCTTTCATTTTTTGCAAAAATAATCTTGACAATCCCAATGAAAAACAGTTATTTTACATCTGGGTGGGTAATAGTGTTTAATAATCCCAAATAGTGGATAAGCAATGTTCATAGGTAGTTTTAAATACTCTGTTGATGCAAAAGGAAGAATAAGTATCCCTTCTATTTTTAAAAAATATGTTAACGAATCTGCGAACGAAACTTTTGTAATGACTCGCGGAATTGTTCAATGTATTGATATTTATCCTCAAGATTTTTGGCGGGAAGAAGTACTAACCCGAGTAAATCAACTTGATGATTTTGATCCTGAAGAAGCTGCTTTCAAAAGAATGCTTTTTGAATTAGCTGCAGAATATAAACTTGATTCTCAATCAAGATTATTAGTCCCAAAAAATTTATTGGAATTTGCCGGGATAGAACGGGAAGTTTTTATTCTTGGACAAAATAAGAAGATCGAAATTTGGAACCCCGATCTTTATGAAAATCAGAAAAAAGAGAACACAAAACCGTTTGCTGAAATTGCAAAACAGATAATGCAGAAAAAACCGAAATGAGTTTTCATGTACCTGTGCTTTTGAAAGAGAGCATTGATTATTTAGTAACAAAAAAAGATGGAATTTATTTCGATGGTACTGCGGGATTTGGCGGACATTCAGAAAAGATTTTAGAAAAAATAAACAGCAACGGAAAATTAATTGCTACAGATAAAGACTCTAATGCTTTTGAATACTGTAAAGAAAAATTTAGCAGTGATAAAAGGTTTTCAATTTACCGGACAAGTTTTACAGACATTGATTCAATATCAAAGATTGAGTTCATTGACGGTTTTGACGGCATCTTAGCTGACTTGGGAGTGTCTTCTTTTCAATTGGATTCGGTTGAATCCGGATTTACTTTTAGAGAAGATGCAGCTCTTGATCTCAGGATGAATATTGAAAAAGGAATTACTGCATCAGATCTACTCAATAAATTTTCACAAGAAGAGATTACAAAAATCCTATTTGAATACGGTGAAGAAAAAAATGCCAGGATGATCGCTCAGAAAATTATCAACTTTCGAACAATAGAAAAATTTTCCCGAACATCTCAACTCAGAAAAATAATTGAACAGATTACGCCTCAAAGATTTCATACGAAAACATTATCAAGAGTTTTTCAAGCATTAAGAATTTTTGTTAACAATGAATTAGATGAATTGAAAATATTTTTAGATAAGTCAGTAACTCTATTAAAACCGGGAGGCAGAATAGTTGTTTTGGCATATCATTCTCTTGAAGATAGAATTGTTAAAGAAAAAATTAGGTATGAAAGTTTGGATTGTATCTGTCCGCCCGGAACACCGATTTGTATTTGTAATAAAGTTCAAAGATTAAAAAAGATTACAAAAGCATTAACACCTAATGAATTAGAAATAAATATTAATCGTAGAGCTCGCAGTGCTAAAATGCGTGTCGCAGAAAGAGTTTAATGAAAAAAGGATCATCACTTAAAAATTTTATTGTAATTATTACGGCTGTTGCAATTTTACTTTTTACTTACGTAGGGGCTGTAACAGAAATTAAAAGAATGAATAGACTAAAAATAAGTAAGCAAGATTCTCTCAACGTAAAGCTCAACTTAGTTGAAGGAAGAATGGTAGAGATTCAAAAATGGACAGCCGAAGAAAAAATTGTTGTTTATGCTCAGGATTCAATCGGTCTTATCCGTCCTAGTAATAATTTGGAAACAATTTCAGTATCAAAAGATCAAATTAAACAAGTTGAAAAATTATTAAGTCAGAAATATGATTAACTCGCGCGCACTAATAATAACCGGATTACTTCTGTTTGTCTTTATCCTGTTGATCGCGAAACTATTTACGATTCAGATTTCCAAACATGAATATTATAAACTTATTGCAGAAAGACAGCAGAATAAACCGCAGAGAGTTAAAGCCGAACGCGGCACAATCAAAGATGCAAACGGAGAAGTACTTAGTTATACAATGGATAATATTTCATTTTATGTGGATAGAAGAATGATGACGCCGCAAAGAGTTGATTCGGTTGTTTCCGTTTTCTCCCGTGTCTTTGGCAAACAGAAAGAATATTATAAAAAAATAATTGATGATGGATTTACAAATGTTTGTCTGGAAAAAAAAGTTTCTATGGATAAAGCTTTCCAAATAAAAAAGAATGTTATTGAAGGACTCTTCTCCGAAGAGGACTTTACCCGTATTTATCCGTACGGAAGTTTGGCTTCGCATGTATTGGGATTCGTTAACCGTGAAATGGTTGGAGTTGAAGGAATCGAAAAAGTTTACGAAAATGAATTGACTGGAACTAACGGGATGTATAATTACGAACGTGATGTAATGGGAAGAATTCTTTCGATTGATGAAAAAATATCTAAAGCAGCAGTACCGGGAAACAACATTAACTTAACGATTAATAAAACATATCAAAAAATTTTAGAAGAAGAATTATCAACCGGACTGCAAAAATATAACGGTCAATCTGCTGTTGGAATTATAATGAATCCTAATACCGGAGAAATTCTTGCTCTTGCAAATTCACCCGATTTTGATCCGGCTAACTATGAATTATTTCCTGCAGACTCAAGACGTAACAGAGCTATTACCGACACATACGAACCTGGATCAACTATTAAAGCAATCATCATGTCAGTATTATTTGATCGCGGATTAGCAAAAGAGAATGAAGTTATTAATACAGAGAACGGAACATTCGTTTACAAGAACGTAAAGATTCAAGATACTCACAAGTACGAAAACCTTACAATTCGTCAAGTGCTGGAACAATCAAGTAATATTGGAATGGCGAAACTTTCAGAAAGAATTGATGATGAAACTCTTTATAAATATTTACGCGATTTCGGATTTAGTAATGCAACATCTGTTGATCTTCCAAGTGAAGCTAACGGACTTCTAAAAAAACCGGGAAGTTTTTCTGCCGTAACAAAACTATTTATTTCATTTGGTTATGAGATAGCCGTTACACCGCTTCAAATGATTGCTGCCTTTAGCGCAATAGTTAACGGCGGAACATTATTGCAGCCGTTCATTTTAAAATCAATTACAGACCAAAACGGTAAGGTCATATTGGAAAATCAAACAAAAAAAATTAGAACTGTTATCGAAAAACCTACTTCGGATTTAATAAAAGATTTTATGGTTGGATCTGTAGAACATGGTACCGGTATAGAAGCTCAACTGCCGGATGTTTTTGTCGGCGGTAAGACCGGAACATCACAACAACTTGTGAATAAATCATATTCAAGTAAGCAGCATAATTCATCCTTCATAGGATATTTTCCCGCGGAAAATCCCAAAGTTATTTGTTTTATTCTGATCAACGCTCCTCAAGTAGGTCAGTACGGCGGTTTAGTTGCAGCACCAATTTTCCGTGAGGTCGCAAAAAGAATGATCGAAACAAATCTGAGTTTAGTTCCTAACAAAAAGAAAATTGAAAGAAAGCAAAATTTAATAGATCAGCTTGTTGCCGATATTAAAACTGCACCTAAGACAAAATCAGTATCATTTTCAAACGTTGGAGACAAATCATTAACAAATATTTCTACAAGAAAAATTTATAATGAGAATCCAACGACCATGCCTAATCTTATCAATCAATCAATGAGAGATGCAATAGCACGTTTAAATGAAATAGGGATGCAATATAAAGTTGTTGGAACTGGCAAAGTTGTTTGGCAAAATCTTGAACCGGGATCGTATATAATTCCGGGTACTGTCTGTCTACTTAAATGTGAACCACTATTAAAAAAAGTAACTGCGAGCTCAAACTGATGAAGCTTTCTGACTTGTTAAATAAGGTGAAAACTATTCAAGTTGTAGGCAATGCCGAACTGAAAGAGATCACCGATATAACAATCAACTCACACACTTCATCTAACAACTCGCTCTTTTTTGCTATTGAAGGATTCAAAACTGATGGACATAATTTTATCAACGACGTAATTAATAAAGGTGCTGCTGCTATTGTATTACAAAATCCGAAAGCTATTCCGGACCAAATATTTTCTCACTCAGGGTGTATTAAGATTGTTGTTAAAGACAGCAGAAAATCGCTTGCTGAGTTCTCAAATATTTTTTACGGTGAACCATCAAAGAAATTAAACCTGATCGGTATTACCGGCACAAAAGGAAAAACCACCACAGCATTTTTTGTAAAGAATATTTTTGAACAAGCCGGATTTAAAACGGGATTAATCGGAACCATTGCTAACTATATCGGCAAAAACGAAGTGAAGACATTGCTTACCACTCCGCAATCAAATGAGATCAATTCTTTATTAGCGCAAATGGTGAATGAAAACTGTTCGCAATGTGTCATGGAAGTTTCTTCCCATGCTCTCAGATTGAACAGAGTAGATTACTTGAATTTTGGAACCGGAATTTTTACAAACATCACATCCGATCATATGGATTATCATAAAACTTTTGAACACTACCTTGAATCGAAGAAAATTTTATTTGATATGATTCCTGCTATCGGAAAAATTATTTATAACATAGATGATAATAGTTCATCCAAGTTGATAAAAGACTCATCAGCGCAAAAGTTTTCTTTCGGAATAAGCGAGACTGCTTCATGCAGAATAAAAAATATCACGTATTCACTCGAGGGAACAAATTTTGATTTGAGTTGGAAAGGAAAAGATTATCATCTGTCAACAAGTCTGGTCGGACATTTTAATGCTTTCAATGCGGCATCTGCTTTTGAAACCGCAGTTGTAAGCGGAATAGATTATCAAATTGCAATTGATGGAATTAAAAATACTCCGCAGGTACCCGGAAGATTTGAAGTTATCTCAAAGAAAAATAAAAAAGTTATTGTTGATTATTCACACACATCCGATTCACTCAAACAGGCTCTTACAGCTGTTCATAATATTGTTAAAGAAGAGCGACCGATATACACCGTATTCGGTTGCGGCGGAGACCGCGATAGAACTAAACGCCCCATCATGGGTGATATCGCAGCTTCTATGAGCGATCGAATTTATATAACATCGGACAATCCGAGAACTGAAGACCCATTTTTTATCATTGATGAAATCTTAAAAGGTATCAAGTCGAATAACTATCGAGTTATTGAGAACAGAGAAGAAGCAATTCGTTCTGCAATATTTGAAAGCGAAGACAATGCAGTTATTCTCATTGCCGGTAAAGGTCATGAAAGCTATCAAGAAATTAACGGTGTTAGAAAACACTTTTCTGATAAAGAACTTGCACAAAAATATTTGACTGAATGGGCAAGATAAAAATTACGATCGAGGATTTATTTAATATTTCATCTGCGGTGATTTACAATCCCGATGAATTCAAGCCGGTATCGAATGTTGAGATTGATTCGCGCAGAGTAAAAAAAGGAAGTTTGTTCGTTGCAATTAAAGGTGAAAAATATGACGGACACGATTTTATTCTCGATGCTCTTAAGAAAGGGGCTAAAGCGGTAATTATTGATTCGAGGAAGTTGAAGAAATTTAGCTTCCTCGAAATTCCCATAGTCGCTGTTAATAACACGACAAGAGCATATGGCGAGCTTGCAAAAATTTGGCGCAACAAAATTTCGGCAAAGGTTATTTCAATCACAGGAAGTAATGGTAAAACAACGGTCAAAGAAATGATTGCTTCTCTACTTAGTGAAAAATATAATGTTGTTAAAACGGAGGCGAACAATAACAATCACATCGGCGTTCCGTTAACAATATTAGGTACGAATAAAAAATGTGAAGCGTTAATCCTCGAACAAGGAACGAATCATTTTAATGAAATTGAGTACTCAGCAAATATTTCCAGACCGGATTACGCAATGATTACAAATATCGGTGATTCGCATTTGGAATTCTTGAAAAACCGTGAAGGAGTTTATAAAGAAAAATCTGCACTTCTTGATATTACCGAGATGCATGGCGGAACTGTTTTATTGAATATGGATGATCCGATAATAAAAAGACATTCAAAAAATTATTGGAATAAGATCACTTATGGATTTAATGGTTCGGTAAATGTAAAAGGGAAGATTTTAGATTATACAAATGACGGCAGAACGAAAATTAAAATATCATACAAAGGAACAAAGATAGAAACCACTCTTCCTGTTTATGGTGAATCGAACGCGAAAAATTTTTTAGCCGCTTCCGCTGTAGCGCTAAAACTTGGATTGACTGGTAAAGAAATTCTCAACGGAACAAAAAATATTAAACCAGTTCATGGAAGATTGGAAGTAAAGAAATTTAAGGATGCTGTTGTTATTGATGACACTTATAATTCAAGTCCGGCTTCGGTAGAATCGGCAGTAGATCTAATTAAAAAGATCAAAACGCATAAAAGAAAAATCGTTGTACTCGGGGATATTTTCGAACTCGGCAAGCAATCGGAAAAACTACATAAAGATTTGGCAAAACTTTTTTCACCGGAGAAAAATTTATTTGTTCTTACTACCGGTAATATGATGAAGCATTTGAACAAAGCACTCAGAAAGAAAAAAGTAAAATCAATCCACTTTCACATTCGCGAAGCATTATCTCTCTATTTACAGTACGAAGAAATAGAGAACTCGGTTATTCTTGTAAAAGGTTCGCG
>JBBAAM010000074.1:0-13729 GCA_041658245.1 Melioribacteraceae bacterium
TGTGAGAACTAAAATGTATTCCGGTTTTGTTTAATATCAGCATAAGTATCGAAATGAAAAATGAACTTGCCATTGCAACAACTTCGCACCATGCATTTATTCTCCACCAAAACCATCTGAGTAAATAGAGTAATCCGGTTCCTGCACCGATCTGAAGAATGACGTTGAAAGCGTCATAAGCAGTATCCAAGAAAAATACAAGCGAAGAAGCGCTAAAAAACAACACAACTGTTGCAACTCTTCCCATTAATACATAATGTTTTTCACTTTTATCTTTACGTAAAAATCGCCGGTAAAAATCATGAACTAAATATGAGGCGCCCCAATTTAGATGAGTTAAGATTGTTGATGAATTAGCAGCTATCAATCCGCCAACCATTAAACCGATAAATCCAACCGGAAGAAATTTTAACATTGCAGGATAAGCTATATCATGACCAAGTAATTTAGGATCAAGATTTGGAAAAGCATTTTGTATATCCGATAACTGAGGATAAATAATTATTGAACAAAGCCCGACAAGAATCCATGGCCATGGTCTTAGAACATAGTGAGCAACATTGAAAAACAAAACTGCACCGAGAGAATCTTTTTCCGATTTAGATGCAAGCATTCTTTGGGCAATATAACTTCCTCCTCCCGGTTCTGCACCCGGATACCAAACCGCCCACCACTGAACTGCAACCGGCATTATAAAGATTGCTATTGCTATATCCCAATTGTTGGAAAAATCCGGAAGCATATTTAAATAATTTATTCCGCCCGGACCTTTTAGATTTGAAAGTTTATCAACAAGTCCGCTAAGTCCTCCGATCTGCGGTAACTGCAAAACAAAATAAGCCGCGGCAATTACTGCTGTCATTTTAATAAAGAACTGAATCATATCAATAACTAAAACTCCCCACAAACCGGAATAAGTTGCAAAGACAACATTTAATACACCAACAATCAAAAGCGTCTGCCAACGATCAAAGCCAAATAATATACCTGCTATCTTACAAGCAGCAAGATTTACTGTTGCCATAATCATGCAGTTAAAGAAAAATCCTAAATAGACTGATCTAAATCCGCGGACAAAACTTGCGGCTTTACCTGAGTAACGGAGTTCATAAAATTCAAGATCGGTCATTACACCGGAACGCCGCCATAACCGTGCGTAGAAAAAAACTGTTGAAACACCTGTTAACACAAAAGCCCACCAGACCCAGTTTCCCGAAACGCCATTTGTACGAACAATGTTTGTTACAAGATTTGGAGTATCACTGCTGAATGTAGTTGCAACCATCGAAAGTCCGGCTAACCACCATGGAACAGAACGGCCTGAGGCAAAAAATTCTGATGTGTTCTTTCCTGCTCTCTTGCCAAAAAATAGAGCCGGCACAAAACAAATTAAGAGAGATACAACTACGATAATCCAATCTAGCAGTTGCAGGTGCATATTCTATTTCCCTATTTGATAAAAGGAGACTGTTAAAAGATTAACTCATTTGTAGTTAAATTTTTTCTTTAATCTCTCAAAGACATGCGGCGGAACGAATTCCGAAATGTCGCCGTGAAATTGTGCAAGGTTACGGACTATTGTTGAATTTAGATAAGTATATTTTGCATGCGGCATCAAAAGAATTGTTGTAATCTCTCCGGCAAGTTTACGGTTCATTAATGCCATCTGAAATTCATATTCAAAATCACTAATAGCACGAAGTCCGCGAATTATTCCTATTGCATTTAAGCTTCTTGCATGATCAACGACCAAACCGTCAAATGAATCAACAACGACTTTATTCAAATCCTTAAAACTTTCCTTCAGCATTTCCACACGTTCTTTAACAGTAAAGAGAGCTGTCTTGCCGGGATTCTTGGCTACTGTTACAATTACCTGATCAAACAGTTCAACGGCACGACTAACAATATCAATATGACCATTTGTTACGGGATCAAATGTTCCGGGATAAATTACTTTAGCCATGATAATTCTCTGATTTAGTTGTTGATAAAATATAATTCTTTAGATTCAATAAAAAATCATTTGATGAAAGTAATTTTGCATTAACCGAATTGATAGAACAAACTATCGCCTAACCGTTTGAATGGTTCGATATTAAAAGCTTCTCGATCTTCTTTCTTAGTTTGAACTGATCTTTCTACGATTATTAGTCCGTCATCATTAAGAAATTTTTTTTCTAAAATGTTTTTTACAACCAGATGAATCTCGTTCTTAAAAAACGGCGGATCTGCAAGAATCAAATCATATTTTTCATGATCAGTCGTTTTTGAAAAACGAACTGCATCCATTCTATAGACCTTGCATGAATCCTCTGCTTTAAGAGATGAAATATTTTCCTGCAGCATTTTTGAAACATGAAAATCCTTCTCAACAAAATGAACAACATCTGCACCACGGCTTAATGCTTCCAAGCCAAGCGAGCCTGATCCGGCATAAATATCGCAAACTTTTATTCCACCAAAATCCATTGAGTGAACTAGATAATTAAATATTGATTCTTTCGTTTTATCTGTGGTAGGTCGAACTAACTTTGAATTTGGAAATTTAATAGTTCTTCCTTTGAATTTTCCGGCTATGATTCTCATTAGACAATTCTAATTGCTATGCCAGTAGCGGCAGTGAACGAATTGTTTTTGAATTTATAGAGCGGATTGTTCAGCAAACTTTCTTCTGCTTTCAATCTTTCAAATGGATTAACTTTATGCAGTGGAAGTCCAAAGAAATTTTTCAGTTTGTTTTCAAATTCACCGGTTACGTCTTGTCCATAAAGCAGTATTTTTTTGAAATCACACAATGATAGATTGAACTCATTCAACTTATTTGCTGCTGATGTTAATTCATCGAACATATTTGGTGCTTCGGGATTCAAAACCTTAAAATAGAACGGGAATACTCCCTCAATTGCAGACAAGGAAGAATATTTTGAATCAATATAAATGCTGAGAGATATTTCATTCGCAGTTTGAGGTTTATCTAAATATAGAAATGCATTCGATGCAAGATGGACATTGTCAATGTATTTTAGCTCTAGAGAGTTTTGAATACAAAATTTGTTGATAGCAGTTATTAAGTTCTTATCTATTGCAAAAATGATTGCTCTTTTTTCAGTGCGAATCGTGCTTTTATTAACTTCAACATGCTGTATATAAAAATTATCTTTATCGCATTGGGGATAGAGTACCGAAATCTCCCAACGGAAGTGTTCGTTCAAATCTTTTTTTACAAGTGATTCTTCGTAGGGAATTTCAAAAATTTTGAAAAAATTATTTGGGAGTGCAAATGAAATACTTTTCGAGTTTAATTTTTTTTTCTTTGTGATCTTAATATATGATTCATTGAGAATAGAGATGATCTTATCTTCGTTGAGGTCGGGGGTTAAACTTTCAAAGTGAACAGCCTGTTCAACGTTCTCTAAATAAAATGAATTCTCTTTATAGCAGATCTCAACAAGTTGCAGTTTTGATTCTGTTAAATTTATTCCTGCATGATTATTAAACATTGGTTTCTTTATAATTTATAATTGTTATTCCCCCATAACTATTCGATTGAAATTCTGTTTTTGATCTTACTTAATTTTGCTTTGCCGATTCCTTTTACTTTAAGAAGTTCGTCTATATTCTTAATTCTACCGTGCTTCTCACGAAATTCAATTATTCCTTTTGCTGTTTTCTCACCTATGCCGGGTAATGAACTCAATTCCGAAATTGTCACGGTATTGATATTTATAATCTTCGATGATGAAGTTGATTTTTCCACTTTAGGTTTCGTCAATTTCTCTTTAGTAAAATCCAAAAGTTCACGGTGAGAATCAATCTTTTTTTCTTCTTTATTCTTTATTGAATCGCCTGTTAATGATTCATTCGATACGGCGTTGAAAAGACTGTCTTGCTTTTTATAATCAAACTCAAGATAAGATTGATCATTTTTGATGTTTTTAAAAATATTTACGGCAAGACCGATTAAACAAGCAGACAAGATGAAAATAATTACGTTTGTTTCTGTGCGGGTAAAACCGAATTTCTTTGAAATCTTCTCTAATACTTTCATCAACCCCCCGTTTTATTAATTGGCTGAATAAAGAAAAATAGGAGATATTTTTTACTGCTGACCGCTAATTTTTATGTTAGGCAGCTTCTGAAGCTCTTTCAACATTTCTTTTTCTTTTGCCGTAACATTTTTAGGAACGTGAATATTAATTTTTACAAGCTGATCACCGGCGCCATGACTGTTCAGATGTTGAATTCCTTTTTCCCGCATCTTTAGAAATTTTCCGGGTAAAGTACCGGGTTCGATTTTTAATTTAGCCCTTCCGTTTAATGTCGGGACTTCAACTTCAGTTCCTAATACTGCTTCAGGAAAACTGATGAACAATTCATAAATTACATTATCGCCATCGCGTGTAAAAGATTCATGATGTAACTCTTCGAAAATTACAATTATGTCGCCTGCAGGTCCGCCGTTTTTTCCTGCATTTCCTTCGTTGCGCAACGTCATGTAATTTCCATCGAACACACCAGCCGGAACATTTATCTTAATTGTGGATTCATCTTGAACTCTTCCGTCTCCGGAACAAGTAGAGCATGGTTCGGAAATAATTTTTCCCGTACCGCCGCAATTGTTACACGGTGCAATGTTAACGAACTGACCGAATATTGATCTCGATACTTGACGAACTTCTCCGGTACCGCTGCAGACCGAACATGTTTTGAATGCAGAAGAACTTTTTGCACCTGTTCCGTTGCAAGTTGTACACTTATTATGTTTTTTGATCTTAACTTTTTTTGTAGTGCCGGCAGCAATTTCTTCAAGAGTTAATTTTAAGGTGATTTTTAGATCAGAGCCGGGCTGTCCGGTTGAACGTTGACGCGATCTTTGCTGCGAAGAGCCGCCGAAGAAATCATCGAAGATAGATGAACCACCGAAAGCTCCGCCGAAAATATCCGAGAAGTGTGAGAAGATATCATTTACATTTGTGTAGCTGTGAAAATCTTGCCCGCCTCGCAAACCGCTGTGGCCAAAACGATCATACTTTGCACGTTTCTCATCATTGCTTAGAACTTCATATGCCTCTGCAGCTTCTTTAAAATTTTCTTCTGCTTCTTTATTTCCTGGATTTCGATCCGGATGAAATTGCATAGCAAGTTTTCTATAAGCTTTTTTAATTTCATCCTGTGATGCACTCTTGCCAACACCTAAGACTTCATAATAATCTCTTTTTGCCATTCTCTACTTATCCTTCTTGATTAGCATCTGATTGGTTTTCGGAATTCATTTCTTCATTGGAAGCAGTTTCCGAACTCACAATTACTTTTGCATGTCTTAACACACGATCTTTATACATATAACCCGGTTCAAGAACATCTAATACTGTATGAGGAGCAACTCCTTCTGCCGGCTGCTGCATTAAAGCTTCGTGAAGATGAACGTCAAACGGTTTACCTTTTGCATCTATTTTTTTTACACCTTGATTCTCTAAAATTTTTCCAAACTTTTCAAAAACTAACAACAATCCTTTTTTTGTTGAATCAAAGTTATTAGCTTCATCTATGTGTAGTAGTGATCGTTCAAGGTCATCATAAACCGATAAAATATTTCGGATGAAGGATTCAGCAGCATATTTTAAGATATTTAGTTGATCGTTTTCATTGCGGCGTTTATAATTCTCAAACTCTGCTGCTTTTCTTAATAATGTATCTTTCAATTCCGAGTTTTGTTTTTCTAACTCAGCAATTTTTTGAATTGCAGATTCCAGTTCTGAAATTTTTAATGCAAGCTCTGTCTGCTGATTTTCTGATTTTAGTTCAGACGTATCTTCTCTCTCGATCGGAATATTATTTTCGTTCTCTTGCGGTGTATTTTGTTCTTTATTCAATTCCTTCTCTTCCATAATTAGATTTCTATCTGTGTTTGGTTAATTCTTGAGTTAGTTGTTGAGCTATATAGACTACGGCGGCAACAATTTTTGAATAATCCATTCTCTTTGGTCCCATAATTCCAAGTGTTCCCGTCATATCGCCGATTTTATATTCTTTGGTGATCATGCTGTATTCTGATAATTTTTCATCACGGTTCTCTTCTCCAATTGTAATGGTAATATCTTTCAACGGTATGGATTTATTCTTATCGAGAATGTGAATGATGATATCTCTATTCTCAACTAGTTCGATAACACTCTGAAAATTTTGTGAGTCTTCAAACTCCGGCTGCATCAAGATATTTTTTGTACCGGAGATAATTGCTTTTTCACTGCTTAAGTCGGTAAATATTTTATCAACCGAATCAAGGAAAACGCGAATGATCGGTCTGTAAACTTCCGAATTAAAATCTTTAACTCTCTCTTCAATTGTATTTCTTATTTCCGAAAAACGTAATCCGGAGAGACGCTCATTTAAAAACTGTTGGACTATTACTATCTGTTCTTCTTTTACCTCTGCATCTATTTCAAGCGTAATAGTTTTTATTAATCCCGATTGAACACTTACAACTACTAAAATCCTTGTTGATGAAAGTTGAACGATCTGAATTTTTTCCAGAATTGCTTGTTCAAATTTGGGATACGTTACCATAGCAAGTTGATTCGTCAGTTCACTTAAAATGCTTGAAGTAATTTTTAGAAGATCTTCCGTTTCAGATGCTGCAGAACCTAAATTAGCATCAATAATTTGTTTTACTTTTTCTTCTAGTCTAGGAGGATCCATAAGTGAATCAACATAAACACGGTAACCTTTATCTGTAGGAACTCTTCCTGCAGAAGTGTGAGGATGATTAAGATAACCCAATTCTTCCAGATCAGCCATAACGTTTCTAATGGAAGCTGGGGATAATCCCAGATCGTATCTCTTCGAAACGTTACGCGAGCCAACCGGGTTTGCTGTTAGAATAAATTGGTGGATAACAAACCGGAGAATCGCCTTTTCCCTATTTTTTAATAGATATTCTTCCATCCTAAATCAAACATACTCAATTTTTGCGGGTTCAAAGTTATTAAAAATTTAGAAAAGTTGCTGAGTGTTGGGGAAAGGTCAAACATGAAAAGCAAGAGATGAGAAGCAAGAATTGGTTTTAGAATTCTAATGGTTCAGCTTCTTTGCAAAGATTTTGCCATTCAACTTGTATCTGCAATTTACTAACCCAATTCTTTAGATAATCAAAATCAAGATTCTTATAGTTGATTTCGTAAACTCTGACAGCATCTGTCATCTGTTTCTCACTACCGCCGGATAATTTAGCCCATCTTAGTTTTGCCAAGATAGTATCTTCAGGCGTGCTGACAAAAAACTTCAGCTTTTGAAATTGAACCTCAATCTTTCTTGAAAATCTGGAACCATCGAAATCTTCATTACTCAATAACCAAAAATCAATCTTATCTCCTTCTTCGGTATTAATAATATTGAACATTCCTTTTTTCGCTATCGCTTCTTCAATACTATTTTTAGAGATATAATAACAGGGAGCTGTAAATTCATTGAGAAGCGAAATGATGTTTTCTATTTTCAGTTCTATCACAATATCAATATCGTGAGTATTTCTTGGCTCGCCTTGAATGCTTGAGACAATTGAACCTGTAACCATATATCCTATATCATTACTGTTGAGAAACGCAGTAACTTTTTCTAATAGTCTCTGTTGTAGCATTTCTTTATTCTTCTTAAAAATAATTCGTTGAATTGTTCTTCACTGAGATCATAAAAAGTTTTTCTTAATCCTTCCCGGAAAAGATTTTTAGAAAAAGATGATAGTTCAAAAACTTTTTGCAATTTTTGTTCGTTGCTCATCCGTCGGAGGGTTTCAAGATAAACTTTATGATTCGGTTTCGGTTTGATGTTCATTTGTCCATCATTTAATACTTTCTAAAATTCGGAAAAAGGTTGCTGACATTCAATACGTTAATTCGATTGAGAAGTCAAAGATTAGAAATTGAAGATAAGAGTTTTTAGACTTTTCTCTTATATCCTCTCGCTTCTTACTTCTTTCTTTTTTATTAAATTAAATTGAATTTCTTTTTAGTAATATTGTCATTACTATTGCATTAAATGAAAGAGGAAATGAATATGTCGTTCACTGCAATAATTCAAAAAGCCTCTGAAGGATATATTGGCTTTGTTGAAGAACTTCCAGGTGCAAATACACAAGCAGAAACAATTGAAGAACTTAGGGAAAATCTAAAAGAAGCTATTCAGCTTGTGTTGGAAACAAATAAAATTTTCTTAAACGAATTACTATCCGATAAAAATGTGATTAGAGAATCCATTAATCTCTCTGCCTAATGAAATCAACGATTTGCTCGCCAGGAAAATATGTAAAGATTTAGAAGTGCCTTTCAATTAAATATTAGCTGTGGGGTCGAGACTACCTCGACCCTGCAATATCACGATAATTCAGATAAAAAAAATTTGTTGTCTCTCTCATTCCTTAAATCACAATTTAATGGCAACTTTGCAAACCGATTTTATCCGAAGGACTCCTACGGAGAAAAACCACAACCGACCGCATAGAAGAAAGTTTACCCAGCTTAGACGGGCGGGCAGCTTGGCAGAAGGACTCCTAGGAGAAGAACATGTTAGCTGTAATTTTGCCATTGATAAAAATAAACCATATACTTGTATTGTAATTGTAATTACATAGTATTTGAGGTAACAAAATGAATAAATCAGCGACAATACAAGCCAGAATTGATCCGAGCGTAAAGAATAAAGCTCAGAGAATTCTTAATAAACTGAACATCTCAATGTCTGAAGCAATTGCCATTTTTTTGACACAAGTTTCTTTAACCAAGGGAATACCTTTTGAAATTAAAATTCCCAACGAATTAACCGAAGAAACGTTGCGTAAGTCTGAAAATGGTAAAGAGCTTCACGAAGTTTCTGATGTAACCCAGCTTTTCAAGGAACTTAATAGTTGAGACTAATATACTCTTCTCAGTTCAAAAAGGACTTCAAAAAAATCCAGAGTCAAGGGAAAAATATTTCTCAACTTGAAACGATAATTGAAATACTTCTCGAAAATCAATCATTAGAGTCAAAATATAGAGATCACAAACTTGTTGGGAAATGGAAAAACCATCGTGATTGCCATATTGAGCCAAATTGGCTCCTAATTTACCGGCTCACAGATGACGCTTTGTATTTAGAAAGAACAGGTTCACACTCCGAAATTTTCAAATAGTTTACAGCTAACGGCGTTGTCTACTAAAGCGCTGCCCAAAATATGAATGCAGCTTTGAACCTGACCGCCTCTGGCGGTAACAAATGCCAATGATTTATTAAAAACTTTTTTATTGTTCAGGGCGTGAGATAATATTTACTATTAACTCACAATCCTTTTATTTAATAAATTTTTCTTAAACGAATTACTATCTGATAAAAATGTGATTAGAAAATCCATTAATCTCTCTGCCTAATGAAATCAACGACTTACTCGCCAAGAAAATATGTAAAGATTTAGAAGTGCCTTTCAAATAAATATTATTTGTTAAAATAAATTTCTTGGTATGCAATGTAGAGCGAATCGGCGATTCGCTCATACATTATTTAAGTAGAACTAACTTCTTGGTCTGTGAAAATGAACCGGCTTGTATCTTGTAAAAATAAATTCCATTCGGCAATTTTGTTGCATCAAAATCAACTGAATAGGTGCCGCCGGATAATTGCTGATTGACTAAGACTGCTATCTCTTGCCCGAGTGTGTTGAAAACGCTTAATCTCACAACTACATCTTTTGGTAAATCAAACTGAATTTTTGTTGTTGGGTTAAAAGGATTTGGATAGTTTTGAAAAAGTTTGAATGACATTGGCTTTTCATTTTCAATTTGCTCAACATCAGAAGTTAGATTTACAATTATTGTATTCGAGTTTCCACTTGTACCGCCAGTATTATATGCTCTAACTCTATAATAATATGTAAAATTAGTTGCTAAACCATTAATTGCTAAAGAGGTAACATTGCCAACATCTTTATTATTATAGTTTGTTAGAAGATTGGTGAAATTTGCATTAATAGCTAAATCAAAATAATAGCCTGTAGCTCCGCTAACAGAATTCCAGTCTGCCGTAAAACTTGTTTGTGTTGTGTTGGTTGCTACTTTAGCTATCGGAGCAGTTGGCGCATTAGGTAATGTTGTAATTGTAATTGTATTTGAATTAGCCGACACACCTGCTGAATTATAAGCACGTACACGATAAAAAAAAGTTGATGCTACAGTTAAACCAGTTATTGAAAAGGTAGTAACATTGCCAACATCTTTATTGTTATATGTTGATAAAATATTATTGAAATTAGCATCAATAGCCACATCTAAAAAATATTTTGTAGTCGTGCTTGCTGCATTCCAATTTGCTTTGAAACTTGTTTGAGTTATTGAAGTTGCATTAGTTGCAATTGGTGCGCTGGGTGCAGATAAAAAGTTTGCTGTGAATGTTTTGTTGTTTTCAATAGTAAATGTGTCATTTGCATTTGTTGAAATTGTGCTAGTTCCCTCTGTCCAATTTACAAAAACATATCCTGGTGATGGTGATGCAGTTACTGTTGCAGAACTTCCAAAGTTGTATGTACCGTCACCAGTTGTAATACCTCCATTTATAGGATTAGATAATAAAGTTACTGTGTATTGAGGTAGTACAATATCTGATAAAGGACGGCGCCAAATACTATTCCAATCAGTTCCAACAAAAATATAAGATGCACTTACGAGGAGAGAATAAACCCATGTGTAATTCAAGTCATTATTAATCGCTAACCAGCTTGTACCATAATTTGGAGAAAGAAATATACCGTCACCATTAGATCCTGAAAAAAGATAATTGCCATTAAGAACTAATGCATTTATTGGTCTTTGTGAAAATCCTGTGCAATAATTCCAGTTCGTTCCATTGTTAGATGTTCGAAGAACTTCGCCACCATCAGTACCAGCAAAAACATATAATCCAATAACTATTAGCGACTTGATAGACTTGTATGATAAACCCGTTGAAATCCAGTTAGTGCCATTATTAGTTGAAAGAAAGACTCCGCCATCAGTGCCAGCGAATAAATAATTGCCGTTAATTGCTAATGCATGAACATTAGTATTGTTTAATCCTATGTTGTATGCTATCCAATTTGCACCGTTATTAGTTGAAAGAAATACCCCTCCATAAGTTCCAGCGAATAAATTTGTGCCATTTACTAATAAAGCAGTAACGCTATAGCTACTTAAACCAGCAGAAACCCAATTCGAACCTTGATTTGTTGATAGAAAAACACCATTGTTTTTTGTCCCAGCAAAAAGATTAGTCCCAATAATTGCAATCGAGTTAATAGATTGATCTGTTAAACCAGATGCGATCCAGCTATCCCCATTATTAGTGGATAAAAATAATCCACCACTA
This sequence comes from Melioribacteraceae bacterium, assembly GCA_041658245.1. Taxonomy (GTDB): domain Bacteria; phylum Bacteroidota; class Ignavibacteria; order Ignavibacteriales; family Melioribacteraceae; genus Fen-1258. The sequence continues at coordinate 11,371 of JBBAAM010000074.1, forward strand.
TTAGTTCCAGCGTATATATTTGGTCCACTAGTAACTATGCTAGTAATATACCGTTCATTACCCACTGAGCCATTAGGTAGTTTTGATTGAACCCACTGAGCATTGACTTTATCTACATCAAAATAAATAAGTATTATAAGGATTAATAAGAAATGTATTCTTTTCATAATTACTATATTTAATAAATTTACAATGTTTAAAATCGTATCAGGTACTGTTTAATAAAAAATCATGAATGAATTTATAAATAAATTTACCTTCCGAATTATAGTGTACTTTATCATCTTTCACATAAACCAACCAACACATAAACTCATTATTAACAATTTCTCTTTTATCTAATGAGCGGTTTATATATTTCAATCCACCATCACTAATTTGGATTAAAGCAATTCTGTGTTTGATTGCATATTCAATTGCCCCACTTTGATATTTTGCAGAAGAAAACATTATTCCTTTATTAGCACCTATAGAATTAATTTTTTCCTTAAAACATTGAACCAGCTCTCTTTTAATTGGATTACTATGATTTTTACATTCAACAAGAACAAGAAAATCAACGCCTAATGCTTCATATTTAATTGTAACATCAATATTAAATTCTCCATCCATGCCAATTAACTTTTCATTATGTTTTACAGAAAATTTCTTAACTGAGATACCAGTTCTATCGAAATAGTCTTTTACTATTAACTCAAACTGTGAAGGAGAAAGTAATTTTATATCTCGTACCCACATATTTTTCTGTGAAAAATAAAAAATTCAGTTTTGTCAATTATTCTTTTTTTGTATTACCTTCTCAAGTTTTTCCAAATTACGATAGGCATTTTTAGAAAACAGAACGTTCATTAAATGACCGTTTTATTTATCCAACAATAACTTTCTTTTTATTTCTTCTATGGAGTACACTTCCCCTTTTTGAACTTCTTGCCGTGCTTTGGTAATTTCATTTGAAAGTTTTTTTGAACTGAGTATTTCGAGTTCTTCCTTCATGTTTTCGTAATCTTCAAGAGGTAAAATAACAACCGGTGTTTTTCCTATTTTATCAATAATGGCTTTATTTTTTATTTTTTGCGATATCATATTTTTTCCGTTAAAATATTCTTCTATTGTCTAACTTCCGTGTACATCCCTTTTCTATACAAATAAACTAATTCATTTCTTCATAAAAGCCAAGTATTAAAAACTATCCTGTTTATACTTATATTTAGAGAGAAATTTTTTGAGGAAATCTTGGCTATTACTTACAAATCTGCTGGCGTTAATATTCAAGCCGGCGATGAAACAGTTGAAAAGATAAAATCGCTTGCTAAATCAACATTTAATAAAAATGTTCTTTCCGGAATCGGTCTCTTCGGCGCTTTCTACCAAATTGATCTTAACAAATGGAAAAATCCTGTTCTTGTTTCCAGCGTTGATGGCGTCGGCACAAAATTAAAAGTTGCTTTCGCAATGGATAAGCATGATACAATCGGGCAAGATTTAGTGAATCACTGCGTAAACGATATTGCGGTGTGCGGCGCAGAACCACAATATTTTATGGATTACCTTGCCCTCGGAAAACTCTTTCCTGAAAAAGCTGAACAAATCATTAAAGGTTTTTCAATTGCATGTAAAGAAAATAACGTTGCATTGATCGGCGGCGAAACTGCAGAAATGCCCGGACTCTATGATGAGAACGAATATGATATGTCGGGAACTATAGTTGGATTTGTAGAACGTGAAAAAGTAATCGACGGACGAAACGTAAAAAAGGGAGATGTTCTAATTGGTTATAAATCAACCGGACTGCATACTAATGGTTATTCATTGGCAAGAAAAGTTCTGCTGGATAAATTTTCCGTGAATGATAAGAACGATCTACTTGAACTTTCTATCGGAGAAGAATTGTTAAGAATTCATAGATCGTACTTAAGACTAATACATGAGTTGAAAGAAAATATTTCCGTGAAAGCTTTTTCACACATAACCGGTGGAGGAATTGTTGGAAACACAAAACGAGTCGTTCCAAAGAATTTACAATTAAAAATAGATTGGAATGCATGGAATGTGCTTCCTATCTTCAAGCTGATACAAAAAGTTGGAAGCGTAACAGATGAAGAAATGAGAGAAGTGTTTAATTTAGGAATTGGTTTGATCGCAATCGTAGACAAGAATGATGTTGATAAAACTCTTGCTCTCTCAAATAAGATAAATGAAACCGGAATTGTGATTGGAGAAGTGACATCGTAGATGTCATTCTGGGTATAATAGTCAAAAAGTGTTGCTAAAATAGCTATAAGATGTTCTTTGATATTAAGTTACTGGGAAGAAACTCAAAACAAGTGAGAATGATGAAAAAAAACACTGTGTTTATTGT
>JBBAAM010000075.1:0-13402 GCA_041658245.1 Melioribacteraceae bacterium
GTTCTAAAACATTCATTTAAAGAACTTTTATTATATTTACCATTCAAGGCACACACACACGCTTAAATTTATGCGGGCTGACATGTGCAATTTGACACAAATAACAATAAATAAAATTTTTAGCGGTTTGACATGGACTGCAAGAAAATGCCCGCCAAATTCAAGCGCCACTCGTTAGCAACAAGGCGACAAGACCGTACAACTTGACAGACAATTGCAAATTTGAATAAAAAATAATCGGTCTGACAGGTTTAAAGCTCTTTGATAAGTTAGTGCAACTTGAAGGAATTTATTTTGTTTTTCCCCCTTCCCTCTTTTGCCTGATGGGCAATTAAGGAATTGCCAACGCTATTTTGCACATTTGGTTGCCTGCACTCACACAAGCCAACACAAGGAGGCAACCAAAAGAGCAAAATTTACCACCTCACTCAAATTTGAAAGTCTTGATAAATATCATCTTAAAGTGTTTATAAAAAAATCTCTAAAAAAATTTGTAATTTAATTAATTAATATATTTTTGTATCGTTAAACATGTAGATATGCTTAAACATATTAAAAATACAAAACAAAGAAAAAAGGACATATACTTATGTGAGGAGTGCTTAGAACTCTTCCGTGCCTTTGCAGATAAAACCCGACAGGAAATTATTATGGTTTTTGCTACTAATAAGGAAATATGTGTTAATGATATTGCAAAAAATTTCACCTTGTCTCGTCCGACAATTTCCCATCATTTAAATTTAATGAAGCGGGCAAAAGCACTTAACTCTCGCAAAGAAGGGAAAGAAGTATATTATTCTATTAATAAATCCTACATTAAAGGATTATTGACATCAATATTAGACAATATTGATAGTTGTTGCTAATTTTTATTAACGTATGTGTTGATAACAGATAAATATTTGCTTAATAAGTTGAAATGTATAAACATTTAAACGCTTAATCATGTTAAATGTAGTTATTATAAGTGCAGCCTGCTGTGTTCCCGGTATGGTTGCTTTTGACGAACAGTCACGAAAGGTCATAGATAAGGCAATTTCTGAAACAGGTATAATTGCAAAAATCACAATTGTGCCAGCAACCTCTATTATGTTCGGAGGTGCTTATCGCAAAATAATGAATGATATGATACAAATGAATAACAAAGGTAAAACCGTTGCCCCTGCTATTCTTATTAATGGTGTGGTTGTTTCTTACGGTGTACCAAAACTTGAAGATATAAAGAAAGCATTAATAAAATTCACAGAAAATAAATCTAATAAGGAGAAATAATTATGAATAAAGAATTATGTAAAATTATGTTACCCGAAGAATCAACAAAATATTTATTCTTTGGCGGTAAAGGTGGAGTTGGTAAAACAACCTTGGCAACTGCAACAGCTATATGGTTTGCCGACCACAATTATAAAACAACAATTGTCTCAACAGACCCAACTGTTAGTTTATCAGCAGTATTTAATCAGCAAATTGGTGGAGATAGAGAAGTACCCATTAACCATGTTCCGAATTTATGCGGATTGAATATTAATCCTGCTGATGCAAAAGGTGTTTTTCAGAAACGACTTAATAGTATGATGTCGCAAATCAGCGGAACATTTGGAAATGATGTTGTAAGCACTCCCTGCATGGAAGAAATGGCAACATTTGACCAGTTTGTTTCATTTCTTGAAAAGCCCGATTGCGATGTAATTGTATTTGATACTGCACCAACGGGTAAATCATTAAGAGAATTAGCCATGCCTTTCGATTGGGCTTCTTTCATGCAAAAACAAATACAGGAAGGGCAAAAATTAGCACAACTTTTACCTGACGATACAAATTCTTTTGAGGATTTAGAAAGAGATAAAAAACGTTATGACAATGCAATGTCGGTTTTATGTAATCACACTTCAACAGTTTTTTCTCTCGTGCTTTTGCCGGAACGGTTACCCATTGCAGAAACACAGAGTGCAATTACAGGCTTAAAAAAACTTGGTATTCCGGTACAAACTTTAATCATTAACCAGTGTATTTTACCCGAAGTAATAGAAGACAACCGCTTTTTAATAGCAAGGGCAAATTTACAAAAACGTTACCGTACGGATATTGATAAACGTTTCCCTGAGTTCATTAAAGTTCAGTTACCTTTACTAGATAGCGATGCTTCTGATTTGCCTTCGTTGCGTCAAATAGGCAAGATAATTTATGGAGATTAAAAGGTTGTATAAATGAAAGGTATTATTTGTTACTATTCAAACTCTGGCAATACAAGATTAGCTTGTCAGTATATCGTAAAAAATATTAAAAATATTGATTTCGTTTTTTTAAATATTGCTAAAGACAGTATTCCTGATTTAGGTATTTATAATATTGTTGGATTTGCTGCCTTCACAGATTTTCTTGGTCTATCAAAATTAGTTCAAACCTTTATAGAGAAATTACCCGTGCAGAATAATAAACCAGCGTTTGTGTTTAACACTTACGGTTTCATTAGTGGCAAAACACTCAAGATTCTCGATAAATGGGTTACTACAAGGGGCTTTAAAGTAATTGCAGGATATTCTCTTCATACTCCTGAAAGTTATCCGCCAATGATTGCTAAAGGTAGAGGTAATGAACAAGCTCCCGGTGAAAAGAAAAAAAATGAATTTAACAGTTTCATATCTGAATTTAACCGACTTCTTTATACACTTGGTGAAGGTAAAGAAATCAAAAAAAATAAGATAAAGATTGGTTTATTTGAGATTTTATTGCCCATGTATTCTCGTACTAAAGCACAAAAAGATATGGGTGAAAAATATATTGATGAGGCACTTTGCACGGAATGCGGTACTTGTGAAAAGATATGCCCGTATGAAGCAATTAAACTTAGTCCGAAGCCTATTTTTGATATGAATAAATGTTATGGATGCTGGGCTTGTTATAATCATTGTCCCAATAAAGCGATTTACACTAAAAAGTATCGGGGAATTGGGCACTATCCAAATCCAAATAGGCAATTGCTGGAAAAATTAGAAGTCAGATGAAAGAAATTATTTGTATAAATACAGGTTCAACTTTTCGTGCAGGTAAAGAAATTGCAGTTGTTCCTATAAAATTGTGCTCAGTAGTTGAAAAAAGTAAATATTTAATAATAAAAAGGAGGAAAACATGTATAAATTAAAAACCAAGATGATACCTTCGGTTGAGGATATTATTGAAATGAGCGGAGTAGAAACATTACATCCCGGTGGGTTTGATTTGAGTAAACGCATTGGTGAATTAGTGAACTTTAATCCATCACTGCATGTGTTTGATGTCTCTTCAGGGAAAGGCACATTTGCCTGTTATTATGCTCAAGAATTTGGTTGTAAAGTAACAGGAATTGATATTAACAAAAAATTTGTAGAGATTAGTATTGAAAAAGCAAGAAAAAGAGAGTTGTCAAACCTGGTAGATTTTAAGATTGGAGATTCAACCAAGTTACCTTTCCCTGATAATTCTTTTGATGTTGTGGTTAATGAATGTGCTGTAGGTCTAACGGTTATTAATAATCCGCAGGGGGTTATAAATGAAATGCTTAGAGTGGCAAAACCAAATGGAACTATTGTAATCCATGAAAGCATTTGGTTAAAAGACTTGGCGCAAAGCATAAAAGACCAATTAGCAATGAAAGTAGGAACAACACCATACAGCATAATAGAATGGAGCGACATGCTAATAAAAGCCGGAACTAAAATAAAAACTGTGGAAGATTGGTCTGGCATTGAAAATATTCAAAAAATGAGGCCAAATCATAAATGGAATAAAAAAAGACCACATGACTTTTTAACTTTTACTGAAAAACTAATTTTAATTCCCAAAATTATTTTCAAATATGGTATTGGTGCATTAAATGAAATCAATAAATTCCAGGAAGAAGGTTTAAAGTATTTTAATGAGGAATACTATGGTTACGTGTTAATAGTTGGGAGTAAATGAAAATTAATTTGGTCTTGGGTTAAGTCGGTTGATAACCCTGTCAGGATTTCAAATCCTGACAGGGTTCTTTCATCAAACCAACCAATTCAACCCATGATCATTAATTTTAGGATAATAAACTACCTCGAAGCAGAGCTTCGGGGAATTAACCCATAGAGATTAAAAAGGGAAAAATATGCAAAATACAACCTCTCAAAACGGGATAATTGAAGCCCCATTAGGATCCAATAGAATCAGGAAAATCTATAACATAGCAAGCAATTACTATTTTTTGGCTACTTTGATTGAAAAGAAACCTTTAATGCGAGGCATTGAATTAGCGAAAATCAAACCAAATGATAAAGTCTTAGAAGTCGCTGTTGGTCTTGGGTTCAACTTTTTAGAATTTCTGAAAAGAGTTAATAGCGAAAACATTGTTCATGGAATTGACCTTTCACCAAAAATGTTAGATAAAACAAAGAAACTGATAACTAAAAAAGGGTTCTCAAATTTCAAATTGAATGAATCTGATGCCCGTCAATTGCCATTTCCAAATGAAACTTTTGATGTTTTGTTTAATAGCTATATGTTAGACCTTACACCGCTTAATGATTTTCCTGTTGTACTAAACGAATTTTATCGTGTTCTTAAAAAAGGTGGGCGATTGATAACTGTTAATTTCAGCAAAAAAGATTGTTCACCGGTTTTTTCCGAGAAACTTTATAAATTAACTCCCTCTTTATGGCATGGTTGCCGTCCGGTATTAATGGGATCTTTTATAAAACAAGCGGGCTTCAAAAATACTCAAAGAGAATTTCATAATGGTATTTTTACCTTACCCTCTGAAATTGTAACAGGAGTAAAATAATAATATTGATATTGGTGCTACAATTTCCCTCGTTGAAAAAACTTTAAAATTTTTTAGTTCATTTTATACAAAACTAAAAAAACTTATTATTTTTGCAATGAATTTCTATTAAAAAAAATGGAAAAAAATAAAGAAGCCAGAGAATTAGTAGAAAAATTTGGTGTATTTATTGAAAAGGTAGCAAACTTTCAACCTGTTTCAGCAAGAGTTGTAGGTTATCTTCTCATTTCCGAACCACCATATAAAACTTTTAATGAAATCCTTGATTATTTAAAAGTTAGTAAAAGTTCTATTAGTCAGGCATTAAATTTATTAATTTCACAGGATTTTGTTGATTATATAACATTACCGAATGACAGAAAAAGATATTTCAGACTTAATGTTGATTCATGGTTTAATATTCTTAAAAAGAAAATGGGGATGGCTTCGCATTTGAAATTAATATTTCAGGAAATTTTAAAACATAGATCTGATAAATACCCTGAATTTAATCGTAATATTGAAACTATGATAGTTTTTTTTGAAATATTTGAAAAAGAAATACCATTGATATTTAAAAAATTAGAAAAGAAGTAATTTTTTTGTTAAAATGGTTCGGTATGTTATGAACAAACGACTCAATACGAAACAAAACAATAATGAAGGAACCAATTATAAAATTAATGATTATGTCAAGCATAACTATCTTATCCGTTTCTGTATTTTATTTCATCAACTTATCATTTCAGAAAATGCCAACCATCTTAAATAAAGAAGAAACATTTCCGCCTTATGAAAATTCCGTAACATACATAGGACACGCAACAGTCCTCATACATCTGGACGATTTAAACATCATCACCGACCCCATATACAGTACATACATGAGTATTCTTGCAAAAAGACATATTGAATCCGGAATAGATTTTGAAAAACTCCCTGCCATTGATGCCATACTCATTTCACACGAACACTGGGATCACCTTGACAAATCAACACTCGGAAAGTTTCCGAAAAATACACCCGTTATCATTTCAAAGGGGCTTGGCGATAAAATTCAAAAATTAGGTTTTACAGATGTAAGAGAATTATCGTGGTGGGATTCAACCCAAGTAAAACAGGCAACTATAATAGCAGTTCCGGTAAAGCACATACTATCAAAACCATCAGGATATATTATCAAACACAATAATCAAACTGTTTATTTTGCCGGCGATACTGGTTTATCAGACCATTTCAGAGAAATTGGTAACAAATACAGCATTGACATAGCACTATTACCCATAGGCGACTATTATCCCCGCCTTTGGTTCATACCCGGATTTACAAAAATGACAAGACAACGACACATGGCTCCCGGTGATGTTCCTGAAGCAATCAATATGCTCAAATCAAAAATTGTTATTCCCATCCATTGGGGCACATTCAAAATTTCAGGTACTGGGCTGAATGAACCAATAGAATGGCTTAATGAAATAATTGATAAAAATAAATTGGAAGATAAAATAAAAATCCTGAAACACGGAGAAAAATATCTTTTCGGTCAATAATTAAAAAAAATAAAATGAAAGATAAAGTTTGCTTAATTACAGGTGCAACTTCTGGTATAGGTAAAGAGGTTGCAATTGCTCTGGCAAAACTGGATTCAACAATAATATTTACCAGCAGAAATCAACAAAAAGGTGAAATGGTCAGGAATGAAATCATTACACTTTCAAATAATGAAAAAGTTGATTTTATAATTTGCGACCTATCCTCATTTAACTCAATTAAAGAATTTTGTGAAACCTTTAGAAAAAACTACAACAGATTGGATTTTTTGGTTAATTGTGCAGGAACATCAGGATTTAAGAGAAGGTTATCAATGGATGGGATAGAAAACACTTTTGCTGTAAATCATCTTGCCCCTTTCCTGCTGACGAATCTATTATCAGACATCATCAAAAGCAGCGCTCCTGCAAGAATAATAACTGTTTCAGCCGATATGCACAAATATGGAACAATAGATTTTAACGATTTAGAAAAGAAATCATCATACAGCATCCTTAAATCGTATAGTCAATCAAAATTGGCAAATATATTATTCACAAAACAATTGTCGCACATATTAAAAGATACCAAAGTAACCGCAAACTGTTTATTACCCGGGCAGGCCATTACAAACCTGATTAAAGATGGTAACCCTGCATTTTACTTACTGCTTAGGTTTGTCAAATCACTAAATTTAAAAAGATTAAGTATTGAAAGGGCAGCACAAACTCCGGTTTATTTAGCCACTTCCCCTGACGTTGAAAATATCACAGGTGAATGTTTTAAAAAGAAAAAAATTATAAAAACATCAAAAGAATCCTATAATATGGATATTGCAAAACGTCTGTGGGAAGTTAGTACGGAGTATGTTAAAGAATACTTAAAATAAAATAGCTATTTGTCTAATAAAAATTTAAAAAATGAATAAAACGATTTTATTATTTATCCTGCTAATTATATATTCAGTAATATCATTTTCTCAGAACCCACTAACCCAAACCGTTAGGGGTACAGTAATTGACAAGCAAACAGAAACGCCCTTGCCCGGTGCATTTGTAATCTTATTAAATTCAAACCCTCTTATTGGCGCAAGCACCGACATAAATGGTATATTCCGGCTTGAAAAAGTTCCGGTAGGAAGGCAAAATATACAAGTTAGTTACATGGGTTACAACACCCGTACTCTATCAAATCTGATGGTCAATTCAGGAAAAGAACTTATTCTTAAAATAGAATTGGAAGAAGATGTAAAAACACTATCGGAAGTAACCATCAAAGCTGACATCAAAAAAGACCAGCCGATAAATAATATGGCAAAGATAAGCGCCCGTTTTTTTACGATTGAGGAAACCGAACGCTATGCCGGTAGTTTTGGAGACCCTGCACGAATGGCAGTAAATTTTGCTGGTGTAATGTCAGGTCAAGGGCGAAATGATATAATAATAAGAGGAAACTCCCCTTTGTCTGTCGTTAAGCATTGAACACAACCGGATTTGTTTTTTTCTTTTTGAATTTGGAAATGAATATGTCAAAAATCAGATAAACCACAGGAACGACCACAAGAGTCAGCAACATGGAGCTTGTTAATCCGCCTATTAAAACCCATGCTAATCCATTTTTCCATTCAGCGCCGGCACCAGTTGCCAAGGCAATTGGAAACATTCCTATAACTATTGAAAGAGTTGTCATTAATATTGGGCGCAGACGTATTTTTCCTGCCATCATTAAAGCCCTTGTAGTGCGATAGCCCTTTTCTTTCAGTTGATTGGTAAAGTCAACAAGAAGTATTGCATTTTTACCGACCAGGCCGATAAGTATTATCATTCCCATTATTGAAAATATGCTTAATGCCTGCATTGACAGGGCTAATGCCAGCAATGCTCCGACAATTGCAACCGGTATGGAAAATAGTATGACAAATGGATATACGTAGGAATTGTACAAAGCTACCATAAGCAGATAAACAAAAAAGATTGAGGCAAGGAAGGCAAAGCCAAGACTGGCAAAACCCTCTTCCTGTTCTTTCATGCTGCCCTCAAAAGCAATGCTTGCTTCTCCTGGTTTTTGAATTTGTTCAACAGCTTCCCTGATTTCAGCACCTACCGTTCCTTCCGGTCTTCCTATAACATTTGATACCAGAGTAACGGCTGTAACCCTGTTTTTCCTTTCAAGTTTTGCAGGACCTGTGTTCTCAAAAATTCCAGCAAACTGGTGCAATTTTACAATTTGCCCGCTATTATTGGTAAATGTTATGTTGGAGACGTCAGTTATACTTCTTTTGTCAAAATCGTCAAGCTTAATGTTAATGTCGTATTCGTATTCTTTATCCCTGAACTTATTATCAGTGTTTCCGCTAAAGGCTGTTTGTAAATTGGCACCGACCATCTGCAACGATAATCCCAGAGAAGACATTTTTTCACGGTCAATAAGAATGGTTATTTCCGGATTACCGGTTTCGACAGTCAGTTTTGCTTCGGTTGTGCCTTTTATTTTTTTTACCTGTTCTAATACTTTTGCCGCATAACTCATCAGTGAATCAAGCTCAGTTCCGCTGATAACAATTTGAACAGGAGCGCCTTCAGAAGTGCCAAAAATACCCATTGCACTTGCACTGACATTAATACCAGGCATGATGCTTTCTATTTCGTTTTTTATCTGGTTAGCATAGATATTTGAAGGTATCTTTCTTTTTTCAGAGGGTAATAATTTTACGTTTATGTCTGCCTTATTTGGAGACGAAAAGCTTCCATAAATATTTCCACTGCTTCCTATTGTAGAAGCCACTGTAACTATTTCCGGTTTATTGAAAAGCATTTTTTCTATTTTCTGAACTACATCGTTGGTTTGCTCAATGGTTGCATCTTTGGGTAATTCTACCTGAATAACAAATTCACCGCGATCACCCATATTGGCAAATTCGCTGCCGATAAAACCAAACCCGATAAGAGAAAAGGAAGATAATAATAAGAAAAGCGCTATGGCAAGTGTAATTCTTTTATGCCCTAAGCTCCATTTTAAAATACGTGTGTAGTATAATGACAGCTTTTCAATTTGTGCTTCAATCCATAAGTTTATCCTTCCCATCAGAGTAGAACCGGAATTTTCTTCCTTTAATAAACGGGAAGCCAATAACGGAGTAACAGTAAATGAAACAAATAAGCTCATTAGGGTGGATACTATGATGACAGTAGAAAATGGGCGTAATATATCACCAACCATTCCGCTGACCAAAGCTATGGGTAAAAACACAACAACATCAACCAATGTAATAGATAAGGCAGTAAATGCGATTTCCTGTCTGCCGTCGACAGCGGCAACTCTGCCGGGTTTTCCCATTTTTATATGACGATAGATATTTTCCAGTACAACTATCGAATCGTCAACCAGAATGCCTATTGTAAGCGATAAAGCAAGCAGCGTCAAAAGATTAAGTGTTAAGCCCAGAATATACATTGCTATAAATGTTGAAACGATGGAAGCCGGTATAGAAAGCATTACGATAAACGAATTCTTTAAACTATGAAGGAAAATAAGCATAACAAGGGCTACAAGCAATACAGCCAAACCTAAATCTTTCATAACAGCATTGGCTGCCTCAAGCGTAAACTCGGAAGAATCCTGGGCGATAATGAATTTTAATTCATTGTTTTTATATGTGTCTTCAAGTTGTGCCAGTTTTTTCCTGACGAGCTCGCTTACCTTAACAGCATTGGCATCAGCTTGTTTTTGAATTAAAAGACCGATAGAATTATTTCCATTAATGCGATTGATTAGTTCAGTTTCCTTTTTTGAATCCTGTATTTCGGCAATATCTTTCAGTTTAATGGGCGAACCTGTGATAAGGTCCCTGGTAATTATTAAATTCTCTAATTCAGGTATGCTGCTAAACTTACCTGCCAGGCGGATCAGTATCTGTTGATTTTCATTCTTTATTTTACCGGTGGGGAAGTCAAGGTTTGAACTTTGAATTGCCTGATTTATTTGCAGGATAGAAAGGTTATATGCTTCAAGTTTTTCAGTTTTTACATTAATCTTTATCTCTCTTTCTTCACCGCCAATTATATTGACCTGTGCAACGCCTTCTACTGCAGAAAGCGATGGTTGAATCTTTGTTTTTACAATATCAAATAATTGAGTTGACTCTGTTTGTGCAGTAATACCAATCCGTAATACAGGCATTTCATCAACTGAAAATTTAACAAATGTCGGCGCTTTGCAGCTTTCCGGCAATTGATAAATGATAGAATTTATTTTTCGTTGGGCTTCCTGAAGGGCGATATTAATATCAGCAGATGCTTTAAACTCAACTATTATATATGAAAGATTTGCGTACGAGGAAGATTTAATGCTATTGAGGTTCTCGAGGGAAGAGACCACGTCTTCAATTTTTTTAGTCACTGAATTTTCAACTTCAGACGGTGAAGCGCCCGGATAAACAGTAATTATGCTTATAACAGGCATTGACATCTTAGGTGTTAGTTCATAATTCAGTGATAAATAACTGAAAATACCGAGAAATGCCAATACTGAAAAAATTACAACTACTATTGTCGGCCTTTTTATTGATAATTCTGTTATTGTCATAGCTGTTAAAATAATTAATTGATGATTGATACTACAGAACCGTCACTAATATTGATTTGTCCGGATATAACGATTTTTTCACCTTCAGTCAGACCATTTAAAATCTCAACCATATTGTTGACTACTTTCCCGATTTTTATTTCCCTGAGATGCGCTATAGAATCATTTTCTACAATATAAATTTTAGGTTCTTTTAAACTTCCTGTTATACTTTCACGGGGAATTGTCAACGCTGATTTGATTTCATTTTCATTAAAAGTTACGGTACCGTTCATACCGCCTTTAAGCTGTTTTACCGGATTGTTTTCCAATTCTATTTCAACAGTGTAATTTTTTGTTTCATCGGCTTTTACACTTACGGATTTGACCTTACCTGTATATTTTTCACCCTGAAATAAGTCTGCATTGACAACCACCTCTTGTCCTTTGGTAATATGTAATACATCGGTTTCAGAAACATTCACGATTATTTTTAACCGGCGTACATCAACTATTTGAACAATGGGCATTCCCGGCATCAGGTAACTTCCCTTTTCAATATATCTGTTATTTATAGTTCCGGGAAAAGGAGCTTTTATCTGAGAATTTTTTAACTGTTTCTTTGCTGATGTCAGATTGGTTTTGGCAGTTTTATTCGCTATTTTAATATCCTCAAATTGTTGTGTTGTAACAGCATTCCCCCTGGCAAGTTCTTCAAAACGCTTCAATTCAGAAAGAGTTTTTTCATAATTGGCTTCGGCTAACGCAAGTTCATTATTTATTAGTTCTGTGTCCAGTTGAGCAATAAGTTGTCCTTCATGAACATAATCTCCGGTTTCAACCAAAACATTTACAACCCTGCCCTGTGTTTCAGAAACAAAGCTCAGTTCCCTGACCGGTTCAAAAGCTCCATTTATGCTGAAACTCAGGTTTAGATTTTCTTTCCTGACCTCGGCAACTTTAACAGGAAATTTTGTTACCACGATACCTGATATTTCAGCATTTTCCTGCATTGTTTTTTTATTGAAATATAATTTTAAACCGATTGCTCCTACTGCAATCAGAATGATGACAATTATTGCTATTCTTTTCATTTTGCTTATTTTATTAATGTTAATATATTCCCATTATTTTTTAAGAAATCAAGTTCTGCAAGTTTCAATTGCACTACAGCGTTTAAGTAGTTTACCTGTGCTTCTCTTAATGAGGTTTCCGCATTCAGCAAATCGGATAAGGGAGTAATTCCCTTCTGGTATTGCTGTCGTGTAATCTGATATACATCTTCTGCCAGTTGCATATTTTTCTTCTGTGTTCCTATAGCGTTAATATTTACCTTTATTTTGTTGATAATATTATCGTTTTGCATAGCTATGTAACTCCTGGTGCTTTGTTCCGTGAGGCTCAATTGCATAAGTTGAATTTTAGCCTGCTGAACTTTTGTTTTAGTCTGGAAACCGCTAAGTAAAGGAATGCTAAGATTTAGCCCGATAACGGAAACAGGATACCATTTTTTATCATTAGCCAAAAAATCAACCTTTTCCCGCTGAGCCTGATAATAATAATTCTCGTATAAGGTCAGGGTCGGTAAATAATTTGCCTTGTTTTGCCTGATATTTAAAAGAGATACTTCTTTCTGCTTTTCTAATAATTTTAATTCAATACTATTTTCGGAATCTTTACTATTAGCAATTATTAGCATTGTGTTTTCAGGAATTGTGTCGGCAGGTATTAATGATTGTTCAAAAGGAATACCCATATAATATTTTAATAAACCGATAAGCTGGTCTTTTGATAATTGAATATTTTCAAGTTGTGTTTGAAGGTTTACACGGTTAACACTCAGGCGATCCAAATCAATTTTTTTTATAATTCCATTATTGTATTGAAGACTTGCTATTTTAATAAGCGTATCAATATTATTCATATTAGCTTTTAATACTTCTTTCTGTTTGTTTATAATTTGAGTATTGTAATAGGTTTGAGCTACTTCATAAATAATCTCCTCTTGTGTTTTTTCAATGTTTAATTCATTTAATTGTTGTGCCTTTTTTGAAATTTTATAATTGAGTATTAATGGCCCGTTAAAAATTAACAGATTGCCTTCAATTCCGGCAGTAACACTATATTTTGTGCCAAATTTTACAGGTATAGTTGTGCCGGGTTGATTAAATATTTCTCCCGGTATTAGTTGAGTTGCCAGATCTAAGTAATCGTCAAATCTCACAGTCCCATTATATTGAGGAATAAATCCACCTGTAAAAATTTCCCGGGTCTGATATTTGCTTTTTTCAAGTTCTAATTTTGCTTTCCGTACATCTGTATTATTATCTATTGCATATACAATACACTGTTTAAGTGTGAATGTGTTGGTCTTTGCAACAGATTGTGCTTCTGCAACAATATTAATTCTGAAGAAAAATAAAAAGAGCCAAAAAATATTTAAAAGATGTTTCATAATAAGATGATTTGTTTAAAATGTTTTATTTAGCCATCAGCCTTTTCCTCAAATCTGATTATTGAATAATTATCGTATTTACCCTCACT
>JBBAAM010000076.1:0-12146 GCA_041658245.1 Melioribacteraceae bacterium
TTTTTTTTTTTTACCTTCTACCAGAATACAAACCGCCGGACTTGGTAACTTTAATATCCTGAAGTTCAGGTGCTTTGAGACGGATTTCAAAATGGAAACCGCTGTAATATCCGAGAGGATTCCAATTAAAATTCATTTCCCAGCAATGAAGTTCTCTATAAATAGTTACTTGAGGAGCTGAAACTTGTTTAGTATCAAAATCATAACTGCCGCGAATCGTAAATTTCCAATTCTTTGTTAAGCTAAATCCTAGATCGGCACTTATATTTGAAAAAGACTGCGACTGATTTGGTGTTGGTTTAGAAAAATTATAATTGTAGCTCAAACTCAAATTCCAGGGAATAGCTAAATCGGGTAATTGTTCCTGATTGTAAACACCGATGTAATCTTTTTTTGCAAATGCGTTGAATCCTTCATCCTTTTGTTCTTTTTGCTGTTTGTTAGATTCAACAGGTTTTAGTTTTTCACCGCTTAGTGAAGTTGATACGGAAAAACTAAAATTCGTTAAGCGCAGCAAACCCTTCCCGTTTGATGCTAAGTATTGATTAATTCTTTGATAAACATCATTTCCGTTTCCATCTTTACCAGTAACAGCATAATCATAAAATGTATAGGAAGATGAACCGGAGAAACTTAACAGATCTCCGATCTGTGTTCTATAACCTAAATTCAAATCAGAGAGTTTCATACTGTCTGCGGCAAAATTATAACCTACACTTGCGTTAAGGTTGAGCAGTTGAATTTTATTTTGTTCTTTTGTTGTATCAGCCGCGCTCTTCGCCATTTTCATTTCAAATATATTACCTAAAGAAAAACTTAAACTTTGTGATTGACCTGATGACACACCTCCAAAAACTTCTCCGCTGTATTTATCATAACGTACAACTTCACCATTCGATTTTTTGTATGAATCATAATAACCCCAAGCATCGTTAGCAAAATCCGGCTGATAATTATATGAAACGGATGGAAGAATTGTATGCCGGAAAGATTCGATTCCCAAAATATTCGGATTAATAACACCGTACAATTTTGTTGATGAGGAAACACTCATATTAAACGTACGGACAAAATTTAATTCATTGATTGATGATTCAATTGTTGTATCACGCACAGTTTTAATTCTGGTTAATGGATTAATACTTTCCAAAACTTTATTCTCTTTCTTCACAAGTTTGTTGTACCATTTTTCTGTGTAATTAAAACTTGGGGAAACATTGAAGTAGCCAAACTTTGGAGATGCACTTAAACCAATGTTGTGTAATACTCCGGCTCTAACTTCTAAGTTACCTTCTGTTTTTCTTCTATTATTTGTGAATTGACCAGAATAGCTGTAACCGATAAGTTCATACCATTTTTGATCACTCAATGATTCAACATTTTCACGCTTGAAAGGATAGGTCATGGACTTACTGAAATTGATATTCGGAAGCGACTCATTAATATTTCCGCTGGTAAGATTTTGCGTTCTATTATAATTGATTGATAAACTTGAACCGGATTCATCCCATATCTTACTAAACGTTGCATTGGAAGTAATATCTTGTGAAAGAATGTCGTTATAGTTAATGCTGTTATTTCTAAAAAAGTCCGATGATAAGAATTGCAAATTTACATCGAACCGGGTTGATGGATTGATCTGCTGATTATGAAACCATGAAAGATTCCAATCGGTTCTTACTTCTCTGCCCGGATCGTTTGCTTCACCCAAAATAATTTTTGAGTAACCAGCATTAATTGTTCCGGAAAAATTATAACGTTCCGCATAACGAAATCTCGATCGTGCGCCCCATCCGCCTTTTGTGTAATAATCTCCCGTGAGAGCCAGATCCATATAATCGTTCATTGATAAGAAGTAACCGAAATTTCTGAAATATTGCCCGCGGTTGTTTTCTTGTCCGTAAGCGGGAATAATTATTCCCGAACGTCTTCCGGTTTCATTCGGAAAGACAGCAAAAGGCAAAGGGATTGGAAACGGTACTCCGCCGATATACATAAATATCCATCGTGCAATAATTTTATCTTTTTGAATTACCTTCATTTCGCTTGCTGAAAAATAAGTATGCGGTGTATCGGAGTCGCAGGTAGTAAATGTTCCGTTCTTAATAAAGTATGTGTCCTTATTAACTTTATTTACTTCTTCTCCGGCATAAGTTTGTCCTTTATCTTTATTCTTTGCAAGAGAGATATACCCGCGTTGATTCTTAAAATTATATTTTATTCTCTCGCCTTCGTAAGTTTCAGCGCCTTCGGTTAATCTCGGTGGTTGTTTCAATTTTACTTTTGCTGTGTCGGATGCGTCAACAGCGCCGAATGCTTCAAGCTCATTTGTGTTGTAATCAACAAAGATTTTTGCACTCTTAAGATTGGTAGTTTTGTATTTCAGTTCTCCCGATCCGTGAACAAACATTTTTTTCTTTTGGATATCGAAGATTAGGGAATCGGAAGCAGTAGCAAAAACAATTGCATCAACATCATATTTCTTTTTTGATTTGGTTGAATCGGAACGAGAAAGTGAATCAACTGTATTTTTTTTTAATGATGTTGAATCTTTCTGCTGTGCAAAGAGAGATGAGTAGAATAATATTATTAATATGGTTATTAAATACTTCATCGTTCCCGATATTTCTTCTAAACTTCACTTTAAATTAAGATTTATAAAACACAAGCGCCGATGCACCTTTGATACCGGCATTGTTCTTCAACTTAGCCGGTTGAACAACTATCTGTCCCTTAGATGGTTTTATCACTCTCTCTTTTATGGAGTATGTGACTGTATCAAATAATAATTTGCCAAAACCGGCTACACCGCCGCCGATTATGATAGTTGATATATCAAGAACATTTACAATTGATGCTAAAACATATCCAAGTTTTAAACCGCAATCCACAATAATTGATCTTGCAAAATCGTCTCCGTCTTCCGCCGCTTGATGGATCAATTGAGGTGTAAGAAGATTGAGATCATTATTGGTAAGTTTGATCAATAGCGAATCCCTTCGGTCTTGCAATTGTTTTTTTACACGATCAATTAAATAATTATTTCCTAAATATGATTCGATACAACCGAAAGATCCGCATTTACATTGTGGTCCTTCATAATCAATTGTAACATGTCCAATCTCTCCGGCTCCGCCGGTTTCTCCGCGATAGATTTTTTTATTGATGATAATTCCACCACCGACACCGGTACCGAGTGTTATCATTATAAAATTATCAAGTTTTTTCCCGGCTCCGTAGATCAATTCTCCTATGGCCGCAGCGTTTGCATCGTTCTCAACGTAAACATCACAATCAAATTTTTCTTTTATTGCTTTGCCCAAATGTACTTTACCCCAATTAGGAAAGTTAGGAGGATTTTCTACTGTTCCTTTTTTTAATTTTACAGCACCAGGTGCACCGATTCCAATTCCAAGTATCTTATCGTTTTTTTTATTTGTTACCGATTTTATTCCTTTTACGATTTGTTCGATTACCGATTCGGGACCATTAGAAGCGCAGCTATCAAGTGAAACTTTCTTAACAATCTTTCCTTTCGAATCCACCAAACCAATTTTTATTGATGTCCCGCCAAGATCAACTCCTATAGCATATTTTTTCTTAGGCATTAATTTCTCTAATTGAATGATTTATCAACAATAGTAATTTCATCGGGATATTCTAATTTACCAAAAGGAGTACCCAAAACAGGTTTGGCAATCATCTTTAAGTTCGATGTTGATCCGTTGATTCCGCCGACTTGCAATAATAAAAGAAGAATATCATCCACACTTTTTTCCTTAAATGCTTTTGCAACATCAAATTCAATTTTGATCGGGATTATAACCGATTCTCCTTTACCCGGAACAAAAACCGGTTCAGCGATACTTCCCCGAACAATTTCTTTTTCGTTTAGATATAATCGCCAGGGGAAAGAAGCAATAGTCAAATCTGTTCTTGCAAAACCACCGTTGCCGTCATTTGGATTTTGTGCTTCTACATTCAACAAAAAGGTCAGCGGCAGATTCCCTCTAACAAGTCCGGTTGTAATTTTAAACAATTCAATCGAATGAAAATCTTTCAAGGATTTTTTGTCAGCGATTGTTATCCCAATTATTTTGTAATCGGTTGCTGAATAAATTTTGTATTTCAAACGCGATATGTTAGAAATAGTTTGATAAACACTGCAGCTCGAAAAAATTGAGAACAATGCCAAAATTAGAATTAACCATCGAAACGGTTTAAGAATTGCCATACTTTTTTTATTTAACATCGTTCAACCAACCGGGGAAATTTTTTATATTTTTAATTGATTCATCAATTTTAACAATGATCATTTCCGCAACCCGCAAAGCTTTCAATCCGTCTTTGCCGCTTACTATCGGTGTTCCTCCTTTTACAATTGCATCCACGAATAGTTCTAATTCCAATTTTAGTGCGTTCACTTCCTTAAATTTTGGTTGTTCATATGCAACGATCTTCTTTTTATCGCCAATCCCAATTTCACCAAACGTTTTGAAAGGACCTTTTGGTTTTTGATCCGGCGGTAATAATCTAAATACTTCTGAAACGCCTGTAATGAAGTCCAACGAAATGTAAGCATCGCGCTGGAACATTCTCATCTTTCTCATTTTCTTCTGAGAGATCCTGCTTGCAGTTACATTTGCTATTGCACCGTTCTCAAATTCTATACGGGCATTTGCAATATCGAGAGTATCGGATACAACCGGTACGCCGCTTGCACTTACAGTTTTCACATCGCTCTTTATGAGACTGAGAATTATATCAATATCATGGATCATCAAATCCAAAACAACCGCAACATCAGTTCCGCGGGGATTAAATTGTGCAAGGCGATCAGTTTGTACAAACAAAGGATCGAGATGATATTTCTCAAGAGATATTAGCGCGGGATTGAACCGCTCAATGTGTCCGACCTGTAAAATTAATTTTTTCTCTTCGGCAATTTTGATAAGTTCTTCCGCTTCCCAGATGTGAGCGGTTATCGGCTTTTCAACAAAAACATGTTTGTTCTTTTCAAACGCAAGTTTAACTAATTCATAATGGGCGCTTGTTGTTGCAACTATATCAACCGCATCAATTTCATTTAGAAGTTTATCCGGATCATCAAATGATTTTACTTTGAATTCACCTGCAACTTGTTTAGCACGTTCAAAATCTCTGTCATAAATTCCTACTAGTTCACAATTAGCAACTTCCTTAAAAAGCTTTGTATGAATCTTACCGAGATGACCTGTTCCGATCACACCTACTTTAATTTTGCTCATAACGCTCCGCTCTTAATCTTTTTGTAACCTATAATTTTATCATAACCGCCTTTCTCTTCAGTTCTGTAAAAGAGAAAGATAGAATAATCATTCTGTGTCTCCCAAAAATTTCCTTCAAGGATTTCCCATTCGATATTTTCTATTTTGTTTTTTATAAGATCACCCGTAACATATTGATAATCGTAAACGCCGCGCTTCAGTTGCACCGGAATATTCATTAAGCCGTCATTGTCAAACATTTCATAATCCGGAGAAACAGTCCAATCGTTGAATGATCCAACCAAAAAAATTGGAGATTTAATATTTTCCGGTGAACGTAATTTAAAAACAACGTTCATATAATCGGCATTTTCATTTCTATAATTTAAGAGTGATGATCCGCCGTCAAAATCTCTTCTACCGCGTGTAAAAAAGTTCGAAGTCTCAATGTCGCCGAACTTTGCATTAACTGTTGAAGAATTGTATTTCCCGATATCGCGTGTGTCAGTCTGACGATATTCATTTCCCGGTCTGATATTCCGTGCAGTGAATGAAAATTTATTGGATGCGTTCCATTCATAAAATCTATCTATTGTATATGAACTACGATCAATCATTATCGGATAATTAAATTTTCTGTTTGTAATTATTTCAACATGCATAACATTTGCCGGAAAAAGTGAGTCAGGCAAAGTAAAACCGGTGCTGATTACAAATGTTCTTCTTAATGCAGCTAAACCGGGTAAATCACCTTCACTACCTTCTTTAGAAAGTTGTACGTTTAATTTCACTTCTGGATTTACAACATAAAATTTACCCGATCCGTAAATCATATTTCTGTTTTGTGTATCAACCAGATAGAACTTCCACTTTCCGGAAAAAGGAAAAGTAACATTGTTGTTCGGAAATTTCCCCGAATAATGGAATCTTGCACCTCGTACTGTGGTAGGCAAACGATCGAACAACAAACTATGTTCGGTGTTATATATTGGATTAGTTAAGAAGGCGTTGTTGTACGGATTCCATTGAGAATCGCAAAACTTAAATTCAATATTAAAATTCGGTATGAATTGCGATTGGACTTCAAACTCGATTGTAATTTCTTTGTGGTTAGGATCGGATAGATCAATTATCGGAAATTCTCTTTCATCTTCTGATGAATAAACACGAAGACTTTTTATCTCTATGTTTTGGGCAGATAATAATTGCTGTGAAAACAAAAAAATAAAAATGAGAAATAGAATTTTAACTTTCAGGAAGATTAGAATATTTCTACACATTTTATCGAGCTATAAGGAACAAAAACTTTAAATGATTTTTCATCACGGTTTGAATCAAGTAAAAGCCCATCATCATAAGCTTGAACTAAAGTGCCGGTCTTAAAGACGATTTCGTAAAATGTCGGATGTTCCCCTTTTTCTTTGCCGTATACAACTCCGTAATTCTCCAACATTGTAATGTTCATTGCTTTACCAATGTATTGATTCCAATCCAAATTCATTTTTGTTTTCCTTTTTTTTAATTGGATTAATTTAAAACCTCACGTTACGCAAAGACATTATTATTTGTCATTCTGATCCCGATTCATCGGGAGAAGAATCTAAAAACTTCTTTTTTGCTCGATTATTAGATTCTTCACTCCACTTCGTTCCGTTCAGAATGACACCTTGCGTAAGGTGACTTAAAACTTTCAATTACAATCAAAAAGTAGTCAAAAACGAATTCTTTTACAATTGAGTAGAGCTGGATTATCAAAGTTATCGGGAAGTGGTTGAGGAGAATTATGATCACGATCAAGAACAAGATCACGATCAGGAACAAGATCACGATCAAGAATTATATAATACTCTTGTTCATGATCTTGCTCTTACTCTTAATCTTACTCTTATTTATTTCTGATCAACGACCACATAACCGCCGGTCGTTTCAAGTTTTAACATTTCTCCACCGCCGTTAAATTCGGCATCCATTTCACTACGGGCTACACGCATGGTCTTTGCATTATTAAAATTATTTGTTATCTCGCCGCCGGTAGTTTCAAGATGGACTTTCGCTTTGAAGTTTGACGGCAATTTTACGTGAACATCACCGCCGGAAGTTGATGCTTCAATTCCTTTATTTATTCCGGTGTAATCAATTGTTATATCACCGCCGGAAGTTTCTGCGTTTATTTTTCCATCTGAAGTATAAAGTTCAATATCTCCACCGGATGTTTCTGCACTTAAGTCACCATTCGTTCCTTTGCAAACAATATCTCCGCCTGATGTGGATAAAAACATCTCACCGTTATGTGCGGAAAGATTAATATCTCCACCCGATGTTTCTGCTTTTAATTTCCCGTTAGTATTATTCAGAGTGATGTCTCCGCCTGAAGTATCAAGCTTAAAAACGCCGTTAATATTTGCTGCATTAATATCTCCGCCCGAAGTTTCTATATGAGCATTCTGATTTTTAGGAACTTTAATTTCGATTCTTACACTTATGTTACTGCCAAACCAATTAAAGAAAGAACCTCTCTTTTTTGCAATTACCCTAACTGTATTATCATCCTGTTCAATCCTGAGCCCTAATTTTTCTTCTGCACGTCTGTTGCCGAATATTTTAACATAGGTTTCTTGTTTATCCCAGCTTTCAACTTTTACATCAGCCCCGCTTGCATTGATATAAACATTATCCCAATCTTTAGCAGAAAAAGATTTCTCCCGTAAAAGCTTTAACTCTTCGGCTGATGATAATGACGCGCCCAAAATCATTAATACAAATACCAACAAGAATCTTTTGAATAATAATTGTTCTATTGTTTGGTACATAATACCTCCTGGTTTTTAAGTTTAACTGATTATTTAGACTCGGATTCGATCAGAATAGTTACATAACCCAAATAATTTTTTTATCTTTAATTCCATAAAATTAGATGAATATCTTCATGAAGCATCGAATATTTATATTTCTTCTTATAACTTTTTTAGCAAATACAACATTCTCTCAGAATAAATTTGATTTAGCTCAGTTTGGTAATGAATCAGTTCTATTCTTAAAGCAGCCGTTAAATTGGGATGGAAATGATTGGCTTAAACTTGGTTTGGTAAGTGCCGGGACAATTTTAGCTATGCAGGCAGATCAACCATTACGCGATGCCGTTTTGAGAGATCAAAGTTTTAATGGAACAGTAGCGGAACAGATTGGAAGATTTTGGGGCAGAGGTTACGCTACAATATTCTTTGCCGGTGCATTCGGTTTGCATGGATTAATTACCGATGATCAGGCAACAAGGAAAATCGGTTTTGAAATTGTGCAGGCAACAATTTATGCGGGTGCTATTACACAATTTCTGAAAATGACTTTGGGACGTGCACGCCCTTACACAAACGAAGGTACTGCAAACTATCACCCATTTTCTCTTTGGAACGATGATTACCACTCACTCCCTTCCGGCGATGTAACATTTGCCTTTTCACTTTCAACTGTGTTATCTAAAAATTCCAAGTCGGATCTTCTAAAAATAATTTGCTATCTCCCTGCAGTTTTAACAATGGCATCCAGAATTAATAGAGATATGCATTGGTCATCCGATGTATTTCTTGGAGCTGCTATCGGTTATTTTGTTGGTGATTGGGTTACCAATCTTCATGAAGGAAAAGAATCAGCTGTGGAAATCTCATCAATCTATCCATTCAGTATTAAGATCGCAATCTTTTAGCTTTCGATGATCGGTTGTCAGTTATCTGTTGTCAGTGATCGGTTCTTTAATTCTTACTCTTGTTTGTCCCACCGGATAAAACTTCTAATTGCCAAAAGCATTTGTACTAATTAAGTGGAAGTTATACTTGCTTTATATTACAAAAGCTGGTTCTGAAAATACAGTTGCTTTTTATTTGTAGGGACTATAAATTAGACCTTGAAAGTAGGCCTAATATAAGAACTATCACAAAGGTATTATTTTATGCAACAAGCAAAATTTAGTATTGGAAAAGCTCAACTGGAATTTTTGAGTAATTTTAATCTTTATGGTTTCAAGGATAAAAGTTCGTTAGTTCGCAAAGCAATCGAACATTATAAGAAAGAACTTGAAATCCAAAAATTAAAAAGGTCGGCAGAACTGTATGCTGAAATATATAATAATGATGCTGATCTTCAACAATTGACAAATTCAGCTCTTTCTGAGTGGCCAGAATGAAAAAACTTGAACGAGGTATGCTGATAGACGTAAATCTCGATCCAGCTTTGGGATCTGAAACTGGTAGAACTAGACCTTGCATTATCGTTACAAATGACATTTATAATGAAAGAATTCCAGTAATTCAAGTTGTTCCGGTAACTTCTTGGAACGATAAGAAATCATTGGTAAGAACCAACGTCGAGATAGAACCCACCCCAACAAATGGACTTAACAAGAAATCCATTGCCGATTGTTTGCAAACGCGTCCAATAGATTATAGAGAAAGATTAAAAAAAGTTAGAGGAAAACTATCATCTGAAGTAATGAAAGAAATTGATGAAGCTCTAGCGGTTGTTTTTGATCTTTGTAAAAAAGAATAATGAAAAGTCGGCAAGTATAACAAGCAAAACAAAAGTTGATGAGCGGGCAGCTTTATACTCTGCAATCGGTTATTTTGTTGGTGATTGGGTTGTTAATCTTCATGAGGGAAAAGAATCGCCGGTGCAAATCTC
The DNA here is from genome assembly GCA_041658245.1 of Melioribacteraceae bacterium. Classification (GTDB taxonomy): domain Bacteria; phylum Bacteroidota; class Ignavibacteria; order Ignavibacteriales; family Melioribacteraceae; genus Fen-1258. The sequence continues at coordinate 9,918 of JBBAAM010000076.1, forward strand.
GTCAATCTATCCCTTCAGTATTAAGATTTCACTTTTTTAGATGCAAGTTAGGCATTATGTTAAATTGAACTTTGAATAATTGAATTATTATTCTAAGTTGTAGATAAGTAATGGATATTATTTATGGGAGGGTTTAAAAATTTTCTTGCTGGTATCTCTTCACTATTTTTATCTCCCCAAAAAATTAGAAAAGAAAATAGAAATAAAGCTTTTATATGAATCTAACACACATTTTGTATGAGTGATAAACAGCCTTATGGCAGTATAATGAATAATTATGTAGCGGGGTTTTTATGAAAAAATATTTTGTAGTTCCTCTGATTGGAATGTTGTTAATCATAAGTTGTAAAGATTCATCAGTTGAACCAGAATTGGTTTATAGTGGAATTACAGTAACAAATGAAAGTGGTCCTGAACCAATAGGCAATATTGATTTGGATGATTGGTTGCAACAATGGGATTATGTAGATGATATAGATCTAATACCCACTTCATATACTGTTTATCCTGCCTATGCTAATCCTACGAAGAGGTTCTCAAAATTAAGATTTGCATTAGCAAAGTCGGATTCAGTAGTGATAGTTTTGGATGACAAAGATTTAAATAGAAAGACAACCGTTTTATCATAGAAATTAAATGCTGGCATCCACGAGATTACGATCGATTTATTGTATGGAAATCCAGAAATGAAAAGAGAAGAAGCGATAGCGAGAGTATTTTTTGAGATTCCAACTTTGAAATCATTCCCAAAAGTGCATGGAGATATAAAAATTCTAAAACAATAAAAAGTGCAACCAACAAGCTTCTTCGCCCGACCGCTTCTTCGAATCGGTCGTAGTGAGTCTTTCGGGTTTGGTTTTTCAAAGTAAGTTGTTCATTAAAGTATGATAAGTAAACAAACTGATTTTAAAAATAAAGTTGCGTTGATAATTGCTGCATTGTTGTTATGGGCGGCGGGCTAAACGCAACACCGTTAGGCATTTTGAAATTAATGAGGCAATAATGATTTTACATTTAAGAGTAAGATTGTTTTTTCTAATTTTATTTTTTACGAATATTTGTTATTCACAATGGACAAAGATAAATCCGCCTCCTTTTCCGCCGAATCCTGATTTAATGATTCTTGCAATTGAAGTTAATGGTAATAATATTTTTGTGATATCAAATCAAACTGGGATCTATTTATCATCGGACTATGGGGCAAATTGGAATTCAATTTCATTAAATGTGTATAATGTTAATAGTTTTCTTAAACCCGGCACTAAAAAGTTTAAATTACACTGGTCATCATTAGCAACTACGGATAATGGAAATTCCTGGATAAATCTTACAATTCCAAGAAATAACTCTATTGGTGTTCATGATATGAAGATAACAAGCATTTCTGATTTTGATGTTTGCGGGGATAAAATATTTCTGGCAAGTAATATTGGATTATTACAATACAAACAAGCAATCTTTGATTATAGCATAATAAACAACCAACCAGTTAGTTCAATAGCCGTAAATGATTCTTATTTATTTATAAGTGCTCCAGATGGAATCTATCGTTCGTTAGATTGCGGCAATACATTTCAAAAAGTCCTAAATCTTGATTACTACCTAAAACTAGCGACTTTCAATAATTTCGTAATTGGCTGTTATTATCCGAATGGTGCAATCTGGATTTCTTATGATAATGGAATTACTTGGACGCAGAAATTCCTTAATGTTACTAATATTATAGATATTTCAGTTAATGACAAATATCTTTTTTTTGCAACCAAGGATAATATATGGCAAGCTCAAATTGATAATTTATTAACCGATGTAAAAGATGAATATCTACCGCAAGAATATTTATTATCCCAAAACTACCCCAATCCGTTTAATCCAATAACAACTATCAATTATCAAATACCAAAACAAAGTAAAGTTACCCTCAAAGTTATTGATATGCTTGGAAGAGAAATAGAAACTCTTGTAAATGGTGAAAAACCTTTTGGAAGTTATTCAGTGAAATTTGATGGAAGTAAGTTGTCAAGTGGAATTTATTTCTATCAATTAATAACTAATGAGAAAGTAATCACGAAAAAATTTGTTCTTATGAAATAATAAATGCCTAACATCTTTAATAAGTAAAAAGTCAATATAGAAGAAGAGAATAAAATTAGATAAAAATATTCATGGCACACCAACAAGAGCGGTGAGCAGAATAAAAGTTCTTTGAATAACTGAGTATCGAATCAC
>JBBAAM010000077.1:0-11908 GCA_041658245.1 Melioribacteraceae bacterium
CTCGTAAAAATTGTTCTAAAAATTTTGATATGCGGGAATAGCTCAGTTGGTAGAGCGCAACCTTGCCAAGGTTGATGTCGCGGGTTCGAGTCCCGTTTCCCGCTCCACCAATCCCGATAGCAATCGGGATTTCTTTTTTTACGAAACAAATTGACATTAATTGCTGGACGGTTCTAAAAATTATCGTATGTAAATTTTAAACGCAGAGAACACAAAGAAAACGCAAAGTCCGCAGAGAATATTGATATTTTTAGAACTGCCCTGCTAAAATTGGTGCTGTACCCAAGTGGCTCAAGGGGAAGGTCTGCAAAACCTTTATTCGTCGGTTCGAATCCGACCGGCACCTCAAGTATTAAGCTCTGTCATTACGGAGCTTTTTAGTTATAAAATATATTCCTTACTAATTTGAGTACTTTATTCATGCATAATTCTAATCTCCTTTTTGAAAAATATATAGAAGTAAAAGAATCTCCGGTTCACGGGAAAGGCTTATTTGCAAAAATCGATATTCCCGAAGAAGAAGTCCTATCAATTATAAAAGGAGAATTTATAGACGGATTTGAATGTGTACGAAGAGAAGAAGAAGACAATAGCTACATCTTTTGGCATTGCGATGATAATTATATTGATGTAAAAAATGAATCAATGAAGTTCATCAACCATGATTGTGATCCTAATTGTTACGTGAATGATGGGGACGAAACAACTTTAACTCTTATTTCAATTAGACAAATTAAATCCGGTGAAGAGATTTCAATAGATTATGATTATGAAGAAATCTACCTAACGTGCAATTGTTTTTCATGTCAGACTAAAAAAGCAGTGTGAAAGAAGGTCATCGAATAAATATTCGTAATCATATTATTTACTTCACTCATGTTACGTAAAAAATATGAAGGGTCTCCCAAAGGGATGCCTTCGACATTGATCTAGCTCTTAATCCTAATCTTAATCCGCCGTTAGCCATCAAAACGAGTGAAGCAAAGTGATCTCATTTTGTTGATGGATATTCCGTACTAGAATAAAGCAAGCTTCGGGGTATTGAACCCGAAAAGGAATAAAATGAGGTTGACTCAAACGTCAGAGAGGCTGTCATTGCGGGTATAATAGTCAAAAAGTGTTGCTAAAATTACAGTAACCTATTATATCACAAATAATTACAAGGAGTAAACTCAAAACAAATGAGTTTCTGAATTATCTTTCATTTAATATTTAGTTTTACTCCTTGCTTTTTCGTGGCGTCTTTATTATATGACATCGATCTTGAATACTGAATACTTGATTATGGATTCTCGATTCTGGGGAAACATTGATTCAGCAGCTTGCATTCTTAGTATATAACTACCAGTTAATGATTCAATACTTTCCATTCTACACTCTGCACTCTACACCCATCATTCTACACTCTACACTCAAAGAGTTGTCTGGTAATTCTAGGTTTGTAGAACAGAATCGTATTCTGTTCTGTGTGCGCAGAATACGATTCTGCGCTACAAAAAAATGATTGAATAATAATTTTTAAAGCCAATATTAGCTAACTTTTTTGTTTTAAAAACTATTTCATCAATGTCGAACTCTTGCAGATTTTTACAACCCGGTTGTAATGCCGAATAATTGAATAGACGCGCAAAATAAATGATGATGACGTTGATCAACATTATCGTAAAGAATATTTCACCACCGAACTAAACCGATGAGAATACCTTTCCGTACTCTATAATAAATATATACATCCGCTGATAGGGACTGAGAAGAAGAAAATAAAACTGAAGAAAACTTGACTAACTGTTACAACTTCACTTCCAAATACAATTTTAATTTCAGTTCTTGTAGCTGCAGTTCTTGTTTTTGGAATTTACTTTTCACCTTTGGTTAAAGCCGCAAAGAGTTGCCTAGTAATTCTGGGTTTGTAAAACAGATTTTTAATCTGTTCCTTGTGCGCAGATTAAAAATCTGCGCTACAAAATGATTGAATAATAATTTTTCAATGGGGGTTCTCGATACTAAAGGAATAAGGGCAAGTTCTCTTATAAATTGCTTGCTGCATTCAATTTTCACTTTTCTTTCGGCAGCTTTTTATAAAATTCTTTTGCCTCCCGGACTTCAAGTCTTTCACCATCATCTTCTTTCATCAGTTGAACCAGCGCATAGTTCTCCAGCAAGTCTTCCAATTTTTGATATGTTTCTATATCAATCTGGACCGCTATCTTATTGTTGTTTTCATCAATTATATATTTCTTTTTTATCGATTCCATTTTCGCTCTATTTTATTCCGTTTGAAAATAGTGATTTTTATTTCTTGACACAATCTACATTCAGTTGCGGTTATTGCTCTTTTGAATTCTGTTGTTTCGCTGCACTCTACACTCAACATTCTACACTCTGCACTCATTTTCTTGTGTTCGGTATCTATTTCACACCTTTGGTTGAAGCCGCAAAGAGTTGCCTGGTAATTCTAGGAATATAAGTCAATAATCGTTATTGTGTTTTCGACACGACAAAGCAAAAATGCCATTCGTTTTTAGATTTATTACTTACAAGGTGAGGAATAATGTGGACATGGAACTGGGGATTAATGTGATCCTAGAACTGGGGAATCATTTGAACTTTTTTACCTTTTTACTGGGGAATCATATGGTCGCTGACAATCAAAAGGTAGTAGTTAATGTAAATGTTTTGAAAATCAATGGGAATGATAATGTTTACGGGGTAAGTGCTAAAATCTTTGTTCGAAATTAGATTACTTGAAGGGAAATAAATTCTTACAAAGAAAAAGATTCCGACCTATCTTTTACTACTTTTATACACTAAAAAGAATACGATAAACCTAAAGATGGAATTGTAGGAAGAAGAGACTCCTCAAACCTTGCCGGATTTCCTTTGTTATCAAAAGAATATCTATATGATAAAACATTCTCCTTCCCGAGTATGTTTAAAATATCTATGTAAAATTTTAACGGATGATCAAATAATTCAAAAGTCTTACCTAATCTCAAATCAATACGTGTGTATGGTGGATAGTGATCCGAATTTTTATCTGATGGTACCCAGACATACTTTTTATCTGAAGAGGAATAAATAAGATTAGAAGGAGTAAATGCGTAGCCGCTACCATAAAAATAACGTACACTCGATTCCCACCCCAAACCAAGATCGATGCTCACAACCGATGAAATAGTATGTTTCTGATCGGTATAGCGTGGATAGTAATTGGTCTCCGAGTACAATTTTTCTTTAGCAACAAGAAATCCATAGCTTAACCAAACATCGAGCGAAGGAAATCTTGCAATAAATTGAAAATCAAAACCGGTCGCATAACCCTCTGTATTGTTCTCTTTTGTTCTATACTGAAGCGTACTATTAGTTACGCGGCTAACAGGAAGAAGATCGGAATATTGTTTATAGTAATACTCAAGTTTGCATGAAATAGCGGAAGAAAAGTTTTTTTCTAATCCGGCTATATAGTGTGTAGCTTTTTGAAAGGAAGTATTCTGATCGGTAGCTTCGCTGAAACGCAACTGTTTGTACGTTGGCGGCTGATAAAAGATTCCCCAGGATAATCTTAGAATCACATCAAGAGGAAGGTTATAAGACAAGCCAATTCTTGGGGATATTTTAGTTTGTTTATTCATATCAAAATAATCTAATCGAGAGCCAGCGTTTACAATAAGATTATCGGAAAACTGGAGAATGTTTTCAATGTAAGCTTCGTTTCGGAATGATGAAATGTTAAGATTAAGCGTATCGTTGTATGCAGGATTTTTGGGATAATTTGTTGTGATAACATCCGGATATTTCGAAAGGTTTTCAGAATAAATTTCATCTTTTCGCTTATTTTGATCAACATTGTAAAAAATTTGTTTATAAGAAATACCCGCTTTTATTGTAAAGAACGGTGATAAAGCAACCATAAAATTTTGCTTTAATGATAATGTTCTTATTTCCAATTTGTTCTTTAAATAGAAAGCGGCATTATATTTAATAAAGCGATCTGGAAATGCGCTGAATGAGTGGTCTATATTATTTGTTTCATAATTATATTCATCCTCTAATTCATTATATAAGGAAAGAATTGTTTGCGATGAAAAGAAGGAAGAAAAAATTTTATCGTACCTAACAGCTAAAAGGGAATTATCATAGCTGAACAACCCGGTTTTAAAATAATTTCCATTTGCAAATTCATAAGTTGGTTTTTGATCAATCATAGAATTGAATTTGTAAGAAGAAATAGTGTTTTCCGGGTCCTGTGACTGATTATCTTTTGAATAAATAATGGTAGCTGTAATGATATCGGAATTACTAACCTCATAATTTAAGATTGATTGTATATCATAATAATCAGCACGAACCCCCGAAGGTGCGCCCATTCTTAATAACAGATCTAAATAACTTTTTCTTACTCCAAGTGAGAAAGAACCCTTTGAAGTAATTGGACCTTGGACTAATGCAGAGAGATCAATCATGCTTAAGTCTATTTTGGCAGCGTATTCATTTCTATTTCCTTTAGCATATTCAATGTTCATTATCGAACTAAGTGCATTACCAAATTCAGCACTGAAACCACCAGCAGAGAAATTAATATTTTTAACCATATCAATATTGAAAATGCCTACTCCCATCGGCGTAAAAGCTTTTAGATGGAACGGACTATAGATTTCAACACCGTTAACAAGAACAAGATTTTCATCATAAGTACCGCCGCGGACATTTATGAGTGGAGATCCTTCATTATTGTTACTAACGCCGGGCATAAGTTGAACGGAACGGAGAGCATCTTTAGTAAAACCGGCAAAGTTTTTAACTTGTTCATTTTGTATTGAAGCAACGTTCAGTTCATTGTCCCGTTGTTTAGAGAATACACTTATTTCTTGAAGCATATATGAGGTTGGCTTCAATAATATTTTTAAATCCAGAGTTTCTTTATTTATAATTACTCTTTCGATTTTGTAACCAATATTAGAAAATATAAGCGTTTGAGGAATAGATTTAAGAATTATTTTAAAATTCCCATTATAATCAGTGGTGGTTCCCAATGTAGTGTTTTCAACACCAATGTTAGCGCCTATTAAAGGATCGTTATTGGAAGCATCGAGAAGTTTTCCTTTTACCGTAATTTGCTGTGCAGATACTCCGCTCGCAAAAAAGATCAACAACAGGATAAAAATAATTAGTTTATACATTTACTCGCTCACAGATTGTTAGTATAAAAAGAATTCTTTCACTTGTAATGACATATTAATTAATCCAAAACCAGTTTTTAATATGAACCCAGCAGCAAACGATGGATTTTAAGAATATCTAATTTTATTATGCGAATACGATATTGTTACAAAGAACATAATTAAACTTTGGAAACAAGAAATTTTTTGAAAAATGAAATTATCTTGATACTAAATCGGAAAAACATCATTCCAGACATTATTAAAATAAGAGTTGGGAATAAAATTATTTTTATTTCAGGCAAAATAGCATTAAAATTCAATGTAGAAATCGCTTGACTAATTCCAGAAAGAAATTGAAAAAAATGCTTAGGATAATTAATTATAAGAACTGGCAGATAGAGCATAATATGATAAAATATTACAATAAAAAAGAGATTACTCAACAGAGAGTAAGCAAGAAGCAAGTATTTTACCTTCCCCTTAATATTAAGCTGAGGTGGGATATTTTCTGCTTTTCCAATAACCCGCTTAAACAGGTAAGCTAAATATTCTCTAGACCGCATTCTAAGATTGGGAATTCCAGTAAGGTCTGAGGCGATCCAATATCCATCAAAACGGAACAAAGGATTAAGAGAACCAATCAACGAAAGATCCAGCATATAAATGAGATAGATAAAAATGAGATTGTTCGTTGCAAGATAAAATAAATAAATAAAAGGTATACAGATAAGTTGAAAGTAGATACCTCCGAAATCAACAACCGCTCTTTCGAATCTATTTAATCGCCATACATCTGTTACATCTGCGTAAAAAACGAAGTAGTATAAATATAACCCAATACCGATATCCCCATGCTTGGCTCCGAAATGGTGACATGCTGAAGAGTGACCTAATTCGTGAAATACAGTTGTACATAATAGAAGAAAGTAAGCTCCCAACAGCAGGAATCCATCGATTGAATTTAGGCTAATTGAGGGTCTTGGAAATACTGTATAAAAGAATAAATGAAATAGTGCTATTAAGATAGTGATTGAAATAAAAACATTTTTATTAAATAGGACGTGTAATATTCGCGTAAGAGGATTTAACATTTCTTGAGTGAAAAGACGTATTTTAAAGTAAACATACGAACGCTGTTTTTTTTGAGGTTTAATTGGTTCATTACCAATTACTATTTCTCTTGGGATAAAAAAATCTTTAACAATCTTTTCAATATCTAATGCAGTACATTCCTTATTAGAAATATGTTGATATTCTTGCGCAATATCTTGAGTTGTACGTTCTCCATCAATAAGATCAAGGATTTGATAAAGTGCAGTAGATACTTCAAACCTTCTATCCCCATTTACAATAATCAAATACTTCATCTGAGATGAAGAGTCGATAGGTAAGATTTCAAGACTTGGGTTTAAGATAAATCGTGAAAAAGAATTTACTTTGCTTCGCTCATCAATCACAACAGAATCCCTACTAAAATTTTATATATTTTTTTGAAATTGCTTTAGCGCATCAACTACAGTAGCGGTTGTAAATAATCGTCTAGAATCTTCGGTTAGTCTGTATAATATCGCTTCATTTTTTTTATTAATTTCTTCCCACGGATTTAACTGATCTTCATAAGGAACTCGCATTATTGGAATTGATTTCCAACTTCCATCGTCCATCTGATTATCGAGTAACCATTTAATACCTTTTTCGCAATTATATGAATACTTATTTTTACCAAACTTAGAAAGTAAGCTTACACATAAGGCAGTATTAAATGCAGAGCTTTCGCCGAAGTTTCCATTATTCCAACCTCCATCAAGTTGTTGCACGCTAGATAACCAATCCATTCCTCTAATTATCGCTGAATCAAATTTTACTCTATCAAACATACTTAATGCTTTTATTGAGTTTGCTGTACCATATATTCTTCCGTCCCACCAATAGGACTCCCAGAAACCTTCCTTATTCTGATTTTCTTTTATATAATTGATATCTTTTATTAGAGAAACATCATCTTCACATATTCGTTTTTCAAAACAAAATGCTTGAACTGCTACAGAAGTTACACATAGGTGAGGAGAACACCAACCTATCATTGATTTATGTGACTCACTCAAATATTTTTTATTACTAAATATTTTATACTTTTCAAGACTTTGTGAATTAAGTGTTGCTTTATCTTTGCGATATGTACTTATTCCACCGGTATCCGAATGTCTATGTGATCTAAGCATATCAAAATCAATCTGTAATTCATTGTAACTGGTTCCTCTGGTTAATATAAATAAAATACACCATGCCGTAGAATCGGCATCAGAGATTACGTGCCTATTAAATCCCCAGCCACCTTCAGATTCTCTAGATTTTAATAGAGCTACACGTGCAGAGTCAAGATTTTTTGATATTCCGGATTGTTCCCTTAATGCATAACCAATATATCCGGTTGTCCAAAAACACCCTATAGAATTAACCATAAAATCACGCCAAAAACCATCTTTATCTTGCTTTTGAATTAGATATTCAACCGCTTTAATATTACTATGATTGATTGCATCTTCAAAATTCTTAGAAGAAGTGTTTTTGATAGTAAAACTTGTATTTAGTTTAGTTCTTTTGTTGATATATATCTTCGACAACTCTTTCTCACGAAGATATTTTATATCATCTCTATACCTTTCTGCCATTGAAGTACAAGACTCGATGCACGATATCCATGTTGGACAATTTATTTCTTTTACATCATTTTTAGCAAGATCAAAATATTCTAGTGCTTGCGAGAGAAATGCTTCAGCGTGACCAGAATAAAAAAAATATTTTGCAATATCCTCTTCACTTATCTGGTTAGCAATGATACTTGTTTGAAGATTATTTTTTGAAATTACAGTCATGATTGGATATGAGAAACGTTTATTTAATAAATCTTCTTTCCAATCTTGAATATCATCAATTAATTGCCGACCTAAAGCAAAATTATCATGGGACTTTTCAAAAGAAATAATATCTTCTTCATTTCCAATTAGTATCCCTAAAGTGGCCGGGGCTAATTTAGCTAATGAAGTTTTACCTATAGAAATGGTATGAAATTCATCTTCAGTATACTCTTGGCAAACATTTAAATGATTTCTACGCTCAAGTAAAATACCTTTGATATACTGATTGTAATATTTTTCATGGTATTTCCAAAATTCAGAATTAAGTGGAAATACATCTTGTAATATTCCCATTACTTTCCTTTGTATAACATTTAAAAACAATATTAAGGTACCATTTGGTAATTCTCGGGTGTCCAAGACTTTGTCCATTAATAAAATATATGTGTAATAAAAGCTTAGTGCTTTTGATAGAATTCTTATTGTCTTAACTTCGATCTGCTCAAATGCTTCAATAAAAATGAATGGATAATATCTATATACATCACGACACATAAACAGTTTTTCTTTAGATAACAAGTGGTTAACATTATATTCATCCACTAATTCTTTTAAAGAATCACAATAATCATTGAATGAGCGTTCTTTTTCTAACTCAATATTTTCAATTTCTCCCATGTTATATTTCATTTTTAATAGTCTTAAAAGTTATACTATATAATCGAGATTACATGTCGAGAACAATTACTAGCTTGCACACGGACAGTCGAGACCGAAATCAGTAGATAAAGCATGACAATTGGTTATGCATTCTGAACATGCATTTAGAAATTCACAATCGTACAAAGTAACTATTCAACAACCCACCATCATCTCAAGTCTCTCTTCTAATTCAGATATAGAAGTATTCTCTAGCAAATTCTTATTAAAAAGAAACGAGTTCATTTTTTATATCCATTGTAACCTCCAAGCATTCAAGTGAATGTAAATCACCGAAGTTATTTACTAACCCCACAGAAAAGATAATATCTGTGGGGTTAGACTAGAACGTTACTATTCGGAAAAAGTCTAACAAGCACAAGGGCAGTCGTAACCACAACCCTCTAATCCACATAAAGTTGAGCATTGTGCACCGCAAACATTAAATACTTCGCAGTATCCCCCGCAAATCACGATCCAGCATTGTGCTTCCAACTCAAGTCTTTCTTCTAACTCAGAGATGGAGAGATCGGCGAACAAATCCTTGTTGAAAGAAACGAGTTCTTCTTTTTTTTCTTCCATAAGAGCTCCTTATAAAAGTTATTGATTATGAATTAGATTTATTAATCAGTAAAGGAGGAATCTTCTCATGTATTAAGAATCAATTTTTTGAAGAATTTGATTACATGTTTCTTTTTCTTTAAGGTATTGCTCGTATGCAAGAAGAATATAGTTTTTCAGCCCTATTGGAAAACCATCACAATGCGATTCAGATAAAGTACCATGTTTATGATAGACAAAAGCTTCACATCCACCTCCACAAAAAAGTGCATACTTGCATTCACTACATTTTGGTGTATTTCCTATATGCCTATTTTGCCATCTATTCAATATTTCTTCATTGAACTCAAGTTTAGGAAAATATTTACCTAAGCAAGTTTCTTTGATTCCAACAGTATCCCAACAACTATATATATCTCCTTCTGGATCAAAGATATACATACCGCTACCAACAGAACAAAAAACAGAGCGGAAAGGAAAAGTGCTACCGTTTTTAAATATCGATTTAAAAGTATTTACCAATCCTCCATCATTATCACCAATTTTTCTCAAATCCTCTCTGTTATACTTTTCTTTAATCCATTCTTCAGCAAATTTACCACGTGAGAAAAGATTTTCTGGATCACTTCCACAAAATCTGTTTTCCTCAGAAGTTATAAGGTATTCATCGCTCTCTTTCATATGATGTACAGCTGCTACATGGGATTTGAAATTCTCATATTTTGTCCAACCTTTTGTTTCAAAGATTTCTGCTAGTACACCAATTTTATCGAAATTTGTTTTATCGATATTCATCCTTACACTTACCGAAACACCTTTATTAAGTGCTAATGAAATATTATCAGCAATCTTGTCAAATGTTTCAATACCATCACGATGAGTACGACGTTTATTGTGTATTCCGGGTGGACCATCAATAGTTATTTGCAGTGCTTCAATTTTTCCTTTTCCTAGTAAACTTTCAAATACTTCAAGATCGAAGGCATTTGTTACCGCATGGAAAGTGTTACCTCTCTCAATACCTTTGTCCACAATGTATTTAACTATCTCAAAATTTTCTGCCATTAGAGGTTCACCACCATACAGATTGTGACGTTTATAACGTTTTGATTTGTCTTCAGGTTCTATCTTTTCTATCGCTTCATAAGCAAGATCAACTTGTTCTTTAGTCATCCGTTTTCTAGGCCAATTTTCTCCTTTGGTAAACCAACTCTCAACACAATATGGACATCGAAAATTGCAATCATATGCAGGTATAAAAAGAAATCCGTTTGGTTTTTTTTTGAGTCCAACTCTATGGAGAACTTCAGCTATTTGTTTTACACGTTCACGTTCTTGATTCACTGACATTTCTGTGAGATAACCCCGCTGTATTAATGCCTTTTTTGTAGTATCAGAAACTAGATTTTTTGTTTTACTTTCGGAATTCTTCTCTTGATCTTTAAGAAATTCAACTACGTTTGAAGTAACAAGATCAACCGCACCAGTATAACTATGTAAAAGTATATATTGATCAGAATTTGGGATTTGAGTATAAATAGTATATTCGCTTGTACGCATCATGGACTCCTTATGTGTTAACCATAATTTTATTAGAGCACCAGAAACAGCTTACAGTAATTTTTAGGAATATATTAAGTCCATCTCTAAAAAGTGGTTTTTAGAGATGCCCTTAATATAATTAAATCAAATTTTCATGTTTCATTTCAATTGGTAATTTGCTAAATACACCAATAGAAGGCATTAACAATTATCAATCGTTGATTATTAATTGCCTTTCGGCGTTTCTGTATTAGCCGGCGGATTCTCCTCTTCCTCTCCGCCCGCGCCGCCTCTACCTTTTGGTATCGGGTTAAACTGAACAAGAATTTCCGGCTTACCGGAAAAACATGCCTTTGCAAAATTGCGGATCTTAAATATCTGTTCTTTCAATTCTTTTGCAGCGGCATCGCGTTCCAGCGTTTTACTCTTCTGTATTTTTTTAGCGCTCTCCTGTACATCATCGGCAGTTTTAAGTTGTGCCGGTGTAGCTATAAGCGCGTCTATCTTAGTTTGCTTTAGACCGTTCTTCAATAAAACCGCTTTTCTTTCCTGCACCTGTTCAATCATATAACTGCATAGCGGAATCAAGCTTTTAACCGACTTCGTTATATCTTCGCCGATTTTGAACATACTTAAATTGCGCTTATCCCTGCCGTATGCGCTTTTAGCAGCCGCTTTTACATCGCTTATAAGCTTTTGTGTGCCGGCAACAATTTCATTTTGAGCGGCTGTTTTGTCCCCGGCATCCTTTACCGCTTTTTCCTGTGCTGTTTCTTTTGTGTTAAGATCCTCAATAGCTCCTATGAACGAAATATAAGATTCATCGGAAAAACCGCCTTCATTCATGCCGGTACGGTTCAGATCAATTGTACTTTTAAGAGCGCCGCTGTCGCGCAATAGATAATTGATTGCAGCATCCATACTTCCTCCTTTTAATTAAAAAATGCGTAATTAATGCTAAAATAGCCGTTTTTTACATTATGCGGATCATTTTTTGTCTCCCGCAAGTCATTCCTTCCTTCCGGCAAGTCATGTCTAACCTCCGGCAAATGATTTCTTGTTCCCGGCAAGCCATTCTTGCCTTCC
>JBBAAM010000078.1:0-11059 GCA_041658245.1 Melioribacteraceae bacterium
AACGAGATATCTCAGAACAATCTAAAAAATAACTGAAGAAAAATTAAAGACACAAAAAAGAGAACAGTAAGTGTATAAATGGACTTTTTCGACAGTCTCAACATCCAACTTCCGGCTTTTAAGATTGTAGGGTTGAATAGATTCGACCCTTTTTCATAATTATTTTCGTGGTGCTCGAATAGATTCGATCCTTTTACAATTCTCACGGGACTGGTTAGTTTCAGCGCTTTAGAGCCCGTGTTAAAATTATATGTCAAGTATCTGCCCCGTCCCCTTCTCTTTCAAAGAGAAGGGGCGTGTTTGCCCCATTTTCTGGCAAATCCATTCCATAGGAAAAGTCCCTCTCTTTTTAAGAGAGGGATTTAGGGAGAGTTTATTGTTTGATTATAAATTTTCACACAACCTATTCAAGTTGGGGGAAAGAATAATTTGGCCACAACCTAAGGGCTTTAACCCAAATAGACAATCTGTATTGGACTATCCATAGGATTCCTTTGGAAAAATCTAGAATATTGAGAGGGATTTTACCCTTTGGTATGAATGCCGGAGCTATTAAAAAATAAATTCATTGTTAAGTTTACGTAAATACGCAAGTCGGGATTAAGCTACTGATTTGATTTTAATATGTGCAACAAAAAAACCCAGCCATTTTGTGATTGGGTTTTGTTTAGTACCGAAGGCCGGACTCGAACCGGCACGGAGTTTAAGCTCCACTGGATTTTGAGTCCAGCGCGTCTACCAATTCCGCCACTTCGGCAAATAATATTTCTATACATTTATTTTAGGTTCGAAAACTAAATAACTTAAAATGTATTTCCAAATTGAATGTAATTTTAATCGAAAGCCATTCACATACCTGAAGGTAGGCGAGGTTGGGGAAAGAGCTTGCCCGCCTCTGGCTTGGCTGTATTGACTTTATAAAAATCCATGTCTTTCAAAGTTTGTGAGAAAAATATAGTCAAAGTTATGAACTCATCCTCCGCCCCCTTCTCTTAAAAAGAGAAGGGGCGATTTCGCACCGTTTTCCGGCAACTCTATTCCCTAAGAAACAGTCCCTCTCTTTTTAAGAGAGGGATTTAGGGTGAGTTCGTTTTTGCATTGGTATTTTCACACATCCTCTTTACGTCGTGGAATATGTTTAAATAACAAAAACCGGCTTTAGCAAGCCTGCGGCAGGCAGACCGAATACTGAGTAAATTCAGTTACTAAGTATGTGAAATGCTTCTGCACTCACAACTCTCAGTCCCGTTTTAATAGTGTTCTCATAGTCGGGATTGAAATTGGGAGAATGAACGAAAGGAATCTTCTCGCCTCTATTTAATTTTTCAAAATTCTCTTTAGTTGCAGCACCAACCCACAGAAGAAGTGAAGGAACTTTCTCTTGGGTCCTTCCATATTGGGAAAAGTCTTCAGAAGCCGACCACGGCTGTGCCAGGATAACTTTATTTTCGCCTAATTCAGTTCTCAATAATTTTACCATTCTTTCGGTTAGCTCCGGGTTGTTGAAAACCGATGGAGTTTCTTCCGGAAATTGAAGGATAGGATATAATTCCTTTGGAAGCCCGGCACTAGCTGCCAGGTGCTCAGCTTTATTCTTTATAGAAGAAATGATCTTACCTTTTACATAATCGTTGAACGAACGGATCGTTAACCCCATTTCAACTTCATTGGGAATAATGTTATGCTTTGTTCCTCCCTTAATATATCCGACTGTTACAACTGCGGGATCGAATGGAGAGATCTCTCGGCTAACGATTGTCTGGAACGCCAGAATCATCTGTGCTGATAGTACGATTGGATCTACTGCGAATTGTGGAGAAGCGCCATGACCGCCGATTCCTTTTACTGTTATTGTTGCGCTTGTAGCACTTGACATTGCATTGCCCGGACAATAAGCCACTGTGCCGGCTTCAAAATTTGTGGAAACATGGATCGCTAAAGCATAATCCGGAACGCCAAACTTTTGATAAAGTCCTGCATCGAGCATGAGCTTTGCACCTTTCCCAATTTCTTCGGCAGGCTGAGCGATCATCATCACTGTGCCTTTCCACTTATTTTTGTTCTCGGATAAAAGTCTAGCGACACCTACAAATACCGACATATGAATATCATGACCGCATGCATGCATAGCTCCTTTGTTTTCACTAGTGAAGGGGAGAGAAGTAGTTTCCTCTATGGGTAGAGCATCCATATCTGTTCGTATCATGAGTGTTTTCCCCTCTCCATTTTTCATTATGCCGACAACACCATAGCCGCCAAACTTTTCTGTTACCTCGTAGCCGAGTTTCCGTAATTCAGAACCGATCCTTTCAGAAGTTTTTTCCTCCTTGAGAGAAAGTTCAGGTTTCATATGAAGTTCCTCACAGAGTTTTTTCAGATCTGGGTAAATCGAATGTGTATCCTGTCCGGAAGTCAAATTGAATGAAATGAGTGATATGAGAAAGATAATTTTTTTCGCCTTCACTGTTAATTCCTTATAACTGATTGATGATCAAAGTTTCCCAAAACATTTATAAATTAATCAAGAGGAAAGAGAATTTCAAACTTATTTTAGAAGCAAAAACTATTTTGACTGAATTAGAATGTATAGGAGCGATTGTTTATCTTTGCATAAAATTGTTTCAAGAATAAAACAGTAGAATACCTTATGGATACCAGCGATAATTCAGTTGAAAGAAAATCTAAAAATTTCATCTATGAAATTATTGATGAAGATATGAAGGACAACAAATGGGGTGGAAATGTTTGTACTCGCTTTCCTCCGGAGCCGAATGGTTATCTACATATCGGTCATGCAAAATCAATTTGTCTTAATTACGGAACCGCCCGCGACTACAAAGGCAAATTTAATTTACGTTTTGATGATACCAATCCCGAAAAAGAAGAACAAGAATATGTTGATTCAATAATAGAGGATGTAAAATGGCTCGGCGCTGATTTTGAAGATCGGATTTTCTACGGTTCGGATTATTTTGAACAGATGTATCAATGGGCAGTAGCTTTGGTTAAAAAAGGGAAAGCTTATGTTGATGATCTAAACACAGATGAAATACGTGCAACGCGCGGAACATTAACTGAACCTGGAAAAGAAAGTCCTTACAGAAATAGAAGCGTTCAAGAAAATCTTGATCTACTGGAAATGATGCGTAAAGGGGAATTCCCGAACGGATCAAAAACATTGCGTGCTAAAATCAATATGTCTTCGCCAAACATAAATATGCGCGACCCCATCATGTACAGAATAGTTCATGATGAACATCATCGTCAAGGGAACAAATGGTTCATCTACCCAACTTACGATTGGGCACACGGACTTGAAGATTCGATCGAAGGAATTACACACTCGATCTGTACGCTTGAATTTGAAAATCATCGTCCGCTTTATAATTGGTTCTTAGATGAACTTGGAATTCATCATCCGCAGCAGATCGAATTTGCACGGCTCAATTTAAGCTACACTGTAATGAGCAAAAGAAAACTTTTACAATTAGTTAAAGAAAATTATGTTGATGGCTGGGATGATCCTCGAATGCCGACTGTAAGCGGATTTAGAAGAAGAGGTTACACACCGGAATCAATTCGCAATTTTGCAGAGATAATTGGCGTTGCCAAACGCGATGCACTTACCGATATCGCTCTTCTTGAATTTGCTGTTAGAGATGATCTGAATAAACATGCTCAGCGTGCTATGGCAGTTCTCCGTCCTCTTAAAGTTGTAATTAAAAATTATGAAGGCGAAGAAGAACTTGATGGAATAAATAATCCCGAAGATCCATCAATGGGAATTAGGAAGATTCCATTTACAAATGAAATTTATATCGAGCAGACAGATTTTATGGAAGATCCTCCGAAAGGTTACCATCGTTTAGTTCCGGGTGGAGAAGTACGTTTACGTTATGCATATATAATTAAATGCGAAGATGTTATTAAGAATGATAAAGGTGAAGTTGTAGAACTTCGTTGTACTTACGATCCCGATACAAGAAGCGGAACGGGCACAAGTAAAAAGAAAGTTAAAGGAACAATTCATTGGGTCTCTGCAAAACATGCATTCGAAGCTGAAGTCCGTTTATACGACAGACTATTTACTGTTGAAGCACCGGATTCTGATAAAGAAAAAAGTTTTTTAGATTTTATGAATCCCAACTCTTTGGAAATTATTCCTAATGCGTTGATCGAACCTTTCATCAAGGATTCAAAGAAAGGTGATCGTTTCCAATTTGAGAGACATGGTTATTTTTGTGTTGATACAAAATATACTTCAAATGAAAAATTAGTTTTCAATAGAACTGTAACATTGAAAGACAGTTGGAGTAAAAAATAATTTATGAAAGATAATTCACCGGAAAAAGATTCATCACATAAGAATAAAGAGATCATATTTGATGTACTCGATTCTATTCCGGATTCAATTATCGAATTAGATGTTGTAGCCCAATCTATAACCGATCTTAAAGAAACTAAAGAAGCTCTTCGCGAAAGTGAAGAAAAGTACAGAATGGTTTTCTCAAATGTACCGCTCGGTATTCTCCATTTTGATTCAACTGGAAGAATCACTGCATGTAATGATAATTTTATCAGTATAAGCGATTCGAAGAAAGAACAAATCATAGGTGCGTTACTATCTGAAGCTTTAGATGTTAATATGGTCTCTGCAATCGAACATACACTTGCCGGAACAATAGGACATTATGAAGGTGAATATCTATCTAAAACTTCCGGTAAGATCACTCCGGTTAGAGTAAATTTTGCACCAATAACACTTGATAACGGAATGATCAGCGGCGGTGTCGGAATATTTGAAGACATTACCGAGCGTAAACAGATCGAGCGGATCTTCTTCCATGATATTTTAAATACTGCCGGCAGCTTAAATAATATGCTTGAGATAATTGATGATGAAACTCTAAGTGAAGATGAGCGGAAAGAGTTAATGAAAGTATTAGATGAGATCGCAAAAAGGATCATTGATGAAATAGTTACTCATCGCCATCTTGTATCATCTGAAAAGAGTAAGATCAAACTGAATATTCAGAAGATCAACTCGATCAATATTTTAAGACTAATGTATGATTCATTTAATCACTCGGACATCTTGGGAAATAAATTTTTAGTAATATCACATGAAAGCAAAAATTCAGAAATCGAAACTGATGAAACTTTACTTGGAAGAGTCGTAAGCAATATGATAAAAAATGCTATCGAAGCATCTTCTGCGGATGAAACAATTACATTGAACTGTGGTAATCGAGATGGTATGGTTTATTTCTCGGTTCACAACCCGTCTTTTATTCCTGAAGATATTCAATCACAATTATTCAATCGTTCTGTCTCCACAAAGGGAGCCGGGCGGGGAATTGGAATTTATAGTATGAAATTTCTTACTGAAAAATATTTGAATGGGAAAATCTCTTTTACATCAACAAAGAAAGATGGAACTACATTCGAAGTAAGTTATCAGCAAAAATATGTAAACGAAGTATAGGAATTTTGTACTTTATTGTAATATTCTTTTCAGTTCATATAGCGGAGCCATTCATGGGAATAAGTGAACTGCAATTGATAAAAATCACTTGCAAAAAATATTTTGCCTATTGCTATATTTTATTATTATTCAAAGAAAGTTACATTACATTAAAAATATTTCATCATGCACAAGAGTTTAATATTATGAGTTGGGTCAGAATATGAATTCATTTTGTATTCTCTACTAAAAACTGAGAAGCCCTATTAACTCACGATATCAAAAAAGATACTTTCCAACACATCAAGAAAAATGCAGAAGAAAAAGAAATATGGATAGATTGCCTTAATGGGTATGAGGATCATATTCATTGTTTGATATCTCTAAACAAAGAGCAAACAAACAGTAAAGTAGCTCAACTCATTAAAGGGGAATCGTCATATTGGATTGACAAAAACCACCTCACAAAAACAAAGTTTTATTGCCAGGATGATTATTGGGCTGTTAGTTTAAGTGAGAGTCACATTGGATCTGTTGGAAGTTATATTCATAAGCAAGAAGAACATCATTAAAATAAGTCTTTTTCTGAAGAAGTTGATGAGTTCATGAAAAAATATGGTTGGAAGTTTATAGAGAGGGCATAATGAGGCTAAAGCCGGGAAATATTTTTTCTATTCATAAAGATAAGTCGTATAACTCTGCTCAAAGATCTAATAATTAAAAATACTAACGCAAGATAAATTAGACCAAAACACAACCAGTAGACAATTGAAAACTGATAATTAATGATGGCAGGTTTATTATCAAATGGTTTATTCTTATATCGAAAAATTGGATTGAAGTAGAATAAAGAGGAATCATTTTCGACGACTATCCGTATATATGTATCATTCTTTTGAATTACATATGAAGCAGTAGATGCATTGATTATTATTTTTTTAGGTATTCCGTTTTGCCCGATAAACTTTATTTGCTTTGCGTTTTTTTCTAGTTCGATATTAATTAAAAAGTCTTTTACTTCTAAAGATTTGACTATATTTTCTACTCCACCCAATTTACCCTTTACGGAAATAAATCTACCGGATTTTAATGCTTTAATAATGTCATCTTCTTTTTCCGAACTCGAATAGATATTATTCCAGTAACTACCAACTTCTAAATATTTACTCATATCGTGTGAATCATCATTATTAAAACCCCAAACACATCTACCACTAGAAAGCACGGAATCCCAAAGATCTTCTGCTTCAGAAAAACGGGAATAAATCTCAAGAGCATCGTAACCATTTAGATTAGCTAGTTCGTGCGAAGAATAAGCAGATCGTAACTTAGGATGAGTGATAACTAAGAATTTACATTTGTCTTTTAATCTGTTTATTTGAAATTGTTTCTGATGAATAGTTTGATAGAAAAAAAAATTAAAATAATCCATTGAACGAGCGCCAATCATTAAAAAATGGTTCTTAAAAAGATTTATGCCATGTTCATAATTTGGAATGTAAATGTTTTGGGAAATCAATCTAGGAGTCAATGAATGATAATTACTGATTGAAAGTAAATCGTAATTTAATTTTTTATATGCATTCCATAAACTGTCTGGTTCGTCGTTCCCAGCAGTAAGTCCAAAAAATGCTTTTGTATGTGCGTGAAAATTACTTTTAATATATTGAGAATTAATGCCTGAATAAGGATTGTAAAATTTGTCGCCAGTAAAAATATGGTTTGAAGAAAAATTATATATTGGGCTTAGTAGATATGGGAAGCAAAGTATTAGAATAAGAAGCGATACTGTTAACCCAAATAATTTTAAATAACGCAAAAACTTTCTCAATAGAATACCTACATTAAAGAGTATTTCAATATATTTGATTTATAATCTGATGAAATTATTTGATAGAAATAATATAAGATAATCATTGGTGTATAAGAAATAATTTATTCAATTGGAGTCAATTTCTCTCTCTTAAAAATTATGAACAAGTTATCAGACATCAAAATCAATATTATTATAGCATTGATTGCTGCGGTAATTCTAATACCTTTTTTAGGCAATGTTCATCTGTTTGATTGGGATGAGATTAACTTTGCAGAATGCGCTCGTGAAATGATTGTCACTAAAGATTATCTCCGTGTTCAGATTGACTACCAGCCGTTTTGGGAAAAGCCACCTCTTTTTATTTGGTGCCAAGCATTATCAATGAATCTATTTGGTGTTAATGAATTTGCGGCAAGATTGCCAAACGCTTTGATAGGAATTATTTCTCTCTTAGTATTATTTAATATTGGCAAAAAAATAATTGATACGGAATTTGGAATAACTTGGGTGCTTGTGTATCTCGGTTCTTTTCTTCCGCACTTTTATTTCCGAAGCGGTATCATTGATCCTATGTTCAACTTTTTCATGTTTTTATCTATCTATTTAATTTTTAGAAATTATTTATACCAGAATAAAAATAGAACCACAATTGTTTTAGCTGGTTTATGTTCTGGGCTGGCAGTTTTAACTAAAGGCCCCGTTGGATTTCTACTTCCATCAATAACATATTTTATTTTTTGGATTGTCAAAAGACACGAAATAAAATTACCAATAGTTGATGCAATTCTTTTTGCTATTTCAGCATCATTTGTTTCGTTGATTTGGTTTGGTCTTGAAACCACATCACATGGGTTATCGTTTATCACTGAGTTTATAAAATATCAGATCCGCTTATTAACAACTGGCGAAGCCAGTCACGGAGGCCCATTTTACTATCATTTCTTCGTTCTTTTAATAGGATGTTTCCCAGCTTCGGTTTTTATTTTTGATTTTTTCAAAAAGAAAGAGTATTTGCAAAAAGAACAAAATGATTTTAGAGTCTTGATGGTCATTCTTTTATTTGTTGTTTTTATAATCTTTTCAATTGTCAAAACAAAAATTGTTCATTATTCCTCTTTAGCTTATTATCCTATGACTTTCTTAGCGGCATCTTCAATTTATTTTATGATAAAGAAAAAAATTATTTTAAAAGTATGGCACTACGTTGCACTTATTTTCTTGGGCTTACTCTTTGCAATACTGTTTATAGGTGTCCCTTTACTCTTTATATACAGACAAAGAATCTTACCATATATTACTGATAAGTTTGTTCAAGGAAACTTAAGCATGATTGTTCCATGGAATGGATATGAATTCTTGATTGGAGTTTTATTTTTGATAGGAATAATTATTTCGATAATATGTTTAAGGAAACAAAAAATAAAATATGGATTGTATTTATTATTTCTCAACGTAATCATTGTAATATTTTTATTCCTTCCTGTTGCAATGCCTAAAATTGAAAAACATGTTCAAGGAGCGGTAATAGATTTTTATGAAAGTATAATTAATAAAGATGTTTATGTGAATGTATTCGGCATGAAAAGCTATGCCCATTTGTTTTATAGCAAGAAGAAATATGAAAACAGTGCAGCAAGCTTAAATATGACCCAAAATGATTATGAAGTGTGGTTAAAAGAAGGAAAAGTGGATAAACCAGTTTATTTTATTTGCAAAATTCAAGATAAAGATGATTGCATGAGATTACCGGACATTGAATTAATAAAAGAAGAAGGGGGATTTGTTTTCTTTAGAAGGATGCCGTCAAAAAGATGATAGCTAACGTTGTTTTTTAACGTACATACTAAATTTTGCCGCTCCCATTCTTTGAAGAAAATGCTGCAATGATACTAATAAAACTCCTAAGCCATACTTAACACTTCTTCTAAAATTTATTGATGATGCCTCTTCAAAATATTTGGTTGGACAAGTTATTTCTGCAATTTCGAATCCAGCATATATTATTTGTGAGAGCATCTGGTTATCAAAAATGTAATCATCAGAGTTACTTTCATAATTTATTTTTTCAAGAACAGATCTAGAAAACGCTCTATAACCAGTGTGGTACTCTGATAACTTTTGACCAACAAGAATATTTTGAATGAGTGTAAGTACTCTATTGAAAAAATATTTATACAAAGGCATCTTACCTTTTAAAGCACCAAGTCCCAGGATTCTAGAACCCAAAACCACTTGGTAAATATCATTTGCAATAATCCATGCTATAGAGGGGATTAGTTTAGGAGTATATTGATAATCTGGATGCAGAAGAATAATAATGTCGCCATTTAATTCCAAAGCTTTTCTATAACATGTTTTTTGATTTGCACCGTATCCTAAATTGATATCATGCCGAACAACATGTTTAATTCCAATATTTTTTGCCACTGATGTTGTAGAATCATGACTTGCATCATCCACAAGAATTACTTCATCAACTATATCAAATGGAATTTCATTGTAGGTTGCCTCTAACGTATTTTCGGCATTGTATGCAGGAAGTACAACAATTATTTTATTATTATTAAGCATAATATTTTTATTTAGAAAGTTTTGGGATTATTTAATATTCTCAATAGCAAGTGTAATTCTTTTTAGAGTTTCCTGTAAACCAAGAATTACTAATATATCATATACACCTGGACCAGCGCTCATACCAGAAACTGCTAAGCGTAAAGCATGAATTAATTTTCCAGCGCCTATGTTTATATCGAGGGCAGTTTGTTTAAGTGCACTCTCCAAATCTTCTTTTGTCGGATTATTCAACTGTGCAAATGAATTACATAATTTTGTCATTTGTTCTGGAGTATCATGGTTCCAATTTTTCTGTTTTGATGATTCTTCATAATCAAATGGGGGTTCAAAGAAATATGGCGATTTAGATAAAAATTCTCTGATAAAACTGACTCGTTCTTTCATTGCAGAAATAACTTGTAAGAGATAATTATCTGAGAAGTGTAGAGCGCAGAACGTAGAGTGTAAAATTTCTTCCTTAAGAAATGGTAAAATATCTTGGTCTTTCATCTTTCGTAAGTGTTCTGCATTAAGCCAATTCAATTTTTCAAGATCAAATACAGCTCCGGATTTGTTAACCCGTTCCAAAGAAAAATTATCGATCAATTCATTCATTAGATAAAATTCTTTATCATCACCGGCGTTCCATCCTAATAAAGCAACAAAGTTTACAAGCGCTTCTTTTAAAAATCCTTTTGCGCGATAATCTTCAACTGCAACATCGCCTTGTCTTTTACTCAGTTTAGATCTATCGGGATTTAATAATAACGGAAGATGTGCGAATATTGGTCTTTCCCAACTAAATGAATCATATAACAATACATGTTTCGGAGTTGATGGGAGCCATTCTTCACCACGGATAACATGACTTATCTCCATTAAATGATCATCAACAACATTTGCAAAATGATAAGTTGGGTAACCGTCGCTTTTAATCAGAACCTGATCATCAACATTATTGCTCTCGAATTCAACACGACTGCGGACAATATCATCAAAAATAATTTTTTGGTTCGGTACAACATTTAAACGCACGACAAACGGAATTTTGTTTGCAAGATTTTCTTCTATCTTACTTTTACTAAGAGAGAAACAATGTTTATCGTATTTTGCCTGAGGCAGTTTTTGTTTCTGTTGTTCTTCTTTTAATGTTTCGAGACGCTCGTGTGTACAGAAACAATAATAAGAATCTCCTTTAACAATTAATTCTTGTATATATTTTTGAT
>JBBAAM010000079.1:0-10917 GCA_041658245.1 Melioribacteraceae bacterium
CTTATCACAATCTGCATTCAGTTGCGGTTATTGCTCTTTTGAATTCTGTTGTTTCGCTGCACTCTACATTCTACATTCTACACTCTACACTCTACACTCAACACTCAACATATCGTATTCTGTTCTGTGTGCGCAGAATACGATTCTGCGCTACATAAAAATGATCAAATAATAATTGGACTAACATTACCAGCTGAAATTTAGTCAGCTTCAGATTTTTTCTTCAAAAGTTCTTCCTCGGCTTTGTACTCTGCATAGTATCTCTTTTTACTTCCATCATAACTATCTATTTGAACAAGTACACCTTCCAGTTTTCCATTAACAAGAGGAATTCTTCTTGTAGTTTTGAGACCAATAGATTTTCTAAGAGTTGGATCGCCGGTATATATAAATGCCGTAGTTCCTTTACACTTCTGTTTGATAAAATCACCAAGCTCTGTGTATAACTTTTGCACATCCTCAAAATCACCCATGCGAATTCCATACGGAGGATTTGTAATCAATGTACCGTTTTCAAATTGTTTAACATGTTGGAATGGATGACATGATAAATCTACAGCATCGGAAAATGGAAGTCGAGATAGATTTTCTTTTGCTACATCAATTACCCTTTGAGATTTGTCGCTGCCGCTTATAAGTCCCTTTGGCAGTGGTCGTATTTTCTTATCGCATTCTGCTTTTAGGTTTTCCCAGATCTGTTTATCGAAATCGGGCATATAAAAAAATCCAAAATTTGTTCGCAGCATCTGAGCCGGCATTCTACAATAATGCATCAACGCTTCACATAGAATAGTGCCCGAACCGCACATACAATCCCACAAAGGATTTTGGCCGTCCCATTTACTCAAACGGATTATTGCTGCAGCGAGTGTTTCCTGCATCGGAGCTTCTCCTGCCAATAATCTGTATCCTCTTTTATGAAGCGATTCACCCGATGTATCTAAACTAACGACTGCTTCATCTTTTTCGATATGAAGATTTATCCGCACATCCGGATTAACAGTACTAACATCGGGACGTAGACCATCACTTACTTTCCGGAAATAATCTGCAATTCCATCCTTCAAACATTGAGCAGCATATAACGAGTTATTAATATTGCTTTTTGCAACAGAAGCCGTGATCGCAAATGTTTTATCAATTGAAAATATTTCTTCCCACCGGATCTCTTCTGCTTTCTTTTTAAGAATGTTTGTATTGTGACACGGAAAAGTTAACAAAGGTGCAAGTACTCGTGATACCAATCGAGAAGTGTAATTGATCCTATATAGAGCAGTAGAGTCAGCTTCAAAATAAACCCCTCTATATGCCGCCTTTGTATTGATAGCTCCAAGATCAATCAATTCCTCTTCGCAAAGAGTTTCCATCATTCCCGGGACTTGTGCAAAGAAACTATTCTTCAATTGATATTCATACATAGATCACTATCCTTTATTTGAATTTCTCATTTTGTGTTTTTGAATGAATTGATTACATCTAACGAAGTTACCCTTATTTATATTTGGCAAGATAGTCATCTACCTTTTCCATCATTTTTTCTTTTTGATCATCGTTAAGAAAACTTGCTTGAAAAGAATTTTTAGCAAGTTGGCAGATCTCATCTTTCGATAAGTCTAATGCGTAAGCAATTGCCGAATAATTTTCATTTATATATCCGCCAAAGTAAGCCGGGTCATCAGAATTTATTGTAACCAAAAGATTTTTTTGAATCATTTTTTTCAACGGGTGGTTTTTCAAATCATCCACAACTTTCAATTTCAAATTTGATAATGGACAAACGGTTAGCGGCATTTTCGATTTAACCAATTCATCAATCAAATTACTGTCATCCATTGAATTATTACCGTGGTCTATTCTGGAGACATTAAGATGTTCCAGAGCTTGCCAAACATAATCTGCCGGACCTTCTTCCCCGGCGTGAGCTACCGTAAGAAAACCCTCTTGGTGTGCCATGTTAAATACATTTTTAAATTTGGAAGGAGGATTTCCTATTTCAGCTGAATCCAATCCGACCGCAATAATTTTATCTTTGTGCGGTAATGCCTCTTGCAGTGTTTTAATGGCAGAGTCCTCATCCAGATCTCTAAGGAAACACATAATTAGTTTCGCAGAGATGCCAAGATCCTTATAGGCATCTGTCATTGCTTTATGAATTCCATTTATAACGGTTTCAAATTTAATTCCCCTATTTGTATGCGTTTGAGGATCAAAGAACATTTCACAATGAAGAACATTCTGCGAAGAAGCTTTTTCGAGGTATAACCATGTTATCTCATAAAAATCCTCTTCGGTAAGCAAAACTTCCGCTCCTTCATAATAAAGGTTTAGAAAGTCTTGTAAATTATTGAAGTCATAAGCCCTTTTTAATTCATCAACCGATTTGTATTTAATTTCTATTTTATTCCGTTTAGCAACTTTAAACATCAGTTCAGGTTCTAAAGTCCCCTCTATATGAAGATGCAACTCTGCTTTGGGTAAACCATTAATAAAATTTATCATTTATATTTCTTTCGTATAAGATTATTGAATTGATTAATGTTACGCCATATTTAGATAAATCACAACCGCTGAATGAGTATTCGCCTGTCCCGGTAGTTATTATCGGGGCAGTTGTAAAGAACATTTTAGATCATCCGTCTCCGGTGAATCGGTCAAGAATATTTTTACTCCATTGCCTGTCCCGCGCTCGTTGCGAGGACTTTTTGCTTACTTGTCCGGTTTTGACGGACCTGTCCGCCGTTCTTTTGGCGGATTAAAGAGGTTATATGCTGCAATTAATATTGTTATTGTATCTATCCAATTGTCCTTTTACAAATTCTATATGCTTGGCGTTCTTAAATGCAAACCATTTCGTTCTATATTCATTATCATCATCAATTATGTCTTTGAAATTTCTAAATGGTTTTGATAGACTTAATCCTAATTCTAATTTTTTCCTCAATTCTTCATCTTGAACAGTTTCCACAAACTCTTCCATTACTTGGAATGATTCTCTTGAATCCATTTTCTCGAATTCCAAATATTTATCAATATTTCCCTCAATCTCTTTTATATCTTCTTCCCACATTTCTTCATCTGCATAAATATTTTCTTCTAAATTTATTATTGATTTGATTTCATTTGTTTCAATATGCACAAAAACTTTCATCCCAATATCTAAATCTTCTGCAATGGATTTAATTTGTTCTTCTGTAAGTCTCATTTTATCACCATTGTTCATATGTTCTTTCTTCAATTGGTATCTTCTGAATTTCTTTGATAGATTCTTTTAGTTCTTTTAACACTGATTTAATTCGATTTATTTGAGGAATATTTTCAAAAAATATTTCATCAACTGCTGATTCAATGTCGGATTCCCAATCTGCAATCATCAATAAAGATTTTTCCAAATATTCATTTTCACTTTTACAATTTGAAGATAGTACTCCAAATTGTAACGTTAAATCGTGATGAAACAAATCAGATTTTACAATAATAGTTTTATATGCTTCTTCAGATAAATCGTCTGTATCCATTTTTTTACAGTTGAAATACTCTCAATATTTTAGGCACCTAGCGTCGTTGCCGCTAACCGGCAGCCCAAAACTACAATGGCGAACTTGTTAATTAAATTTATAATTAGAAAAAATTCTCAATTACAAACTACGTTACACAACAAAGCCAAAACGGAATAACAAAATCAATAGCTTCAGGGCGTGAGATAATATTTTCAGAAATAAAAACAAGCTTTCTTCTCATCTATTTTCCATAACAAACATTATTAGTTTCTTTATCTCACGTCCTAAACAAATGCCGGGTGCAAAAACAGCATGCCCCGATTTGTCGGGGGTGTCCGCTTGATTGGTTTTACCGTTTTCTTCTATACAACAGATATTTAATATGCGTCTTTTCTTAAATCAATGGATAAGATGAATATAGTTTTTTCATTCTCTTCGATTACATAAAACAATCTATATTTTCCAATTCTATATCGCCAGGTTTCAGGTTTGTAGTCTATCAATTTTTTGATATTGTTACCGTAGTGTGGTTCTTCTTTTAACTGAGGATAAATATGTTGTAGAAGCTTCCTCTCAATGAAGGTTTGATCACGTTTGGAGATTTTTTCAATCTTCTTAAGAAATTCACTAGTCTCAAAGATTTGGTAATTACTCAACCATCCGCCCCTTTTTTAATTTCATATCAGCCAAACCGCGCTTCAAGCTTTTATTCAGTTCAGTATTTTTGCGTATTTCTTCCATCTCGAATTCATCTACGAAAACATTGTGTTCGATAAATCTTTTGACGGCAGTTTCGATAAAGTTAGAAATAGGTCTATTATCTCTATCTGCCAGTTTTCTAAAGATTTTATAATTTTCTTCACTTAATCGAAGAGTGATTGTCTTAGACATAGAATAACCTCAATGAATGTTTATCGTTTCTTTGCGTTCTAATGTATTCATATCCGTAGAAACTTTCAACATCATTTTTTGAAAAGGCATAACGGTGTTGTCTTTAGCCCGCTGCCCAGAAATAACAATGGCGGTTTTGTTCAGGGCGTGAGATAATATTTGTAATTACCACAACGTTTTTTTTAATGAAATAATTTATAACACCTATTTTGTTTTTATATCTCACGCCCTAAACGCAACTTTTATTTACCTGTCCGGCGCTTGTCCGGCTGCCTTTTACAGGATCTTTTTGTCGGATAAATCAGTTTTGTATTACCAATCAACTTTGAACGAACAACTTATTCTGAAAAACTAAATTCATTAATTGCAACTCAAACCGAATGCGAAAACGCTGTCGCCTTGAGGCGCTGGTTATATTGCGTTGAATATTTTTGTTGTGTCTATCATAATAATGATATAATTTTGACACATAAAAAAGGATATCCAATGCCAATTATAAAACCAATATCTGATTTAAGAAATAAATCAAACGAAATATCTGAATTAGCTCATAATTCTAACGAGCCAATTTTCATAACTAAAAATGGAGAAGGCGATTTAGTAGTTATGTCTATGTCTCATTATTCAAAGTTGCAATTAAAACTTGATTTAATGAGTAAACTATCTATTGCTCAAAATCAAAATGCAGACGGGGACAGAGGAAGAACACTTAAACAAGTTATGACTGACCTTAGGAACTCGATTAATGCCAGCAGATAAATATCAAATTCGACTGCTTAGAGTTGCCGAAGAAGATTTTACTGATATAATTTCTTTTATTGCATCTGATAATCCGACTGCCGCAGAAGCAATCGCCAACAAAATTGAAAAAAACTTAGAATTACTTTCTAATAACCCTTTATTAGGTAAAACCCCAAGCGATTCTGATCTTAAACTGCTTGGCTACAGATATTTAATCATTGAGAACTACCTTATTTTTTACACAATAGAAAAAAGAACAATTTTAATTCATAGAATGCTTCACGGTGCAAGAAACTACAAATCCCTTTTATAATTAGTGAGTAATATAACGGCGTTGCAAATAACCGGCGCCCCAGAACAGGAATACCGCATAACAGACAATGCCAATAATTATAAATTTTTATTTAGCAGAACTAATTTACACAAGCAACATTACACGGAAGAACTAAGCCAATAATAACATAAATGCCGAGAGCGAAAACAGCCTGCCCCGATTTGTCGGGGGTGTCCGCCTTGATTGGCGGGTTATATGGCGTTTCTATCTTAAAAATCTATTACTTAAGATTTCTTGGATATTTCTTCTTCCGTCAATTACGCAATGAATGTATATTATGTTTTTTTCGATTTCGTAGATTATTCGGTAAGGTTTGTAATGGATTTCTAAATATTTTTTAATTCCAGTGGGTCTTAATTCAGGAGGAATATGTCCCCGCTCAGGAATTTTCTCTAGTTTGAAACAAGTTTCTTCCAAAGCATCTAAAAGTTTATTCGCAGATTGAATACTATCGTTCACAGCAACGTAAATGAAGATCTCTTTAATATCTAGTTTGGCTTGAGGATCGATAATAACTTTATATTTCATACTCATTGATTAGATTTCAATTCATTACGAAGATCAGTAAATGTCTCTTGAATTCCTTTAGCACCTTTACTTTTATCACGAGTCATTGCTAATAATTTTAACATTGCCATAGTCTCTTGTGTCTTTTCATAAACTTTTATGTCTTGAACGATAACTTTCGCTTCGCCATTTTGAGTAATAACAAAGGTCTTTTGATCCTTATTGATCTCCTCAATCATATTAGCAGCATTGGCTTTAAGGTAACTAATTGATTTTACCGCTTCACTCATTCTCATAACGTAGTCCTTTTTTAGACCAAATATAGTCTATCACACTCATATTTTCAAATTATTTTTAGCCATATAACGGCGTTGCCGCTAACCGGCAGCCCGGAACAGCAACGCCAATTACCGCAACAACTTTTATTTATAAAAATGTTTCTTAGAATTCAGGGCGTGAGATAATATTTATAATCATCTTCTACCCTTTTTATTTCAAAAATATTTCTTCAATGAACAATACTTTATTTTCTATCTCACGCCCTAAACCTACCATAAAGAGCAACTTAACTTTGCATACCAAACACTATAACTTGAATAATACCGCATAGAAAACGCTCTCCGTGTTGAGCGGCTTGTTAGGTTTGCTTTTATCTAACTAATATTTTTTTATAAAGCTAAGAATTTATTTAGAAAATTACATCGTTTTTATCCCAATAAAGCCTATTACTTCTTTTCAAAAAAAAACCACTTACTTTTAATAAGTGGCTTAATTCATAATCTATAAATCTGCAGTTTAAAATTTACCGTTATTGTTTTTCCAATTCTCTTTTGTTGGGATTTCTTCTATTACATCCCAGTGTTCGGCAATTTTCCCATTCTCTACTCTAAATAAATCGTAGAAAGAATTGTGTTTACCACCGAGATTTCCTTCGCTAACAACTAAAACATAATTTCCTTCGCCAAGTACTTTGTGGATGGTATCGTATTTCATAGTTATACCTTGTTTTGCCCATTCTCCAAGTGCTTTTCCTAAACCGGAAAGTTGATCAGGTATGAGCGGATTATGCTGAATATATTTATCGCCGTCAAAATACCCGGTTAATTTTTCCATCTTTCCGTTTACAAGAATATCTTCCACGAAATTTCTTACCAGCGTTTTATTGGTTTCGGTTTTGTATAGGTCTTTAATTTCAACCGTTCCATCAATCATTGTATGACCGCTTGGATTTGGTTTTGCATTCTCTTGAAGATTGTCCCAATGTTCAACTATCTTTCCTTCTTCAAAACGGAAAATGTCGAAACCAATTTTAGGACCAAAAAAATTATAATCGGTATGAGTGAAGACATAATTTCCATCTTGGAAGACTCTAATTGTATTAACTTTTGCAGATTTTGGAGGAAGCTGTTGCAATAATGCACCAAAGCCAGCTAATCCATCAGCCACACCAAGATTATGTTGAATGTATTTTTTCGGATTGATATATCCTGCCGGTTCTGTATCCCCGGTTTCAATGCTTTTTAATAAAGTTATAACTTTTTGCTTGTTAGTAAGTTCCATACTTTTCTCCTTAGTTTGTTGCGAATAGGAAATAGATCCTACCGCCATTAACGATATTATTATTAACATATTTTTTTTCATTTGTACTTCCTTCTTATTGAATAAATACTTTAGTACAATAATACCGTTAAAAAAAATTGACTTAAAGGTATATCTGTGAAAGTGTATGATACTTTTAGGAATGTGTATTAAAACTGATGATTTTCTCTAAATTCCAGTGGAGTTGTAGTAGTATGCTTACGAAAATATTTAATAAAATTTGTTGGTTCATCAAATCCCAACTCGATGCTGATTTCTTTTATACTATAGTCGCTATAAACAAGCAGTCTTTTTGCCTCAAGCAAAATCCTTTCATCAATAATTTTTTTAGGCGGTTTGCCGAATACATTGGTAGTTGCAATATTCAAACGTTTCTCATAAATGTGAAGTTGTTTTGAATATTCTCTTACAGATTTTACTGACTTGAAGTTTTTATCCACGATATCCTTAAAGAGCTGAACGATGTCAAGATCGGAACTTCTTATGGTTTTTATGACTGTCTGCTTTTGTCTTTCTCTTTCGGCATGCAGCATAAGATTGTGCAGGTAATTCTTCAATATATATTGCTGACTCCCGTCCGTTGGTTTGTTTACTTCTGCGCCTATTGCATCAAAAATCTTGGAATATATTTCAGTAGATTTTCCAAGATTAATGTTAGATACATTTAATATATCGTTATACAATAATGTGCTATGAAGAAATTTTCTATCTACTTCGGTTTGACAAAAGAAATTTGAAGTAAAAAGAATTGCTTTACCGTCAAAATTACCGGATTTATCAAATGATTGTACTTTGTCTTTACTGATAAAAAGTAATGAATTGGATTTGATTTTAATTGGCTCAAAATCGACCAAATGAGTTGGGCTTCCTTTTTGAAACCAAATGATATGATAAAAGTCTGTTCGATGTGGACTAATTAGTAAACTTTTATGTCGTAAATAAAGATCACTTAATGATGTCAGTTCAAACTCAACTGGAAATCCTTCTTTGAAACCATATCTTGTTATATTTTTATTCATTTGGAAAAAATCATTTTAATGTGGAAACCTAACGGCGTTGTCTACTATAAAATTATTGATTCGGTTCTTCTCTATTTCTTCTTTCTTCTTCCACGATTTATGTTCTGCTCTGTATAAGGCCGATTTCTGATTTAATAATCTTACTCCGGCTCTTACCTCGTCATCATAATAACTAACCAACTTTCTTAACTCATACAACTCATTGGTGCTATGATATACTTCCTTCATCATTCCGTTTTTAAGCAGCTTACATAATTTACCCGCGTCTATTTTATCAGTCTTCGGACCATCGCTTAAGAGTCGGTTTCTGTATGGATCACATATAAATATTTTCTCTGCATAATTGTATAGCTCCACATATAACCATTGACTAGTCGTTGTCTCTTCTATAGTGAGTATTTTTTTCCCTTCAGATTTGCTAAGTATAATTTCAATTCCTTTATATCTGACGGAACATCAATTACTTTGGGCTCTGTTTCCTTTTTGCCCAACCTTGCTATTGCCATGTTTCTTTCCGACCAATCCAGCGCTATGTAATGGTCGTATAAATCAGTTACTGTCAAAGAACTATTGTCCTTCTTACTTTTTACGCTTATTTTATTCGTAAACATTTTAGGTCTCCTTGCTTTGTTTGAGTTGCCATAATTTATTCCAATCTATTGGAATATGCACCTGCTAAGTGAGTGAGACCTTCTTTTCTAACGGCCTTGCCGATAAGCGGCGCCCCAGAACAGGAATGCCGCTTAAAAAACAACTGCCAATAATTATTAAAAAATTTATTTAACAGAACTACTTTACAAAGCAACATTACACGGAAAAACAAAGCCAATAGTTACAAAAATGCCAAATGCGAAAACGGCGTCCGCTTGATTGGCTGGTTATAAACCGACTGTTCTACAAATAGCTTACTTTTATTGATATTTCGTTCGTTAAACGTAAAAAGTCTTTGGAATTTAGTGTTAAAATCTCATCAACTTTTGCCTTCAATGCACATTCAACAATTATTGCATCATAAACAAGTCCTCCAGAGAAATTTGAATTACTCATATTCTCAACAATTTTAAAATAATCTTCATCTGTGAGGTAAATAGTTTTTGCGATTTTCTTAATGTTGTTTTCAATTAACTGTTTTGCAATTATTGGTGTAATTTTGGGTTTAAATGGAGCACTTGTTAAAACGCTATAGATCTCTAATATTGTATGCGATGAAACAAATAATTCAAATTCTTTGTTCTTTGCCTTCATCAAGAATGACAAAGCAGATTTATGTTTTGGATGAGATTCAACAAAAGCGGCGATTAACACGGAACTATCAAATAGAATTTTCAACATTAGCCCTCATTAGTTAATAATTTGTGCATTCGTTTATTTCTATCAGTCTTTATCAAATCACTTTTGGGGGACTCTAAATTTCCAGTAAAAACAAGAATTCCATTTCGATCAACAACAGGTTCTCTTTCTTGGACTAATTCTAAGACAATTCGTTTCCCATCTTCCGAAATGTTCAAAGTCGACTTAAAATTTATTCCAAGACGTTCACGAAATCTTTTAGGTATTATTACTCGACCGAATTTATCTAATGTTGTTACCATAGTTTTTCTCCTAAATTTGTCATTGGCAATTTAGAATAATATTTTGCCAAAATCAAATTTAAGGTTTATAACGGCGTTGTCTATAGAAAAGAAAGTCAAGAAAAAACAGCTTACCCTTGGGATTTATTTATCCCACATTTCTGACTTCGGTCTCACAGACAACACTTGCCTGCCCGGCTGTTTTGAGCAGGGTTGATTATTCATAAGTGCATAGCTTATTATTTTTTGCAAACAACTTCAATCTATTTTTTCTTTCACATAGTGATGGCTATGCCATAAGACTTTCTTGCTTTGCTCGTTATTCTTTATTCATGCTTGTTTTACTACTCGTCTACCTGCCTACCGGCAGGCAGGTCTGAGCTCTCTGTTAGTGGCAATGCCACACGGGCTACGGCAAATTTTAGTATAAACCGGGAGAGGTTAACCGCGACTTTGGAATGTTCCCTTAACTTAACGGGACTTCAAACGCCGTTTTGAACTCTTTCTCCCACACTTTTAGATCATCCTAAAAGAAAATGAAGTTCTGCTTTTATTCTAATAACCAACTTTTGTCTTTCTCTATTTATGCAGCTTCTTTTTCTCCCGCAAACGGGATCCCGCTCTGCGTGGATCTTTTATTATTTCTCCATTTGTATGGTTTATATTTCTCGCCGCTCTTTATTATGCCCAAACTTATCTTTGCTATATATCTTGCTACTGCATTCCTTGCGTTATGTTCGGCCAGCTTCTTATCTCTT
>JBBAAM010000080.1:0-10412 GCA_041658245.1 Melioribacteraceae bacterium
ATCTTTCTGAACGACATTTTGCAGCCCGGCTTTTGCCGGGACTGTTTATAACAGATTGATTCTTTTAGTAACTATATATTTTTACAAATACTTTTTCTCTAAGCCGGTTGACTTTTAACATAACGGCTTGAAGAACTTGTTAGCCACGGTTTAATAATTATTTGCTATAACTTTTTCTATAAAAAATTTCTAGAATGTTTAAATAGCCATCTTCTTTGGCAATTTTATTAAATGCAAGATAAGCCAAAAAAATAAATGGGATACTCCAACCATACTTGAACCAAAAATTGCTACTAAATCCTACTACAAATAAGATTGTAAAATCACGACCTAAATCGAATAAAAAATGCATCCAACCAATTAACGGGATACTATTAGTTTTATACCATACGAAGCCAAATAATGCACTAAAAAATATATTTGATACAATTAATTGAATAGCGAATACAGGTGTTAGTAAGAATAATTCAAGAAAGGATTTTTCTCCAGCACTAACTTTTAATATCACAGGAATGAGTAGTAAAGGTAAATGCCATAGTCCTCTTAAGATGCCCGAGACAACCACAGCCTTGCTTTTGACAAACTTACCCGATAATTCAGTTAAAATGTAACCACTCCATCCATATTCTTCGCCTACACCAGCAAACCATCCAAACAAAATATAGGATACGATGAAAATGATGTCATAATTATCGTAGATTATTTTTGCTGTTATATTTCCATCAAATAATAACAGCATTAAACCAGGTATTATCCAAATTATTAGGATAACATAAATTGTATAAAGATAATATTTCTTATTACTCCAGCTAATTGTTAACAAGTTATTATTCTGAAAATATTTTAACATTATTATACTGGCAAACATTGGTCCCATCATTGCGAGCATATGTCCATACAGAGCAATCAACTTTGAAAAATTAGTATTTGCATATTTTGGTATAAGCCAAGCATCAGTAATAAAAAACGATGTCCAAGAGAAGATGATTGTAATTAAATAAAACCAAAATATTTTCCACTTCAGATTTTTCATAAAGTATCTTATTTGATTAAGTGGCTAACGGCGTTTAAGCGGACGCCCCGAAGTGTCCGCTACTAATTATTTGATTTATGAGCCTACTCTAAAAAGGTTATTATGAAAGTTTTTGAATTCGATTTTAGGATAAAATCAGAACATTTTTTCAGTAAAATTACCTTTTTAGATTCGACTCATTTATTGTTTATAAAAATCAGTTATACAACGATTAATTTATCTTTGAATTTTTCATAAACATCAAAACCGATTCCAAGAGCTAAACCAATTAGTGCTGGGACTCTTGAATAAAACAATAAATATGTTGCAGATATTTCGGAGCGATGAAGTAGCATTAATAAAACGACTCCTAACACATTTGTTAAACCAAACAAAAGCATTAGAATAAGAGCACGGAAAAACAAAGGTATGTTATTATTCTTATCAATAAATAACTTATAGTAATAAAGAGATATAAATACTGCTAAGATTAATACAACATCCATTAAAAGAGTATTGAACGATACAGTATTTGCTCTTACTATAGCTGTTGTAATTAAAAATAAAATGGCTACATAAATAAGTTCTTTCATATTTCTATACTTCATAAAAGCATACATAAGAGAGCCTAATAATCCAAGTAGAACAATTTGGAATCTAGTATCATATTTGTTAAAGATATTTAGACCATAGAACACTAATCCAAAGATTAAAGCGGAGACAAAACCGCAAAGAACGGTTAAAAGTATTTTTTTAGAATTCTTATCCATACCAACACCTATCTTTTTTTGTTGTATAACGGTGTTGCCGCTAACCGGCAGCCAAGAACAGCAATGCCAATTAACCGCAACAACTTTTATTTACCTGTCCGGCGTCTTTTTGTCGGATAAAAATGTTTTTTCCCGCAAAGAACACGGGACAAGTAGAACAAACTACCTTAAAGAGCAACTTGGTTTTGCAAACCAAACTCAATAATTAGAACAATGCCGCACTGAAAAACAGTTTACCCCGTGCTCTTTACGGGGCTGTCCGTGTTGAGCGGTTATATGGTAAAGCTATTCTCTATTATCTAACTCTTTAACAATTTTTTGCAACTCGGCTGAAAATTTATATGGTTCTTCATAAAAAGGGAAATGAGCAGAATTATTAAACCAAATAATTTTTTTTAGTGGTGCTTTTAATTCATCAAAATATTTTTGTGACAATTGAAATGGAGTGGTATAATCGTGTTTACCAAGAAAAAAGAATACAGGTACATCTACTTCTTTTATATTATCTGGCAATGAAGGTTGAGTTTGACCGTAACTAAAATATTCTGAATAGAGATTTAATCCTTTTACCATTTTATAAAAATCGTATAATGTGTATTCGGAAGACTTTATACCTTCCCACATAAAAGGCCACCAGCTTGTTTCATTATATAATTCGCCTCCATACTTAAAGAGTAATTTTTCTCTAACTTTTGAACCTAATGTTTTTATTTCATTAACATCTTCTGTATTATTTTCTTCTGTAGCGCGGCTAATTATAAAATCATCTTGGTAATTTTTTATGCTATCATTTTCTCCAAGTTGACCAGTTCCAATGTATGCATAAATGTATTCAGGATACCTTTTAACAAAAAACATTCCTAAAAAGGTACCCCATGAATGTCCCACAAGATATATTTTCTTTTTATGAAAGCGCTCAGTTAAATGTATAACCAATTCTTTGGTATCAGAGATCAGTTGTTCTAAATTTAGAGATTCTATAGGTATTTCATTGTTATATGATTTTCCGACGCAACGGCGGTCCCATTGAACGACTACAAAGTTCTTTTCTAAATCTCTTTGAAATTTATGGGCAAGATACATTGCCGGCATGGCAGGCCCACCATGTAGAAATAATAATAATGGATTATTTTTATCTTCACCTCGAATTAAAATATATTGATTAACTCCACCGATTTTGATTTCCTCAAGTGAACTGACACTCTTTGGAAGTTTATTGCCGCTCTTATCAACTATTTTGGGAGTCACACCATGAGTTAAGAAATTGTAAACGATAAAAAGGATAATAAGTGAAACAAAAATTACGACCGTTCTAAAAAAGAATTTAAATATACTTTTAAATTTCATTTCCATTTTCTCCGTAAGCTACACTACCATATAATGTTTAATTAACCTGCCAGCTATCTACTTGTGGCGGAATGTTATCTACTACAATTTATTTAGTTTTTTATTCATAATCACAGCTTTCTGCGTGATAACATTCCATCTATTAAAGTATGTTATCCCGCCCAAGACTTTTAAAACAATCACCTAACAGCAATGCACTCAATTTCAATCAATGCATCCTTAGGCAGGCGGGCAACTTGAACAGTAGAGCGTGCGGGTTTGTGAGTTCCAAACTCCTCTGCGTATAGAGTGTTCATCTTAGCAAAGTCGTTAAGATCTTTCATAAAGACAGTGCACTTAACAACGTTGCTTAGAGTTAGGTTTTCAGCTTTCAACACAGCACGTATGTTCTTAAAAACTTGCTTTGTCTGCGTTTCTATATCTTCACCAACTATTTGCATTGTAGCCGGATCGAGAGCAATTTGTCCCGAACAGAAAACTAAGTTGCCGACAGATATTGCTTGAGAGTAAGGACCGATAGCGGCGGGTGCATCCGGAGTTGTAACAATTTTTATTTGTGTTTGTGATTCAGACTTGGTTTGAGCGAAGAGTGAGACAGTGAGAATGAAGAAGAGAGTGCAGGTATTGATCTTTTTCATGTTCCTCTCAATAATTTCTAATTCAATATGCCGAGGATTTGTTAATTTATCAATAAGAAAAAATAATAGAACGCGGATGACACAGATCCACCCCGTGGAATAAATTAAGAATCAAATTATTGCAAAAACACAAATGCTATTCCACGGGGTAAACGGATTAACACCGATCAAAAGGAATACAAAAATGACACTAAAAGAAAAATACGGCAGTTGGGCATTGGTTACCGGTGCATCATCTGGAATCGGGGAAGAGTTTGCAAAACGGCTCGCATCAGAAAATCTAAATTTAATTTTAGCCGCACGCAGAATAGAAAGATTAGAAAAACTTTCTAAAGAGTTGATTGAAAAACATAATATCAAAGTTGTAATAGCTCCTGTTGATCTCTCAAAAAAGAAATTTATGGATGAACTGAAAGAGTATGTCGGTAAAAGGGAAGTTGGGCTTCTTGTTAACAATGCCGGTTTCGGTTACAACGGAGAATTTGTTGAAGCTGATCCGGAAATATTTAGAAAGATGATAAAAGTAAACTGCATCGCATCAACCGTGCTAGCTCATTATTTCGGAGCGCAAATGGCTAAGAGAAATAAAGGTGCAATAATATTTTTGGGAAGTCTCGTCGGTTATAATCCAATACCATTGACAACAGTTTACTCTGCTACTAAAGCATTCAATCTTTTTATGGGTGAGGCGCTCTGGTATGAATTGAAAAATAGTAATGTTGATGTTCTTGCTCTTAATCCCGGCGGAACTGCTACTGAGTTCCAGCAAGTTGCCGGAACTTCAGCCGGTCCCGTTGCAAGAAGTGTTGAAGAAGTTGTGAATACAGCAATGAAGAAACTTGGTAAGAGACCGAGCGTCGTGGACGGGTTCTACAATAAAGTTCTTACGGTTATACCAAGGTTTATTACAAGAAGATCAACATTGATGCTTGCGGGTTATATGAGGAAGAAATTATATACAGCCCCATCAAAATAATTATTTGTCATTTCGGGTGTCCTGCAATAGCCGGAGACGAAGCCTGTCTGCCGAGTGTGTTGCACAACGCAAATTCTGTAAAACACAACCTTCGAGGTTGACACATCGTTGGTGGTATTATAACCTCGAAGGTTGCTTACCGACTTCTGCAACAGACTCGCCAGGCAGGCAATCCATATAAGATTGCTTCTCTCGATTAACATCGTATTAGCGTCAACCTAACAATTAAATTTTCAAACAGAAATTAGTGCATATATTTTGTTTATGAAATAAAACAAAGGTTTTATATGTCATCCCTAAAGGGATTTTAATTATTATTTTTCATTCTTTCTATAAATATATAATCCCTCCGGGATTATTACTTCCATATCCCGTTAGGGATGAAATAATTATAGTAAAGTTAACACCATACAACTAAAATCCCGTTAGGGATGATATATTGGATTCAGTTTGAGGTAGAACAAGAAAATATTATTAACCAAAAGCTCTAAAAGAATATTTTAACATTTTTACAGTTAAATTATACAGTAATCAAAAAATCATAAAATTAAGTTGACGCCTATGCGATTAACATCGGGATCGCAATGACATTCCTTCATAATTCATAGCAGTAATTATTAGAAATCTTTTTGAAGTGAACGGTATGCGATCTTAAGATATGTGTAAATAATAATTATTGAAATTATGCTGATTGGAATTAAAGCTTGGAGAAAAACGGTAACATCAAAATATTCTTTGATCATTATGGAAAGGAATAATTGACTAACCGGTTTGAACAGCAGAATAATAAGAAAGAGCATGTAAACAATATTTGTCAAGAATGAAAGTGTTGCCCCTTGAGAAGAAGAAAGTCTGATCGCATTTTTTTCTTTATAGTTAGAAAAAATTCCACCCATTCCGAAGTTGATCGAAATTATTGCCGCTGCAGCAAATAAAGTAATTGTTAATGAAAAGATTGTAAGAAGAAATCCAAACTTGTAGTTCGAAAAGAAACTTAATCCGGTGCTAATAACTAAAATGATCGAGCTTATGACGATCAGTTTATATTTTATAAAACTTTTAATCTTTACAGGTGCCGATTTTAATTTCCAGTATGCCAGTCCTTCCAAACTTATCAGCGGAAAGATAAATCTTAATGACAGAGTTGAAATAAAAAAAAGATTAAAAAGAAAAACAGAGAGATAAATAATCGTCTGAAGATAAAAATTACCAAATCCAACGAACTTCATTCCGGAAACACTTAAAACAAAAATCACTATTAAGAATAAAAGTACAAGCGAATGGATTACCTGGCTTGGTTCACGGAGGAAGAGAAGTAGATCGCGTTTGATGATTGATTCTGTCTGGCTTTTTAGAGTAGAAATCTTCTCGAATGCAAAAAACGGTTTTGAAATTTTACGGTTTGCATTTTGACTCGATGTTATTATTGAATTAAGAAGCCATGTTTTAAAATACCATCTATGCCCAAGGTAGAGAGCTATCGAGAAAAGCAAAATTGAAAGAACGATCTGCATGTAAGTAAATCCGATTAGAACGGGGATATCATTTTTAATAATCCGGTATGCCGATTGTGAAAGCCAATTGTTCGGCAGCCATTTTACTATCGGCGGTAGAAATTCACCAAGGTATGTATCGCGGTCGTAGAAAGGATACCGTTTCATAATAGAGCTTACAAGCGATAGAGGAGAATTAATTTTGAAGAAGAGAACTATTATAAAAAAGTAAGAAACACCAAGAGCAGCAAATACTTTTCTCATACCAAATTTATTTGCGAAGCGAATTATTATCAGCAGAATAATTACACCTAACGAACCGGCGCTAAACATGAACGGGATAAAATTTACAAGCAGTAGTAAAAAACCCAATA
This sequence comes from Melioribacteraceae bacterium, assembly GCA_041658245.1. Classification (GTDB taxonomy): domain Bacteria; phylum Bacteroidota; class Ignavibacteria; order Ignavibacteriales; family Melioribacteraceae; genus Fen-1258. Next base: position 6,611 of record JBBAAM010000080.1, read on the forward strand.
CATTTATTTTAAAATAAACAACGTATCCCGCAAGCATGGAGAGGAGAACCATTAAAAGTGTTGATGAACTGTAGAAAAAATTATCCAAGAACTTTAAGAAAAATATTTTAGAAGGCGAGACCGGTTTTGTCAAAAGAAAATTAACTTCATTTGATTTATAAAGTGTAGAATAAGAAACTATAATGTTGCCGAGATTCACGGACATAAAGAAGATAAAAAGTATCATCGAAATAAATTCGTGTAGAAGGAATAGACCGACATTTATATCAACAAGAAGGAAGCGAATTAAATTTTGCGAAAAGAAAAACGCACCGACTGCAAAAGCAAAGTAGATTAGACCGCTTCCAAGGTTCTTAACTAGATTACCGAATGTAAAACGTGATTCGAGACGAATGTAAGAGATCAGTTTAAATTTTAATATGTGAACTATCTGTTTCATTTATGACTCTGCACTCTTCGTTCTGCTCTCGAAGCTACTCATTCTTCATTTGTCAACTGAATAAAAAGTTCTTCGAAATTATTATTCTTTTCTTTTTTTAAATTATGTAGTTTATCTATCGTATCGCTGAAAATTATATTTCCTTTGTTTATAATACTAACATGAGTGCAGATCTCTTCAACAACATTTAAGCTGTGAGTGGACATAAATATTGTAATGCCGTTCTTTGCTTTCTCTTCAAATAATCTTTTAACAAGGAACGCGCTTTGCGGATCTAATCCGATCATAGGCTCATCAACGATGATAAAATCCGGATTATGAAGAAATGCCGAAGCGATAACAATTCTCTGCCGCATTCCTTGCGAGTATTCTTCCGTCCGCTTATCAATCCAACTACCAATCTTTAGTAATTCTATTTGTTCATTGATCTTAGTTTTTAAAACATCCTTTGTAAGATTATATAAACCGCCGCAGAAGTATAAATACTCGCGTCCGGTGAGTTTATCATAGACAAACGGTTGATCCGGTATATAACCGATTCTCATTTTTGTTTCGGTCGGTTTTAGCCAAACGTTTGTATCATCCAAAAAAATATTTCCGGAAGTAGGAGAGAGCAATCCTACGATCATTTTTATTGTAGTCGTTTTGCCGGCGCCGTTAGGTCCGAGAAATCCGAATAATTCACCTTTGTTTATTTTTAAGTTAATCTTATTGACAGCTACAAAATTGCCGAATTTCTTTTCAAGATTTTTTAATTCTAACATAGTTCCTTTGAGAAGTAAGTGGGGAATTAGATTTTAATTTTCTGTACGTCTTCCAATGTGATTGTAATGAGATCAACATCTTTCTGGTCGTAAATGTTGAAAATCCTTTCTTCTTGATTAGTAATAGCAGAGTAAAGAATATTTCTTGCGGTTATACCGTTTTGGAATCCGTAATCATTTTTCTCAATAAGCGAAGAAAAGATATCCAGCAATTCCTGTAGAGCTCCTTCATCAAGTACGTAACCGTTTTTCTCTGCTAATGAAGAACAGATTGCAAGGAGTTGACGCGGAGAATAATCCTCAAAATAAAATATGTTCGGGAACTGTTTGGCAATCTCTTTATTCGTTTTCAGTAATAAATTGATCTTACTCTTAATTCCGGTAAGAATAATAACAAGTTTGCCTTTGTATTCTTCCGCTCTCTTAAGAATTGTATCAATCGCTTCAAGCCCGAAGGAATCGTCATCCGAGAAAAAAGTATGAACATCTTTGATGAAAAGAATCCCGCCGATTGCTTGAGAGATTACCTTTTCTGTGTTGATAGCTGTCTGTCCCTGATAACTGGCAACAAGATCGGAACGGTCTATTTCAATTATGTGACCTTTGGAAAGTATACCAAGTTCTTTATAAATCTTGCTTAATATTTTAACTGCAGAAGATTTCCCGGTACCGGAATTTCCAATAAATATCGAATGCAGATTTCGATCAACTGATTGAAGTCCACGTTCTTTTTTTAACTGAGATAATTTAGAAAAACTGATTAATTTATAAATATCTTGTTTAACATTTTCCAGTCCGATAAGTTGATTTAGTTCATCAATATTTTCTTGCAGTTTAAGCGGATCGCCTTTAACTTCGAACTGTTTAGCTTCAATATCGCGATTAAGTACTTCGTTAATATCCTCAAGTTCGCAACTGTTTAAAATTTCTTCGGTTCTATGTTCAACAGGAAGAGCGGAAATACGCAGAAGCATCTTTTGTTTTATTGAATCCAAAATATTTCTTACTATTCTTGCATTACCGAATTTTTTATCTCTGTTTTTAAATATCTCTTCAAAATATTTTTGAAGTTTTTCTTCGGCATCTTTAGTTAGTTTTTTCTTTTCACGATTTAAATTTCTCTTTGCAATATCCATCAATTCAGCAGGAGAATAGTCTTCAAAAGTAAAAGATTTACTAAATCTTGATTTAATACCGGGATTACTTGCAATGAAAGTATTCATTTCATCTGTATAACCGGCGGCAATAACAATAAATTTACCCCGGTCATCTTCCATCCGTTTTAGTAAAATATCAATAGCTTCTTTCCCGAAATCATTTCCGCTATCATTCTTTTTTACAAGTGCATATGCTTCATCAATAAAAAGCATACCGTTAATTGATTTATCAATCAAAGAGGTTGTCTTCTCGGCTGTTTGCCCTACGTAACCGGCAACCAATCCTTGCCGATCAGTTTCAACAATGTGTCCCTTTGGTAAAACTCCAAGTGCAGAGTAAATACGGCCGAATATTCTTGCAACAGTTGTTTTACCGGTGCCGGGATTTCCTAAGAATAATAAATGTTCGTTCAATGTCTTTCGAATATCTTCGCCCTGCTCACTGAAATAACGGGCAAGTTTAACCATGTCTTCAACTTCTTTTTTAAGGGAAGTTAAACCAACCATATTTTCCAATTCTTTTAATGCTTCAATTAGTGCTTCTTCGTTGATCGGTATCTTTACTTCCTTTGAAGGAGATTTTTTCAAAGTAGCATTAATTACTTCTTCTGTAATAGTAGTGAGAATTTCTTTAGTACGTTTTTCTTCAGACAGTTGTAGATATAATTTACTTAAGTTGAGCTTAGATTCATCAAATAATTTTCTTACCAAACGCGCATTGCCGAAAGTTTTATCCCGTTTACGGTAGAGTGCAATAAATTCTTTTTTAAGAAGTTCTTCAGCTTCTGCAGTTATTATATAATCTTCTTTGTGAAGAAGCTGTTTTAATATTATAATAAGTTCGTCGGGGGAGTAATCTTCAAAAATAAAAGTTTGTGCAAAACGTGATTTCAGTCCGGGATTGGAATTCAAAAAAGATTCCATCTCATCGGGATATCCGGCAACGATAACAACAAATTCACCTTTTCGATCTTCCATACGCTTGAGAAGAATATCAATCGCTTCTTGCCCAAAATCTTGAGAGCCGCCTTTTTTTATTAGAGTATAAGCTTCATCAATAAATAATAATCCGCCCATTGCATCATTAATTATTTTTTCCGTCTTCTGTGCGGTCTCTCCGATGTACTGACCAACAAGAGCTGAGCGGTCAACTTCAATTATATGTCCGCTTGGCAAAATACCCATCGCATAAAAAATATCACCTAATAGACGGGCAATAGTTGTTTTGCCGGTTCCCGGGTTACCGAGAAACACAGCATTGATCGCTATTTTATCTTCTGCTTTCAGTCCCAAACGTTTTCGTTCTTTCAAAAATTCGAGATATGAGATAAAACTTTTAACGGATTCTTTAATTGATGAAAGACCTGTGAATGAATCGAGATTTGCGATCAGTTCGTTTAGAGGTTTAACGGAACGTTGTTCTCTAATTGGTTGGTTTTGTT
>JBBAAM010000081.1:0-10379 GCA_041658245.1 Melioribacteraceae bacterium
GAGCTATTTGTCGAGCCGTCCAATCCATACTGTTTGCTAAATCTAAAGTTATCTCTTTTATCTTTACCAACTTTTCAAATGGTACCTTATCTGTTATTGCCCTTGTTATTATTGACGATTTCGTACCTTTGATTATTGCTGCCAACGCTCCTTTTTTACCTTTTGCTTTCTTGTTGATCACTATCGTATAGAGGTCTCCATCTATTAAGCCAGTCTCATCTATTGCCATATCTGCACCAAAGTTTTCAGAAAAGACAAACGCTTCTTCCTCTATCTCTTTTTCTTTCTTCTCTTTGAATTGGTGATAATCTGAAAGTACATTCTTGTATTGTTTTTCCAATGTATTCGGCTTCAATTTATTTGCTATGGCTACTGTTGATATTTCTATTGGACTGCGCTCAATCTCCGCCTTCAAAAAAAAATGCAAACTCTTTCTCTAATTTTGTACCAGGATAGGTTGTTAATATTTCCTTTTTGTAGAGTTCATCCACCCCTTCTATTTGCCATACTCTTCTTCGCAACAACAGTTTTACTTTCTTCCCGCGTACCGGAAAATCATCTACTTTGATTTCTTTGAATCCCTTCTGGCGTATTTTTCTATCACAGTATTCTGCCGGCAGTTTTGGTACTATGTTTTTCTCTACAAGGATTATTGTTACTTCTCCATATGGTTTTGATTCCTCTTTACTCTTACGCTCACATCCGGTGTACTCAAAATATTCCAGTATACCTTCCGGCAAAAATAATTCTGCTAGCTCTTGTATTTTTTCCATTTCCTCTTTCTTTTTCATTTATACTGTAAACTTAACATTCCTTTTGCCACCTAAAAATCCTCTGATCCTTTCTCTCCAACGAACCGGATAACGGATGCTTTCCCTTGGTGATATTTTCCTTCGTCTAAGATTACAATCTCTTTAGAAAATTTTTCGAATTCCAGCTCTATTAACTCTTCGGAAACCTCCTCAAGCGAGTAGAGCAGCCCTTCATCCTTTGGTCCGCCTGAATCATATTTAATCTGATCTTTTTCAAAAACCTCAAGAATAATTTTCCCGCCGGGCTTTAATGAATCAATTGCTTTCTTAAAGAAGGGGCTTCTCAAACTTTCTTCTAAATGAAGAAAAATAAATACAGCTGCGTCATAATGGTTTTGTTTTGGTTTATATGAATAAATATCTTCAACGTAATAATTAATATTAACTTTCCGTTCTGATGATAGTTGCATGGCTTTCGCTTTGCCTGTTTGGCTTTGATCTACAGCGTCTACAATCCATCCTAGCGAGGCGGCGTAAACAGCGTTTCTTCCTTCACCTTCGCCAAGCATAAGTATTTTGCCGGGATTTAATTTATTTACTTCTTCTTCAAAAAATTTATTCGGTTCTTTGCCGTAAATAAACTCGTCCTTCGAATAACGATCATTCCAATGTTCTTTCCACTGATCTTTCATCATTGCCTAAAGATTATTATAACAAAGATAAGTATTTGATGCTCTCTTTGTCATTTGCTATTTTTAAGGAAACAACGAGTGAAATAAATGATAAACACAGAAAAGATAATTATTGTAGGCGACCGTGTTCTTATTCGTCCAGAAGAAAATCTTAACAAAACAAATAGCGGCCTCTATCTTCCTCCGGGTGTTCAGGAAAAAGAAAAAGTTCAAGGTGGTTATGTAATTAAAGTTGGTCCCGGGTACCCAATCGGCATGCCTGCTGATGACGATGAACCGTGGCGAGACAAAAAATCCACAAAGTATATTCCACTACAAGCTCGCGAAGGAGACTTTGCTGTATTTCTTCGTAAAGACGCTATCGAAGTTGAAATTGAAAAGGAAAAGTTTGTTATCGTTTCTCAGTCTGCTATTCTTCTTCTATATAGGGACGAAGATCTTCTAAGTTAGCAATATTAGACTTATTTCCGATGAATTTGAACTCAATAAATAATTACTGGATTTAATTATTAATTTTATTAAATAAATCCGCGCATATTGACTTATAATTAATTAATCATCATTTTAGTCTAAATTAATTGACTAACAATTATGTCTATTGTCTCTTTACCTCCTGTCCCTAAAATTCGTCTTGATTCTGAGATATATGCTTTAATTAATGAGGCTGATAAATCTCTATATCTGCTAGAGGGTGCGTTAAGCGTTCTTCCGTCGAATCATTTTCTAATTTCTTCTTTGACAATTCTTGAATCCTTAAAAAGTTTGAGGATAGATAGTTATAAATTAAGCATCGCTGATATTTATAACCTGCTTATTCAAGAAGATCAAGAAGATTTAAAAAATATTTTAGGTTACATGCGCGCTTTATCGTTGGCGCAAAAATTACTTCGTAATGTATCCAGCTCTTCACACATTATAAAATCAATTCACAAAGAATTGGCTTGTGATTTATCTGGGGGAGATTTGCATCCGGGTGAATATAGAAAGACACAAACTTGGGTTGGGCAATATTCTTCAGGGGAAAGCGATGCTAAATATATTCCTCCTCTTCCGGATAAGATTGAACCACTCATGAAAGACTTTGAAGCATATATTGTTTCTGATCTTTCTTATCCTTTTGTCGTTAATGCGGCTTTGATTCACGCCCAATTCGAAATGATTCATCCTTTCGAGACTAACAATGGATTGGTTGGAAGAATTTTATTACTGCTTCATTTTTTATGGAAGAAGCGATTAAGCGTCCCCGTCCTCCAAATTTCACATGTCTTAAACAATAGAAAGGCGGAATATTTTGATCGGCTGGAAGATTTAGAAAAAAGCAACTCTTGGGAAAGCTGGATAAAATTCTTTCTTAAAATAATAATTGCATCCTCTCTACATACTTCGCGCATCATAAAAAACATTTCAGATTTAGAGTCAAGCGATTATCAAAATATTTTAAATAAAGAGTTCGTGTCTGCGCCATCGTTAAAAGTTTTTGAGCTTCTCTTTTGTAAACCATTTATATCGCTTCCGTTTATTACTAAGGAGCTTGGGTTAAATAAACAAACGGCAAATGTTCTCATAGCAAAATTTCTAGAAGAAAATATTTTAGAGGAGACCACCGGAAAACAGCGGTATAGAATATTTGTTTATAAAAAATTAATGGATATTCTTGATGGTTGAGCGGTGCAATAATTATAATTAATCTGTTTACATCACGCTTAAATTTTAACGACTAAATCAAAGGAGTAAAAATGAAACTTGTTCACGAATTTAAAACCTTCGCGATGAAGGGAAATGTCGTTGATATGGCGGTTGGAATTATTATCGGCGCAGCATTCGGCAAGATAGTTTCTTCGCTCGTGTCGGATGTGATAATGCCCCCTATCGGCTTACTGTTGGGCGGTATAGATTTTAGCAATCTTTCTATCTCTTTAGCTGATGGCGTTACTATTAAATATGGATTGTTCATTAATACAGTAATCGATTTTATCATTGTTGCTTTTGCAATTTTTATGATGATAAAAGCTCTGAACCGATTGAAGAAAAAAGAGGAAGCAAAACCCACTGCTCCTCCAGCGCCTAGAGAAGAGGTTGTACTGCTGTCTCAAATAAGAGATCTTCTTAAAAAATAGCTTTATCTTTTTAGAGTTTTAATCGTTCTCGGCCACTCTTTGTTTTAATACATCGGGCGGTAGATATAATCTTTTCTTATAACATTATTGGATCTCATCAATGGAAGATTTTACTGTTAACGTTCCCTTGTTTACTGCTATACCTTTTCTCCTAATGCTTCTTTCGATAGCTGTCTTACCTTTGTTCTGGAATCATTTTTGGGAAAAGAATAAAAACAAACTCATCGTGGCAATCGTACTTAGCGTTCCTATTGTTATATATCTTTTAAGCGCAGGGTTAGGAGAAAGACTTTTCGAAACTATTTTATTTGATTACATTCCGTTTATAATCTTGCTTGGTGCTTTGTTCACAATAACCGGCGGTGTTTTTTTAGACGGCGATATAGAAGCTAAGCCCTCAATAAACGCAGTGTTTATGATCGTCGGCGCTGTGTTTGCATCTTTTATGGGAACAACCGGCGCTGCTATGCTATTGATACGCGCTTTGATTCATACCAACAAAGAAAGAAAATACAAAGTGCACACAATTTTATTCTTTATCGGTATAGTTGCTAACTGCGGAGGATTATTAACTCCTCTTGGCGACCCGCCGTTATTTATGATGTATCTGCGCGGCGCTCATTTTACGTGGTTTCTAAAACTTCTTCCAGAGTGGTTCGTTACCAATCTGTTTCTTATAACTATTTATTTTTTTGTTGATACTTACTACCACAAAAGGGAACCGAAGGAGGCGATTGAGTCGGATCGGCGGGATATAAGGCCGATTAAAATTTCCGGAAAGATAAATTTTATTTGGCTCATCGGAGTGGTTCTTGCTGTAGCATTCTTAAACGAACAATATCTTCCATTCATAAAGAGTAGTCACTATTATAAATTTATTCGTGAAGCCGTTATTCTTGCAATGGCTATTTTTTCGTTATTGTTTACAACTAAGATAACAAGAGAATCAAACAATTTTACATGGGAACCGATTAAAGAAGTTGGCTATTTATTTCTCGGAATTTTTATAACAATGGTTCCGTGTCTATTGTATTTGGAAAACAACGCTAAGTCTCTCGGCGTAATTTTACCACAGCAATTTTATTACTATACCGGATTGTTGAGCAGTTTTTTAGATAACACTCCGACTGCGGTAACATTTCATTCTCTTGCTTTGGGTTTGGGCATACATTCAGGCAATATCGTTGCCGGAATACCGGAAGAGATTCTTAAAGCAATTTCTGTTGCCTCGGTTTTCTTTGGCAGCATGACTTACATCGGCAATGGTCCAAATTTTATGGTTAAGTCGGTTGCTGAAGAGAACAACATAAAAATGCCGAGCTTTTTCGCATATATTTATGGGTTCTCTCTTTTGGTTCTTCTTCCTGTGTTTATAATCGTTCAACTTCTTTTTATTAATTAGATTTGCCTGCCCCGGTTTATTAGAGGCAGTGATGTTTTTATACGTCTATTTTGTACTTCTTAAGTTCGGTTATAAAAATATTTTTCCCTTCCGTATTTAATTCCACCAAACCTTTCTTAAATTGCAGTCGGTTCTTAGATGAGGAAATATGCAGAAACAAAATGTTAGAACGATCGTCTCGATTCTTTTTGTCGTTAGCGGAATCGCCGGTTTGATTTATCAGGTTGTTTGGTTTAAATATTTAAGTTTATTCCTGGGCAATACTACTTATGCTCAAATGACGGTGCTTGCAACTTTTTTAGGCGGCCTCGCTTTCGGCAATTATTTATTTGGTAAAAGATCCGACTCTATAACCAATCCAGTGCGCGTTTATTCTTTATTAGAATTATTCATCGGCGTTTATTGCTTGTTATATCCGACCATTAATTCACTCGTAGGAAATTTATTTCTTTCTACTGCTTCGAATTTAGATCTTATTTCAAAACCATTTTTATTTACCGGGACTCGATTTCTTGTTGCAGCAATTATTCTTTTTCTTCCCGCTACAGCAATGGGCGGAACTTTACCTGTGTTAAGTAATTTTTTTGTAGAACGTATTCAAGATGCTCGGAAAGAGATTGCTTCGTTATATTTTCTAAATTCGTTTGGTGCTGTTGTTGGAGTAGTCTTTGCGGGTTTTGTATTAATAAAAGAATTCGGTTTGGATATTACGATTTACTCTACTGCATTTTTAAATATCTTTGCCGGATTAGTGGGCTTTTACTTATCGAGAAAACAAAATAAATTACTTGAACTCGAACTTGTTCCCGAAGACGATACAAACTACAAAGATTTTTTTGAAGTAGATAAGCAGACTGTGAAAAGTGTTATTCTCGTTGCGGGAATTTCGGGAATGGCAGCTCTTTTATATGAAATGGTTTGGGTGAGGTTGTTAATTAATTTCTTCGGTTCTTCCACATACGCATTTTCAATAATGTTGATGGCGTTCATCGGCGGAATAACTTTAGGGAGTCTGGTTGTTTCTCAAAATGTTTTAAAAAAATATAATTATATAAAATTATTGACCTTCTTACAGTGCGCAATCGCTTTTTCAACTATGTTTGTTTTGCTTTTTTATGAACGTTTGCCTTACCTTTTATGGAAAGTCTCCGCATTGTTTTCGAAATCCCAAGAATCGTTTGAGATTTTCCTCGCTGTCGAATTTATTCTCTGCTTTTGTTTAATATTATTGCCCACTTTATTCATGGGAATGTCTCTTCCTGTTGCTTCAGAAATAGTTTCTGCATCTTATAAAAAGATTGGCGTTTCTGTCGGGAGAGTATTTTCTGTAAATACTATTGGAGCCGTTGTTGGTGTTGTTTTAACCGGGCTGATATTCATTCCCTTGTTTGGAATAAAAATAACTTTTGAAATTGGGGTCGCACTTAATTTATTTGGTGTATTTCTTTTGCTATCGAAATACAAATCATTTTCCGCCAAAGAAAAAGTGTTGTTCTATTCTATATGCTCATTTGCTTTTTGTTCTTATCTAGTATTTTCTCCTAAATGGAACGAAAAGGTTTTGCTAAGCGGTGTGTTCCGTTCTTTCGGTGCTCCTCCGCCTAGTTCCTTCGATGAGTTTACCAAAGGTTTTAACGATGAAGAAATAATTTTTTATAAAGAAGGAATTAATGCAACCGTTGCTGTTACACAATCTCTTCAGAATAAGACGAATAAAAGATTAATAATTAACGGTAAGCCGGATGCAAGTACGTATTTTGATATGCCCACTCAAGTCTTGCTTGGTGAAATTCCTATGATGCTTCACCCCGATCCGAAAAATATTTTTGTGGTTGGTTTCGGCAGCGGCACAACGATTGGCTCTGTGTTAAACTCTCCTGTTGAAAAAGTTATTTGTGCTGAGATTTCCAAAGAGGTTATTTCTGCTGCTTCTCTTTTCGAGCGGGAAAATAAAAATTGTATTAATGATCCGCGTGTGAATATCCTTAACGAAGATGCCGTTACTTTGTTAAAGCTTTCCAAAGATAAATACGACGTTATTATTTCGGAGCCATCTAATCCCTGGGTTGCGGGAATAGGTAATCTATTTTCTAAAGAATATTTTGAAAAATGCTCTGCATCGCTGGCAGAGGGCGGTATTATGATTCAGTGGTTTCATCTTTATGAGGCGGATGATGATGTGGTCAAACTCGTATTAAACACCTTCTCTTCGGTATTTCCGTATTCACAACTTTGGGGCGGAACTGCTAACGATATTATTTTGGTCGGTTCAAAAAAAGAAATTGTAGTTTCTTTGGAAGGTATCAACAACAAATTTGCTTCGCCTTTAATAAAACAAGATTTTGAAAGGATCGGGATTAATAATCCGTTTGCCTTTTTTGCTTGTCAATCAGTTTCGCCGCGTGGTTTTTTTACAATGGCGAACAATTCTCCTATAAACTCTGAGATACATCCACGTCTTGAGTTTTTAGCTCCCCGCGCTTTTTTTGTTGGGAAGCAGTCAAGCTATATCTACTCGTTCGATGAAAAATTTGACACGCTTTCTTCCGGATTGTACATAAAAGAGTATGTCAAAAAATATCCTCCTCAAAAAAACGTTTTGCTGAATACTATTGATTACGCATTGAATATTTCAAAGAATTATCGTTTCGCTTTTGGATTATCTAAATATCTTAAAGAGCTTTTCCCGAATGATTATCAAACAAATCTGCTTTATTCTTTAGCTTATGAAAAATTAGGAATAATAAATGCGCGGTTATCCTCTTTAGAGCGGCTGGTAAATCTTTTTCCGGATTCTCTGCAGATTAAAAAAGACTATAACAATATTATTCTAAACGAAAAGATTAATGCTTCTACTTTCTTGCAAATCTTCTCGATTGAGAACGAGTCTAAGTCTTTTATAGGAACCACCAAGCCGGATAGTATTTCCCGTCTTAGTGTATATATTCAGCTTGCTAAAGCGTTTTTACAAAACAGTGAAATTCTAAATGCAGAAGAAATGTTAGCTTTTTCTGAAAATTATTTGAAACGCTCTCCATCACTAATCAAATCCGTTAAAGCAGATGTTTTTTATTATGTAGGCGCTATGATAAATCTTTATAAAAAAGAATATGAGAAGGTTTTCGGATATTATTTGGCTTTGATGAATCACAATCCTAATTATGAAAATCTTTTTCGGTTGAGAAAGCTCGTTTCCTGGCACTTAAAAATGGAGAGGTGAGACTTGGTGTAGTCAAATGCTAAGGTCTATATTTGCTTGCTCTGTCTCTCTTAAAAAGAGAGGCAAGAACAGGGCAATTAAAAACATTAAAATTCCGGTTCCATAAAAAATATTTCCCACTAATTGATCTTGTTCTAACATTCCCGTTTGAGATAACAGCCACGTCCGATCATGGTAAACCTTATTCCCTCTTAATAGTGGTAATTTTTGCGTACGTGCGTCTGCTGCATAAACGCTTATGTTCATTAAATTTTCCCCCAACCAGACAAGAAATATTTGTGTGCCGAATATCTTTTTCTTTATCAAATAATAGATTATGAACATAGACGGAATTATTAATTGCACCAGCGTTCCGCCATGTGTATAAATAAATTTATATAGTCTATAAAAGTAAATTGCCCTTTATTAATCACGTAATAAATAACAGGGGGCAAAAGCGCTGCAGTTCCTGTCCATGGTTTTACGTTTTCCCAAAATTTTTCTATTCTTTTGCTCATGTTTATTTCTCAAAAAGTTTTCTAAGTTTTTCTTTGTCATTTGTAAGACCGAGACAAACGATTAATTTTATCCTCGCCTTTTGCCCATTCAAGTAGTCTGCAAAAATCACTCCCATTTTCTTTAACCATTTTCCAGCGCCTGGATAACCATAAATATCAAGGGTTTCTCCTGCGGGACATCTTGACACAAGAACTACCGGAATATTTTTCTCTACGATATATTTAATTCCATCAAATGCGAGTGGTGGAACGTTGCCAACACCCATTGCTTCTATAACTACTCCTTCTACACCGCTGTCAGCAGAGTACTTAAAAAACTTTTCGTTCATTCCTGCATATATTTTTATAAGATCTACATTTGAATTAATTTTTTCCGTCTCTATCCTTTCAAGCTTATTCGGTTGTCTGTTGAATATTACTCTGCTTCTTTCAACAAATCCAAGCGAACCAAAATCCAGGCTTCGGAATGTTTCAATATCTTCCGTGTGTGTTTTTGTAACCTCGCTTGCTGCATTTATTTCGCCATTAAGACAGACCAGAACACCCATTCCTCTGCTGTTGGTATTATTGCAAATATGGATCGCATCCAAAAGATTTAAAGGACCGTCCCAATCTTTTTCGCTGCTTGTTTTCATCGCCCCGATTACCACTATTGGTTTTTCGGTTTTAATTGTTAGATCTAAAAAATATGCGGTCTCTTCCAGTGTGTCTGTGCCATGGGTAACTATCACTCCGTCTATATCTGCGTGTGAAATAACCTCTTTTATTTTTTTTGAAAGCTCCAACATTAGTTCTGGTGTTATATGAGGCCCGGGAAACTTACCAAATTCATAAACAGATATATTTGCGAATTGTTTTGCCTGAGGAATCATTTCTAATAATTCTACTCCGTGGAAATAAGGAACTGCCGAATTCGTCTTTTCATCTATTCTCATAGAGAAAGTCCCGCCTGTAAAAACAATCAAAATATTTTTCATGCCTCGCTCAAATAAAATTATTGCTTAATTAATTTCTTCGGCACTAAATTAGCTTTCGTTATTCTCTGTTCAAAACTTCTTTTTATAAAAATTATTTTTCTCTTAAAGAGAATTTATTTGCACTAATTACACTCTTCTCCTATCTTCACAGGAGTATATAATAGGCTAAATTACCTGTTAATAAGTTGTTGATAATTGAATATTGTGGAACGTTTCACATTTTTAAGAACCTATTTTGTGTTGTGATTTTCTTCTCTTTCTATGTTGGTTATTACTAATTTTTTCTGAAAGTTGTTTGTAAACAGATAGTTTACGCCGTCTTTTTAATGTTAATAATTTGTTCGTAGTCTTAAAAATTGTCTTGGTTTTTTATAATAAATCATTTTTTTACACCTTTTTCTTTCTTCCGTATTGTGGACAATATGCAAAACGCAGCCGAAAGCCTTCTTGGCATCCAAACCGAAAAGAATGCATCTGAAGTTTGGAAGGAATGTTTAGGATTAATCAAAGAAAATGTTCCTTTTATAACCTACAACACCTGGTTTTTACCTATAAAACCTTTTGAGTTGGAAAAATCCACGCTAAAAATTTATGTGCCTAATAATTTTTTCATTGAGTGGATAGAAGAACATTATAATACTTTAATCAATAAAACTATTTCACAGGTTCTAGGTTCGGACGGAAAACTTGCTTACGTAATCTATGAAGAAAAGATTTCTGCC
>JBBAAM010000082.1:0-10231 GCA_041658245.1 Melioribacteraceae bacterium
TTCTTCTGGTGATTTATAATAATCATCCCATATACTAAAGTTTGGAATTTGATCTGAATCAGCGATTAATTCTTTAACTCTTTCTTCGATTGATTTTCTCAACATTGCATAAGAAGTTTCAGTATCCGGCAATTCATCTATTGATAGAGGCAGCAGAGGTTTTCCAACACCAATGCTGAATACTGTAGCATCAAATTCAAGTTTGGTTTTTACTTTGGGAAGAACCTCAATTGTTAAATAAAGATTATGAGTTTCATGAGTAAAATCTTCAGGGAGTGGGGAAAATATTAACTGACTTACATCAAAACCGGTTAAAATAACTTTTTGCTGGAAAAACCCGATACGAGGAACTTTTAAAGTAATTCCTTCTCCAAGAACCTCGGAAATGTTTTCTATAAATATCTCAAATGATAATTCTTTTTGAGATATGGAAACTCCGAGGACATCGGTTACTTTTTTTTGCAGTTCGGCTAATTTCATTTTTTTTACTTCTTACTCATTTACCATCTGTATTCAATACCAAAAAGTAGATCAAAAGGTTTTTCTTGATATTGTTTCCATACAAAGTTACTTCGATTCAAAATATTTTGAAAGTCGGCTGTAAGTTTAAATCCTTTTAATAATTCATAAAACAGCGAAAAAGAAATATTGTGATAATTGTCTAATTTATTTGCATTAATTATATCAGTATAAGTATTTAGTTCCAATAAATATTTTACATTGAACCCAAAATTTGTACTGAAATTGTAACCGTAAGAAATACTTGATGAAATCTTGGGCTCGTATGGAACATTCTTATCAAAATTATCTTTTACATCTTTGAATTTAATATTTGTTGAAAAAGTACCGTAGTAAGATGGATTTATAATAAAATCTATTCCGGCAGAAAAGATTGATACTTCGGGAAGAACAAATAAATCAAATTTGCCGATATCTACTGCATCTTCAAAATAAAAATAATTTTCAATTTTTGAATACCCGCCGGATAAAGATAATGAATACATTTTTTTATACTCGTACTTCAATAAAATACTTAAGTCAGTTTTATTTTTAAGAAATACATTATCATTCACACCGGGATTAAAGTATCGGTTAATATTAAAAATATCTGTTGTATTGAAGTAGTCCACATGCGGTTTATATTCACCGGAAAGAGTGAACCCTTTATCAAAATTAAATTCAAATAAGCCAAAGGGTGAAAAAAACGAATTCGAAGAGTTCGATGCATAATCAATTCCTAAAGTTAATAGTAAAGATCGGATTGGTAATATTTTTATATAACTCTCGATTAAATAAAAACTGCTTCCATTATTACCGCTAATATTTTTTTCAAGTGACTGCTTTTTAAAATTCCCTATCGCGCCGATAGTAAAATTGTTTAATTTGAATTCGAATAAACCATTAGCATTTAAGTTTGTTTCTTTCAATCCGCTTTCACTTAATGAATATATATTTCCGGTAAGACTAAAACCAAAATTAATCCAGCGGTTATATGAACTCACTAAAGAAAAATTTGCCGAACCGTTATTCCGCTCACGTAAAAAAGACGGATTCTTTGTTGCAAATAGATGATATGAATCGCGGAAATATTCTGCTGCTAATTTGATTTTTGAGCCCGGCAGAAAAACTGATCTTGTACTTAAGAATAATTCATTACTTAATGAGAACCCTATATTATTATAGCCTGAGTTTGAAATGTACTCTTGTATATTTGATCCCCAAACACGTGCATTGAAAATATAATTATCTAAATTTTGATTAATACTTAGCATACCGGTCGGAAGTGAATATCTGCCGGCTTGAATTTTAATAGTTCCGTTATAATAATCATCAAAAAGTTTAATACCGGGTTGAATCTGGACCGGCATGGAAGAAAATAATAAGGGGAATTCTTCCGGTGAATATTGTGGTGTTAAGAAATCTTTGGAAATTGTTGAAACTAAATCCGGTTTCTTTTTAACAGCTATTGGTATATCAATATTCTGTCTTCCGGTAATTACAAAATCCGGTAGTTCAATACTTTGCTGTTCCGTTTGAGCAAACAGAAATGTGCTAAAGAATAATATTATTAGAATAAAATATTTTTTCATAATTGTTTGATCTTCTTCTTTGCCTCGTCTGCAAATTCTCCGGAATTATGTCTGCTTAGAACTGCGCGGTACATTTCCCGTGCTTGCTTTTTGTCCTTAAGCTTTACATAGCAATCGCCCAGCTTTAATAATGATTTTGTATACCACTCGTCGTAAGCAGCAAAAACAGAACGCACGCGTACAAGGGATGTGATCGCATCTTCAATTTTATTTTGATTATATAATAATACTCCGTAATAATATTGCGCTTCTGCACCAATATCATCTGTTCTCTTTTCACTGACTTCCTTAAAAAGCGCTTGTGCATTCTCATAATTGTTATTCTTCAATTCAATTACGCCTAATTCTACTTTTGCTTTGGATGCGAAGATCGAACCATCATAATAAGTTATGATCTGATCGAATGTTGAAGATGCTTCACCAATTTTATTGTCCTTTGCTTGATTAACACCTTGCTGATATAACAATTCGGGAACACGATTTGAGGTGGGGACTGCGTCTGAAGCTTCTTTCAACACATTTACAGCTGATGAGTATTGTTTTTTATCAGAATAAATTCTAGCTAATTCTATAACTGAAGAAATACCAATCTCTGATTTCAGCGAGCGAGCTTTAGCAGCAGTAAAATTATTTATTGCTTCTGTTTCGTCTTTCATATTAGCCGCACTTTTACCAATCCAATAATATGCGTTCGGTACGAGTGAACTATTCGGATAGTTTGCTATAAACTCTTTATATGATCTTATTGCTGAATTATAATCCTGGATACTATAGTAGAGATCACCTTTCTTAAAATATATCTGGTCGCTGTATTTCGAATTAGGATTTGATGTTATGAATTGATCTATAAATTTAATTGCTTCATCGGGTTGTTCTTTAGCAACATAAGCATACTGAATTCCGCTGACAGCATCAAAAATATATTGCGTAGCCGGGTGTTCTGCTAAAACTTTTGAATAAAAAACGATTGAAGAATCGTATTGACCTGAATTGTAGTATGAGTCTCCTATCGAATTATAAACGATTGGTCTCATGGATGAACGAGGATATTTGTTAAGGAGTAATCTGTAAGAACGGATTGCATTATTAAAATCGTTCTGCTGAAAATGGATCCACCCAATTATATACTGGGATTGATCTGTGTATTTTGAACTAGGATATTTATCTTGAAGTTTTTCAAAAGCATCTATTGCTTCATTTGTTTTACCCGACTTAAAAAGTGACTGTCCGTATTGATAATAAGCGAGGTCGTTATTCAAGACAGCTTTTTCTTTTGAAAATAATTCCCGATAAATAGTACTGGCTTTTGCAAAATTTTTATTCCCGAAATAACTGTCGGCAAGACGGAGAGTGTATTCATTCGTGTTTGGGTCATTCTTATACTTTGATAAATACTCATTGAAGTAGTAAATCGAATTTGTAAAGTCTTTAAGATTGAAATATGTATATGATTTTCCTAAAAGAGTTTGCTGTTTTAATAATTCAGAATTGGGATTAATGGAATTATAACTTTTTAAAGCAGCAGAAAAATTTGCTTGTTGGAAATAAGCTTCAGCTAAATAAAAATTTACTTTATCCGGTTCAAAGTCTTTAGAGCGCGACCTTAGTTCTTCTAAATTTTTAATTGAAGTATCATAGTTGTTTAGATAATAATCTGAAACTGCGAGTCCCAATAAAGATCTATTCTTTAACTCAGATTGTTCTTGTGTTAATTTTAATGCTTCAGAAAAATATTTTTTTGCATCATTGTAATTTTTTTTATTTAATCTCGATTCACCCAGCAAAGTATATGCTTTGCTACGAGTTTGTTTATCATTTGATATCGTAGCATTCAGTAAAGCTTTTTCTGCATCCGGTCCCTCACCTTGACCAATTAATGTAGAACCAATCCCTAATTGAGCTTTTGAAGCAAGTCTATGACTTGGATACTTCGCAATAAAATCGTAGAAGATTGCATTTGCTGTTTTTGAATCGCCTAAATATCTCTTGCTTTCTCCGCTCCAGAATAATGCATCTGATTTTAATGAATCTAATCCGGTATCGGCAAGCTCCTTAAATAATTTGTATGCATCATCAAATTTTTCTTGCTGGAAGTTTATCCACGCCAAACTATAGTTAATTTTATCTTTGTTAGATTTATCGTTTACAGCGGTAAGTAACTCATTGTAAACTTGAGAAGCTTCTTTATATTCTTTCAACCGGACAAAAGAACTAGCCAGAAAATATTTTGATTCGACCAATTCTTGTTTTGGAAGCTGCTTAATCAATGGATCATTTAATTCAAGAATAGCATTATCATATTCTTTTAGAATGAAATAACAGATTCCTATTCTCATCTGAGATTTAGGACCTAACTCATGATCTTTGTGGTAAGCAAGCAGTTCATCATATTCTTCAACTGCCTTTTTATAATTATCAGATTTTTCATAGACTTGAGCAAGAGAGTAGATAGAGTTGACAATAAATTTATTTGTTCTTTCATGAGTTATTGCATTTTTAAAATTTTCCTCTGCATCAATATATTTTTCTTCGGCTAAGTATGATTCACCAAGCCAGTAATATGAGATACCGGTAAATTCATTTGATGGATATTCATTAAGCAGCGAGGTTAACCGTTCACGTGCTTTTCTATATTCACCTTTTTTATAATAGATAGTTCCGAGAGTATATAAAGCAGATTCGCGATAATTAGAAAATCTGTATTGATCTATAAAAGATTCAAATTCTGATGCCGCACCATCGAGCTGATCCAAATTTAGGAGACAATTAGCAGAGTAGAACTTTGCAGAGACAATTTGAAGATCATTTAATTTATTTTGTTCAGCGGCTGCTTTAAAAAGTTGGTAAGCTGTTCCAAAATCATGATTGTTATATGCATTTAATGCATTTGTAAAATTGTTAGGCAGTTCTTGTGCAGATATTGAAATAATATATGTAAATAATAGAATTGTAATTTTTTTCATAAGAATTAGATTTTTATAGCTGTTTTCAAGAACAACAAAAAAAGAGCTCCGGCAACTCCCGAGAAAAAATTAACAACATCATTGTTAATCCATTTATAGCCGCTGAAATGATCTGCTTCAGTACCGCAGTGAACGTTTCTTTCAGTTACTTTATTGCAGACTGAACATTTATTTTGTGCTTGTATTGTAGCGCCAAGAATACTATCAATCATACAGCCGAAAACTCCGGTTGTAATTATTAAAATTGTATAATGAATGTAAGAAATATCTATCCATAAAATACCTGAGAACAAAATAGTTATTGATCCTAGAACTGCACCTATTGTTCCGTGTACCGATATTCCGCCTGATACACCTTGAGCAACCGGCTGAAGATTTAAAATATTATACGTAGCCGTTTTTTTCCAGGTTCCAATTTCAGTTGCCCAAGTATCTGCACATACAGCCGATAGTGTTGCCAAATAAATCATATAATATATTTCATTGGGTTTGACTGCATTAATAACAACAAGGACTCCACCCAATCCTCCGTTGGCAATTACTTGTAAATAATCTCTAACTCCGCTTTTTTCAAAATAGATTTCAACACTTTCATTTTTCTTTTTACGTAGCTTAGAGAGTATGCTTGATAGAATAAAAAATGTTAAAATCGGAATAGACCATTTTATTCCGCCCAGACCAAAAATAAACCCAGCTAAAATAAATGTAGCAATTGATCCGCTAAGTGTTAAGAACTTAACTCTAAAAGAAATTCCGGCGATCAGTGCTGCAAATAAAATCCCGATCATCACCGTGCTAACTGATATTGCGCTTTCATTTAAGATCATCTTGAATTGCTTGGTTAGTTAATTACTCACCTTACGCAAAGTATTGTAATTGTCATATTGAGCGGAGCGAAATATCTCAAAACAGTTTGAAATCGAGGTGTCAAGATTCTTCACTCCGTTCAGAATGACAATTTTGCGTAAGGTTAGTTAATTACAATAATTTCTTGAAATTTTTTACGAATATAAACAAATGAGGTTTTATCTAAAAGGTTTTTAGTTAAGATGAGAATTACGAAATGTTAATTGAAAAAATTATTTCTTTTGGGATTTTAGTATTTTCTTCACCTCACGGTCAAAGTCGGAAATATATTTTTTATCTTGCTCTTTCTTATATCTAACGAATTCACCTTCCGCTTTTTCGCTCGCTTTCTCCGCGCTGATTTTGCCGGCGTTAAGTAAAATATTTTTCTCACTCAATTTCAAAAAATCGTCAAGCTTGGTAACCCACTCTTTCATTTTCATCGACCGTTCGTTTGTTGCTTGGAGTTCAGCAAAATCCAAATACAAAGACACAATCAAATTGAGTTGTTTGAGCTCTTTTTCAGAAAGATAATTTTTGGCAATTTTCACATCCCCGACGGTAATATATTTCCCTTTAAAATTGGAAAACCCCATCATCGGCTTCACACTATCGGCGCGCAAAGATACAATTTCCGCGGCGGTATGTCCGTGTACAGCATAATGCATTTTGTTTTGCACTGTTGCAAAAAATTTCTTGGTCAATTCATCGTCTTTGCGATAATCAATACTGGTGGCATAAATATCCGTCACTTTTTGATAAAAATTGCGTTCGCTGGAACGGATATCGCGAACGCGCTGTAGCAATTCTTCAAAATATCGCGTCCTTTCTCCGCCCTGTTTCATTCGCTCATCATCCAGAGCAAAACCCTTGATTATGTAATCTCGAAGTCGTGCTGTCGCCCATATACGAAATTGCGTAGCTCGCTTTGAATTAACGCGATAGCCGAGGGCAATAATAACATCTAAATTGTAATGTTTTGTATCGTATTCCTTTCCATCCGACGCAGTTATTCGGAAATTCCGAATAACTGAATTTTCCTCTAATTCCTTGGTAGTAAAGATATTTTTTAAGTGTTCGCTAATAGTTGGAATGGTGATATCAAACAATTCCGCAATAAGTTTTTGCGAAAGCCATACAGTCTCGCCCTCAAATCGAACACTGACCTTTGCTTGCCCGTCTTCAGTCTGATAGATGACGATTTGTGATTGTAGATTATTTTTTTTCATATTTTTTGCTTGAATTTTCTACGAATATAAACAAATGGGGTTTTATCTAAAAGGTTTTTAGTTAAGATGGGAATAACGGAATGTCAATTAGAAAAATGAAGAATACGTTTAAAGAAATACAGTAAATATGCAATAACAAAAATCCCTCTTTATCAGAGGGATTTATTTTAACAAAGCTACTTGAGCAACATAAACTTTTTTGTATCGGAAAAGTTACTTGCTTTTATTGTATAGAAATATACACCGCTTGTCAGTTTGCTCGCGTTGTAATTTATTTCATGGAAACCAGCTTCCAACTCTGAATTAATCAATACATCAATTTCTCTACCCAAAACATCATAGATTGTCAGTTTAATCATCGCATTTTCCGGTAATCCAAATTTAATCTTTGTAGTTGGATTAAACGGATTTGGATAATTCTGAGAGAGTGAATATTCTGTTGGGATTTCTTTCTCCTCAACACTTACGACTACTATACTAACCTCATTACTATATCCGCTTTCTGCATCCTTTGTATATCCTTTTACCCGATAGAAATATGTTAACCCTTGTTCGACTTTTTTATCTAGATAAGTTACAATATTCTCTTTAACAGTATCTAGAACTGCATAACTAGGAACACTACTAATTCTTCGATCAATAATGTAACCGGTTTCTTCACTTGAATTGTCTTTCCATGTAAGCTTTGTTTCTTTTAAGCCACTTCTAGTTATCGCAAGATTGTCTGGTTTGTTTAGTACTGTAGTGAATGTCCAAGCATCGCTCCTAGGACTGGCGCCGGCAATATTTTTAGCCTGAACTCTCCAGTAATATTTCTGTCCTTCAGATAATCCGGTTATTGTCTTTAACGTATCTGTCGTAGTTGAATCGCTCTTTGCTATTATCACGAAAGTCTGATCTTTTGATAACTGAATGAAATACTTTTCAGCATCTCTTACTCTGTTCCACTTCAGCAGAATGTCTTTTGGTTGATTAATCAGATTTGTACTTGGTGTTGCTAATACTGGTTTTGTAGGCAATGCTACTATAGTTGTGAAATTCCAAACATCACTCCAGTCTCCATATCCGGCTACGTTCTTTCCTCTGACCCGCCAATAAAATTGTGAGTTGTTATCAAGGTTTGTTATTGCTTTTACTGTATCGCTAGTTGTTGAATCATCTACGACAAATGAACTGAATGTTGATTGTTTGGATGCTTGAATAAAATACTTCTCTACATCTCTAACTCTATTCCACTTCAATAGAATATCTTTTGGTTGATTAATCAGATTTGTACCCGGTGACGCTAATATTGGTTTGGTAGGCAAAGCTGTATGGATTAAAGATAATGAGGGAAATATTCCGCCAAGAACCCATAATCTTCTTTATATCCTTTCACAAACACAGTTAATATTAACCGATGAACAAAGCGAGTTTTTTCTAAATCTAAACCGGTTTCAATTAGAAGGCAGATATCCAGAGTATATTACAAAAATGCAGTTGATTTGCGATGAGAAATTTACTAATGAAATAATTTCAAAAACAGATGAGCAAAGAAAATGGCTGATAGAGAATTTGCAATAGAAACCGCTAAATCTTTTGTTAGAGAATGCCGCTTGAACGGATTAAATTTTTTCAAAGTATTTCTTTTTGGTTCTTATGCAAAAGATAACTTCGATACCGCTTCCGATATTGACCTAATTCTTATTTCCGACCAGTTTACCGATAATGTGTTCGAGAATTTAAAACTATTTTCAAAGGTAAATATCCGCTATCCGATCATAGAAGCCCATACTTATCCTACAAGTTTATATCTATCTGGTAATGATTTCTTAAATGAAATGGAAAAAGAAAGCATTGCAGTAGCATAAGATTTATTTATCAGTGTTTTTTCAACGGGAATGGTTGTTAAATCAGGGCTGTTTTTTTGTATGGCACAATTAATAAACTTTATCATGGGTTCCTATATCAATTAACTCACCTTACGCAATATTTATTTGTATAAGTGATCTTGATCTTAATCGTGTTCATGATCTTGCTTTATTTCGAATTTTCCATTGGATAAAAATCACGAGCAAGTGCAAGATCAAGAATTAAAATTAGGAATAGTTTAATTCTCCAACCTGCAACTTGAAAACACTTAACCTGATAGACGCAAAAAGGTGCGCTTGCTTACCGCTATTTGGTTTGCCTTCTTAGATGATTAAGAAACTTTGCCAAAGTTATATGTAATTTCATCCAGCGCTTCAATTTTTCGGGATGCATTTAGTACTTCAATACCGACCAAAGACCCGTCTCCCGCAAAATCAGCTATTACTCCGGGTCTTATCTCTTCACTGTCCTCAATTTCTTTATCGGTTAAGTTTACAACCAGGCTGTCTGTTTCTTTATCATACTTAATTTTCATTTTGACTCCAATACTTAGATACTTTTGAAGAAATATAAGCTGTAATTACAACTTTTTCATTATTAATATCTTGAATTATTATTCGTATAATTTTTTGCTGCGGATTTTCTATTATACTCTCAATTACATCCAACCCGATTTTTCTTCGACCAATTCGTTCCAATAGATGTGCCGTATACCTTATTTTTTTCTCATTCATAGTTAATCAAATTTTAAAGGATGAAGTCCAATAAATATTCATGATTCGTTTTCAAGATCTTTTATCAAATCGCCAAGTGAACCGGTTTTTGCCTTTCCGCTATTATACTCTTCTATACTTTCTTTTACAGAGTTAGCTAGTTCTTTTCTTCTTTGTTCAATTATCCGATTTTTTATTATTTCGGCAAGCATCAATTGTTCTTCAACCGGAAGTTTTGATACAGTATCAAGCATATTATCGAAAGAAATTATATTCTCCATGTGGTACCTTTTTCTTTTGTCTCAACTTATTTATTCATGCGATAAATTTCAATTTCTATTTAAAGATATAATTTTATACGAATCAAATGAATCGGCGGAAAGGAAGGATAAAATCCTTATGTGAAAAATTTGGTGCGGAAGAGGGGACTTGAACCCCTACGCCCTTACGGGCACTACCCCCTCAAAGTAGCGTGTCTGCCAATTTCACCACTTCCGCAAAAATCCGAGCCAAAAATATTAGAGAACAAAACAAAACGC
>JBBAAM010000083.1:0-9725 GCA_041658245.1 Melioribacteraceae bacterium
TATGTGAACCAAATGAGAAGTGAAAGATAGTGACAAATCTTTCTCAATTTCTCACAAAACGACAAATAATATTTATTGATACTGCACCATTCATTTATCATTTTGAAAATTCCGAAAAGTATAGTCCTTTAACAAAAGTTTTGTTTAGTGCGTTAGATAAAAATTCTGTTCGTGCAATTACTTCTGTTATCACTCGTACTGAAATTATTACTAAACCATATCAAGTAGGAAACCAAGAGCTGGTTGAAAAATATATTCACTATTTTCGATCCGGGAAAAATCTTGTTGTGCATCCAATAAATGAAAACATAGCAATTGTTGCCGGAGAACTAAGAGGCAAATATCCCTCTATAAAATCTATTGATGCTTTGCAACTTGGAACAGCATTATTTTTGGAAGCGAAGGTTTTTCTTACAAACGATTTCCAACTTGAACAAGTAAAAGAAATTGAAGTTGTTGTCTTATCTAAAATTACCGTGTAATGATATCCTCCAAATCACCTCATTCCCAAAGTCCTCGTTACTTCAGAAAGGACTCCTATGTGTACGGCGGGATTCAACATGATATATTTTCTAGAGAAAAGCTTGGCTTGCCCGGCTTTGACGTAGGATGAAATCTTAGTAGTAGACATTAATTTAATAAACTACTCATGAGCGGGGAATACTTACGGCCCCCGACACTTTCTATTGCGTATTTATTTTTCACATTAAACACGCTCCTTGCAAATTAAAAGTTTGATTTTTAATTTACATGGTATGATTAAAAGAATAATTCAAAAAGAAATAGAAAAATCTCTTAAAACTTTCCCGGTTGTTGGTATTTTAGGACCCAGGCAAGTCGGCAAGACCACATTAGCAAAAGAGATACAAAAAAAATCAGTTCATCGCTTTATTTAGATCTTGAGCTTCCATCAGATTTTAATAAGCTGACTGAACCTGAACTTTTCCTCTCGGAACAGAGAAATAAACTAATAATAATAGATGAGATTCAGCAAAAGACTTGGAAGTTTACCCCGTGAAATAAAATAATTCATAATTACGAATTTTATAGGCTTAAATAATATTTTGTTATATCTGAAAATACTAAAGTTACTATTTCACCGGGTGAATAAAAAAGCTTACGCATTAGCTATGCAGATATTCCAGATTAGTAAAACATTACTTCTTTGGCTCATCTGAAGAAACATTACAGAAAATGAAGAATGTAATAAAGAATAGATTTCCACAAGCCATAATTTCTGGTAGTTTTTCGCCCCCCTATAGGGAATTTACTTCAGAAGAAAATGAATTGTTTATAAAGCATATGAACGAAAGCGGCGCAGATATTTTCTGGATTGGGCTTGGCGCACCTAAGCAAGAAATATGAATGTATGAAAACTATAAAAAACAAGAACAAGGGGTTATGATTGGCATTGGTGCCGGGTTTGATTACTTAGCCGGCAATACAAAGCACGCACCGGAATGGATGAAGAATATGGCTCTAGAGTGGTTGTACCGTTTGATACAAGAACCGGGAAGATTGTGGAAAAGGTATTTAGTTACTAACTGATGTTACGCAAAAACATTATTATTTGTCATTCTGACCCCGATTTATCGGGGGAAGAATCTAAAAACTTCTTTTTTGCTCGATTCCGAGATTCTCCCGAAGGGATGCCTTCGGCATTCACTCCACTTCTCCGTAGGAGTCCTTCGGACGTTGCGTTCAGAATGACACCTTGCGTAAGGTGACTTACGAATATTTTATTTCTTTGGTACGTTTTTCTCGAGTCAACGGGATTGAGGAAATTTGATTAAAGAAAAACTTGCCTGCCCGGCTCTGACGGGGCTGGGGTCCATCGCAGCCGCTGAAAGTGGGAATTGAGAAGACGTACGCGTGGATTAGTGAGGAAGTGAATGGGGAGTAGAGACTGAGAGAATTGGAGACTGAGAGACTAAGGGACGGAGAGACAAAGAGACTGAGGGACGGAGAGATGAAGATTAGAACACATAATGAATTAGATGTTCACCCCGTGTAATACATTTTCTGGTTAAATCGGTATAATATTTCTTTAATTAATATTTTACTATTTATCCTTGATTTGAAGTAATTATTACACCGGGTAAATAAAATAGCTTTTGAAGCTGCAATGGAGATATTTGAAATTACTAAAAAATTTCCGGTCGAAGAAAAATATTTTTATCCCGTGGAATAATTTACCATTAGAACTATTAGAATTTGAAAAAGTGATCAAAAAATCTTATTAAAAGAAAATTCAATTTCACGGGACAGGCAGATCAGATAAGACGGTCATCCCGTTCTGTGCCAGCAAATATTGCTTGCCCTATGAAATAGAAATCAACAAATGAAATATTACTACATTTATGTTTTGTTAAGTATGAAAAATGGTAATTTTTACACCGGGTTTACTGAAGATTTGAAAATTTAGAAGTCAAAAGCCGGGCAGTCAGAGAGCAGTAAGAGTTTGTAAGTAGATCGTAAGAGAGTGGGTGTTGCGGCGATATGGTAAGTTTTGAAATATTTGAATATTTTAGGATAATAAAAAAAACATAGCTAAAGTATTTTATAACCAAAGAAGGATGATAAGATGGAAAAGTTAGTTCTTGAAATTCCGGGAGAAATATTGGTCTCATTAAAGGAAAGCCCCCTGGAATTTTCAAAAAGCATTCTTATGCTTTCAGCGGTAAAACTATATGAAATGGGTAAACTATCTTCCGGTCGTGCTGCCGATTTAGCAGGTATTTCAAGAGTTCGGTTCCTACAATCTCTTTCACAATACAATGTACCGATATTCGATCTTTCGGATGAAGAATTAAAGCAGGACTTCAATAATGCATGAAGTCATAATTTCTAATACTACTCCAATATTTTATCTTCACAGGGTAGGTTATTTAGAGTTATTAAGAAAACTTTACGAGGAAGTTATTGTACCCAATGCTGTAATAGAGGAACTCGAAGAGGGAAGGAAACAAGGTGAGGATGTTCCGGAAATTAATAATTATCAATGGATAACGGTAAAAAAAATTCAAGTTCCGTCGCGAATTAAATTAATACCAGATTTAGGTAAGGGTGAATCAGAAGTGCTTGCATTGGGATTAGACGAAAAGCAGCATCTTTTGATTATAGATGATAAATTAGCTCGTGAGATAGCTAAACTTCAAAACCTTAAATTTACCGGTACTGCCGGTGTTCTACTTAAATCTAAAGCTAAGGGATATATAACTGAGATAAAACCAATAATTGAACGGCTGAAAGAAGCAGGATTTTATCTTCGACAAGAATTATTTGAATATATACTTGCACAGGCAGGTGAACTAAAGTGAACTTCAAGCAATATATTTAAATACGGCAAAGAAGAAATCGTAATTTGGCTTGCCCGTCGGTCCTTATGGCGGGGGAGACGGAAAGAAAACTGTGAGGACTGGAAGATTGTTGATTGTAGGATTTGGGAATTTTTGGATTTTTTATTCAAAAATATTCAATCGTCAATCATAAATATTTGAGATGAATGCCTTGAAGGTGTAAGAAGATTAATGGACTCTAAAGATTTTAGAGGTCCGGTAAATATTGACACTGATGAAATGGTTACCAATCGTGAGTGACGAGTAACAAGTAACGAGAGATGAGGGAATAGGCAATAATGTGAAGAGTAAACAGTGAATAGCGAATGGTGATACTTAGGGCCTTTGGGACTGGTTGATTGAGTGAATCTGGGACTGAGGGACGGAGAGGGGAAGGAATTCAGACAATAGGTTGATAAAAGAAAAACTTGCTTGCCCGGCTCGGACGGGGGTGGGGTCCTTCGCAGCCGCTTAAAGTGGGAATTGCTAAAACCTACGCATGGATAGCTGGGAGGGTAAGTGGTAGTAAGGAGTAGGGGAAGGTAGGAAATTGGGAAGTTAGGAAGATGGCAAGTGGTAAGAAGTTATGAAGAGCAGAAATTAAGAAGATGGCATATGGAAAGGAAGAAGGATTTAAAACATTTTAGAGATTTGGATGTTTATCAGAAAGCTTTTGAACTCGCTATGAAAATATTTGAAATAACTAAATCTTTTCCTTCAGAGGAAAAATATTCATTAGTAGACCAAATACGAAGATCTTCTAGATCGGTTTGCTCAAATTTAGCTGAGGGTTGGAGAAAAAGAAAATATAAAGCTGTTTTTGTGAATAAACTGACCGATGCAATGCAAGAAGCCTGCCCAGTGTAATAATAATAAGCTTAATTTTGGCTTATGAAATAATTTGTAACCAAACTTAATTTTTGAATTATATTTTGTCTATTACACGGGGCAAGGAAACTCAAAGTTGGTTGGAATTCGCGTTAGCTTGTAAGTACATCAATAATGTCATTTTTACTGAATTGGACAATGAATATGAAAAAATTATTGCAATGTTAAATTCAATGGAAATGAATGCAGATAAGTTCTGTTTTTAAAACAAATCTTCATCGTTTCTTAATTTCATATCTTCATACGAGTAGGGGAAGGTTGGAAGGGAGGAAGTTGGGAATGTGGGAAGACAGAGGAGTTTTCAGTAGGCAGTCCTCAGTTATCAGCGGTCAGAGTTCAGTTACGAGCGTTCAGTTGGCGGTGATAATAGCGCTCAGAAATCGGAAGACGGAGAGGCAGAAGGAAGGTGGGAAGTTGAGAAGATAGAGGAGTTTTCAGTAGGCAGTCTTCAGTCAGCAGTGGGCAAGTAACAAAGAGACCCGTCAAAAGGCGCGCCGGGCAGGCAAGGGACATTGGGGAAGGTGAGAAATTAGGAAGATAAGAAGTTGGAAAAATTGGAAATTAGGAAAATAGGAAGTTAGGAAAATTGGAAAGGAAGAAGGATTTAAAACATTTTAGAGATTTAGAAGTTTATCAATTCGCTTTTCAAGCAGCAATGAAAATATTTGAAATGACAAAATCTTTTCCAACGGATGAAAGATATTCATTAGTTGACCAAATACGAAGGTCCTCAAGGTCAGTTTGTTCAAATCTTGCAGAAGCTTGGCGTAAACGTAAATATAAAGCAGTGTTTGTTAATAAGTTGACGGATGCCATGCAGGAAGCATCCGAAACACAAAGTTGGCTTGAGTTTTCATTAGCTTGCAAATATATAAGTAAAGAATTGTTCGAAGAACTTGATTCTGAATATGAAAAAATTATTGCGATGTTAAATTCGATGGAAATGAACGCTGATAAATTTTGTTTCTAAGGTCTAATCTTCGTCTCTTCTCACCTTCAAAGTTTCATAAATGTAAAAGGAAGTGACCCGTCGAAAATGCGCCGGGCAGGCCAGTCAAAGAGAGTGCCGGATAAACAAGGGGATATTTGTGAATATGTTTATAAAACATTATGTTTGTCATACATAATAAATTAGAGAATGAAATTTCTTAATAGAACTGAAGAATTAAAGAGAATTACGAATTCCTTATTAAAAGGGAATAACTTAGTTATTCTTTATGGCAGACGGCGAATTGGTAAATCAACAATTCTACAGCAGGTCATCAAAGGAAGAGACATTTATTATTTAGCGGATCTTCAGGAAGATTCTTTGCAAAAAAATGAACTTGCTAAAGAGATTGGAGATAAAATTAATGGGTTTGACAGCGTAATTTATCCGGATTGGAAATCTATTTTAACACAACTAAATGAAAGAAATTTTAAGGGAACTCTTTGTATTGATGAATTTCCATATTTAGTAAAGCAAGCGCCGGAGCTGCCAAGCATTTTTCAGAAACTGATTGACGGGAAGAAAATTTCATTTAATCTGTTATTATGCGGAAGTTCTCAACAAATTATGAAAGGACTTTTCTTAGATTCCACAACACCGCTCTATGGGAGGGCAAATGAGATTTTAAAAATAACTGCAATGGATATATACTGGTTAAAAGAATCATTGCAGCTTTCTGCAGAAGAAGCGGTGAAAGAATATTCAGTGTGGGGCGGAATTCCAAGATATTGGGAATTGAGAAATGAATTCAAAAGTTTTGACGACGCAGTTAGAAATTTAGTTTTAGATCCATTAGGAATACTGCATGAAGAACCGATAAGATTATTTATGGATGAGATGAGAACTGCTATTCAACCGATGGGAATTTTAACTACCATAGCAAATGGGAGTAACCGTTTATCCGAAATAGCCGGCAGACTTGGCAAACCGGTTACGCAAATGGCCCGCCCATTACAACAATTAATAGAATTAAATTTTATTAGACGGGAAACTCCTTTTGGGGAAAATGATAAGACAGCAAGGAAAAGTTTATATAAAATTGACGACCCGTTTCTGGGTTTTTATTTTCGTTTTATTTCACCTAACAGATCATTATTAAGTATGCGTTTAATTAGTCGTGTTGAACGAATTATAAAGAAGAATTTTTCTATTTATGTATCGCAATTTTATGAGCATTTATGCAGATCGTCACTCTATAAAATGGCTATTAACGGATTAGAAATTGGAGAAGCAAAACGATGGTGGGGAGCTAATACGGAAAGGGAGATGATGGAAATAGATATTGTGGCAGAAACAAGCGATAAAAAGTATTTAATTGCCGGAGAGGTTAAATGGAGTGATAATGTAAATGAAGAGGCAGAATTGAATAAATTAATAAAAAAAAGCCGGCTGCTTCCTTTTGCAAATGGGAGAGAAATTATCCCGTGCTTATTTGTAAAGAAAAAAACAAAAAATAGTTATGATGGTGGTTTTGTCTTTGATGCTAATGATGTGGTAAAAAGTGAACCCCATGAAGTAGCAAACAACGCACTTCACGGGGCAGTCCCCGTTAAATAGCTTCGCATTTCACGGGGTAGGTAGTGAATAGAAAAAAAGAGAGAAGTAGGTTGAAAAGTTGGGCAAGGAATTATTTATCCCTTTGGAAAGGTATAGAAATATATTATTTTGTACCCATAAGAGGATACAAAAATGAAAGAACTATTTAAGAAAATTATAACTGATTTTATAGAACTTGAGCTGCCGGAACTAATTCTAAGAGAATTAGAGCTTCCTTTAGTATCAAAAAAGATTATAAGTGTTATAGGGGCAAGGCGTACCGGGAAAACTTCTTTACTATTAAATCACATAAGAAAATTAAGGGCAGCATACCCGGCAAACAGAATAGTTTATATCAACTTTGAAGATGATCGTCTATTCCCATTAGAGCTGAAAGACCTTGACAATATCGTCGAAGCGTATTTTGAATTATTCCCATCAAACAAAGGAGAAAAAATCTTCCTTCTGTTTGATGAAGTTCAAAATGTAAAAAATTGGGAAATTTTTATACGCCGTATTTATGATACCTTAAATTGCTCTCTAATAATTACGGGATCATCATCAAAACTTTTAAGCAAAGAAATCTCAACATCACTAAGAGGAAGATCAATAAGCTATGAAGTTTTTCCTTTCAGCTTTAAAGAATATTTAAGTTATAAAGCGATAGACACCAACTTCTATTCGTCAACATCACGTTCAAAAATACTGTATGCTTTTAATCAATATTTACTTGACGGTTCATTACCGGAAATTATTGAACTGGAAGCTCCTCAACGGGAAAAAGCGTTAAAAGAATATTGTGATTTGGTTATTTATAAAGATCTGGTGGAGCGGTATCAGATCGGGAATTTACATCTAATGAAATATTTAGTGAAATTTCTTTTTACAAATAATGCAACGATGAGCAGTTTCAATAAATTGTATAATGATTTTAAGTCACTTGGCTTGAATGTTTCAAGAAACTCAATATATGAATACATCTCTTACCTGGAAGATTCCTATTCAATTTACTTCACGTCTATTTTTTCCCAAAATATTAGAATACAAAACAGAAATCCTAAAAAAGTATATTTATTAGACGTGGGGCTTAAAAATGTCTTTAGCCTAAAATCAGATAAAGGGAGGAACTTAGAAAACATAGTTTATTTGCAGTTAAGAAGGAAAAATGATCAAATTTACTACTTACTTGAAGAAAAAGAGCTGGATTTTTATTTACCTAAGGAGAAAGAATTTAGGATGATAAATGTCTGTTTTGATGCATCCGATACACTTACTAAGAAAAGAGAAATAGAATCGTTAAGTTCTTTTATGCACCAGTATAAAGAAAATAAAGCGCTTTTATTAACTTATGATAAGGAAGAAGTTATTTCTCTAGGTGCAAAGAAAATTTATTTGTTGCCTGTCTGGAAATGGCTGCTTGGATGAAAAGTGAATGGTGAAGAGATAAGAAAAAAGAAATAAGAGACAAAGTGACGGTTGTCAGAGGTCAGCGGTCAGAGGTCAGAGGTCAGAGGTCAGAGGTCAGTTAGGGGTGAGCAAGCAAAAAAGTGAAAGAGTGAAGAGGGAATAGTAAATAGTGAATAGTGAATCCCATGAAGCAGCAAAAAGCGCACTTCACGGGACAGGTAGTGAAGAGAAAAAAAGAGAAAGATAAAAGGAATAAGAGAGAAGAATAAAAAAATAAAGGAGTTTTTAAAATGAATACTTTAAAACTTAAATATAAGAAGGATCGAAAAGTTTTTGTACCTGATAGGGAAGTTGACTTACCGGATGATTATGAAATTGAAATACCTGAATCTGAAACTGCATATTTTTTGGACAAGGAAATCTTAATCACGGAAATTGAAGAGAAGGGAAGGAAGTTTATTCCGAATTTTAAGTTGAATGAAAATTTGAAAAATCTTATTGCCAGACTTAAAAAAACCGAATTAAGCAAATTATCTGACAAAGAACTAAGAAAAATATATCATGAAAATGTATGGAAGGCTTCCGATGAAAAATATAATTGCACACGTTAAACCGGGAAATTGGAATTTTGTGGCACAGCCACCACTATGTGGGAATAATTTTTTTCAATCTCTGGCTGCTAGTAATAACTACACGTCTTTGGCCGGGAATGACGAGATATTGGAGTAAAAAAATAATTTATAATAGGAGTATGTAAAATGGAAACTATGAAATTAAGATATAAAAAGAACAGAAAGGTTTTTGTCCCGGATAAGGACGTTGATCTTCCTGATAATTTTGAATTGGAAATTGAAAAACCTATTGTAAGAAAAGAAGACGAGATGACAGATAAAGAACTTGAAGTGTATGTAAAAAAATTAAGAGAGGAGTTTGTCAAAGAATTTAAAGAGAAATATGGAATTGATATGACAGATGATCCATTCTTGGAGCTTATAGGCAGCGAAGCAAAATATCTGCGAAACACAACTTATGAGGACGATAAAAAAAGAATAATAGAAGCAGTGTCTGAAAAGTATAACAGGAGATATAATGAATAGGAAAATTCTGGTTGATGTAAATATCTTTGAAGATGTTCTCGCAAATAGGAGCGGTTCATTAACAAGTTCCGAAATTATTGGATTAGTAAAAAAAAATTTAGTTGAAGGATGGATGTCAGCGAATTCAGTTGGCATTCTGTACTATCTCAGAAGAAAATATGAATCGGAGTTGGAATCTAGAAGAAGAGTTAATGAAATTATAAAAGGATTTACTATAATTCCTTTGAGAAAGAATATAATAAATAAATCATTCAACTCAGAGATGCCGGATTTAGAAGATAATATTCAAATTGAAGCGGCTGCGCAGTTTAATTTGGATGCAATTATCACTAGAAATAAAAAGGATTTTGAGAATTCGAGAGTACCGGCGTTTACACCGGAAGAATATTTAGAAAATGTTTTTGAAAGCCACGAAGGCACAAAGGCACAAAGTCTTTCTATCCCCTTTCTTGATCTTAAAGCTCAGTTCAA
>JBBAAM010000084.1:0-9376 GCA_041658245.1 Melioribacteraceae bacterium
GATATATTAAGCCCATCGTTTGCAGAAACGAAACCAACTGAATTATTTGTAAATAGATTAGCTATATAAAAGCCCTTATTATACTTTTCAAATAAATCGTTATTAGAATTTTTAAAAAAGTAATATGGTTTTTCGGGTTTCAAATGATTGAAAGCGACTAAACTTAATGAATTATCAAACAAGAAATCATATTTCATTTCTCTTTTACCATAGAGGTCAAAATGAAATACTTTGCCTAATTCATTGGCTTTCTTTATTCCTGTTTTCAAAAAGATATTAATAGAAACACCTTGCTGAATGTCGAACACATTAATATCAGGACTACCATCTTGTGCAGTTTCTTTTATATTGCTATTTCCGTGTAAATCTATTGTATAAATTTTGTCATAAGTTTTTAGCAAGTTCCAACGCATTCCACGAAAAGTTGGATTACCTAAAAATCCGTGTGGATTAATAAAAGCCAAAACACCACTCCCATTTTTTTCAATAAAGTGCTGTCCGTATCGCAAGAATTTCACATAGTCATCATTCAACCAATGTTTGCGTTCCTTAAAGTGTTCGCCATCAACATATTTATAATCCTCAATTAGTTTACTAATCCATTCGCCATTGTTGGATGAAATACCACTATAAGGAGGGTTTCCCAAAACGACCATAACCGGGGTATCTCTTTTAACATGGTTTGCTTCATTTGCCTCAGTGCTTAGCCAGTTGGCAAAGAGCGTCCCTGTATCAGGATGATGCTCCTCAAGACTATTTGTCAGATATACTCTTAACCTTTGCTCTTTATTGGATATATAGCCGGTTTCTTTGAGCAACATATCTAACTTCAGATGAGCCATGGCATATGAAGCCATCAAAATCTCAAACCCATTCAGTCTGGGTATAAGGTGTTCATCAACATAATGACTCCAAATCCCCTGCTGACCTTCAAACTTCTGATAAATTTGTTTTATCACTTCTGCCAGGAAAGTACCGGTACCGGCTGCAGGATCAAGAATCTGAACCCGGTGTACTTCTTTTTCAACTTGTTTACCACCTCCAAGACCAGGTACCTTGATCTTAATCTTTGAAGTGTCTGCCAGTCCCTGTGACAGCCCAAACTCTGTCTTAAGAATATCATCAACAGCACGTACAATGAAATTTACAACCGGTTCAGGTGTGTACCATACACCTCTGCTTTTTCGCAATGCAGGATCATATTCTGATAAGAAGGTCTCATAAAAATGTATAATAGGATCATGCTGGTGGGTTGATTTACCAAAATCCTTCAGCAGCTCTTCAACATTGGTTGCCCTGAATATATCAGCAAGGGCATCAACAATCCATTTTATCCTGTCGTCCAGATCATAACCGGCAACATATTGAAACAGCTTTCTCAAAAATGGGTTTGACTTGGGAATTAGTTCAGCAGCCTCCTGTCTGGAAAAGCTCTCAAGTGAAGTGTCATGAAGCCTGGCGGCAAACATTCCGTAAGCTATAGTCTGGGAATAAATATCAGCGAAGGTTTTCGGTGTGATATCGTGAATAAGTATCTGTTTAAATGATTCATATTGGTTATGAAGATTCAGATTCTGCGGTTCATAAATTTCACCATTTGTAATATCAGGATCGAGAGCTTTCTCAATAACATTTGCAAGTAGCCTGGCTTTAGCTGCCATCATTTTTGAGAGTTTGGATGCTGACTTTATGGTCTGCCCGGTGAATATGCAGAAGTTCTTTATCAAGCCTGTGAATCCGGCAAAATTCTCAGGTTGAGCGACTATTTTGTTACCCTGAATCTCACCAATACAAATAGAGGTGACAAAAACGCCGTCAATATAAAGTTGAAAATTAAGATAGTCTGTAATTATGAGGTTATTCAGTGATAGCCGGTACCGGTCAAATTGTTCTTTGTAAGTTTTATTGTTGAGATCAGCTCCAATGTCCTTTGCTTCAATATATCCAACAGGGATATTTTTCCGGGTGATAATGTAATCCGGCGCTCCACAAGCCACTCTTGCCGGTTCATTTGTCACTGCGACATCAGGTGCCAGTGTTTCTAGAAGATTCTGTAAATCACCTCTGTAACTATGCTCTGTGGATATCCCTGTACTATATCTTTTGCTGATCTTATCAATGTATTCCTGTACTGTCATTCTAATTTTTGGAATTTTTAAAGGATAAAATCAAAGTTAACTAACTTGAGAATCAATTCCAAGTATCAAATTGGTACCTCTAGTCAAGGATTTTTCTTAAAGAATTTAATTTAACCTATTATCTTTTCATGTATTTAAAAGTTTGTTTAACTTGTGTTGAATTTCAAGTTGCAATTTGCTTTAGAATTAAATAGTTGGGACCATAATGAAATTCTTTCGAGTTAATATTTATAAGTCAATGTCACGGTTCGGGATTATATGTTCAAATTCATAAAATACAATGAAAGTTGTTAAAGATGTCCATTCTTCATCAATGATGAATGAAACAGATGAGGATTTGATGGTCATCATTTCTATGAAGGACGATCCAGAAGCATGTAATCTGGCATTCTCTGAATTTCATAGAAGGTTTAAAAGGTTTCTTTTTGGAATGGCATTTAAAGTTACTTTGAAACTCCCCAATTCGAATGAGCTACGAGAAGCTGTTTTTCAAAATACACTGATTAATGTTTATAAATACAGTGGTTCATTCAGTGCAGGTGGCGAATCGGACCCTGAAAAAATTAAGAGAAGGATTCATGGTTGGTTGGTTAAGATAGAAAAGCGTGAACTTATAGCTCTGTTGGAAGATAAGCAACCTGTGATTGATCCAGAGGAACTGAATACTAAATATGAAAATGAATGTGAAAAATCTGATGAAACAAATGATCAACCAACGTATAGTGAAGAAATTATTGAGGAAGCATTAAAGTTATTGTCGGAGAGGGATCAACACATTTTTATGACATATTGGCTTTATTATGAACATGGAGTCCGGAGTCAAGCAAAAAATCTTCCTGATGATGTGTTGGAAGACCTTGCATCAAAATATGAAACCACATTAGCAAATATTAGGAAAATAATTGAACGTTCAAAAAAGAAAGTTTTCGCATTTCTTAAAGAGAATTTCAAAACAGATCGGAGGTAACTATGGACAATCATAACATTTATCATAATGAGGAAAAGACCCTATATAAGTCTCTTAAAAATTATGGGTATATTTTCCCTGAGTCTGAGGAAGAATTGAAATTATCAGAGGAAAGGATATCCATGATGGAATTTGAAGTTCCGGATAAGCTAAATAATGCATTAGAAATATTAAAGGTAGGTAGAATTGAAAAAGTAAGTGAGTTTCATTCTTTTTATGATGGTGAAATTGAGGAAAACCTTGCTCAGGCAGCTCGTGAAGGCTCTAATATTCCTGATGATGTCTGGGAAGAGATGGAGAAAGATCGTAAAAATGAGGAGAACAAAAACAATGATAAAGAATCTGTCTGATTATCGAAAAGAAGAACTTTCTGATTTAGCAGAATCCATTATTGAATATTATTATGTAGATAAATTGATTGATCTTGAATTAATTGCAAAAACAAATAATATTACTTTCTCTTATGGAAACTACAAAAATGCTTTTGATGGTTTGATTCAACACAGATTTGGAAGTTTCCACATCTTTATTAATAGTTTTAGAGTAGGAACCAAAAGTGAACCCAGATCACGTTTTACATTTGGGCATGAGCTTGGACATTTTTACATTGACGAGCATAGAAATGCTTTAAAAAAAGGGAAAGTAGCTTCTCATCCATCGTTTAATAAAATATTATCCAAAAATTTAGCAGAACGTGAAGCTGATTTTTTCTCATCTTGTTTATTGATGCCATCCAAAATATTTAGACAATTATGTTTGAGAAAACCATTGTCCGGGAAATTAATTACAGATTTGTCAAATTATTTCAAAACAAGTCTCTCATCCACAATCTTCAGATATTTTGAGCTGGATTTATTCCCAATGTTTATTGTCTTTTGCAAAGACGCTAAAATAAAATGGTATTTCAGATCCACTGATTTTAAATACAAATATCCACCAAAGTATGAATCAGATGTTCCAACTTCTTCTGTTGCAGGTGAATTCTATTATAATCAACGTGAATATACAGTAGAGGAGATTATCTATCCTGATGATTGGTTTTCTGATTTCAAAATGGATAAAACTCAACAACTTTACGAAAAATGTTTCTACATGAAAAGTTCGAACTCAGTCTTTAGTGTGGTTTGGGTAAAAGAATAATCTTTTGTCACGGTTCTTTCTTTTATTAGTGAACAAAAGTTATTAACGTTTAATAATGGAAATAAGATGAAAGAACAAGATCACGAAAATGACGCTCCAGGGCTGAATAAGGTGTTTAATATTATAGTTAATACCCGCCCAAAAACTTTCAATGAGAAAGAAATTGCTTTTAAGCAGGTAGTTCAATTAGCATATGAAAATCCAGTATTCAATGATATAATTGAATATTCTGTAAGCTACAGTAAAGGCGAAGATAAGAAACCAAAAGGGACTTTGACCGAAGGGGAAAGTGTTCACGTAAAAGAAGGGATGGTATTCGATGTCGAGCGTGCGAATAGATCATAATCCGGATCTAAAAAAGCTATGGGACGAAGGCTATGATCTGGAGATAACAGCTGAGGGTTATCTGCTTATTAAAAGTGTTCCTTATGTAAATGAACAAAGAGAGCTCAAAAAAAATGGTATTTTAGTTACTATCTTAAGTTTAAACTTGGATAGAACTATTAAACCAGAAACGCATGAAGCTTTCTTTATTGGAGGAAAACCTTGTTATTCTAATGGAACACCGATTAAGGTAGTTATTGGCAACAGCAGGCAATTGACAAATAGTTTATCTGTGGACCATCATCTTTCTGCCAAAGATGATTACCCTGATTACTACGAAAAAGTTACCCGTTACATTTCAATAATAACAAATCAAGCAAAAGCTATAAATGAATCGGTAACTGCTCAGACTTTTCTATTTCTTGAGCAGAATCCCGAAGTTAAATCAGTCTTCAATTACATCGATACCAATTCAAGCCGGGCAGAAATTAATCCAATAAGCGAGAAATTGGCAGGTCAAAAAATTGGTATAATAGGATTGGGAGGAACAGGTAGCTATATATTGGATTTTGTTGCCAAAACACCTGTAGAAGAGATTCATTTGTTTGATAGTGATAATTTTTTGCAGCATAATGCATTTAGAGCACCTGGTGCAATCAGAAAGGAAAGATTTAATGAGCACTTGAAAAAAGTAGTATATTTTTTTGATATCTACTCTGCAATGCATCGAAACATTGTACCACATACATACGATATAACCAGCGATAACGTAAAAGAATTGCAAAATTTAAGCTTTATGTTTCTCAGTATGGATAGTGGGCCTCAAAAAAATGATATAATCTTATACCTTGAAAGTCTTAAAATTCCTTTTATTGATTGTGGTTTAGGTATGGAAAACATTGATAACTCCTTAAAAAGTCAAATTCGTGTTACCTCAAGCAGTAATTTAAAAAATGACCATGTTCGTAAATATATCTCTTTAGCTAATCCAGGTGATGATTTGTATGATAAAAATATTCAGATCGCTGACTTGAATTGTTTAAACGCAGTAATGGCGATTATTAAGTGGAAAAAGATATATGGATTTTACCACGACCTTGATAAAGAACACCATAGCACTTATGTTTCATTTACAAATGAGTTTACCAATAGTGAATTTCCAAATTGAGTTTGTAGATAGTGTTCCTGACCTTATAAATGAAAGGACCTTATACATATCTATTCTTTATTCTACAGCAATACATTTATGTCCCTGCGGATGTTATGAAGAGGTTGTAACAAAAATTGCACCTAACCGATGGCGTATGACTTATGATGGTGAATCTGTTTCACTTTTCCCTTCTATTGGCAGTTGGAGTTTGCCGTGCCAATCACATTACTGGATTAAAAAAAATAAGATTATTTGGGCTGATAATTGGAGTGCGGAAAGGATCGTAAAAGTTCGAGAAAGAGAGCGCAAAAACAATAAACGATTTAATAAATGAGCTACATTCATATTTAATCCAATGCATCACTAAAGAAAATAATTTCTGGTAACAAACAATAAAGTAAATATGCTTGGCTACGGGTTATGAATAGAAACTCTACTGGATAACCTCCATTAAATTTAATTAAAATATTTGCTCGGGACCGAAAGCACATCCACCCATGCAACGAGGCCACAAGAATAATCCGGGGGTTTTGCTATAAATATATTCTTGTTTAGGCAAATATATATTGCTAACTTTCATAAGTTAAATATTTCAATATGACTGACGACGAAAGGATTGAAAAGGTTTTATCTGAAATGGAGAATAATAGGACTGGAATGCTGGATATTTCAAAGTTTCTTGTTGAACAGTTTAATGATAATGATAATTCTGCTTATAGAAGGATAAAATCTGTTATTGTGAGTATGGGATTAGCAAAATCATTCCCCACTGCACCTATAGTAGAAATACTTCCGGCTGGTCGTGACGTTGTCAAATCTGGTGGATATATAAAATTTATAGAAAAATTAAAACTGGACCAGGAAGAAGCTGAACATCTTAAAAAAATTGGATTAGAAGATGCTGAATTAAAATTGAAATTAAATAGATTTTATTTTAAGTTTAGATGGATCCCTTTTGCTTTTTCAATAGCAGCACTTATAATTTCAATTTTAGTTGCAATCTTTAAATAATGGCACGCATCTGAATTTCTTCATGACAAATGCAGCGGACACTGGAAATAAAAAGCCGAGATTTTATGTTTTGAAGGGATACAAATAAGTTAAAAACTAAAAATATTACCTAAAAATTGATGATTTTGTAATCGTTAGCAGGGAAATTGCAATCAAAAAGATGATATTCATCAAAATTAACTATTTATTAACAAAAAACTTACTAGAAAATTTGGATGTTACTATAAGAGTTTAATACATTTGTAATAGCGTCTGGAAAGAGTCGCATAGCGTCTCGACGAGAGGATTTATTCTTCATCACCAGTCGCTTTTTTTATTTAATGCCTTTCATATGTATTTTTGTTATGTAGATGAATCTGGTACTCCTGATTTGGGCGACAGTTCAACCCATTTCGTTTTAGCGGGTATTTCTATTCCTGTCTGGATGTGGGGAAAATGCGAAGCTGATATTTGTAAAATAAAAAGGAAATTTAATTTAGAAAACATAGAAATACATACGGCATGGATTCTCAGGGAATATCAAGAACAAAAATTAATTCCTGATTTTGATAAGTTAGACTATTCCCAACGAAGAAGTAAAGTTGAAAAAATCAGAAAATCTGTTTTATATAGATTACAAAGGAATCCTAAATCAAATTATAAGCAGACGAAGAAGAATTATGTTCAAACTGAAAACTATATTCATCTTACTAAATCTGAAAGACAAGCATTTATTAAAGAAATCGCTAATCTTATTAGTAGTTGGGGATTTGCAAGAATATTTGCTGAATGTATTGATAAAATGTTTTGGGATGTAAGAAAGGCAAAACAAACAATAAATGAACAGGCTTTCGAGCAACTTGTTTCAAGGTTTGAAAAGTATTTAAAACTTCTGGATATAACAAAAGATAAAAACACTAATTATGGTTTAATTGTTCATGATAATAATTTAACAGTTGAAAGAAAACATACTGATTTAATGAAAATATTCCATAATAGTGGTACTTTGTGGACAACAATAGACAAAATAATTGAAACACCTTTTTTTGTTAATTCACAACTAACAAATATGGTGCAAATTGCTGATTTATGTGGCTATTCTATTAGAAGATACCTTGAACAAGGTGAAGAAGAACTATTCAACAAAATTTTTAAACGTGCTGATACAAAACGTGGTATTGTCGTTGGAGTAAGACATTATAGTGAACCAACATGTAAATGTATTATTTGTTCAGCGCATACAAGGTAATTTCTGATTATAGCAAACCCCTACAAAAACATACCACTACTAACACCTGTAACATTACCTTAAAATATTAGCATGTCGGAATTCTTATCGACATTGTAGCGAGGATAAGTCTCGGATAAAGGTAGCAGTTCCGCTTACTGTTTAATAGGTTAAAAAAGGGAAGATTTAGAGCTAACGTGTATATAAATACGTATGTAAAAAACCAGCCACTGTATTAAAGTTAATTACAGTGGCTTTTGTGATCCCGGAGAGATTCGAACTCTCAACCAACAGAACCGGAATCTGTCATTCTATCCATTGAACTACGGGACCATAACAACTACGCAAAAATATAACCAAAAGCCCGTTTTTACAACTAATTCTGTAAATTTACTTGTCCCACCAATCTATTGCAACACCTCATTAATGAAATTTGCCAAAGATTTTCTATTTTCGCAAACTCATATTCAGCATTAAAACTATCTTAACTAATCAGGTTTAAATGCTGTGAAGTCGGAAGTCAGAAGTCAGAAGTTAAGAATTTTAGATACGATGGCAATCTTTAAACTTCGGACTTCGGTCTTCGGACTTATTATTAACAACTTATCAAGAAAAGAGCAAGATGGATTACAATTTCCACGAAATTGAAAAGAGGTGGCAGAAATACTGGGAGGATAACAAAACCTTTAAAACTCCGGAAGATTTAACCAATCCGAAAAAGTGTTATATTCTCGACATGTTCCCTTACCCGTCAGGGGCAGGTCTGCATGTGGGTCACCCTGAGGGATATACAGCAACTGATATCTTCAGCAGGTACAAGAGGATGAAAGGATTCAATGTACTCCACCCAATGGGCTGGGATGCATTTGGACTGCCTGCAGAACAGTATGCCATTCAAACCGGAACACATCCTTCAATCACAACAAAAAATAACTGCGATA
Organism: Melioribacteraceae bacterium; assembly: GCA_041658245.1. Classification (GTDB taxonomy): domain Bacteria; phylum Bacteroidota; class Ignavibacteria; order Ignavibacteriales; family Melioribacteraceae; genus Fen-1258. The sequence continues at coordinate 8,879 of JBBAAM010000084.1, forward strand.
CCTTCAGACGACAGATAAAAGAACTCGGACTAAGTTATGACTGGGACAAAGAAATCAATACTACCGATCCGGGCTATTTCAGATGGACCCAGTGGATATTTACACAGCTCTACAATACGTGGTTCGATGATAAATTACAGAAAGGCAGGCCAATTTCCGAATTAAAAATACCTGAAAACATTGCAGAACTTACTCATAAAGAGATAGTTAAATATATTGATTCCAGGAGACTTGCATACTACGACAATGCCTTGGTATGGTGGTGTCCAGGCTGCCGGATAGTATGCGCAAACGAAGAGGTTCTGACGGATGGTTTTCATGAAAAATGCGGGAACAGGGTTGAAAAGAAAAACCTTAAACAGTGGATGCTCCGCATTCTTCTTTATGCCGAACGGCTTTTGAAAGGCATTGATAGCCTCGATTGGCCTGAAGGCATTAAAGATATGCAGCGTAACTGGATTGGACGTTCAACAGGAGCTGAAGTTGATTTTAAAATTG
>JBBAAM010000085.1:0-9318 GCA_041658245.1 Melioribacteraceae bacterium
GAGATATCTCAGAACAATCTAAAAAATAACTGAAGAAAAATTAAAGACACAAAAAAGAGAACAGTAAGTGTATAAATGGACTTTTTCGACAGTCTCAACACGTGGCTAAGCTAATCTTTACAGAAAGCTATGAAAAGCGTGCAAGAAATTTTTTTAAACATCATGCTCATCTGATAAAACAATATGAAAAAACTCTTAAAATTCTCGAACTTAATCCATTCCATCCTTCTTTAAGACTGCACAAGCTAAGCGGAAAACAATCAAACATTTATTCTGTAGCAATAAATATTTCATACCGAATTACTATAGATTTCATTATAGAAAAAGATACAATTATTCCTATTGATATAGGGTCTCACTCAGAAGTTTACTGAACATGACAGAACTTTAACTTTTTTTATCTTTGTATAAACAACTGAGGATAGAATGAACTTCTCTGTAACTAAATCAGATACAATTTTTCATGGAAAAGTCTTTGATGTGAAAGTAGACGAGATAGAATATAATGGGACAGGCAACAAATCTTTCAGACAAGTAGCATTACATCCGGGCGGTGCTGTTGTATTGCCGTTAACAAGTGGTGGTAAAATTGTTTTGATTTCTCAATATCGTTATCCGCATAACGAAATTCTTTTAGAACTACCCGCAGGTAAACTTGAAAAAGATGAAGATCCTTTACTATGCGCTACTCGAGAACTTACGGAAGAGACCGGTTACACTTCAAACAAGATTACAAAACTTGGAAAGATTTATACCACTCCGGGTTTCTGCGATGAGGTTCTACATATTTATCTTGCTGAAGATTTAACACATGGAAATCATGCACGGGAGGAAGGTGAAGAAGGAATGGAAGTTATAGAATTAACACTTGAGGAGATCGAGGAAAAAATCCGTAAGGGAAAAATTGTTGATGCAAAAACTATTTGCGGCATCTCCATGTATCGGTTGAATGCAGAATGTAGAGTGTAGAGTTAAAACATTATTCACTCTGCGTTCTACACTCATCACTCGTTAGTAAGCTCATCCAGCTCCACTTTGTGTAAGTGAGTTATTTTCTTTCCAAGAAATCTTTCTGCGACCTCTCTGAATTTTACCGGAACATCGCTAACATAAAATTCACTTTGTCCGTGATGCACCGACTGGTTGCGAAGTTGTCTTCCATTCAAATAATCTTCAACCAATCTTGCCGCCGGAGTTCCGGAGTCAATCAGCTTAACATTTTTTCCAACAACTTTTTGAATTACATCATGAAGTATCGGATAATGAGTACAACCAAGAATTAAACTATCTATTTTCTTTTTGTGAAGCTCTCCTAAATATTCCTTTGCAATAAGTTCGGTTACTTTGTGATCAAGCCACCCTTCTTCTGCAAGCGGAACAAATAAAGGACAAGCTTGCTCATAGACTTTCACTTTCGGATTTAATTTCTTCAGCTCGTGTGCATAAGCTTTATTATAAATTGTCGCACGTGTTCCAATTACTCCAATTACTCCATTCCTGGATTCTTGAAGCGCCATCTTTGCACCGGGTTCAATCATCCCGATAACCGGGATCGTTAAAAATTTTCTTAATTCTTTAAGCGCAACAGAAGATGCGGTATTACAAGCAACTACAAGCAGTTTAATATTTTTTCTTAATAAAAAATTTGCCGCTTGAAAGGAATACTCAACAACAGTCTCGTTAGATTTTGATCCGTACGGAACGCGTGCAGTATCACCAAAGTAAACAATGTTTTCGTTCGGCATTAATCGTGTAACCGATCTAACAACGGTTAATCCGCCAATACCGGAGTCAAAAAAACCAATTGGATTTGTTTTATTCATGAAATTCAATTTATCACCTATAACATTTCTTCAATTGTTTGAGTTAATTCGTGAGTTATTAATTGATAAACATCGGGAGAAATCTTTTTTCTATTACGATCAAGAATATAGAATGAATCTACAACATCATCCGCTTTGGTGGAAATTTTTGCAAAGTAAATCGAAAGACCGAGTTCGTTCATTTTTTTTGTTATTTGATAAAGAAGTCCAAGACGATCTGGAGAGAAAATATCAATTATGGTATACTTATCATGTTTCTCGAAAACAATATTGATCTTTCCTTTCCGCTTAAAAAGTTTATTCTCAATACGCCACCACTTAGATTTTATTTTGTTAAACTCTTTTGTGATTTGTAATTCATTCTCTACGGCAAGATAAAGATCATTTGTAATTTTAGGATAACGCGGATCATCAACTATGCCGCCCGTTCTGAAATCGGAAACATTAAAGCTATCTATAACAATTCCATCCTTACGCGTAAATATTTTTGCATCGTGAATGTTGAGATCGTTGATTGAAAGTGCACCGCACATTCGTGAAAGCAGAGCTTCGGAATCACGAGTTATTACAGTTACTACCGTAAAGCCGCTCTCCTCCTTAAAGAAAACAGAAACCGGTGATCCTTTTTCAATTTCTTCGATATGGCGATTGATTTCTTCTGTGGAAAAATGCTGTAAATAACTTATATCATTAATTGATTCAATATGATCTTTGAATGATTCTTCTGAATAAATATCCGAACTTTTTATAATATCTTTTAAGTTGTATGAAAGTAATTCCTGCCCGCTGATTCTATCATCTAACATTGTTTTTGTTTTTCGGTATAACTCGTTTAGCAGATCACTTTTCCATTGAGTCCAAACAACTTGTGAGACCGCAGAGAGATCGGCATAAGTGAGTAAATATAAAAGATCAAGCAATTCAGAATTTTGAAACAACTCAGCAAAGCTATTTAAAGTTGATGGGTCATTAAGATTACGGCGGAACGCTACTTGTTCCATCGTTAAATGATGATGCACCAAGAATTGAACTATTTCGATTTCTTCAAAGCTGTAACCGAGCCGCTCCATAATTGAATTTGCTATCTCTGCACCTATGATCTCATGCCCGGATAAACTAATTGGTTTGGCGATATCATGAAAAAGAACTGCTAGATATAAAATGTCTTTATGCTTTATGCCATGAAATAATTTACCAAGCAACGAGGTTTCTTCGGAAAGCATTTCAAGTGTGGACAAAGCAATTATTGTGTGTTCATCAGCAGTGTAACAATGATAAACTCCCGGCTGAAAATATCCGACCAATTCCTTAAACTCAGGAAGGAATGTACCCAAAACACCAAGTTCATTCATAGTTGCAAAAGTTTTACCAACATTTTTGGGCAGCTTAAGAATCTCGCGGAAGAAAACAGATGACCGTGCTTCTAATGTTTGTGTTTCTTCATGATCTATAATTGCTTCAATAATTTTCGAGCGGAGATGTTCATCAAAACGTGCATCGTATAATCCTCGATAATATAACGCTCGTAAAATTACGGACAACGAAAGTTCTGTTTTACTCGTCTGATAAATAACATTCCCCTTAAGAGAAAAATCATCATCAAGATGGATCAGAAGGAAATCGCTGATAGGTGATGTAAATTCTTCGCTGAAACGTTTTATCATTGTGCTGGTAAATCTCTTTATAATATTCGACGCATCGAAATATTTTCTCATATAAGCATGCCAACCGTCTCCGGAATAGCCTAGAACATTTGCAATTTTTTCTTGATAGATAAATTCAAGCCTGTCATTTTTATATTTGCTTATCAAGTGAAGATGATTGCGGGCATTAAGAATTATTCGGTAACTTTCCTGCAATCGTGCGGCTGCGCGCGGAATTAAAATCTTATTCTTTTTAATAATGCTTAAATAATTTTGTGTCTGTGTTATTTCTTCTTGAGAGGTGAGCATCAAATTATTTTTTAGTGTGAATATCCACTCTATAACTTGAAGATCGCGCAAACCTCCGGCGGTATATTTAACATTAGGTTCCAGTACTTTTGCCGATTCGCCGTATTTAGCATAACGAAGTTTAATATCTTCAAAAAAATCGAAAATTAATTTTCTCTTGTGTTCTTCAGTTAATAAATCAAAAATTCTTTTGTTCCATTTGTGGTAAAGCTTTTCATTACCGAGGATATATCTCGTTTCAAAAAATTGTGTGAAGGCATGTAGATCTTGATCAAGAAATTTTTGGATATCGGAAAAATCACGAATTGTGTGAGAGACCTCTATACCGGCATCCCAAAGCATAGTAATACAATTTTTTATTAACTCTTCATTCCCTTCTACTTTTTCAAAAATGAACATCATATCTATATCGGAGTAAGGAGAAAGTTCGCGTCTGCTAAAACTTCCGACTGACGCAACAGCACAATTAAGTTTTATTCCTTTCAATACTTCTAGAATATATTCTTCAACAAGTATACTCCACTTAACGGAGAATTTAAACGGATCTTTGAGAAGTTCTTCAGTGTTGAAGATTCTATCCCGATCCTCGAAAAATTTTTCTTTTAGTTTAAGTGGTTCCATAAAATTTAGCACAGATTTCTAATTTGTGCTTAAGGTTAATTAAAAAAAAAGCAGATTAAAAATCTGCGCTACAAATAAAAATTACAGTTTTTTAAATCTTGCTTGGAAGAATCTCAAATATTTCGGTTCATAAATCATCTTCAACCCTTTGATCTTTTTTCTATTATCAAATACTTGTGCAACAGATTCAACCATAACATCAATATGTGCTTGTGTATAAACACGTCTCGGGAAAGTTAAACGCACCAATTCAAGTTTTGGATAACGATGTTTGCCCGTTTGCGGATCTCTTCCGGATGAAACTATTCCGCGTTCCATTCCGCGCACACCGGAATCAACATAAATTTCAGAAGTAAGAGTTTGAGCAGGAAATAGATCTTGTTTAAGATGTGGTAAGAATTTTTTTGCATCAAGAAATATTGCATGCCCGCCGAACGGATAAACCAATGGAACGTTATATTTCTCAAGCTGCTTACCGCAATATTCAACTTGTCCAATTCTTGCTTTAATATTATCAAACATTACCATCTCTTCAATACCGCGAGCCATAGCTTCCATATCGCGTCCGGCAAGTCCGCCGTATGTATGAAGTCCTTCATAAACTACAACCATGTTGCGCGCTTCTTCGTAAAATTTTTTGTTACGTGTTGCAAGGAATCCGCCGATGTTAACCATCAAATCTTTTTTCGCGCTCACCCATAATCCATCAAAGTAAGAACACATTTCTTTTAAGATTGCCGCGATCGTTTTATTTGCGTAACCTTTTTCGCGCATCTTAATAAAGTATGCATTCTCTGTTGCACGTGTTGCATCAAACCAAAGTTTAACATTGTATTTTTTTGTGAGGTTGTAGATCTCTTTCAAGTTTGCCATAGAGAACGGCTGGCCGCCTGCCATATTAACCGGTCCGGCCATACTCACATAAGGAATTTTTTTAGCGCCGACTTTCTTAATTAAGTCTTCAAGTTTTTGCGGATCAATGTTTCCTTTGAACGGATGAAGATTCTGCGGATCATGTGCTTCATCAATAATAACATCAATAAAGGTTGCACCGGCAAGTTCTTGATGTAAACGAGTTGTAGTGAAATACATGTTGCCGGGAACATAATCCCCTTGCTTGATCATTATTTTAGAGATCATATGTTCGGCAGCTCTTCCTTGATGAGTTGGAACAAAGTAGGGCATTCCGTAATATTTTTTTACATTATCCCACAAGTTGTAAAAGTTTCTGCTTCCGGCATATGCTTCATCGCCAAGCATCATTCCAGCCCATTGGTAATCGCTCATTGCATTAGTACCACTATCGGTCAGTAAATCTATGTAAACATCTGCGCTCTTAAGTAAAAAAGTATTATACCCGGCATCCTTAGCACATTTTACCCGGTATTCTTTGTTTGTCATTTTGATTGGCTCAACCATTTTAATTTTGAACGGTTCAGCCCAGCTTCTTTTAATTACTTTTTTTGCAGCCATTGCTTCTCCAATATTTATTTATAGTTACTTGTAAAATGTCATCATGTTTTCAAATCATTATTCTTTATACAAACTTTTTCTTAAGTTTTTTTCTTTTCTGTTCTGCAATTATTTCCGATGAGATTCCGCCGCGTGTGTTGAACTTTGCAGTGATCTTCATAAATCTCGGCTTGCAAACCTTTACAAGATCATCAAGGATTCTATTTGTAACAGCTTCAAAAAAGATTCCATCGTTTCTGAAAGATTGGAGATAAAATTTATAACTCTTTAACTCAACACAAATCTTATCCGGTATGTATTCTAAAATAATAGTAGCAAAATCCGGTTGACCGGTCTTAGGACAAAGCGAGGTAAACTCCGGCGCTGTGTGGATGATTGTGTAATCCCTTTCCTGATTTGGATTTGGAAATGTTTCAAGAAGTTTTGTTTTGGCGTTCATATATTTACCTTAATCTTTTTCATTCCAGAATTGAACTGAACAATCTTGTTCCAATTAATAACTCCATCTAGACAAAACTCGTTAGCAAACTGAAGACTAAAAACATTTATTTGTTTTGCATATTCAAGTTCATACTCTTTATTTCGTTCTTGAGCTTTGTATGCTAATGGTTCAATAATTTCTATGTACAAATCTGAATTACCAGAAATAAATTCCCAAAATTGTTGCCCAGCAATTTTATGATACTCTCCTTTATCAGTCCTTACAATCCTACCGTAGCAACAACCATTTATTGCTTCAACTGGCATTTTCTTAGAATTAGTTCTCAGTCGCTGTTTTGCTTTTCGAAAACTCTCTTTCATCTTTGCAATTTGTGCTGAATTACCCCAATTTGTTCCAGACTTAACAGCAACAACGTATATTATTCCCTTCTTTTTAAATTCTAGATCAAGACCTTCAGCAGAAGATTTTTTACCACTATATACTTTTCCACAAATAAATATTGCCAGTCTTTCTAAAAAGCCACCAAACATTGTCTCTTCTTGCGATGAGATATAAGCATTGACTAAACTCTGTACAAATTTTTCCGCCGTTAAAATATTTTTTGCTTTGAATAAATAAGGGTTCTTTTTAAGAAGGATTTCAGAAAGCTTTAAATTACTCAATCCTTGTTGTCTTGCTTCATGGAATGATTCAATATTTTCTTCAATGTAATTTCTTACGTCTTCGAGCTTTAGTTTTGCCATATTTCACCTTTGGTTCAGCTGCAAAAATATTTTGACTTAATTGACCTTCAGCTAACTTGTAATACTCTTTTATAATTTCAACTCCAAAACCAACTCTCCCCATTTTGTTAGCAACGTTGACCGTTGTTCCTGAACCCATAAAAGGATCAAGAACAAGATCGCCTTCTTTTGTAAAAAGTTTAATAAACCATTCTGGTAACTCATCCGGAAATGCTGCGCTATGTTCTTTATTATTGCACTCAGTAGCCAAATGTAAAACGTTTGTTGGATAAACAAGATCACGACCTAACCAGTTTGAAACATTCTTTCCAAATCCACTTCCATTTTTTGCATTGTCTCTTTTCTTATCAGTCTTACTTAAATTTTTTAGTCGAGATTTAGCCCAATCTCCAACTGGAACCATTACTTCTTCTTGATACATGTTAAACTGCTTTGATTTATTAAACTGCAACAATCTTTCCCATGAATCACGAAAACGATTTGGCCATTTTCCAGGATAAGAATTTTTTTTATGCCAAATGAATTCTTCTGTCCATAACCAACCTTGTTTTCTCATCTCATGTATTAAATCAATAACATAAGTATGTCTTTCACCATCAACAACTTTTTCTTTAATATTTAGAACAAATGTTCCGGTAGGCTTTAGTACTCGAAGTAGTTCCTTAGAAAATGGAAGGAACCATTCAACATATTTATCAGGATGGATTCCACCATAAGTATTTTTTCGACTGTCTGCATATGGTGGAGAAGTAAAAATAAAGTCAATTGAATTGTTTTCAAACTCCTTAAGAACTTCTTTAGAATCCCCTAAATATATTTTTGTTTTACGATTCATTTTCTTCCACATCAATTGCGTCATTTGTTGTCATTTCTATTTGTTCAATTCTAAACTTGTGATTCATTCTATCTTTTTCTGTTGATAAATCTTTCTCACCACCAATGTAATATTCAGCAAGTTCTTTAGCTTCATTTTCGTTTTTAGCTGAAATAACTACAGCATAATCACGTACAAGTGAAACCATATACTTTTTCATATTCCCTCCTAAAAATACTTTGGTTGAATTTTATACGGAATTTGATCTTCCACACCCGCTTGCTGGAAACCGCGGAGGCGGAATGCACAGCTATCACAAACTCCGCATGCCGCATCTTCATTTTGATAACATGACCAAGTTAAATGTAACGGCGCATTTAATTCAATTCCTTTTTTCACAATATCAGCTTTTGAAAAATGAATTATCGGTGTAGCAATTTTAATTTTTGTTTCGGGTTTTGTGCCAAGCTTAACAATTTTTTCAAATGCTTCGAAGAAATCCGGACGGCAATCCGGGTAACCGCTTGCATCTTCGTAAACAGCGCCGATAAAAATTGCTTCCGCTCCAATCACTTCCGCCCAACTTACACATGCGCTTAAAATATTTGCGTTACGGAATGGAACATACGAACTTGGAATTTCTTTGTTTGAAAGATCCGCTTTAGCTACTTCGATTGATTTATCCGTAAGAGATGAGCCGCCGATCTTTGTAAAATGTCCAAAATCAATTACCAATCTTTTATCTGCTTTGTAATAATCAGCAATATCATGAAATGCTTTTAGCTCGCGTTCTTCCGTTCTCTGACCATAATTGATATGAATGAGTGCGAGTTTGTATGTTTGATTCGCAATCGCTGCGGTAATACAACTATCCATTCCCCCGCTAACGGCAACGACAGCTAATTTGTCTTTCATCATAATAAAATCTTATTAAACATTGGTAAAATAGCAAATTGGAAAGTGAGAAGGAAAAAAGGATTTGCAGAATTGAACGCTGATTTTTATGATAATTATGATTGTTTAAGATCATAAGCAATCATAAAAATCATATTGATCTGTGTTCTATTGCTTTACTCTTAAATGCCAATAGAAATATTGCTATAATTAATGTAACTAAAGAAGAAATTAGAAACGGTACTTGCGCTCCAAAGTTATCCCACAAAACTCCGGTAAGTAAAGAACCAAACATTACCGCAAAACTTGAAAGCGCAGTTAGCAATCCAATAGCTGAACCGCGGAATTCATCGGGAACCAAATCTGAGACCCAAGCTTTCGATACACCTTCGGTTGATGAGGCATAAATCCCATAAAACGCAAAGAGGAACCAAACTATCAAATGATCTTCGTTCATGGCAAATCCAAAATAAACAGCAGAAAATATTATCAACCCGATAATAAAAATATTTCTTTTGCCGAATTTATCAGCTAAGATTCCAACCGGATACGATGC
>JBBAAM010000086.1:0-9195 GCA_041658245.1 Melioribacteraceae bacterium
TTACCGCTTACATCGCGGTTTATCAAAAGTTAATAAACAAAAATATTTTCTATGGTACTTTTTTCTAAAACCAAAATAATTTATTATAAATACAGCAACACAAAATGACTATTATACCCATTCTGAATCCCGATTTATCGGGATGAAGAATCTTACAGTTTATAAGATTCTTCGTCTCGACTTCGTCGAAACTCAGAATGACAAATATTTAAATTCGGTAAAAAATTATGTTTACTGATACACACACACATTTATTCTATCCAAATTTCGATGGTGAGGTTGACAAAGTAATAGAACGCGCAGTTCAAGCCGGTGTTGATTATATGATCGTTCCGGGAACTGATCTTGCAACTTCACTACAAGCGATCGAACTTGCGGAGAAGTACAATAATATTTATTCTGCCGTCGGCGTTCATCCGCACGATTCAAAAGATTGGAATAATTCTTTAATTGAGAAATTAGAAGAACTTGCTAAGAATAAAAAAGTTGTTGCAATAGGTGAAATTGGTTTAGATTATTATTACGATTTCTCACCGAGAGAAATTCAAATCAAAGCTTTCGAATCTCAGATTCAACTTGCACTAAAACTAAATCTACCAGTCATAGTTCATAATCGGGAAGCTAACGAAGATATAATGAACATTGCACGCAAATACAAAGATTCCGGCGTGCGGGCGCAATATCATTGCTTTGCCGGATCTATTGCTGATGCACGCGAGCTTGTAGAGATGCATCATTACATTTCTTTTCCGGGAATTGTTACATTTAAGAATGCAGAAAGTGTACGCAAAGTATTAAGCCGTGTGGCTATAGAAAATTTATTACTCGAAACCGATTCACCGTTTATGACCCCGGTTCCTCACCGCGGAGAACGGAATGAACCGGCATATATAAAATTGATCGCAGAAAAAATTGCGGAGGTTCATCACTTGACAACAGAAGATGTCGGTAAAGCTACATCTTACAACGCTCATAAACTTTTTGGCATTGGAGAAAAATCCGAATTAAGTTTTACATATCAAATTGGAGAAGCGCTTTACATCAACGTTACAAACCGGTGTAATGCCGATTGTGTTTTCTGCGATCGTAAAGGTGAAGCTGTTATCAACGGTTATAATTTAAAAATGCCTAAATCGGAAGAGCCGGAAGCAGAAGTTTACATTAAAGAAATCGGCGATCCGAAAAAGTATAAAGAAATTGTTTTTTGCGGATATGGTGAACCAACTATCAGATGGGATGTTGTAAAGCAAGTTGCAAAGTATATAAAAGAATTTGGCGGCAATACTCGAATGAATACAGATGGACATGGAAACTTTATCAATAAGAGAGATATCACATCAGAACTGAAAGGATTGATTGACACTGTTTCAATCAGTTTGAACTCAACTGATCCGGTTCAATATGGTAAGTTGATGCGCGTTGATCCTTCCATGCATGGAGAGATGTTGGACTTTGCGAGAAAAGCAAAAAATTATACACATGTTGTACTTTCTATCGTTGGTCTAAGCCAAGTGGATTCCGAAGCGGCTAAAAAATTCGTAGTTAAAGAAGTGGGTGTTGATTTTCGTGAGAGAGAATATTTCTAAAATAATTTGTGAACTTGTGAACCTTCAAAAAAAAATCTTACTCTTTCTCTTAATCTTGTTCTTATTCATTCTTCAATCATGCGCTTCGTTTCAATCAACTACCCAAACTTTTCAAAATAGAATTGACAGCTTACTCTACTCAGATTTTTTCAAATCATCTCAAGCAGGAATTTCCGTTTATGATCTCACAGCGAATAAACCGTTATTAGAACATAACGAAAAACTTTTACTCCGTCCGGCATCAAATCAAAAAATATTAACAACCGCAGCCGGATATTTATTTCTTGGAGAGGATTACAAATTCAAAACTTCAGTTTACCAGACAGGAGAAGTTAAAGATTCAATTTGTAATGGTGATATTTACATTGTTGGTGGTCTCGATCCGGATTTTTCTTCACACGATTTGGATTCTCTTGTTAGTGAGATCAAACATTACGGGATAAAAGAAATTAGAGGAAATCTTTATGGCGACGTTTCTGCAATGGATTCTTTGTTCTGGGGTAATGGTTGGATGTGGGATGATGATCCGGAACCATTTGCCGCTTATCTAACTCCTCTGAACATAAATAAAAATAGTATTCAAATTGTTTATGAGCCGGGTGAGATTGGTAAAGAAGCTATCATCGAATTAATACCCAAAACAAAATTTTTTCAAATAAAAAATTCATCATTAACAATTGATACCGGGAAAACAACAATAAGAATAACTAGAGATTGGATAAACCGAAACAACATAATTCTTGTTAACGGAAATATTACAAGAACATCAAAACGAGACACGATTTCACTAAGCGTTTTTAACCCAACATTTTATTGCCTTAACTTGATGAAAGAAAGTATTGAACAAAACGGAATATCTTTCAAAGGAAAAGTTGATACATTAAAACTCCCGAGTGATACAAAAAAAATATTCTCTTTTGAGCGCAACATAGAACCGGTTATTACAAACACAAACAAAATAAGCGATAATCTTAGCGCAGAAATGATCCTACGTACACTTGCTTTATATTCTTCCAATAAAACGCCTACTGCTGCAAAAGGAATTCGGTTAATAGATAGTCTAATTACTCTAGCAGGATTAAATCCAAAAAATTATAGACTTGTTGACGGCTCTGGCCTTTCCAATTATAATCTTCTTTCGGCAGAATTATTAACTGAAATGCTAAAATATTATTATTTCAAGAAGACGGATCTTTTTCCAATATTTTTAAGTTCATTTCCAATTTCAGGTATAGACGGAACTTTGAGAAATCGAATGAAAGAAAGCATAGTGTTCAAACGTGTTCACGGAAAAACCGGAAGTTTAAGCGGAGTAAGTAATCTCTCGGGATATCTTGAAAGCAAGAATGGGCACATGATTGCATTCTCAATATTAATTCAAAATTTTGTCGGCACATCAGTCCAAGCACGTTCAATTCAAGATAAATTATGTGAAATTATTTTCGAGATGAATTGAGAATACATGCGATGAAAACTTATAAGAAATTTATAATTACTTCGGAACCATCTAATAATGATTTAGTCAGCGGGTTAATGTGGCAGTTGGATATTGACGGTATTAATGAGACGGATAACGGAATTGTAGTTTTTGCCGGCTCTTCAAAAAATATTACCCGTGATGATATCGGAAATATTTTGAAAAAAATGATCTCGGAAAAACTTATCGAATCTTTTTATATCAGTGAAGAAACGCTTGAAGACAAGAATTGGAACGAGGAATACGAAAAAAATGTGCGCGTAATTGAAGTAACGGAAAAGATTGTTATAAAACCTTCATTTAAGGAATATGTTTCTAAACCTGATCAAATCATTATTACAATCGATCCTAAAATGTCTTTTGGCACAGGCGAGCATGCTACTACTCGGCTGGTTCTTCAACTGATTGAAAAATATATCCACGGCGGAGAAAAAGTGCTGGATGTAGGTTCAGGAACGGCCGTCTTAGGCATCAGCACTGTTATGCTGGGTGCAGCTTCTGCTCTTTGTATTGATAATGATGAATGGTGTGTATTAAATGGTAATGAAAATGTTACGTCTAATAATCTTAGTAATAAAGTTGAAATACGCTTAGCTGAAATTCAGCAAGTTGAAGAAAAAGAATTTGATTTAATTGTTGCAAACATTAATAAACATATTTTATTGGATATCGCTGAAGAACTAAAAATTAAGATTAAAAAAGGCGGCGTACTAATTCTGTCGGGACTTCTAATAATTGACGAAACTGATATAGTAGAAAAATATACACAACTTCAATTTAAGCTGATCGAAAAAATCACAATGGATGAATGGTGTGCACTTGTTTTTCAAATGTGAACGAAACAAAAACTTAAAACTTATCCAGTAATTTGATAAATTCTTTCTGCTCACTTTCATTAAGTAAAGAAACCATTGCTGAAATATTTTTATAATATTCAGGTAAAATAGATTCTATTTTATTCCTTCCGGTGTCTGTTAATTCAGCAAGAATCACGCGCCGGTCTTTTAGGGAATGAATTCTTTTTACAAAACCTTCTTTTTCAAGATTATCAATAACACAAGTAATATTAGCCCCGGTTACCATCATTTCATTACTAATTTTTTTCAATGATAACTGTCCGGTTTTGTAAAGTATTTCGAGAACACCGAATTGCGGAGAGGTTAATTTTTGTTCAAACATTTGCTTTGCCTGAACTTTTCGAAATTTATCATTTGCTTTGGAAATTTTTTCACATAATTCTAAAGCCAGATTTTTCTTATCGTTCAACATTATAACCAAACCTTTCCATTATTTTCTTAATAACAATGATTGGTGAATTTAGAATAAGTTATCGTGATTTTGCTAATTATAACCTTTCGGTAATTTAAATAACCTTTTGGCAAAAATAAATTAATAAGGAGTTAAAATGGCATAATATCTTTTAATTTGTATTTGAATGATAAAAAGTTTTATTGTTCAATAAAGTTTTATATAATATGTATGTGTTTGAATCTACAACCAGATAAACTATATTATTGAAATAAAAAAATGCAATTTTAAACCAATTTTTATGATAAATCGAAAAGAATTTATAGAGTTTATTGGCAGTTTAAGATTGAAAGAATTATCCCAAGAATCTGTTGTAAGTTATACACAACCAATTCTCGAACAAGATTACAAAAATTTAATAACAGACCTTGTCAACAATCATGAAATCTCGTTTTATTGGTCGCAACCGAATGAAGCATTTTCATTTTTTGCTTATAAAGAAGTTTTCTCTTTCCCGTTATATAATTCGATATCAAGAAATAAATTATTAGACGATATCTCAAAACGGGTTTATTCAAATTCATCCCGGAAATTAAAGCATCCATTATTTGTTGGCGGAATGAAATTCCCTTCTTCAAAAAATAATTTAATGTGGAAAAATTTTAATACTGAAAAATGGTTTATACCTAAGATCCTTCTTCTCAAAATTAATGAAGAGTTCTCGATTACTTTTAATTTCTTGGCAGACATTTTCAGTCTTGAAAATACAGACGATATTATTGCTAGTCTTATGGCTGATCTAAAACATAATACAGAAACATTGAATGATTCAGAGCCCGTACCTTTTGAAAAAAATTCTCCTGATTCAGAAATTCATAATTGGTCTGATCAAATAAATTCTGCTTTAGAAAAGATTTCTGATGGTAAATTAAACAAAGTTGTTCTTGCACGATACAAAGACTTACAGTTTAATGAACTGCAGGATAATCTTACGCTTCTTGAAAGATTGGAAGAGAATTTTGAAAACTGTTATACGTTCGCTTACCGGAACGGTGATTCGGTATTTTTCGGATCTACTCCAGAAAAGCTGTTTAATATATCTAACGGATTTATAGAGACTGATGCACTTGCCGGTTCAATCCCCCGCGGGACTTCTAAAGACGAGGACGATAATTACACAGAAGAACTTCTTCAAAGCGAAAAAAATTTAGCAGAGCATAAAAGTGTTGTTGATTTTCTTCTTGAGCAGCTTACTCCCGTTACGGAAAAAATCCTTTTCGATTCACAACCGTCAATAAAAAAATATCGAAATATTCAGCATCTTTATTCACAGATTCGGGCAAAGCTAAAACAGAACACTTCAATTTTTTCTTTGTTAGAATTGCTTCACCCTACGCCTGCGGTTTGTGGAATACCAAAGGCAGAAGCTTTAAAGACTATAAATGATCTTGAAGATTTCGATCGCGGAATGTACGCCGGAGTATTAGGTTGGTTCAATCTTGAAAATGAGGGTGAATTTGTTGTCGGTATAAGATCTGCATTATTGAATGGGAAATTCCTTCGCGCATTCGCAGGATGCGGAATTGTAGCCGGTTCAGAAAGTTTAACTGAGTTCAACGAAACGGAATTAAAACTTAGACCAATATTATCTCTATTTACAAATGAAACTATCAATAAATCGTAACACTTTTTGGTGTGATGTATTTGTCCATAGACTCGCTGAGCTCGGCGTTCGCTATGCATGTATCTCGCCCGGCTCAAGAAGTACACCGCTGACTCTTGCTTTTGCATCTAACAAATCGATTAATCTTTTCCCTATCGTTGATGAACGCTCATCGGCATTTTTTGCACTTGGTATTGCGAAGAATACTAAATCGCCGGTTGCTGTTGTAACAACATCGGGTACAGCCGTGGCTGAATTATATCCTGCAATCATCGAGGCATATTACCAGCGTGTTCCCTTGATAATTTGTACTGCAGACCGCCCGCCTGCTCTTAGAAACAGTGGTGCGAATCAAACTATTAATCAGCAAAATATTTTTAAAAATCACATTCGTTATTTTGCCGATGCTGGTTTGCCTAATTTAAAGAATCTAAATTATATCAGTGATTTAGCTGACAAGCTGATTTTAAATTCAATTCTGTTGGATAAAGGCCCCGTTCATGTAAATTTTTCGTTCGAGAAACCTTTTGAACCTAGAAGTTATACAGATAAGATTGAGTTAAGTAGAATTCGAAAAACATTTGCAAAACCTTCTCTTGTTCTTAATCTCAAGAGACAACCATCAATTGATTTTGATGGTCTAATTAAAAAATTTCATGCCACAGAACGCGGACTTATTTTAGTCGGTTCAAATAATTACAACAAAGATTTTACAAAAATACTTGTTCAATTCTCAAGAACTTTTGGCTATCCAATTTATGCAGACGGGTCATCATCGTTAAGATTTGGTGACCACTCTAAAGAATATTTCATTGATAATTTTACTGCATTTGCCAGAGTTAAAAGTTTTCAAAAATATTTTGATCCGGAACTAATCATTCAGTTTGGAGGAACACCTACTTCAAATGTTCTTCTGGAATTTTTTAATAATTCCAAGGCAGAGAAAATATTAGTCAACGAATACGGCGACAGAAACGATCCATCGCATAGTGCAAAAAGAATCTTCGCAATAAATCCTGCTGAATTTTGTACTTCTTTACTAAAGAATGTAGGTAAAAAATTTAAGCGGGACAGCTGTTGGTTAATTGATCTTCTAGTAATGAATAATAAAGCAGGGGAAATAAAAAATAAATTAATTGACAATGCAAAATTCCCGTTCGAGGGAAGAATTGCTAATGAATTGATCAAATCATTACCAAAAAAATCTAATCTGATGATCTCAAATTCATTACCGATCAGAGACGTTGATTTCTTTGCTTCATCAAATAATAAGAACATAAATATATTTTCAAACCGAGGCGCAAGTGGAATTGACGGAATAAATTCTACAGCACTTGGTATTGCAAAGACATCGAAAGATCCGACGTACCTTTTAATTGGCGATCTGGCATTCTATCACGATATGAACGGTCTTCATAATGCAATTAAATACAAAATTCCTCTTACTGTAATTCTTATTAATAATCACGGCGGAGGGATTTTTGAATCATTACCAATATCGGACTATAAAGAATTTCTTCTCGAAAATTTCTTAACCCCATTAGAACTTGACTTTTCTAAATTGGTTAAAGCTTATGGCGGGAAATTTATCCGTATTAAAAATTGGAGGAAATTTAGCTCTGCCATCAGTTCTTCGAAAAAGAATAAAAAGATCACAGTTTTTGAAATCCGTACCAACGCAAAAAAATCAAAGGAGTTGAGAGATAAATATTGGAAAGCTGTTTCAAACGAAGTAGATTTATATATAAATGAAATTAAATGTTGACCATATTCAATTCAATCTTCTTATCAATGAATCCGATTTCAATATTGAAAAGACACCAATAGTTTTTCTGCACGGATTTACTGGAAGAGCCGCAGATTGGCAATTTATCTTCAACAAAATTCCCAAAAAATTTTTCCCGATTGCAATTGATCTTATCGGACATGGTGAAACTGATTCACCGGAAAATCAAGATTACTATTCTTGTCATGCTATCGTTCACCAGATTGATTCTATAATAAATCAACTTAATATTAAAAAAATCATTATTGCGGGTTACTCGATGGGCGGAAGAGCTGCTCTTGCCTATAGTTTAAAAAATCTTCAAAAAATTCAAGCCGCTATTTTAGAAAGCACTTCGCCGGGAATCGAAGAATTCAGTCTAAAGAAAGAAAGAGTTGAACTTGATTTTCTACTTTCAGATAAAATAAAAAAAGAAGGCGTTGAATCATTTCTAGAGTACTGGTTCAATATTCCCCTTTTTGAATCGTTAAAAAAACTTCCACACTTTGAAGATGAAAAAAAATTGCGTAATAAAAATAATGCAACGGGATTAGCAAATATTCTTTCAAATTTTAGTACAGGATTAATGCCCAGCTTGTGGGGCAAACTTCCGTTGCTCGAATTTCCCATTCTACTTTTAAGCGGCGAGCTAGATGAAAAATACACTGACATTAACAATGAGATGAAAAATAAGCTGCCTAAAGCGATTTATAAATCAATTCCCGAATGCGGTCATAATGTTCACTTAGAAAAGCCGGAGCTTTTTACTAAATTTGTTTTGGAATTTTTGAATTCTTTTTAAAGGCAATTATGAAATACAAATGGATTAAAGCGAAAAAATATCAAGACATTATTTATGAAAAGATGGACGGGATTGTGAAAATTACTATCAACCGTCCCGAAAAAAGAAACGCATTCAGACCAGAAACAACTAAAGAACTTTATGATGCATTTGCAGATGCTCGCGAAGATTCTGGCATCGGTGTAATTCTATTAACCGGAAAAGGTCCTTCAAAAGATGGCAAGTACGCATTCTGTTCGGGTGGTGATCAATCAGTCCGCGGTAATAAAGGTTACGTAGGAAAAGATGGCGTGCCGCGTCTTAACATTCTCGATGTTCAAAAACAAATTCGAAGTATTCCCAAACCGGTTATTGCACTTGTCGCCGGATATGCAATTGGCGGCGGGCACGTACTTCACGTTGTATGCGATTTAACTATCGCAGCTTATAATGCAATCTTCGGGCAGACCGGACCAAAGGTTGGAAGTTTCGATGGCGGATTTGGCGCAAGCTACTTGGCAAGAATTGTAGGGCAAAAGAAAGCGAGAGAGATTTGGTATTTATGCCGTCAGTATAGTGCTCAAGAAGCTTTTGAAATGGGACTTGTAAATAAAGTTGTACCATTAAATAAACTTGAAGAAGAAGGAATTAAATGGGCAAAAGAAATCTTAGAAA
>JBBAAM010000087.1:0-8806 GCA_041658245.1 Melioribacteraceae bacterium
GTCCTTGGTTCTGTAAGAATACCATTAAGCGAAGCGTTGAAAATATTAACGGGTTCCTCTTCGGGAAATTCAGTTTGGATAACTATCATAACAGAATTTAGAATACCAAAAGCTATCACAGCAGTTATGGCTGGAAGCGCGCTATCTGTTAGCGGATTATTAATGCAAACTTTTTTTAGAAATCCATTAGCAGATCCTTTTGTTCTGGGGATCAGTTCCGGTGCGAGCTTTGGCGTTGCATTGGTAGTATTAACTGCCGGTTCAATAGGGATAAATCTATTTTTCTTAAATGGCTTATTAAACAAAATTGGTATTACTATCGCCGCCGGATGTGGAGCGGCTGTGATTTTATTATTAATAACTTTTGTCTCAAGAAAAATAAGCAGCAATATTACATTGCTTATTTTCGGTTTGATGCTTGGGTATATAATCGGTGCACTAGAAAGTATATTAAAATATTTTAGCTCACCGGAAAATCTACAAGGATATGTAATATGGGGTATGGGTAATTTTGGAAATGTAATTTGGAATGATTTATTTCTTTTAATCCCAATTATTTTATTCGGTCTTGTTGTTGCTTTCCTCTTGTCAAAACCCTTGAACCTTCTTTTGCTCGGTGAAAATTATGCAATTAGTATGGGTGTCAATATAAAAGTAATACGATTATTGATAGTTGTTGCAGTTGGCATTCTCGGCGGCGTTATTACAGCATTTTGCGGTCCGATTGCTTTTATTGGCATTGCCGTTCCACACGTAACAAAAAAAATTCTAAGTGAGTTTGATCATAAAATATTAATTCCTGCTGTATGTATCATTGGAAGTATTCTTGCGCTTCTTTGCGATATTATCTCACAATTAATTTGGCACGAACAGACAATTCCGATTAACGTAGTAACTTCACTTGTTGGCGCACCGGTAGTGATTTGGATTATTATTCAACAGAGAAAAGTTAAACACTCTTTTGCAATGGAATAATATGATAGAAACTACCCCAATATTATATACAAAAGATTTAGCTATTGGTTATAAGAGAAAAAAATCTACCGATTTCATATTGTTAGATCATTTAAATCTATCGGTTGAAAGAGGAGAATTAATTTGTCTGCTCGGACAAAACGGTTGTGGAAAATCAACACTGTTAAGAACATTAACCGGTGTTCAAAAACCAATCAAAGGTGATTTCTTCATAAATGGAAAATCAATCAAATCTTACGAGAGATCTCAGCTTGCTAAAGTTCTGAGTATTGTTCTTACTGAAAATTTAAATATTGGAGAAGTATCGGTCTATTCTGTTGTAAGCATGGGTCGTTATCCTCACAACAATTGGCTGGGAATATTAAGAGAGAATGATTATAAGGCAATTGATAATGTAATAGAAATAACCGGCTTAACATCTTACAAAGATAAAATTTTTACCGAACTTAGCGATGGGTTTAAGCAAAAGGTTATGATTGCAAGAGCTTTAGCTCAAGATACTTCCATAATTTTATTGGATGAACCGACTGCATTTCTCGATATTCCTACACGAATTGAAATTTTGAATATGCTCAGGTCTTTAATTAAACAGTTTAATAAATCTATTATCTTTTCTTCTCATGATTTAGATCTCGCATTACAAACCGCTGATATAATTTGGCTCATAACAAAAGATCAAAAAATAGAGGTTGATTCACCGGAAGATCTGGTATTGAACGGACATTTCGAAAAAGCATTTAATAAAAAGGGAATTAAGTTCCATCCTCAGCGGGGAATATTCAAAATGAACCGAATTGCGGATACAAAAATTCAAGTAAAGGGGAGTAAGATTGATGTGATTTGGACGGAACGTGCACTTGAAAGAATTGGGATTTCAACAGATGGTAATGAAAAAGTAGATGGTTCAATTCAAATTGATAGGAACGACGGAAAATTAATTTGGAATCTCAATCTTAATTCGCAATCAGTTTTATTTTATTCTATCGGTGAATTAATTAAATACTTAAAAAATAAATAAACCCAGAATTATTTTTTTTGTAAAAAAATTATTTGCGAATTTGTCTTAGTACCTCGTCTGTAATTTTTTTTATCAGATCATCATTCATCAAATTTGATTGCGGAGTATGTTCTGTAGAACATGAGTCATCTTCGCTGGTAACACATCCAACTGTAGTTCTTATTCCAAATTTCTCTCTTTGATCCTTAAGTTTCTGTACTTGTTCCTTACTTAGAGTGTTGACATAACCAAGCTGCTGGGCAACAAAAGCAACATGTGCGAAATGTTCCAGCGTTTCCATTTTGTGATAAGCATTAATTACATCTTTGCCAACCGTAAGCGCACCGTGATTTGCAAGAAGAAACGCATCATAATCTTTTAAAAGTTTTGTTACAGGCCGGTAAAGTTCTTCTGTGCCAGGTGTACCGTATTCTATAAGTGGAATTGATCCAAGCGTTATAATTACTTCTGGAAGAACGCATTTATCCAATGGTATTCCGGCAACTGCAAACCCTGTTGCATAAGGCGGATGGGCATGGCAAACACTGTTAACATCGGGTCGGTCTTTATAAACTTTAAGATGCATAAAAACTTCAGAAGACGGTTTGTTCGTTCCGGATAAAACTTTTCCTTCCATGTTAACAACAATTAGATCCTCGTGTTTCATAAATCCTTTGCTAACACCAGTTGGGGTAACTAAAAATTTGTTATCATCAAGACGCGCACTTATATTGCCATCGTTCGAAGCAACATAACCGCGCACATACATTCTTTTTCCGATCTCAACAATATCCTGCTTGAGTGTAAACAAACTTTGTCTCAACTATCAACCTCAAAAATTATTATGCATCGTAATAAAATTATTTGGAATAAGTTTTTATTTAACTGTCGCAATTTTAAATGGAACTTTTAATTCTTCCCATTTCAGAAATGCAGTCGCAGAATTACCATTTAAATCATCAAAACCATAAGTAAGCCATTCCTTAAACGGGGCTTTAGTTGCTGTAACAGTAACTCTTAGAGCATCTTCTTTTTGATCATAAGTAAAACTTCCCCAGTTTGAGTTGTTCTTACTAAAAATTATTACCCAGTTTTTTTCTCCGGGAATAAAATGAAGCCCGTATTTACCTGCCGGTAATTTATTACCTTCAACAGTTACATCTTTACCGAATTCGATAGTAGTGTTTTCGTTAGCACCGCCTCTCCACGGAAAAGGATTATTGTTAGAATATTTATTGCCCGGAGCTAAACCGAAAGGAACAAGATCGCCCCAAATATTTCTTCCTTTAACACCGGGCCTGCTGTAGATGATTGTAATATCGTTCTCAACGCCAATTCTTTGAGATACACTGGCTTTAAGACTTGCTCTTGGTTTATTTTCTTGTTGTGCAATGATTGTTATTGAAAGGATTAATAAAAATGAAATTACAGCCATAAAACATTTATTTGGTCTCATATTTTTTCCTTTATTTTTTTGATGTATTGAATTTATTAGTTTTTTGAGTCAAACAAAATCAGTTTAAAAAATAATATACATTACTTTTTTTACCTTATTAATGGAAATATATCATTGTTTTAATTCGATAGTTTAGTTCTTCAAATTAACATTTCTAAGTTATAACTTTAATCAATAAATTAAGACTTAATAAAACGTAGAAAATTTACAAATCCAGTTGAACAAACTGTCGAAATAAGAACAATTTATTTAAGTATTGGTATGAAAGATAAAATTAAAATGGAAAAACCTGCTGATTGTATTTTAGTAATATTTGGCGCTTCAGGCGATCTTACCAATCGGAAATTAATCCCGGCTATTTTTGAATTGCTAAACCAAAATATTCTTCCTAATAAATTTATTGTTCTTGGTGTAGGAAGAACAGAAATGACCGATGAAGGTTTCCGTAAAAAAATGGAAGAAGGTGTAAAGAATTATTCTGAGAATAAAATTTTAGACAATAAAACACTTCATCAATTTCTTAAAAAATTATATTATGTTTCTATAAATACAGAGTCAGCTACTGATTTTGAATTATTAAAGAGAAAATTAGAGTCACTTGATTCTGAACATCAAACCGGCGGAAATTATTTATTCTATCTTGCAACTCCGCCGATTTTGTATGAACAAATAGCAGGGAATCTTGGATCAGTTGAGCTTCAAAAAGAATGTGATGGATATAGAAGACTAATTCTTGAAAAACCTTTTGGCTATAATCTAACCACAGCAATAAAATTAAATTTAAAATTACACGAAGCATTTAACGAAGAACAGATCTACAGAATAGATCATTATCTTGGAAAAGAGACAGTACAAAATTTATTTGTAACTAGATTTGCAAATGGAATTTTTGAACCTCTTTGGAATAGAAATTATGTTCAGCATATCGAGATAACTTCCGCCGAAAGTATAGGTGTTGAAAACCGAGGAAGGTATTATGATTCTTCCGGCGCTCTTCGCGATATGGTACAGAATCATCTATTACAGATGGTTGGTTTAACTGCAATGGAACCGCCTTCAACATTTGATTCAAACTCAATTCGAAATGAAACATTAAAAGTTTTTCAATCACTACGTCCTTTTAAGGAAGAAGATGTTGATAAATATGTTATACGCGGTCAATATATTTCTTCAAAAATAAAAGGCGAAAGCATAGCAGGTTACAGAGACGAAAAAGATGTTAATCCAAAATCCCGAACAGAAACATTTGTTGCCATCAAATTTTATATTGATAATTGGAAATGGGGCGGCGTTCCGTTCTATATCCGCGCGGGCAAAAGACTTCCTACGCGAGTTACGGAAATTGTAATTCATTTCAAACCAACACCGCATTATTTGTTCTCAAAAGAAGAACAGGGTAATTCAAGTAATCAATTAATAATTCGTATTCAACCCGATGAAGGAATTCTATTAAAGTTTGGAATGAAAGTACCTGGCGCCGGTTTCAAAGTAACAAATGTGAACATGGATTTTCATTATTCAGACTTATCGAATGTTCATGTCCCCGGTGCATACGAACGACTTCTTTATGATGTGATGGTTGGAGATTCTACTTTATATACACGCGGAGATGCAGTTGAAGCTGCGTGGAAATTTGTTGAACCGATACAAAAAGCTTGGGAAAATAATCGTGACATAAAAATCCATGGCTATCCGGCAGGTACTTGGGGACCAGATATAGCTGATGATCTTATTGCTGAGGAAAAAACATGGCGCTATCCTTGTAAAAATCTAACTGACGATGGAAATTATTGTGAGCTTTAATACTTATGAATTACTTCACTAACTTCTATAATTGATGATCTCTGAAAACCAAGACATAAAAATATTTTCTACCGCGGAAAACGCTGCAGAAAGTTTAGCTAAAGCTTTTTGGGATATGAGTGAGGATTATTATCACAACAATAAAATATTATATGTAGCACTTTCTGGCGGAAATACTCCTCAAATATTTTTTAATAAAATAGTAGAAAAACATAAAGAGAAGATCCAATGGAAAAACATTTGTTTTTTCTGGGCGGATGAGAGATGTGTTCCACCGACCGACAGCGATAGCAATTATGGAATGACGAAACAATATCTGTTTGACAAAATTCGAATACCTGCAGAAAACATATATAGAATACTAGGTGAAAATGATCCGTTGATTGAGGCAGAAAGATATTCTTCCGTTATAAAAAATATTATTCCGGAAAGAAATAACTTACCATCATTTGATTTAACAGTACTTGGAATGGGAAGCGATGGACACACTGCATCAATATTCCCCAATCAACTTCATTTGATTAGGTCCGAAAAGATTTGTGATACAGCAGTTCACCCACTTACATTTCAAAAACGAATAACACTTACGGGGACAATAATTAATAATTCATCGCAAATTATTTTTTTTGTTACTGGCGAAAACAAATCAAAAATACTAACTGACATTTTAAATCCATCTGACAGATCAGATTCATTTCCCGCCGCGTACATTAAACCGATTAATGGGAAGTTGAGTTGGTATTTAGATAAAGATGCGGCACTTTTGCTTTGATTATTAACGAATGAAAAAACTTATATGAAAATAATAAATTACAATTGATAATTTTCTTGACTGAGATAAAAGGAAAAACTTTTCTGGTCTTTTCTATTTCTTAAGTTGACTTGAAATAGTATCAATTCTATCAACAACTCCAACGATTATACTTCTTAAAGGTTCACGATTTTTTAATTCAAGAATATCCATCGTGCTTCGTCCTTCAGACATTACAAGTACTGTATCTCCTTCACCGGCACGGACAGTATCTATCGCAACCATTGTCCCCGATTTAAATTTACCGTCAGGTGAAATTGGGCGCACGAGCATTATTTTTTTGTTTCTATATGAATCATGCTTAATAGTAGAAACAATACTTCCAATTACTTTGCAGAGTATCATTGTTTTCTTAAATCCAGTCTGTCTACTAAACCAACAATTGTAACATCACTTGGAATTTGTCTATCGGGAAATGGAAATGTTGCTTCCGCACCGCCAACCCAGTAAACTAAATCGCCTTCACGGGAGCTCACTGTATCAACTGCAACTTGTGCCATACCGATTGGATTTTCATCTTCGTCAACGGGTTGAAGAATATATAGAGTGCAATTATTCAGTTTAGGATCTTTTACAGTTGCCCAAACTTTTCCTTGAATTCTACCGAGTTTCATAAATCAGCTCAACTTTTTCTAAAAACAACTTTACCTTTAAATTCAATTGAATCTACAATTGCAACAATACTCGAATCGGTTGGAACATTAGTAAGTTTTTCTACTTGTCGTGCTGAACTTCCGCGTACAACAATAACCACTTCGCCTTCTCCTGCGCCAACAGCATCAACCGCAACAACATAATTATTTGATGAACTCATATCCGGATTAATTAGATTAAGTAAAAGCAATTTGTAGCCGTGAAGTCTTTCCGATTTTGCAGTGGATACAATTGTTCCTTCAACTTTTGCTAATTCCATTTATTCACCGTTTATTTTTCTATCTATAATTAACTTTTTCTAACACAAAACTCAATTGTTTTGTTAACAATGAAAATCTAATCACAAATAATATAAAATGACCGGTTCTTAAAAATTCGATCAAACCATTTGAATTTATAATCAAGTATAGCTTAATTTATTCTAAGGATTACTTAGTTAATTCATTATTAACAAAACTGATATTAGGTAAAGAATGATAGTATTTTATAACGGTAAGATCTTAGATTTGGAAAATGTAGCAGTATCTCCGTTTGACAGAGCATTTCAATTTGGAGACGGAGTTTATGAGGTAATAAGATATTATCCGAAAATATTTTTTGAATATGAGCCACATCTTGATCGTCTAAAAAGCAGCTTGAAGAAAATTGAAATTTCTTTTACTGCTTTTGAAAATGTAGAATCAGTTTTATATGAACTTATTCAGAAGAACAATCTGGAGGATAAATTATCAATTGCATATATCCAGATTTCAAGAGGAAATCAATTTCCGCGCAGACATTTTTACAATGAAAATTTAGAACCATCAATTTTTATATGTGTTGAAAAATATCCCGCCAAGGTTGATGAGATGAAAAACGGTGTTAGAGTCGGATTGGAAGAAGATATAAGATGGATGCGATGTGATATTAAAACAACTTCTTTGCTGCCGAATGTTTTATCAAAACAAAGAGCCATAAAGAATGGATTAGCGGAAATTATTTGGCACCGCAATGGTTTTATTACTGAAGGAACTCAAACGAATGTATGCTTTATTAAGAATGGTGAATTGACTACTCCTCCTCTTAGTAACTTAATACTTCCCGGCATCACTCGGGGAATTGTATTGAGATTATGTAAAGAGTTAGGAATTAGATATACCGAAAGAGATATTAAGCTGACGGAACTGAAAGATTTTGATGAGATTTTACTTCTTAGCACAACAGCAGAGGTAACGCCTGTAAGAGAATTAGATGGAAATATTATTAATGGCAGTATGCCTGGTCCTATTTGTAAATTATTGCAAAGTGAATATCAAAAATTATATATCATACCAAGACTGGCTAGAAATATATGAACAACAAATTGAGCTTTGCAAAACATTTTAAGAAACCAATTGATATACAAATATTCTTAAATGGATTACTATACAATTCAGAATATGTAACTAACTCTCCTAAAAATGTATTTCTAAAACAAAGAGCAAATTGTTTTGAAGGAGCTCTTTTTGCAGCCGCAGTATTGAGGTCAATAGGGCATAAACCGCTTATAGTAGATCTTGTTACTGAAAATGATGATGACCATGTAATTGCAATTTATAAACAGAATAATTGTTTCGGTGCAGTTGCCAAATCAAACACAACAGTTCTGCGATTCAGAGAACCGGTTTATCGTTCTTTGAGGGAATTAATAATGTCTTACTTCGATTTTTATTTTAATACAATAGGTGAAAAATCTCTGCGCTCATATTCTAATCCGGTTAATCTTTCTAGATTTGATAAATATGATTGGATGACAAGTGATAATGATTTAGAATTTATAGGAGATTATCTCTATACAATTAAGCATAATAAAATAGTTAGTCCATATTCTCTTCGTTCCTTAAACACAGCAGATGCGGACCTTATAAATCTTTGTTTCAGCGGATCAATAGAAGACGGATTGTTCAAACCAAAAAAGAGTAGAAAGAATTAAAGTTATTGCATCCTCGAAAGAGAAAAATTATTGTGAAATAAAAAATCAACTTTACTTAAATTTATAAATATAGTTTCAAACGTTTAAAAATTATACAATAACAAAAAGGTATTGAAATGAAAAAAGTAGTTATTACACACGCTAAGAGAACTCCGGTAG
>JBBAAM010000088.1:0-8279 GCA_041658245.1 Melioribacteraceae bacterium
AGTAATCTCCTCTCATTGTTACTTTTATTGTTTCACAAATCTCAAATAAACCGTTGTACCGATATCCAACTTGCTATTGATTTCAATAAACCCGTCATGAGCATCCATGATTTTTTTACATAAACTCATACCCAGACCGTATCCACCAGTCACTTTAGAGCGGGATTTGTCAACTCTGTAGAATGGCTCAAAAATAAATGGAAGCTCCTCTTCCGGAATTCCTAATCCATAATCCTTTATCCGTATTACAACCCATTTTTCTTCGTCATCAACAGAAATTTCCACCGGTTGGTTTTCGGGCTTTGAATATTTTACTGAATTTTCAAGGACATTTTTAAGAACAATCTTCACCCGATCCACATCAATACACAGAGTGACATTTTCAGGTACGGAAATGAGTTTTACACCCGGGGATTTATCTTCAAAGCTTTGAACTACTTCTTTAATTATATCTGAAATATTTGCTTCTTTTAAATAAAGCTTGCCATGACTGCTGGTTAATCTCTCGGTCTCAAGAATTTCGGTAATCATCTTTTCTATATCTTTCAAATCTTCAGTAATACTGTCTTTAGTTATATTTTGAGGTATAGATTCCAGTGCAACTCTTATCCTTGTAAGAGGCGAGCGAAGTTCATGACTAACATCTAAGAGAAGCTGATCTTTTGATCTGATCATTTCTCGAACTCGTTTTGTCATCAGGTTAAATGATTCTGCAAGTACTCCCAGTTCATCAGGCACTCCTGAACGAATATTGTGAGAAAGATTTCCTTTACTAATCTGTTCCACTCCTTCTCCAAGCCAGTAAATCGGTTTCAGCACCCACCGGATTAAAAAATAGGCAGTTGTAAATATTATAGTGAAAAGGACAATTAATACAACACTTAATAATTTCTCAATATATTCAATCTCTCCAAAATCAAAGGCAAACAGGTAACGCCCCGAAGAATGATTTCTTGAAATCGCCCAAACTCCGTGTGCTAATTCTTTTACACATATATTGGATTTATTTTTATCTAAATTCATGTCATTAAAATCTTTAAAGGAGAGAACGTTATCGTGAGTACTCCACTTAAAATCCGGACTTTCAAAGCGTATTTTAACAGAAAGTTCCTGAGATATCTCTCCAGCTTTCACAGTATCCGGAGGAGTTCCTATTTCTCTCATTAAATAATTTGTATATCGAATTATATTTTTTTCAAATACAGCGAAATGCTGACCAATGTAAATTTCACCCAACTTAATGACTATCATGATGGTAATAATATCCACTATGATGAGAACCAAAATAAGTTTTGTAAATATTGAACTTTGAATTTTTTTGATAACGTTAAACATTTTCTTTTTCCTCTCCTATAAATTTATATCCTGTTCCCCAAATTGTTTTGATCAACGACGGATTTTTAGGATCATCATTCAGTTTTTGACGCAACCGGCTAATTAGTACATCTACAGAGCGGTTAAACGCATCCCATTCGATCCCGCGGATGCTATCCATGATATGGTCACGGGTAATAACTTTCCCGGGATTTCTCATAAAATCAAACTCCATCGTTGTGAGATCCACATCCTTCCCATCCAGTTGGACGGTGTGTTTTCCCATATCCAAGACCAGGTTTCCGAATTTGACAAAGTCTGGTTTTGAATGGTTTGAGCTTCTCCGAAGTACAGATTGAATGCGTGCAACAAGCTCCCTGGGTTCAAAGGGTTTTGGAAGATAATCGTCTGCGCCCAATTCCAGCCCGACAATTCTGTCGGTGACTTCACCTCTGGCTGTCAGCATGATTACCGGAATTGAATATTCCTTACGAATTTCCTTGCAAACTTCAAAGCCATCCATCTCAGGAAGCATTATATCAAGTATGATTATATCCGGTAGCTCTCGCTTCAAAGTTTTTAAACCTTCGTTCGGTTGTGTTACCGTAGTAACTTTGAAACCGAACTTTGAAAGATAATCACTGAGAAGGTTATTCAACTTTTTGTCATCATCTATTATGAGGATTGTTTTATTCATTATAATAAGCTCCCAAAAAATGAATCGTTAAATGACCAATAACAAAAAAACGAAATAAATGTAAAGAAGGGACTTCAGATTTGTAACAAATTGTAATAATAATATATTCTGTTCGTATTGCATATAATGAATATTTTATTTTGTTCTTAACATACTGAACCATTTGGTTAAAAAAATTTATTCTATTTTATCACTATTATCCGACTAATAATTTAGATGCTCCTTCTTTATTGTTAAACCGCTGATTATCAACACCCATTATTTTGTTAGTTTTATTCACCCCCCCTTATAATTGTAAACTTAATTGTAATATGGGTGGTGCCAGATTTCTTCTATTATAAGTCCTTTTTGTGCTCCTTAGCAATTCATTAACATCCAAAAGGCTTATTAAATGTATCCTTACCAGAGATGCTACAACTGAAAAAGCTTTCTTAGCTTGTGCTATTTTCTGTGTCACCGTTAATAATAATTGAGCTATTAATGTGCACCAGACTTGCGTGTAAATTGCATTCTCGTTTTCACCATAAAAATAATGCAGTTGGAAGTTCTGCTTCATCTTTTTAAACAGCAACTCAATGCCCCATCTTTTCTTGTAAAGGAATGCGACTTCCTCGGCCTCAATATCAAAATTGTTTGTTAAGAATTCAAAGTATCGGTTTTGCTCATCCTGATAGCAGACTTTTCTTAATTGCAGGTTCTTTTTGATCTTGAGATTTCTTATCCCGTTTTCATCTTCAGGATGATATTCCAACTCGATAATCTCGTCTCTCAGGACTTTTGCCTGTCCTTGCTTGCGATAATGAGTTCTTTTAACTTCTTTAACCGTATATACTGCATTACTTTTTATGCGGGTAACGAAATAGACCTGATTTTGGGTCCATAATGCAAATTGGTGATAGTAGTTATACGCTTTATCAAAGACAACCATACTGTGCGAGATCAATTCAATGCTCTTCAAGAAGTTCTTGTCATGTACTTTTGCGGCTGTAACTTTAATAAATCGGCCAACCGACTGAACGGCATCAATCAGCATATGAACTTTTAATCCGCCTTTCTTCCTTCCGTCTCCTTTGGGGTTCCTGCCAACCCCTTTCAATATATCACTGAACAACCTGATTGTCGTGGAATCTATCAAAAGAACCTCTTTAAATGTCAATCCAAAAGTTCGGCTGTCCGACAAAAAACTATGATAATGCTTTACCATGCTAAAATATAGATCTTCAAAAAACTTACTATCCCTGTTACGTAAACCATCACAAGCTGTACTTTTAGCCGGGGCTTTATCCAATCCCAAATGATTAAGCTTGCCGCCTAAAGCCCGCAGTCCTTCGCATATTTCAGTCATGGAATCACATCGGCTCAGTATCCCGAATAGCATAGTAAACAAGTGCGTTCTCGTTTTGAATGCCTTATAATAATAATCGCTGTTATGTTTGTTTATCAGCCCTTGCATATCAACTTTATTCACCAAATTCATTATCTGTTTAAAAACCGGCTGTCCGACAAATTTTATTTCTGTATCTTTACTCATGTTGTTATGTTTTTTAGCAAAACAAATTTACAACATGGGGTGAAACTTTCGGGGAGTAACCCCAATTTTTAAAAAATTAGTCGGACACTAATGCTATTTTATATTTTTTAAAAATTAAGGGAATTTCCTTTTCAAATATTTCTAAAAAAGATATCATGGTTTTAAGCTGATTATTTAATTCAGGATATTTGTCAGACCTTTGCTTTAAAATCTCCTGAAATAAAGGTTTAAACTGTAACATACATTCAAAATCCTTTTTTATGATATTCAGCCATGGGTTTGCAGTAATTTTGAAATATCTTTTCCGATCACCATGCAATGTCATATAATCAAGAAAATTTTGTGAAACTAATAAATTTAAAGCCTGACTAACTGCACTCTTGCTTACATTTAAGTATTCACGAATTTCGTCAAATGTTTTATAGGGTGGTTCTGAAATCAGAAGATAACCGGCTATTCTTGCAGAAACAGGCTGAAAGTTTACAGCCTTTTCCAGAAAAACACCGAATTTTTCAACCAATTCTTTTGTTTCTTTATTTGTTTCCATTTTCATAAAAAATAATCAGGTACAAATATAATTAGTTTTTTTAGTTCTGCAATGTTTGAACAAACTATTTTTTTTGCGAATAGGGAATTACAGTTCTTTTGCAAGCCGTTGGTTTGGGCGTTGGCTCGTGTGGGCTTGCAAATGAGCTGCAATTTCCCTGAGGCAATACTTTTTACCAGCGGTTCCCTTTTTCTTAAATTAATCCTAATTTCGAAGCATATTTGATTGCTTCTATTGCATTATCAGCTTGAAGTTTTTCAAGAATTCTTTGTCGGTGAGTATTTACAGTATTTACACTGATAAATAATTTGTCTGCAATTTGTTTACTAATAAGACCTTTAGATATAAGCAACAATACATCTTTCTCGCGTGCAGTAAGCATAGCCTCTTTATCAGGAGGTGGAAACATATATACCGCTCCTTTTTGAAAATCAATCAAACGACTACTAAATGGTGCATCGTCATTCTGGTCGGGCGAAATATCCATTATTCCTAAAGCCAACCAGACATTTCCATTTATGTCAACTTCAAGGCACATCTGTTGTTCAATAATTCTAATGTATTTCCCTTTTTCATTAAGAATACGGTATTCATTAATCAGCTTGCCTTCTTTGCGATGTTCCGGTAATAAAGAAAAGCCATAACGGAGAAAATAAGTACCAGCTTCCATGAGCTGAGGTAAGTCCTCTGGATGTATGCGACTGTCCATATAACCTGTTTCTCCTTTTACTTTTTTTAAATCAAAATTTAATATGCGCGAAATATTATCGGAAACATAAATATGCTGCCTCTTATAAAGGTCGAATATCATAATTACACTATTGCTTAATTCAGCTATCTTCCTAAGAAAAGGAATATGATTCTCTAGTATACTGTAATCCAGATCCGCTTCCGTAAACTTTTGCGAATTGAGCAATTCATCATACTGCAATCTTAATTTATCTGTTATATCGTCCATAAAAAAATACTGATTTATCAGTATTGTATATATAATTATTAGTATCGAATTTTGCACAAAAATACAAACAAACTTATAAAAAATGAATTTAAAATTTTATTTCGGAATTCTTTTTATCTTTTTATTTGGAGTTATTGAAGCGCAAAATATAACTCAAACCATTAAAGGGAGAGTAATTGACAAAGAAACGCAATTGCCTTTGCCCGGTGCTGTTGTTGTTATTTTAAATTCGAATCCTCTTATCGGCTCTGTTTCTGATACTGACGGAATGTTCATTATCAAAAATGTTCCTGTTGGTCGTTATAATATTAAAGTTAGTTTTATCAGTTATGAACACGTATTAATAAATGAAATACTTGTAAGTTCAGGAAAAGAACTTGTTTTGAATGCGGAATTAAAAGAATCGGTAACAACGATTAACGAAGTTGTAATTAAGGTGAATAAAAGCCAGCCGATAAATTCAATGGCTACTGTAAGTGTCAGGCAGTTCAGTGTTGAAGAAACCAAACGGTATGCTGGCGGTTTCGATGACCCTGCTCGTCTTGTATCATCATTTGCAGGCGTATCAGGTAATTTGGGAACAAATGGAATTGTAATCCGGGGTAATGCCCCGAAAGGTTTACTATGGCGTATGGAAGGAGTTGAGATTACCAGTCCCAGCCATTTTGCCAATGTAAGTTCTTTAGGTGCAGGCGCTATTACGGCTTTAAGCAGCCAGATGCTTTCAAATTCCGATTTTTATACAGGGGCATTTCCTTCGGAATATGGCAATGCTTTGTCAGGAGTATTCGATATTAAATTACGCACAGGAAATAATGAAAAATATGAAAATACTTTACAGCTTGGAGTTATCGGTATCGATGTATCTTCTGAAGGTCCTTTCGTTAAAGGTAAAAAAGCATCATTCCTGTTTAACTACAGGTATTCCACTCTTACTTTACTTGCTCCGATTTTGCCTGAAGAAATGGGAAAATTAAAATATCAGGATTTATCTTTTAAGTTGAATTTTCCTACAAAAAAATCAGGAACATTTTCGCTGTGGGGAATAGGGGCACTGGATTACCAGGGAAGAGATGCAAAAAACGATTCATTATTATGGGAAACAGACACTGATAAAAAACAATATCATTCCGACCTTTATATGTGTGCCATAGGATTAAATCATAAAATAATAATCGGTAGTAAAACATATATCAGCACATCGCTTGCTACGACAGGCAACGGGCTTTCATTAGAAGAAAAATTATTAAATAATAATATGTTACTTCTCCCAACCAGTAATATTGACAACAATACATGGAAATATACATTAACAAGCTTTATTAATCATAAATTCAGCGCAAGACATACCAATAAAACGGGTATTATAATAAATCGTTTGCAATATGATATGAATATCCAGAAAGCTGACAGCGGGACATTATTAAAAACATATGCGAATACACAAGGCAGCAATTATCTTATGCAGGCATTTTCGCAATCGAAGTATGACATTACTGATGCTTTAATTTTAAATATCGGAATACATTCGCAATTTTTTACTTTAAACAATCACTACACTATTGAGCCGCGTATAGGATTAAGATGGGATTTTACTCCATTACAAACACTTGGTATTTCTTATGGTTTGCATAGCCAGTTGGAACCGCTGAATTTTTATTTTGTTCAGCAAAATACAGGTTCAGGAATTGCAGAGCCGAACAAAAAACTCGATTTTTCAAAAGCGCATCATATCGTAGTTTCTTATGAAATTCAATTAAATGAACACATACATCTGAAAGTGGAACCGTACTATCAAAAATTATTTAACATACCTGTCATTCCGAATTCGTACTACTCTCTTCAAAATCTTGAGAACACAATATATTTTAATGATTCCCTTGTAAATAAAGGCAAAGGAAGAAACATAGGGGTTGATTTTACTTTTGAAAGATTTCTCAATAAAGGATATTATTACCTTGTTACAGTTTCCATCTTCGATTCAAAATATTGGGGAGGTGATGGCATAAAACGTAACGCCCGCTTCAATAAACACTATGTCGTGAATTTACTTGGCGGAAAAGAGTGGAAAGTTGGGAAAAATAAAAATAATATTTTAAATATCAATGGGAAATTATGCCTTATGGGCGGTGATTACATGAATCCGCTTGACATTGCTGCAACTTATGCCGCTAAAGATATTGTTGAAGATATTTCAAAAGCATTTACTCAACGAAAACACGATGCGCAAATACTTTCCTTTGCCGTTACATACAGAATAAACAAACCAAAACATGCAAGCATTTGGGCGTTGAATTTCATTAATGCTTTATTTTATAAAGAATTTAATACATATTATTTTGATAAAACCACTAATACCATTAAAAAGGATTTAAACGAACTGGTAATACCCAATATCAGTTACAGAATAGAGTTTTGATTAGATACAATTCTTTCATGCAAAGTTGAATTTAAAAGATTAAAATGTAACAAATAAGGGAAAGGTTCAGGATTGAGCCTTTTCCCTTTGGTATTCTTTGACTCGGAAAAAGAAAGTTAACATCCTCACTGAGAAAGTTACCAACTGCAGGAAGTATTCTCGTTACTGCTGGTATTTCATAGACAGGTTTGGTACGTGTAACCCCAGCCGCATAATGTCAAGCACATGCTGCAAACCGCACCAGCCGAACCAGACCAAAGTTTGCAGCAAGAGCTTGACATTTTCCTCGCACTACCGATAGAAATAAAAAAATAAAAAATCCCTTCCCTTCTGTAAAAATTTAAACGCCAACACACATTCCACCCCAGACAATAACTCTCTGACCGTTGATAGCGAAATTCAAAATAATAGTATTTTTGTGATTTGGAGGAGACAAACCGCCAGTGCATAATCGAGTAGACTGCCCCGCCAGTAGAACTGACGGGGAAAGCCTCTCACACCACTGTACCCTTCGGCTTCGCTCAGGGTAAACCAAGCGGGTCTCGTATACAGCGGTTCATTAAGTATGGGTACTACTGCTCTTTTCACCAGTTGCACCTTGCTCCGTTTAAAATAAGGCTGGCAAACACGAAGTTTAAACCTCCTTATTGAATTTGGAGCGACTTAACGTTCAGTCCTTCGTTACTTCTGTGAGTCCTCCGCGGTATCTATTCGCGGCTCGTATTCTCCAACTAATATGGCTTCTGCTGACTTCTCATCTTTGCCAACACGTGGACGATGAGATCTCCCTTGGTAAGGTAAATGTCCTTCTGT
>JBBAAM010000089.1:0-8064 GCA_041658245.1 Melioribacteraceae bacterium
ATTTTAGAAAAGATCCTGCATATATATATGAGATTGATGATGTCTGTGAAAAAAAAATAAATCCGCTAAATAATTTTTCAATAGGAAATTTATAGCCGGCTTCGAAAGCAAGTTTTGCCATATAATGAACCGGGTAATCATCGTAATTATCTTCAATTGACATTGCAAGGCCTTCAATCATCGCTGGATTTAAGTCTGCTGAAACCCTAAATAGTGTTGATCCAAACTCTCCAGCTAAAATATGAATAAGTTCGTGTTCCAGAGTCGCGCCATAATTATAATAATTCAAATAGATATGTCTCAGCCAGGGTTTTGCAATATCAGCATTACCTGAGCCCATTAATTCTCTTTTATTTTCTTTCCCTGCAAACAAATACGAATCTATTTTATATGAAAACGATGACTTAAGTTGAATCTTAATTTGGTCTAAGTAATATTCATGAAGAAGAGCGTTATAACGGTTTTCTTTGTCTCCGATTAGTGAATCAGGTAAATGAATGTGGAAATTATTTGTGGCAATTGTAAAAGCAAGTTCGTTTTCAATACGATTTTTATCAGTTGCAAATAATAATTTCGGCTTCATAATCGAAAAGGAAAGGGAGACTAATATTAGAGTTAATACAATAAGAGCTTTTTTAATTTTACTATTATTTATAATTATTCTTGATGAGTAAAAGAGTAAAATGAAAAAAGCTATATTGAAAATTCTATACGCAATTAATATCCGGTCAACAGTTAAATCCTCATCGTAAATAGTGCCCGGGGAATATCCAAACACCGGATTATAAAAATAGATTTGCGGATTAAAGAAGAACTCTATTAATGAAGAAATTATTAATACAAAAGAAATTATTATGAAGAAATAAAAAGAATATTTTCTTGATAATGCAGTACAGAAATTCCCTAATATTCCTCCAAAAAAAAAGGAAGGAATTGATATGACTAAATAGAAAAATACTCCGTCTTTAATTGGGCAATTAGAGTTTAACACACTCGATAAGAATCCAATTAGAAAAGGAATGATAATTGAAAAAGAAATAAACAATTTGTTTTTCAGAAATAAATCTATAACACCTATTTCAAAATCTTTTCTTTGAACTATAATAGTCTGCAATCCTCCAATTATAAATAAGAGAATTCCATTAATAACAGAAAATTCATAACCTAAAGTTTTTGTAAGAGGTAGAAATGTTAATAAAAGATTTATTATAACGATGAAGAAGATTAAAATTTTAGAAATATTTGAACGAAATTCTTCTAGTGTAATTCTCAAATTAAAATTCCGTTGTTGAAACACGTTTTATATCAGCTCCTAATGCTCTTAGCTTATCTTCTATTCTTTGGTATCCTCTATCAAGGTGATATATTCTTAAAACTTCTGTGGTTCCGGATGCTGCTAAGCCCGCTATTACTAATGAAGCACTTGCTCTTAGGTCAGTAGACATAACTTTAGCACCTTTTAACTCTTTTACTCCTTTTACTATAGCGCTATTATTTATAATTTCGATGTTTGCTCCCAATCTATTTAATTCCGGGACATGGTTAAACCTATCGTGATAAATTGAATCAGTAATTGTAGAGATACCATCGGCAAGAGACATATATGAAGTCCACTGAGCTTGCATGTCAGTTGGAAATCCCGGATAAACAGATGTTGTAACATCTACATTTTTAGGGCAACATTCTGAAGCATCTATTTTTATTAACTTATTATTATATGATAAAATAACTCCACTATCTTCCAATTTAGATAATACTGATTCTATATTTTCTAAATTTCGATATACAAGATTAATCTTACTTCTGGTAATTGCCGCTGCAGTTAAAAGTGTTCCTGCTTCAATTCTATCAGAAATGTTTTCTATGTTCGAAGGGCGTAATTCATCCATTCCTTCTATCTCAAGCGTGGTCGTTTCGATACCAGATATTTTTGCTCCCATTCCTATTAAATATTTAGCTAATAATGTAATTTCAGGTTCCATTGAAGCATTAGTAATTATTGTTGTCCCTCTGGCAAGAGAAGCAGCCATTAATGTATTTCCTGTAGCTCCAACTGATGAGATGTCAAAATGTATTTTTGTCCCTTGCAAACGATTTGATTTAGCAATTATATATCCTTCCTCCAATTGAATCTCGGCACCTAACTTCTTCATAGCTTCTAAATGAAGATTAATTGGTCTTGGTCCCCAGGCGCACCCTCCAGGCATAGAAACTTTTGCATAACCATATCGTGATAATAAGGGTCCTAGAACATACACAGATGCTCTCATTTTTTTTACGTGTTCATAAGGTGCAACCTGATTAATAATTTGGGAGGTATCTAAAGTTAAATTGTAATTCTTAAATTGTGTCTCTACACCTAAATGATTAAGTAATTTAATCATTGTATAGATATCACTAACTTCCGGAGTGCTAGTAATAACATTGGTTCCTGAATTAAGAAGTGTAGCAGGTATTAAAGCTAATGCCGAATTTTTAGCCCCGCTTACTTCAACAGTACCGCTAAGTGCTCTACCACCATTTATTACAAATTTATCCAAGGAATATCCTACTGAATTTTGAACATCATTCCTTTTACACCAGCTAAAAATATTTGTCCTAAAGGACTAATTGATAATCCATTCATATTAGAAGATATTTGAGAATCAACAAGACTCCAGTTAACTCCCTTATCTTTCGAAACTAAAATAGTTCCTAAGTTGCCAATAATTATTGCATCGTCTTCTGAAATGTATTTTACTTTCTGAAATCCGCTAGATAATTTTGTTTCAACTCTTTCCCAAGAATTACCATAGTTATTTGTCCAAAGTACAGTCCCATTACCACCTACAATCAAACCATATCCATTTTCTCTTAAATCAATTGATTTCAGATAATTATCAGTTAAAGAAGTCTCCAATTTAATCCATGAATTACCACTATTTGTAGTTGAAAGTATTATTCCATCCCAACCCACTGCAAATCCTCTCTTTGAATCGAAGAAAGAAAGATCAAAAATAATTTCATTAGAATTAGTAGTTACTCTATTCCAATTGATTCCACTATTAGTAGATTTTAGAATAAGTCCTTTATTGCCGGTAATAAAGCCAGTATTATCATCTAGAAATTTAATTTTAAAATACTTATAACCTTTTTCTAAAGGTATTGATTGAAGTGAGTCAAGATTATTTATTCCTAAAAGTAGAGAGGATGAATCTCCAACTATTAGAGCTTTCCCATTTTGGAATAGATATATATCAACTAATGAAATTTTTCGGTTAATATTTTTACTCACCCATGATTTTCCATTATCAGAGGAAGTTATGATCGTTCCGGAATCACCAACCGCAGCAGCAAATTTTTCACTAGCAAAAAAAAGAGAATTCAAATTGGTCTGGACACCACTTTCAATTTTAGCAATCTCACTAAATTTGAATTGCTTACTATCAGATGAAAAAAGCTGCTGGATACTGTATTTCTTAAATTTATCTAATTGATTAGATGTTATAAGTTCATTCACTTGATGATAAACAAAATAAGAAAGTGCAATCATCAGAATTGTAAAACCCACAAATGCTGATGCGGCAAATATTTTATATCTTTTTGAGCGTGGTTTTGAACGGTTGAAATAGCTAGTGTAGAGTTTTGCTACTTGTTTATCTAATTCTTGGACATCATTAAACATCTCTTCACATGAGCTATATCTATTCAAAGGGATCTTTTCCATAGCATTGAGTAGAATTTTATCTACTTGCTCAGGAATTCCGGTCATTTTTTCAGAAACCCGCGGCGCTGTTTTCTTAAGATGACTATCCATAACTTCATATTCACTTTGATAATCGAATGGGG
This sequence comes from Melioribacteraceae bacterium, assembly GCA_041658245.1. Lineage (GTDB taxonomy): Bacteria > Bacteroidota > Ignavibacteria > Ignavibacteriales > Melioribacteraceae > Fen-1258. Next base: position 3,829 of record JBBAAM010000089.1, read on the forward strand.
GCTGACCAACAATCATTTCATATGCCGTACATCCGATCGAGTAGATATCACTTCTATTTGTTACCTCATCTCCCCGTACTTGCTCGGGACTCATATAATACACGGTTCCTATTTTTGAACCAGTCTTAGTCATATCATTTTCAAGAAGTGATTTCGAAATTCCGAAATCCATTATTTTAGTTATGCCTTCTTTGTTTAAGATGATATTTGACGGTTTAATATCCCGGTGAATGAATCCTTTTGAATGTGCATAACCTATACCGAGTAACAATTGTTTGATTATATAGATCACATCGTATAAATTAAATCTACCCTGCCTCTCAATAACTTTTTCAAGACTTTCACCTTCTACATACTCCATCACTATACCAAGCAGATTTGAATATTCGATAAATCCGTGAACTGTTACAATATTGGGATGAGATAGTTTAGCGTGGTTTTTTGCTTCGCGTTTAAATCTTTCAATAAACCTTTCTTTATCCAAGACTTGAGAGTTTAACATCTTTATTGCTACATATCTATCAAGTTTTGTATCAAAAGCTTTATAGACAATCCCCATTCCACCTTTACCAAGAACAGAGACTAACCGATAATTTTCGATCATTTTACCAATTAGATTTTCCATACCTTATCGCTAACTTTTTTTGAATCTAATATAACAAATTCTCCTTTTTCTTTTCTTATTACAAAAGGAAATAAGTATCAAAATCGGTTTCTTTGTTTTTTCTTATCATTTAACTAATTTTGCGAGCCCAATGCGAGACTGGCGGAATTGGCAGACGCGCTAGACTTAGGATCTAGTATCGAGAGATGTGGGGGTTCGAGTCCCCCGTCTCGCACTAATTACTAATTAAAACACTACAATAACGAGGTATTTTTGGACATTAAAGTGAATCAACTTTCAGATTCTCAGCAAGAAGTTGAAGTAAATCTGAATTACGATGAAATCCTTCCGGAAATCAAAGATGCTTACGATGAAGAAAGAAAGACCATTACCATAGACGGTTTTAGAAAAGGAAAAGCGCCAATGGGAATGATCAAAAAACTTTATGGGGAAGCTATAGAATATAAAGCAAGTGAGAAAATTGCGAATAAAAAATTTTGGGACGCTATTGATCAACAAAATTTAAAACCAATCAGTACTCCGCAAATGATGGATCTTGATTTTGTTCCCGGTACCAAACTATTCTTTAAGGTTAAGTATGAAATAAAACCAAAACTTAATCTTAAGAATTATAAAAGTTTAGAAATTGAAAAACCAATCTTTAAAATAAAAGAAGGTGAAGTAGAACGAGAAATTGATTTCTTATTAAAACCGTATTATAAATTTGAAGCCGCCGATAAAACAGAAAATACAAATTTTAGAATAACCGTCAATCTCCAAAGAATTGATGCACAGGGTGTACTAATGATTGGGCAACGAAGCGAGAATATGGTTATTGATTTAACTGACGAAAAAGTTAATCCGCAAATCAAAGAAAATGCGCAAGGTAAAATGATTGGTGAATCATTTAATTTTATTTTTACTGATGAACATTATCACGGCGAAGAACTTCATAGAGAGGAGTTTAATTATTTTGCTGATGTAATTAAAATAGAAAAACAAGTTAAGCCTGAACTCACTGAAGAAATTGTAAAAAAAATCTCCGGTGATAAAGCTTCAACACACGAAGAACTTTATTCATTTCTTAGAAAAAATATTGAGGATTATTACATCAAACAATCTGAGGATATTTTTACCAACAACTTACTCGGTGAAATTGTAAAGAATAATGACTTCACTCCCCCGCCCGGTTATGTTAGTTCTGTTCATAAAAAAATGGTAGAGTTGGAAAGAGAAAACTCTAAACGTTACAAAATGCCTAACTTCGATGAAAATGCTGTTATGGAATACTATAAACCTAGAGCCGATTGGAATTCTAAATGGCAAATCATTTTGGAAAATCTTGCTGAAGCTGAAAATATTAAAGTTGAGGATTCAGAATTAGAAGAATTAGCTAAGAAGGAAGCTGAAACAATCGGTATTTCAGTAGCTAAGCTTGTAAAATATTATAAAGACACTAATCGTTCTGAAATGTTACTGGAAGAAAAAGTGATTAAGTACTTAAAAGAACAAACAAAGATCAAAGAAGTTGATGCTGAAGAAAAAATAAAAGAGAAAAAGGAAAAATCAAATGAAGCATAATATTCTAACACAAACTCAGTTGAACCAAAAATATGAGATCTATAATCAGCTTGTTCCATACGTAATTGAACAAACCGGCCGCGGTGAAAGAGGAATGGATATTTTTTCTCGTTTATTAAGAGAACGTATTATCTTCCTCGGAACTGCAATTGATGATCATGTTGCAAGTTTAACAATTGCACAATTACTTTTTCTTGAAGCAGAAGATCCTGATAAAGATATTTATCTTTATATTAATTCACCGGGCGGTAGTGTATCAGCCGGTCTTGCTATTTATGATACAATGAAATATGTCCGTTCAAAAGTTTCTACTATTTGTGTAGGATTAGCTGCAAGTATGGGTGCTGTTCTGCTTGCCGGAGGTGAAGCAGGAAAACGTTCTTCCCTTCCAAATTCTAAAATTATGATACATCAACCATGGGTCGGTGGACTGCAAGGACAAACTACTGATATTGAAATCCACGCAAAGGAAATGATCAAAACAAGAGAAACACTTTATAAAATTCTTGTTGATCATACCGGAAAAACTTATGATCAGATTGCGAAAGATTGTGACCGTGATTATTTTCTGAATTCTGAAGAAGCAAAAGAGTATAAGTTAATTGACAATATTTTGGTTCATAGAGCCAGTCCTAACAATAACAATAAAAAATAACTTTTGACTTTTCAAAGGGGGTCTATACCCCCTTTTTAGTTTTAAGGACATAAATCATCATTATATTTGATTTTATTATTTGTGCAGAGACGTGAGTTAAGCCTCTGCCTGGCATTTTCAAGTATTCAATAAAATGGTTATTTTCAACATAGCATCTGTGAATAATTTTGATAATTTTTTTAAGGTGAGATTTCTTTGACCGGTACTAAATTAGATCTATTAATAAAGTTAAATGAACTTTTCCATTATGCTCGTAGTGGAGATGAATTTCTACCGGATGAGATTTGTAATTTCCTTTCTAATGAATTTGATCTAAATGGAACTGCTCTTTTTTCTATAGGTGATAACAATTCTTTTCATCCATTAGGTAAATCTGCAGGTGTTAAGAAAAACCAGTTCAAAGGCAATTTTTTCAGCTGTCCTAACTGTACACATTTCTCCGGAGTTCAGAAAAACACTTTAATTATTGATACTAATTGTTCAATCCAAATTTCAGATAACTTAAGTAACGAAGGATGTTATTTGATCAGTCTTTCAGATTTAGACAAGATGATGATCAAGGTAGCTAAGAAAACTTACTTTCATCAAAATGATAAAGACAACTTAGAAAAAGCGATTCAGTTAGTCTCATCAATTATTTTATTATGGATTGAAAAACGCGGCGGTACAAAACATTCTACTGCTTCTTTTGCCAGAATAGTTACAGAAACTACAAATGAACTTAAGGCCAGTTCAAATAATATTATAAGTTTAACTTCTCCTTTGCAATCAGAAAATATTACTCCGCTTAAGAAGTACGCGCAGAATATACTTTTGAACATTAATGATCTTAATGAAATTTCAAAGATCGAATCTAACTCTGTTACTAGAAATCAAAAAAGTGTAGAACTTGTTCTGTTAATCAATGAGATTGTTGAATTATTTAAAAGTAATCTTGGTAATCGTAAAATTACGTTTTCAGTTAGTGTAGATAAGTTATTAGATAAATCTGTGATATTAGATGATCAGAAACTGCGCTACATTTTGAGCAGTTTACTTTATGTTTCAACAAATCTTACCGCTCAAGGTGAAATATCGGTTAAAGCTTTTGCCATTCAAAATAATTTAGTAAAATTTGTTATCTCTGATTCCGCAACTGCTATCGAGAGTAAGATAATTGATAAATTATTCGATCCATTTACTCTTTTTCAAATGGCGGAATTTAGGAACTCTCCTTTGGCGGGACTCAGTTTAACATTGGTAAAAAAATATGTACATTATTTGGGCGGAGAAATTTCAACAACAAGTGCAGCCGGGATAGGCAATACATTCACATTCACTATTAATGGAGAAGTAATGGCTGAAATAGAAAACAGTATCTCACAATTACCAAAACCAACTTCGGTGAATAAAGTTC
>JBBAAM010000090.1:0-7829 GCA_041658245.1 Melioribacteraceae bacterium
AACGACAATTAACAAAGGACGGGATGCGGAAGATACAAAGGAAGGTACCGCAGGGAAAGTATTCGTTTTCTCTTTCAACGAGTACTGGGAAGAAAAATATTTTGAGGAGAAAGAAATTTCTGTATATTTCAAGCAGAAAGGTGAGGAACTTATTTTGCTGACAGCGAAAGCGCGTTATGGGAAAAATTTTTTGAAAAGAGGTGATGCTAAATGAGAATAGAATATGATCCCAAGAGGGACCTTCTTTATTTATGCTTTGCAGAAAAGGAAATAAAAGCAGCGGAGACAGTAACTATTAGGCCCGGGGTTCATGCCGATTTTGATAAAGAAGGCAGACTCATAGGTATAGAAGTTATAGATGCTTCGGAAATTATGGGCAGGAAGATAGAATTTAAGTTGCCTGAACTTTCGGTTGCATAGGCTCTTAGAGAACTACTATTGATAACATGTTAACGATGTTTAAGCGCCAAATAATGTGAGATGAATGATTGTCCCGAAAGCTTTCGGGAAAAATATTCTACCCATTTTGAGATGAATATTACTGCTAATTATATATATCCCAAAATTTCCTTACAAGATTCTTTTTACTAAAGAAAGCAATAATACCATTACTATATGTGCTATCGCTCATCTGCATAGGAAACCATGGTATTGGCAGAAATTAGAAATCAGTAAGAAGTAAGCAGACTTTAATAGGCAATAGAGGAGTAGGCAGTTGGTAGGAGAGCAGGGGATGGTGGGAAAATGAGACTTTGGACAGTTGGGAAAAGGGGAAGATGAGACGGTGGGAAAGCAGTAGGGAGAAATGAGTAGGCATTTTGGGTGAAGCGCATAGTGCATAGGGAAGTTCCCGCTGGAATAGTAAAATCGTATTCCACATTGGAAGATTAAAATTTGATTAACCCCGTAGGGGTGAAATGTTTGTAGAATAAGGAATCATCCCGCAACGATTAAACCCCGTAGGGGTGATATATGAAAAGTCGAAATATATTATTGGTGTAATTTTCTTTGAGTAATTTATGAGTCGTTGAAAATTGAAAATTAGGAGTGGAACGAGAAGCCAGAGGGACGAGTGAAAATTAGGGAAGATGGGAAGTTGAGACTGTGGGAGGGTGGGAAGGTGAGACTGTGGGACTTTGAGACTTTGAGACTGTGGGACGGTGAGACTTTGGGACTTTGGGAATGTGGGACTTTGGGAATGTGGGACTTTGAGACTGGGGACTTTGCGAAGGGGGGAAGATTGAATTTGTAATGCGATTTATAAATCACTCATTCAATCACGCCCCAGCCTTGCCGGGCAGGTTTACGTGGTTTTCCCGCCGGGACGGGACAGGTTGTAGCACCCCTGGCAAGCAGGGCATGCTTATGCGCCACTCAACTTTGTAAAATAGAACTATTAACATTGAACCCAAAACTGAAAACTAAGAACTGAAAACTGAGAACTATAAAAATTGAAAGTAGTAATCCTTGCCGGTCCCGAACGTCAGTAGGACTCCTTAGGTGAAGCCCTCGAGATGGGCCTGGAATGTTTAGATAATTGATGACAAGTAACCCCGTCAAAAAGACGCCGGGCAAGCAAAGTAATGAGTGAGTTGGAAATATTAATAACAGCATCTTCATCTAAAATTATAATTTAATGCTTGACGAAATACAGAATTGTTTTGCGAATGAGAAAACCCTATTTTCACGCCATGCAAGAATGGAAATGGAAATAGAAGAGTATGGTGCAATATTAGAAAAGGAAGTTCACGAGGCTATAATTAACGGAAAAATAATTGAAAATTATCCGGATGATGATCCTTATCCAAGCCGCCTGGTATATGGAAAGACTGCAAAGAACAGGGCGCTGCACATTGTATGCGCATATTCAAAAGACGATAATCTAACAATAATTATTACAGCCTATCGGCCCGACCCGGAGAAATGGATTAATAATGAAAGGAGAAAAATATGAAATGTGTAATTTGTAAAAGTCCTGACATTCAGATTAAAAATGTTGAAGAAGAAATCAAACTCGGAATGGATATTATTCTCGTTCCCATTGAAGCATTAGTTTGTAATAACTGCGGTGAAAGATATTATGACATTAGAACGATGAGAAAACTTGAAAATATTAGACTTAAATTAGGTAATAAAGATTTAGCGGTAGAAGATGTGGGAAAAGTTTTGAGAGCAAATGTTGCTTAATTAAGGCATCATAAAAATTCACAAATATAAAGTGGGGAAGTAGGCAGTATTCAGTCGGCAGTAGGGAAAAGGGGAAGATGAGACGGTGGGAAAATGAGACTTTGAGACTGTGGGACTTTGGGAAGGGGGGAGGATTGAATTTGTAATGCGATTTTTAAATCGCTCATTTAACCACACCCCCGGTTTGCCGGGCAGGTTTACGTGGTTTTCCCGCCGGGACGGGACAGGTCGTAGCACCCCTGGCAAGCAGGGCATGCTTATGCGCCACTCAACTTTGTAAAATAGAACTATTAACATTGAACTGAAAACAAAGATCTGAGGACTATATAAATTAAAAGTTGTTATTTTAGCAGGTAAACTTGGTACGCGATTAAGCAAAGAAAGCATTTTGAAGCTGAGCCCATCAGATTTTTGTAATTCACTTTCAGTAATTAATATTATTTTTAGACAATGAAAAACTTACTTGAAAAAGTATTATCCGGGTTAGACGATGCCAATATTAGATTTTCAGAATTACGAACCTGCCTGCGGTAGGCAGGAATTAATTTTGTCGCTTGGGTTTAATGAAAGAATTAAAGGAGATCACCTACAAGTTGAAAGTATAAAGTTTAAAGTCGTTGGGAAACTTCAACAAAAAAATATCTTGACAAATAAACAATGAATTTATCCTTTATTCGTAAACTATAAATCAATAGTTTAAAGGCATCAATTTTACTTAAAGAATGGAAAACTTTACACTATCAATACATGCCCAAAAAGTAATTTATGAAAGAAAAATAAATCTTACCTAAATTGAGCGATTTATTTGTGCGTATAAAAACCTACGCCACGAAAATCGTTTTTTGAAAATTTCACAGAGGAATTTTACTTAACTCTTAGATAAATACCAAATTTTAATCAAAAATATTTTAATTTAGCTTCAGCCGTTAATACTCTTCGGCAAAGCATATCGTTTTTTAGACATAGCCATCCCATCGACTGATTTTCGTTGAAGTGAGTTATTCTTTTTTTCCTCTGAATTTCAAATGCTAAACTTGAATCACCTGTTGCATCTGACAGAGTTCCCATAACCTATAAATGTTAAGTCTTTCTTTGATTTCATTTGTAACTTTAAGAATAATCTCTCCACCGTGTGAAACTATTTTTACGGCAAAATCTATCAGTTGTCTGCGAAAGGTATTCGGATAGCTTTTTATAGGAAACACTTCGTAGGTAACATCTCTCTTGTATGATTCAAATAAAAAATGTGCTATTGCCAGCAGATAATAATACGCTCTATTCATTCCTATCTGTTGAAACGGGAGTTGCTCTTTTGTAGCTAATTCTTTTATTGAACGATGAATCAGTTCGTCTTTGCCCCGCTGATGTGCAATAGAAATAATTGCATCGGCTGTTAATAAATCTTCTTTCCCGGCTTTTCTAAGTTGTTCTGTAAACCCGGCATCTTGACCAAGATTTGTATAGAGTATGCTATCCGGTCTTGCAAATTCTAAAAATAACTGTCCATTTTCCTCTGACACTAATGTGGTAAATATTGCTCGTCTGAATTTATTCCAACTTTTTAATTTGTTCCCGAGTTCAAGGTAGTTCCATATCTCGCTGCCTTTGAACTTTTTGTATTCGTCTGCGGGTACTTTTTCTATGTAATTTTTAATGTCGTCATACATCTTCCCGGTAATAACATATCCTATCTTTAGGGTTTCTTCAAAATAGGTGAACGCTTTGTCATCTAAAAACCCACTGTCGCAGACTGCTATGATAGGGATTTCTGCTTTGTAGTGCTTTCTTATTAGTTTTGTGATAGCTTCTACACTGTCTATAAAGTCTGTCCCGTGGTTTGAATGACAACTGCCGCTTCGAAATACGATATCAACCAAATATGAACCCCAGCTGATATGAAGCGGTTGATAGCCTTTTTTCTTTTTATAAGTCGGCTCTACTCCTTCTCTTGTTTGGGCATCGTTATTATCCATGACCATAGTATCTACGCCTAATATTATGATTTCAGGCTTTTCAATCTGTAGTCTCCATAGAAAGAGTTTGTGAAGAATTTTTCGATAGATTCTATTGCTGATATTGTTATTCATCAGCTTTCGGAAAAATCTTTTCATTTGGTGCGATGAACCCCGTGAGATAATTTTTTAACATATTTTCTTCCAGAAATATTTCCATATCTCACGGGGTGAACTCATTGCTTCTTCTTTATTCTCTAACAGAGCGGTATAACCGCTATCTTTTTTCCTATCATTAAAACTTTCAATACTCATATAAGTACCGTCAATAAAGTAAGCAAGCATTTGTTTCATGAATTGATATAAGGATAAACCTTTTGCCGATATCCGTATATGTCCCAATATTTTTTCAGAGAGATCATAAAATCCTATTTGTTCAACGTAGCGGAGAAAGAATGCTAATCCGCCTCTTCCAGAAATTTTGTCGTTGGTTATTTCAATTTTGTTAATTTGCAGTTGGTTTTTATGGCTGTTTTTTTGCATCTTTGTTGCACCTTTTGGGTTGTTTATTTTTGTTTTTTTATCATTACAAAGGTACTGATTTTTCAGTACTTTAAACACCCAAAAGGTTTTTTTTACGTGAGCTTATCGCTCAATTTAGGTATTAAATGAAAGATAATTCAGAAACTCATTTGTTTTGAGTTTACTCCTTGTAATTATTTGTGATATAATAGGTTACTATAATTTTAGCAACACTTTTTGACTATTATACCCGGAATGACAGACTTTTGTGGATGAGGTAAGAAAAAAGGTGAAATGTCAAAAGTGAAAGGAATGCATACAAGAAAAGATTCCTCCCGGCATTAGACAGATCGGAATAATAAAATATATTTCTGGGAGGGTTCATCTAAGAACTATTTTTATTGTCTTTATTCTTAAGTGCATATATATTATTTTGTTTATGAATCTATTTTGAGGTTTTGAAATGTATAATACCATAGAAGTTTTATATAAAGACGGAAAAATTATTCCGTTAAAAGACGAGATAAAAATAAAAAACGGCAAAGTTTTATTAACTATTATTGAAGATACCGGAACAAGTGAAGTAAGCAAATCAACTTTGAGGGATCTTTTAAAAAATAAAAATGTTTTTCATAATTTACCCAAGGATCCATTAAAATATCAAAGAGAACTTAGGGATGAATGGTAAGTTTTTATTTGATACAAATGCTGTAATTGATCTTTTGAATAGAAATGATTTATCCTTAACTTAAGGACAATTAGATTTAATTTACTCTATTTCGATTATTACCGAACTCGAACTTTTATCCAGCGCCAATCTTGATAAACCCGAAGAAGATGCCATCATAGACATTTGCAGCAACTCGCATATTGTTAATATTGATCAAGATATTAAAAACAATACAATTAAATTAAGAAAAAAGTATAAACTTAAAATACCCGATGCAATTATTTGTGCTTCGGCAGTATCTTTGGGCATACCGCTCGTTTCTAATGATAAAATTTTTGAAAGAGTTGAAGAAATAAAACTTATAACTTTGAGCGATTGCTTGAAATAAAAAAATCACAATTATTTTTTTGATCATTCATTCAATATTAATATTTCTTAAATTAAAAATTAGTTTTCTTTCTTGTCACTCGTCACTTACTAAATGATTCAACCAAAATACAAAAGGAACTGACAGAAATAAGAAAAATGATATTAGGACTAATCCGTCATCTTGAAAATAGAGATTAATTTTCTTTCTCGTCACTCATTTCTCGTCACTAAATTAAATAATAACACCATAATAAAAAAAATAGTTATCTTTACAGAGCGAACCTAAGTTTGTTCAACATTAGCATGGAAATAATATGCCTATAACAGAGGACAACATTAAAAAAGCTATAGAAATCTCAAGACAATTTGGCGTTTCTAAATTGGTATTATTCGGCAGTGCAGTTGAAGATATAAACTCTGCCAATGATTTAGACTTTGCAGTTGATGGCATTACAGGATGGAAATTAATAGAATTAGCGGCAAAGCTTGAGAACGAATTAAAAATAAATGTAGATGTTGTCGCAATTAAACCGGATGACAAATTCATCAGTCATATTTTAAATTATGCTAAAGTACTCTATGCTTGAGCAGCGTTACATAGATGAAATAAAACTTGAACTTGAACATATTCACACTGTCATTAAAGAGGCAGTGAATATCTTAACTGAGTATAGAGATGTTGAGCCTGATAACATTAGAAAAACTGCTGCAGGAAGCTTTTTAGCTTAATTTTACAATGGTGTGGAAAATATATTAAAAAGGATAATTAAAATGCAGGGGCTTTCTCTGCCAAAGGGAGAAAACTGGCATTTTGATTTGTTTAAAATGTTTTGTAATCCTATAAAAGAAAACCTTCCTTTGCTTTTCGAAAACGAATTAGAAACCGAGATGAATTTATATAGAAAATTTCGGCATGTTGTCTATCATGGTTATGGTTTTCAGCTTGATTGGGAAACTATGAAAGAAGGCATTGAGAAAGTTGAAGTTACATTCCAAAAATTTTCTGCAAAGATTTTGGAATTTATAGTTACGGGATCTGAGGAATAATATTTCAATACAACTGCAACCAACAGATAACATACCGCAAACCCACTTTGAAAAAAGTTTTGAAAATAAATCTTGCAATTTTAGTATAGGGACAGAAAGATATCTAAAATTCGTTTTTTTATTTATACCCAAACTTAAACCCAATAATAGATAATAATTTAACAAAGTTAATTTCTCAAAACACAGAAATAGTACTCCGATTTCCGTAAATTAATTATGTATTTATCTCCTCTGCCGCAAGGCAGATTCCTTGTCACTAGTTAGTACTTAGATAAAGAAAGATGAAACCAAAAGAGGGTAAGTGTATTGAAAAATTTTGCAATTACCGGAGTAGCCGGTTATATAGCACCTCGACATTTAAAAGCAATTAAAGAAACCGGTAATAATCTTATTGCGGCTGTTGACCCGCATGATTCTGTTGGAATATTAGATCAATATTTTCCGGATTGTGCGTTCTTTACAGAGATAGAAAGATTCGACCGTCATCTCGAAATGCTGAAACGAAAAGGTGAAGGAATAGATTATTTAACAATCTGCTCACCAAACCATTTGCATGACGCTCACATTAGATTAGCATTGCGTCTGGGTGCTAATGTTATCTGCGAAAAACCTTTAGTATTGAATCCATGGAACCTTGATGCCCTAAGCCAACTTGAGCAAGAATCCGGAAAAAAAGTTTATACAATTCTTCAACTCCGTGTCCATCCCGCACTTATTGCATTAAAACACACACTCAACATTCAACACTCAACACTAAGCACGAAGTGCTTCTCACTTACATCACTTCCCGCGGTCCTTGGTACAAATATTCTTGGAAAGGAGATCCGCAAAAAAGCGGTGGAATTGCAACTAACATAGGCATTCATTTTTTTGATTTATTGATATGGCTGTTTGGAAAAGTTGCGAAAAGCGAAGTTCATTTATCTGAGGGAAATAAAATGGCTGGTTTTCTTGAATTAGAAAATGCAAACCTGTCCGGCGACCTGTCTGGCGTAGCTTTAGCGAAGCCAGAAACTTTAGTACAGACGGATGTAAAATGGTTCTTATCTATAGATAAAAACGATCTTACAAAACTAAGTTTA
>JBBAAM010000091.1:0-7740 GCA_041658245.1 Melioribacteraceae bacterium
AAATAGTAGTTTGAAGATCCGGTTACAACAAACTTAACATTGTATTTATCAATGTGATATTTAATAATTTTTGTTATATCGGGAAAGTTTTGTATTTCATCGATAAAAACATATAACCTTCCATTACCCGCACCCGCTTCGTTTCTAAGTACTTCATAAACCGCATCGTAATTTATGTTTTCAAAATGGAGCAGATCCAACGGGTTTTCAAAATCATACCACAGCTTCGGTTCATTAACCTGCTCATATAGCTGTTTCATTAATGTTGTTTTACCGACCTGGCGCATACCGGTTATTATCAAAGCATTTTTGTGTTCTAAATACTTCGATAAATCATTAAAAAGGTATCTTTTTTTCATATCTGTAAATTTTTCTTTACAAATTTACGTTTATTTGTAAAATACGCAAGTCTTTTGATGGTTTGGGTAGAGAGAATAATTTATCGCTGGTTTGGTCTTTCTGCGGTCAGCAGTTTAAGCCTGACAGGTCTGCGGAAATTCGCGGTAGTATTCAACGCCAACCCAAAATATGTTTTTTTATAATTGTTATTTGGTTGGTAAACTAATTTATACGACATCTTTTTACGGCTTACAACTTTCTTCTCACTAAATAACTGCTTCTAATAAAGTTTAGGGATCTGATTAATCCTTTTAATCACTGCCTCAAAATCTAAACCACCTATCTCTAAATACCATTTAATTGATCCATACCGTGGGCGGTTTTCTTCATTCACTAATTTTAGAGCTTCTTCGCGGGTAAACATTCCTTCACGAATTTGATTGCTTCTGATCTTCTATTTCTTTCTCTTCCCAGCGGTAATAATCGAACATAGAGTTTGTCCTAACTTTACAAGTTTAATGCGCTTTGCGAAATACGGGCAACCACGGGACGGAGAAGAATAGGCAATTGGCTGAATGTTTTCTAAGATAAACGAAATCATCGCAAAGTAAGAAATCGCATCCCTTATCAATAATGCTGAAAGTAATTTATGGTATTGTTTTATAGTAAAATCAATAAATGGCAAGATCAAAAATCAAATTGTCACTATGAACGAATATGACAAATTTTTATGCAACTGAGCTTTTAAGTGATAACGAAAGTGGAATATTTTTTAACTCACTTACTTTCAAAATTGAAAAGCCAAGTGTATTCCCTTCTTCATCAACTTTTTCCATAACTGCATCATTTTCTGTTTCTTTATAATAGCCGACTTTTTTCTCGAAAACTACTTCTAAGTAATCAGCTTCTTTATCAAACCATATCTTTATTTCTTTTCCCATAATAAATCACCTTTTTTAATTGTATCTGTAAAATAAGAAGTAATCAGTAAAAATTATTTTTGTTTATAGATATCCTTTCGATGCCCAATACTATGAACTATAATAGTCAGATCATGATGAAAAATTTCTAAAATTATTCTATATGAACCTTCGCGAAGTTTATAGAGACCGGCAAGATCACCCTTCAAAGGAAACACCTTCGTAGAGCCTACATTTGAGGATAACCAATGAAGACGTTCAACAATTCGTCGTGCCGTCTGTTTATCCAATTTCTCTAATTCTTTAGATGCGGATTTTAACAATCGAATGGAATATACGGAAGTCATCGAAGACCAAGCCGGGTAATGACATGGTGAATGTCTTCACCTCTTTCTCCGGCGGCAACACTCTTCTTTTGACGAATCAACCGTTTACGAACATTTTCTTTAAGTATCTCCCCTTCTTCAAGATCACCTAAAATTTCAAAAAGTTTTTGTTCAACAACCTTAGCGATTATTTCAGTGAACTCTTTTTTAGTGATATTTGCAATTGTTGTTGCCATGGTAAACTCCTTCAACTATGATTGTAAATAAATTTTCTATTAGTCTGCGGTATCTTAACTCTTTATTTAGCGGCATCTTTTTGTTTTTTTATTGTAGCAATCACAAATGAGTATAATAAAATGATATTTAATTCACAAATTATTATACCCATAATCTTACAACCTTCCTATTTTCCCACCTTCCTGCTGCCCTATGCCCCGTGTACCCCACCCCTCAATACGCATTCTCATCCCCCCTCAACATCTTCCAGACTGTTAACTTTGAATAAAGGAAGATGTGAAAATTAGAAGATAGGATGATTGGAAATTAAAAACTACACTTTTAATTTGCAAGATGGGTGTTAATGCAAATTTTTCAACTTTATTCAAATACGCAAATTTAAATACCGGGAAATGCAGAGTTAATTGAAGTTAAACGGGTGGGGGGAATTGAAGCAGAGGACAAAAGTTATAAGCGTTTGTTTTCATTTTTGAGCAAAGTACAGAGGGGAAAATTGGTATAGAAGTAGGTAAAGGTAAAGGAAGAAGTAAGTTCTAACGCAAAGAAAGAATTATTTTGTTTAAATCGTTGCATATTTTGTCTAATCTGGCATCAAAAATTTTTGCAGTTTCTTCTTTGATATACTCGACTCTTCTTCCATATTCAATATGATTTTGCGTCTCTGTAACTGATCCTCTTGAATAATAATAGAAATTTATTTTGTCTAGCGTATGATTTCGTCCGTATGCCTCTGCTATGTTAGCAGATATACTTGAGGCAGCTCTTCTTAGTTGAGACGTTAATTCATAATCTTCTTTTTTAGGAAAGTTTTCCGAAATCTTAAAAATTTCAACAGCTAAATCCATTGCATCTTTCCAAACCGGCATATCTTTAAACGATTTATACACTTTACCTCTGCCTCAACCTCTTCCTTTCTCTCTTCCTCTACCTATCCTCCTCACAACCCAAAACTCACCCCCGCACCCCCACTGAAATACTTCCACCTCAACCATCCCCCAAGCAATGTTATGTGATCAAAAAACTTAACTCTAATTCCTCCGTTTGAATGCGTGCCATCGTATTCGGTCATTAATTCTAACGTATTAAAGAACTTAAAATCAATACCGCCAAATAGACCGACAAAATTATGATTATCAGCTTTTATCCAATCAACACCGTAACCAAGATGAAAACCTATTTCACTTAAAAAGGAAGTTGTAGCTATATGTTTTGAAGTTACAACGTATAAAGCGTTATTATGTATTGCGGATTCGCCACCAAAAACACCTAGTAAATCGTGCATACCTAAAACAATTGCAGGAGAATATTGTCCTTCTTCAATAAATCTGAGTCTCACACTTGGTGTTCTATCCCCAATAGCTTGCCCGCTTCCCTGAAGATTAATCAATCTTGTTAATCTTACGCTTGCTTCCACAAATGGTAGAAAGCTTATTGTAACATACGGTGAGTATGCATCATATCTATAGCTGCCAAATGACACATAATCCCTCTGTATATAACTAACTCCAAAACTCACTTGCCGGTCTGGTTGCATCTCAGCAGTTGGAATGGTTAATAGTCCCGTCAGACCTTCCAAGTTTTGCCCTCGACACAGCATAGTAACTATTAAACAGATAAAAAATGTTAGACAAAAAAATTTCTTCAACTATTTAACCTTTCTTATCACTCTAGCTGGCACGCCGGCTACAATTGTGTTTGGCGGAACATCTTTAGTTACTACAGCACCTGCACCAACAATTGCATTTTCACCGATAGTAACGCCGCATAATATGGTTGATGAAGAACCAATTGAAGCGCCTTTCTTAACAAAAGTCTCAACTACTTGCCAGTCTGTTTCGGTCTGTAAAGAACCATCTGCATTTGCAGAACGGGGATATTTATCATTTATAAACGTTACATTGTGACCGACAAATACATTATCCTCAATATGTACACCTTCACAAATAAATGTATGTGTAGATATTTTACAATTTTTTCCAATTGTTGCATTTTTCTGAATTTCAACAAATGTACCGACTTTACTTCCATCATCAATAGAACAGCCGTACAGATTAACAAAATCAAAAATCTTAACGTCTTTACCAAGTTTAACATTATTAATATTTTTCTTTTCCATTTTACTTTCCCCTGTATTTCTTTTGACTATTTAAAATTCACTTTCTTCTTGTCACATTGTTACTTGGTTACATTGTCACATTGTAACTTAGTTTATTTCTATTAACTCACCCTTATTTTTAATTGATTTTTCAGCTGCCTCAAGTATCTTAACAACTGCCAATCCTTCTTTGCCGCTGGTGATTGGCGCTCTTGATTGTCTTATGGCTTCAATAAATTCTTTGACACCAAGTGCTAATGCTTCTGCTTGATTTACTTTCGGGGAGTACATATCACCTATCCTATATTGAATTAGAGCATCATAAATTCCTTCCTTATCCTTAAGTTCAACACCACTGTCATATACTTTTATCTTCTCGAAATTCTCCATGTCGTCAAAAACAAGCATTTTTTTAGTTCCACCTAAAATCATTTTTCTAATTTTTACGGGTGAAGTCCAATTTACATGAAAGTGGGCAAAACAGTTTTCCTCAAAATAAACTGCAATGTGTGCAACATTCTCATGATTATAATAATTCGCTATTCCATGAGCAGATACAGCCTTTACTTTTTTCCCAAGTACATAATCCATAATTGACAAATCATGTGGAGCTAAATCCCATATTACGTTAACATCATTTTGAAATAGTCCTAAATTCACCCGGACAGAATCGAAATACAAAATATTTCCTAGTACTTCCTTATCGACTAGCTCCTTAATTTTTTGTACAGCACCGGTATAAATAAAGGTATGGTCAACAAATATTGTGAGATTTTTCTTCTCTGCAATTTCAATTAAGGTTTCTGCTTCGGAGGAAGTTGCAGTAAACGGTTTTTCAACCCAAATGTGTTTACCGGATTCAAGCGCTTTTTTCGCAAACTCAAAATGCAATCCTACTGGTAAGGCAATAGCTATGCAATCCAATTCCGGATTTGTCACAAATTTATCAGGATCTGAACTTAGTGTAACTGTCGGGAATCTACCATTAATCCATTTTAATCGTGCTTCATTTAAATCGCAGCCTGAAACTTGACTTACATCGCTATTTGCTGCAAAATTCCTAATCAAATTTGGACCCCAATAACCGAGACCGAGAATTCCTATTTTCATTTTTCACCTTCTTTTAGATTTAGTTTATAGTATGTCGAAATAAGCCGAATTGATATTAGTAAGTCATCTTACGCAGAAAGGAAAGATTCGCCACGAAGACTCTAAGGCACAATGGTTTCACCAAGAAAAACATAAACTTTGTGAAGATTTTGTGTCTTTGTGCCTTAGTGGCTAAGTTTTTCATGTGGACTGTGTAAGGTGACTTAGTAATATGTAGTAGATAGCAGGATATATGGGGTAGATAATTAGGAATAGGCAGTAATAAGTAAAGAGTCTGTGTAAGAATTTTCTTGAGAGTTTATAATTTCAAGTAAACTTTTTATATCTAAAATTTCTATACCCCAACTCCCCCAAATTCTTACTTCTTATTTCTTACTTTTTATTTTTACTTCCTACTGCTTCCTACTTTCCCCCCCTTCCGAAGAGCATAACCGGTATTGTTTTCAACATTATTAGTAAATCCAACCAGGGAGACATATTGTTAACATAATATAAATCTAGAACAATAGAATCTTTAAAGGAGACGGAACTTCTGCCCCAGACTTGCCAAACACCTGTACAGCCGGGCAATACATTTAATCTCTGTTTTTGCCATGTATCATAGTTTTCGTATTCATAGGGAAGACACGGTCTAGGACCGACTAAACTCATCTCTCCCATTAAAACATTGACTAATTGAGGTAATTCGTCCAGGGATGTTCTTCTGATAATTTTTCCAATCCAGGTGACACGTGAATTATTTATAATTTTACTATGATTTGATTCTTGAGTTTTACCGTTTTCTATAAACTCAATCATCATTTTTTTTCTTTCATCATCCTCTTGATTACTTAAATACATTGATCTAAACTTATAAAAATTAAAGACTTTCCCGTTTTTACCAATTCTTACCTGCAGAAAAATAACCGGTCCTTTAGAAGTTATTTTGATTAGAAATGCAAGAACTATAAACACCGGGGATAAAAAAATAAGACCCAAAAATGAACCAATAATATCAAATACCCTTTTCAACCAAAGATTAAAAATACCATGTACTTGTGGAGAGATGTTAACAACAGGGATATCACCGAATTTTTCTATCTCCATTTTTAGCGGTACTATACTAAATAATTCAGAAGTAACCCGGACTCTCAATCCTAAGAACTGAAGGACTTGGATTATATCAACGAGACGCTCATACGTAATGTTATCAATGGCGATGATTGCTTCATCAATTTGGCCGTTATTATTAAGATAAGTTTCTAAGTTATCAAGATCGCAAATTACCTTTTTATGAGGGAACACTTCCGTACCAACAGGGACCTTATCATCTATATAACCGACAATATCTACCGGATATATTTTTTCAACAAGTATTTTTGCCCCTACCGATTTTCCCGCATATCCACAACCGTAAATAAGAGCTTTGGAATTAACTAATTTATTATCTGTTAGGATAAGGTAGATTTTTTTGAATAAGAAAATTCTTAGAAGCATTAATGTAAGTATCAATGCCACAAAATAGAATAGAATGAACAATCTCGAATCAATGATAAATGTAAATTTTAAGAAATACGCTATGAAGATAGTTACGGTCAAACTGAACAGCACAGCTTTAACAACCGCTATGGCATGAAAAAGATTTAATAAAATTACATTAATCTTATAGAGATTGTTAATTTGAAAAATAAAGATGTGTAACAGAATAATTAAAAAAACAAAAAAAATATTTAAGTGGGGACTGATATTAAATTGAGCGAAATAATTTGGTCTAATAACTTTCACAATACTTCCTGCAATAAAAATACTGAGGAGGATCAATAAGATATCACCAACAACAAATAGTATTTTATATTTCTGAATCTTCATTAGTTGGATCAAAATTTCAATTAGGAAATATTACCGCAATAAATGCCAAATACTTATAAAAAGGCAAAAAGGATAAGAAGGTGAAGAGTAAAAAAAATTAGAATGATTTCCGCTTTTGGATTAATGAGCTTAGCATATAAGAGATTTCTTTTGCTTGCTCAACAAATTCATTACCCATTTCTTTGTTCAAATATCCAATTTCTATTGCAATAAATAGTTGAGTTCGTAACTCTCCACATGAACCTTTCGCTATGCTCAAAAAGTGTATAAATTCTTTATTTGATTCTCGTTCATATCCTTCGGAAATATTTGATGGGATTGAAAAGGATGAACGTGTAATTTGATCTTTGAAGCCAAAATCTTTACAATCTTTAAATCTTTTATAAATATTAATGGACAAACTGAATGATTTTTGCCAAACAATCAAATCCTCAAATCTTTGCTTTCCCATGCTTTATCCCTTTTAACCTTTTCTCCTCTTACCCTTTTAACCTTTAAAAAAACTCCTTCACCTTCACCGCCACATACTCAACCTGCTCATTTGTTAATTCGGCATACATTGGTAAAGATAACCCTTGCTCTGCCAACTCCTCAGAAACGGGAAAATCTCCTTTCTTATATCCTAGATGCTCGAAGCATGGTTGTAAATGTAATGGTATTGGATAATGCAGACCCGTCGAAACTCCATTCTCTCCCAAAGACTTCTGCAGTTCATCTCTTCTCTGACTTCTGATTTCTGACTTCTGACCACTGTTCACTGTTTGCTGTTCACTCTTCACTTGTACCACAAACAAATGATATACATGCTTCGCATAATCCATTTCTTTTGGAAGTTTTATTTGCTCAACATCAGAAAGTAGTTCAC
>JBBAAM010000092.1:0-7573 GCA_041658245.1 Melioribacteraceae bacterium
TGGCTTTCTTTGATTTTAAAGCTGATTTCTGATTATTCTGTGCAGTCGCATCAGAACCAGCACTTAAAATCAGAAGAGTGAAAATTGAATAGTAAACAACTTTTTTAATCATGGTAAAATATCTTTAAATCTTATTCTCAAATCTAATAAAAATTCAGAGCAATTGTTCTCACCCAATAAAGCAGACGGGATTTAGTATGCTGAGAGATCAACCCGTTTCATGCTCATTAATCGAATGAACAACAATATCATGAACAGAATCTTTTCTGCTTACATGACCAAGAAGATGTTCGATATCTTCAAATCTCAAAATATCGCGAACCTCGGAATGAGCTTCTGCAACCTTTAATGAAATACCTCGTGTTTCCAGATTGAGATAAAGCTTTTTTATTAACCTTGCTCCGCTTGAATCAATATATGCGGAGGTGCTTAAATCAAAGATCACCACTTTTAGCTCTGATCCTGATGAAATTACTTTCGACCAGACCGTATGATAAACATTTGCAACATTAAAGTATAGAAGTGGTGATTCCACTCTGAATAACAGAACCCCCGGGAACGTTTCGTTGTCGGGGTGACGTTTCATATCGGTATACCTGTTGGTGCCCGGTATTCTTCCAAGAAATGCAACGTGTGGAGTTGAGACTATTCTGATTATTAAAATTAAAGAAGCTATTGCCGCTATTACCACCCCCTGAAGTATTCCAAAAACAATAACACTTAACAGGGCTAAAGAGGCAATGATAAAATCAAAATGATTCACTTTTCGTAAACGATTGAATTCTTTAAAGTTGACCAGGCCTCTGATGGCAACCAGCACGACAGATGCAAGTATTACTGTGGGTAAATTTTTAAGCAGGTCCGTTAAAAACAAAAGACATACTGCAATAGTTCCGGATGCAATTACCAGAGAGACAGGAGTTTTAGCACCGGCTTCCTCATTTACAGCTGATTGGGATAAACCGCCACTTACCGGATATCCATGACCCAATGATGTAGCTAAATTTGCCACACCAAGTGCCAGCAATTCTTGACGTGCATCAATTTCATAATCGTTTTTCTGGGCTAATGATTTTGCTGCAGAAACACTTTCTATATAAGCCAGCAGAAAGCATGCAAATGCCAGCGGAACAACACTTTTAATGTCTTCAATATTAAAAGAAGGTAAATTGAGTCTGGGCAGACCGGCAGGAATTACTCCAATCGTCTTAAAACCGGAAACTCCAAATGAGGTGCCTGAAATGATGATGATTGAAATTGCTACCACTATAATCGTAACCGGTTTGCCGGGCAATAATTTTTCTCCGGCAAAAATCATTATAATTGCTAAAAGACCAAAAATCAAAACAGAAATATTGGTTTCGGGTAATTGATGAATGAGGGTTGTTACACGTTCGAGAAAATTAGTCCCGCCTCCGGCAACACCAAACAACTTAGGTAATTGTGTTAAACCAATAGTTATTGCAGCACCGGCTTTAAAACCCAGTAATACAGTTTCGCTGATAAAATTTATCATGCTGCTCAAGCGTAAAGCATAAGCCATAACGCTCATTACAGCGAATACAAGGGCGGTGAGAGATGAGATATCGACCCAACGTTGTGGATCACCGTCAGCCAGGCTGACAAGTGTTGTCCCTATAAGCAATGATATTGCAGAAGTGGGGCCAATGGCAAGTTGCCTTCCTGTACCAAGTAAAGCATAAAATATTCCCCCAATCAGATACCCGTAAACACCATACTGTGGAGGTAATCCAGCCAGAGTAGCGTAAGCAAGTGAAACAGGAATGGCATAAGCTGCCAGTGTTATCCCCGCTAAAGTATCGTTGCCAAAGAGTTTTAATGTATAATCTGAAAGCCATTGTGAGGCTGGTATTAGTCTTTTTAAAAATGAAATTTTCATTCTTAGATATTATTTTAACAATGTTCATATAAATAATAAAAGCAGTTATCCTGTTCTATTATAAAAGTACGTTTTTTTCTTTAATTCTTCTCTGGCAGTCTTTATAATCTGTGTAATTAATCCTTTTTTGTCATTTGTAAATTTCTCCCTGTCATTTATATAGTCAGTTGATAGTCTTCTTTTTAATTAATCGCAAAAACCCCCGCAAGCGGGGCAGGCTATGATAGCTTGTGCGTCGGCCTGCCGAAGGCAACCGAGGAACGCGACAGCGTGACGAACTCGGCGAAGCCAATTAACCGACCATGTTAGCTGGCGTAGCTTTTTTTTCTTTTATAGATGAATAGGAGTATAGGCTTGCCATCTGTCACCCATGCAAGACTTTCTCATCCAGCGGCAAGCCGGTTTTGTCAAGATGAAATTCACTAAGTCAAGGATACTGGTAAGCGTTAAGAGTTTTTTTGTCACCTGATATTAATCTAGATCAGAGTGTTTTAAAGAGCCGATAGATTGTTAGGTGGCTCACTTTGTCCGGAATAATCATTAAATCATCCAAAACCAATAAAACCAGCTGTTTCCACAGTGGATAAATCAACGAAAATGTAAAAAAGACACCAGAAGACAACCCAAAACCCAGACGATAAGCCTGAAAGCTGCTTGCTAATGGAGCACGAATTTGGGTGGTAAGTGCATAGAAAAAGGCCGCTGCCTGGGATGTAGTGCAACGGGGGACTTCATATTGGGCACTGTCCCGAAAAATCGGGACAGGCTGTGCCACATGAAGTCCTGTTTATTAGCGGCCATTTTTATATTAATCCGTGGGATTTAGCTATTCTTGTACAGTACTTAAAGTCTTTGCAGTTTTCCAGGATATCAAAATTATTTTTAAAAAATTCTATCTTCCCGAGACCTTTGCTCTTTGTCCCAAAGATCGAAATCAAACAAGTGGGTACGAAAAACATATCAAAAGAACCATCCTCATTTGGTCTAAAACCAATAATTACGTCAGAAGTTTCAGGTGATTGTGTGTAAGTCTTTATGTCACTTTTATATTCTCTGTCAACGCCTCCTCTAGTTCCTCCAGTAAAACTTATGCTAGAACGAGCTGTTTTAACTTGTGCTCTAATAATATTTTCCTTTCCAGATTCAAGTTTCCGCACAATTATTATATCGTATGGGGAAAGGGGTAGGTCAACTAGGGAAACATTCTGATATCTTTTCATCAAAAACCCGACTACGATATGCTCATGAGCAAAACCATCTATCGAGGCCTGTTTTCCAATTTCTTCTGTATTTGGCATACTATTTTCTTAAAACAATGATCCAATCAGTGTTAATACGTTCTTCTCTAGGCACTTTTATAAAGTGTTTAATTATTTCAGATCCAAAGTAATTCTCAATATTGAATCCTAATCCTTTAGAAAGATTCATCAGATATTTCCAACTTTCAAATAATTCACCTTTTATTCGATTATTACCTACAACAACAATATATCTGGCACCAGGTTTTAGCTTTCTGTAAACTTCTTTCATATTTAAACTCATGTCATAGAGATATTTGTAAGCAATAAAAGCTCTTCTTGGATCAGAATTAAATATTGCTTTAATTTTCTGATCAGCCTGATCTTCTCCTATCAAATGAAGATTTTTATAATCATTTATTTTTACTACTTCAGTCCCAATATGAATCTCTTTTAGTTTACTTAAGGATCCATTAGCTAAGCCAAGCCAATACATTTCTAACTGGTGTGTCCTTGGATAATCAACCGCATTTGCATAAGGAGGTGAAGTTATTGCAAGATCAATGGAATTATCCGGATAAGTTAAAAATCGGGCATCATTACCGGTAGGGATCTCAACGTAATTGTCAAATTGATAACGATTTGTAAAATCTTTTATCCGAAAAGAATTTAAAATTAGATTTTCGGCAAATTTTGTTAAAGCAAATGATGGGAAAACTTCTTTATTAAGCTTTTTTCTGACAACAGTTCGAGTACAATTGTCATCTGCATTTGAGACTGCACGAATAACTGATGACATGGAAATTAAACATAAGTCTTTAATATCCTGGTTTGTTGCAGTTTTTAAAATTGTCTTTTTAATGAAAGCTAATTCAAGTAATATTTCGTTAATAAACCAGTTTTCACGATAAGGAAAATCAGGGATATCTGTTTTATCAACCAGAAATGGAGTATAATTTACTAATTCTTTAAGTATGTAATCTACTGCATAATCAAGCTCTTGATTATTAATTGGGGTAGTTTTTACTTTCGCAAGGTATCTGGCGAACGGATCAACGTCTATAGCTATCGAATTTCTATTAGAAAGAAGAGCTTCAATATTGGTTGTTGCACTTCCAGCAAAAGGATCCAAGATCAGATCATAAGGATTTGAATATTTTTTGATTAGCCATCTAGGTAGTTCTGGAAAAAATTTTGCTGGGTATTTGTGTATCCCATGGGAGTATTTTGTTTGATCATAACTTATAAAGAGGAATCTTTGCCCATTTTCAATTTCTAAGTCTTTAGGAATTTCTCCATCAATCCTGATTAAACTCTCTCCAAATTCATTAGTTATATTTTTTACATTTGATAAATCTTCAAATGCAATCTGTGGATCAGGTTGTTTGAAATATTTCTTCTTGGCAACCTTTGCTTTAATTTCTTTTATTGAAATTGGATAGTAATTCATTCCAGGTTTTTTTCAAAGATATTAAATCTAATTGAGTCTATAAAGTCAGCTTGTATTAAATCTCTATACAGACTCGAATCTTGACTAATGGCAAAAATAGGTGTTAATAATCAAGGTGTTACGAATTTGTCCCTTATCCAGTGTTTTCTCATTTTTAATGCAATTTTGCCGTTTGCTTGCGAATTTAACTGAGAATCTCGGTGTGAGGAATGATTGTTAACGGCAGTTTGTCTAAAAACCTTCGATAATCATCAGATATTAATCAAATTTATAGCGTTTTAATTGAGGTTCAAAAAAATTTACCGGGATTACCTTGAGATAGAAAAAATGCAGAAACAGGCTATTTTTTTGATTGTAATAATGTTCCGAAAGGATGTTCAACTATAGCCTGGCGTTTTTTATAAAAGTGGCGCCATCTGCGTTAGAATTGCTTCCAAAGATCCGTGCCCCATCAAATGTACTTTATACAACAAAAATATTATCGTGCTGATTATGGGCATCTTAAATCACCCGCTTTGCCGGGATGGGAAAGGTATTGCCAAAAAGTTACAAAAACATCTAAAAACAAATAAAACCAGTTGAGTGCCGTAGCGAAAAATCAATAAAACCAACAAAAATGTAAAAAAGAGAACAACATATAACCCAAAAATCACCCAACAAGCCTGAAATGAGGCTGCTCATGGAACACGAATTACGGTGGTAAGTGCATAGAATAAGGCCGGGGGCCCGGATGTAGTGCAACACTCTACTTCATTCTTGGCACTGCGTGCCGAATGAAGTCCTACTTATTATGGGCAGTAATTTAAAATTTAATTGTTTTACGATAATTCGTCTTTTTCTGTCCAGTTATTGATATTGTTATTGGCAGGCCTATTGGCTTTATCTCGGCGGCAGGAGTTCTACCGGTACCAAAAACTTGATAAGTGGCTTTAAATTCGCTCACAATGTGTTTCTCGTCCATGTTGAAGTTGTCCGGCCTGCATAAAGCAATTAACTATTTTCTATTCCATTTGTAGATGAGAGATACTCGGACACTTTGATTGTCAAGATTAAGTGATCCTCCTGTGTTTGTATCTTTTACTTTTTCTGATCCGGAAATTCTTTCGCTTGATGCGTACTTAAATACTAATTGTGGAATTATCTCTGCTGCAATTGAAAAATCACCAGTAATATTAAGAATAAAGCCAGAATTAAATCCAAATCCAGGTTCTATACTGAAGTCATCTAGATATCTTGAATCATGAGGTAAGGTAGGATCTTCCCTTTTATTTCTTTGAAAACTGGTCGAGGTAATAAAATTTATCCCGTAAAAGGCCGTCAGTTTTTCTGTGATTTGTGTTCTCTTTTCTAATCCTATTTCAAATCTTCCAGCGAAATGTGTTGATTTAGAAGGATATTGAACACTTGATCCGTATTTCTGGTCAGCATATTCAGAGTATATGTCAGTAATCCCAATTCTGAAGAAGTTTCCGTTTTTTAATTCTGATTTGTATTGAAGACCAAAATTGTTGAATGTCAAAAGATTTCCACTCAGGTAGAGTTCTTTGATTTTGGTATTTTCAGATTCTTGAGAAAATAGACTAGGAGACAGAAATCCAAAAAGGATTATTACGATCACTAGCGAATGCATCTTCTTCATAATATTGGTTTTAGGTTTATATATTAAATTCAGTGTTATTTTCTTAACAACAAATATTTGATCCAATTATTGTGTGGTTTTTTCCAGTCCTGGTAGGTGGCCGGTATTTCTCTTGTCACGATAAAGTTGTCTGGATGGGACAATCTCGGTAGATTGAATGTATTTGTTTTGTCATAAGTAATTTGTCCGGATAGTCAGTTATAGGCTATTAATTTAAATTCTTGATTGTCATGAAGCTAGCAATTAAGGAAACAACAAATTTTAGTCCAACAAAAATTGTTCTAAATAAATTCGGGCTACTATTTTTTGTCCTTATGACTTTAATATAAGTAGTTTTGACTAATCGATCTTTTGAAATGTCAAGTTTGTCTCTTCTTTCACAACTGTAATCGTTTAACGTCTTTGGCATGCAATTATTATTTTATATATTGTATACTCAAAGATATGATAGACAGTACCTTAGTGAAAAAGTAGTTATTAACAGATTATTATAATATCTTTGTTATATTCTAAATGCATCTGTTATAGCATGATAATCAGTAGAGTACATGATTTATTTTCAAATTATTAATAAACAAAAGATAATCAGTCATTTAGGATAGGTTGGAAGTTAGTTATTAACAGAAGATTGTAATATATATGACATATTCTAATAGATCTATTATAGTATTATATATTAATTAATTATGAGAAGGAAGATAAAAACATTTTTTGTTTTTGGATATTCGATTTTTCCGTCGAATTATGGAGAAGATGGAAAAAAGTCAGAATTTTTCTTTGGCCAGTTTTCAAATCTTAAAAGAGCATTTCGAATAATATCAGGAGAAGGATTGCATTCTTATTCTATGATAGCAAAAAGAATAAAGGAAGATGCAATTTATTCTGCTTTTGATTTAAAAGTCACTATTAATAATAAAAAGTACTATTGTAATCGACTTGCAATCAAGGCTGTTTTTATGAACGATATTACATTTATTGACGAACCTGATTTACTAAGAAAAGAAATCCTGAAAGAGTTTTATTACCTTGATTATGGTGAGCCTTTTAGTAAAGGTATGTTCATGATCTCAAAGGGGAAAGTCAAAAGATTTGACAGCCCTTATGATCGCAGATAATTTAATTTGGTATAATCCTGTTGAGGTTCAAATTTGCAATAACTCGTTCTAGGATACTTTTTGTCTTGGATATTAGAGACTATTCTGATAGGTAGGCAGGTATTGTCTCGTCATACAATTTTAGTCTCGGTTGATGATCCTGGTAGATGTGTAGATGCTATCTCGTCATGACAAATTTGTCTAGGTAAACGGACAGAAGTTGTCTCGGTTAAAAATTTTGCTTTTTCTGTG
>JBBAAM010000093.1:0-7394 GCA_041658245.1 Melioribacteraceae bacterium
CTTTTTAGCGTACGATCTGGTTGGTAGTAAAGTAAGTAATTCGGGATATAGTTCTTCTTCATTTGCAACGGCATCACACGGACATACATATTTAGATGCGACAAGCAGCATCCAAACACAGTTGGACGCAAAAGCTCCATTGGCATCACCAACTTTTACCGGAACTGTAACTGCACCATATTTTATACCAACAACTAATTATAAATCAGTTGATGGGACTGTGGGAGCAACAGGTTCATTTACGACTGTTGATGGGAAAACGGTTACTGTGAAAAATGGTCTCGTAACACTTATAGCGGTTAATTAAAAAAGGAGATATATGAAAACAATAACATTTATAATTTTATTCACGGTCTTAGGTTTTGCACAAGAAAAAACAGACAGTTTAAAACAAGTGGAAATTGTTAATGAGTATCGAACGTATGAAAAAGCAATTGCAAGTTTAGACAGTACGAAAATTAAATATACGGGTGTGTTAGAATATCTTTCTAAACAGTACCAGGCAATTGAAGACAAGAAAAAGAAAAAACAATAAGGAGAACAAAATGAAAAAATTAATTTTAGCATTTTTGCTAATAACCGGTTTCGGTTTCGGGCAAAGCCTAACGGGAGTTGCCCCAAGCGCAAGTTACAAAGATTTGTTGCATATTTCAAACGCCAATCTTGGATTAGATGGAACGCTAAGAACCGTTTATGATGGGTTGGGCAATGCAAGCGGGCTGAAATTATCTCTCAACGGTATTTCAGCTGGTGGATTTACAAATCTTAGCGGTAGCACGAAAATATACAATACTACTGCTGGGAACGCAGTACATCTTAGAACTGCGGCTGGAGATACAACCTTAACCGGTATGGCAAACATTTACGGTGTACTAAATATAAAAAATAGTGGCGGAAACGAAACTGCTACTTTAGGCAGTGAGGCTTTGGGGAATAATTCTTTCGTCGATTCAACAATCTGGACTTTTGGAAATGGATGGCGAACATCTACAACTGCGGGAAGTGTAACACATGTTGTTGATAGCACAGCGACTTTAACGCAAGCGATAAATGTAACAAACGGTACGGTTTACCAAATTGCTGTTACGATTGCTAATAGGACTGTCGGCAGTATTACTTACCAATTAGGTAGTTTAGATATTGCTTATTCTGGCGTTACTGCAACGCAAACAAAAACTTATACTGCAACCGCAACAACGGTATTAACATTTACCGTAACACCTACTGCAACTTTTGATGGAGCATTTACGGAGATAAGCATTAAACCAATTACACTTGGTTCGGTTACTGCAAACGCAAATTTCTATAATGCTGCCGGGACATTAAGTGCCGAATTACGGACAAATACATCATTATCAAATCATTTTTTTGGATTAGGTAGCGGTTCTTCAAATACCACCGGCAGCTACAATAGTTTTCTGGGGACGAGCGCCGGTTATTCAAATACCACCGGCAGCTACAATAGTTTTCTGGGGACGAGCGCCGGTTATTCAAATACCACCGGCAGCTACAATAGTTTTCTGGGGGCGAACGCCGGTTATTCAAATACCATCGGCTACTACAATAGTTTTCTGGGGATGGAAGCCGGTTATTCAAATACCACCGGCAGCTACAATAGTTTTCTGGGGACGAGCGCCGGTTATTCAAATACCACCGGCTACTACAATAGTTTTCTGGGGATGGAAGCCGGTAGATTTATTGCCGGTGGTATTGGAGCAAATGCAACTGGTTCTACATCTATATTTATAGGGCAAATAACTAAAGCACTTGCAGATGGACAAACAAACCAAATTGTGATTGGAGATACCGTAACCGGGAAGGGAAGTAATACAGTAGTTTTAGGGAACGCTTTAACAACCGATGTTTATTTAAGTTCAGACAGCGGTGCAACGGTACATGCTGGCGTATTTGCCGGAACTTCTTTAACGAGAGGGTCTGATGCTTTTGTTACAACCGCAACAAGTGATACCGTAACGATAAGTACCGCTGCTGTCACTGATTATTATGTTATTACTTTAACCGGCACTGCTGCACCGGCGGCGACAGATGCGGTCAATTTACAAAAAACTGCGACCGGATTTATCCTCTGGCGTGGAGCAGCGGGGACAAGTGGATTAACTTATAATTGGTTCAGAAGTAAGTAATGAAATTATTCTTTTTCATATTACTTTCATCTTTTGTTTTTGGGCAAGTAGATATTTCTCGGATGAGTGAAGTAGATTTACTTGCTTTACAAAAACAGATTGAGGTAAAGTTAAATGATGTCCAAGCATATCAGTTTTCAGATTTCGCAAAAGCGATTGGTTATAGTTTGGGAAGTGGAATTTCGTTAGGCGTATTTGAATCGAACGCCTTTGGCTATCAATATCCTAATATGAAAAGTAGTGCGGTAAAAAAATATTTGATGTGGAATACACCAACGCCGAAAGTGTTTGGGAAGATATTTTATCCGCAAAAAGTTTCACGTGAAAGTTTGTATTTAACTTCACGGCTTGCATTAAATTCATTTAAGAAGTTTTACAAAGGCAATTTAATTTTAAGCTACATAACTTGGTTCATTTTCCATAATACAGTCGCAACCTTGTATCGGGATTTTGCAAGCGGTAAAGGTACATTTTATTCGTTTGATTTAGCATTATTATTATGAAAGGAGAAATATGGAATGACTGGAGAAAAAGTTAAAAATGGTTTTACAATCGCAGCTTGGACAGGTGGAATAATTTTTATCATTGGGACTATTTTTGCAAGTGGTTCAAACTATCAAAGACTGAATAACGTTGAAGAAAATGTTAATGATTTAAAAGACATTAAGGCAAAAGTTGAAGTACTTAATAACCTTTTACCAAGACTTGAAAAACAAATAAATGATTTACAAATAGACTTAAATAAAAGAGAGAAATATTAGATGAAATCATCAGTTAATGAATTTGCAGATACTATAAAAGATAATCCAAAAGAGAAACAAAATGGATAAAATATTCACAGCTGAATTTAAGAAATTAATCCCTTTGCATATACAGCTTATAAATGATTTGCAAATAATATTAGATGAGAATGAAAAACAGAGACGTCATCTCAATTTATTAATGAAGAAATTATTAAAAGGTTATCAACAGTTTGAAGAAGATTTAAAAGTAATGTTAAACAAATAAAAGGAAAAAAGAAATGAAAAAGTTAATTGATTTTTTAAGTGGAAAGAAATCATATTTATTACTGTTTATCGCAGTAATATTTAATCTCGGTGTTTTACAAGGTTGGTGGGCAACCGAGAATGCAACGTGGCAGAGTATAGATTCTTTTTTAGCGGCTTTATTAGGCAGTTCGTTTAGAGCCGCAATCACTAAGAGTTCGCCGCAATAATAATGACAGAACGTGCTGCTCAAATCATTTATGAGACTTTAAAGAACGAAGGTTTACTCTCTAACTACAAAGAAGATGTTGGCGGTAAAACTTTTATGGGAATTGCTTTTGCATATTACCCGGTAGATTACATAAATATTGTAAAGATATATGAACAGAATGGATATAGTGAGGCGGAAGATTATGCAATCACGTTTTACCATAAACATTTTTGGAATGAGTTGTATGATAGTATAGTAGATACAACTTTATTGCAGAGAGTGTTTGACTTTGGCGTTAATGCCGGGATAACAACTGCAGTATCTTTATTGCAAAAAACGTTGAACAAAGTTTATAACTTTGGATTAACTGTTGATGGAGTATTTGGTGAATTAACATTAGCAAAACTCAACGCAGTAAGTAAAGAAAGTAAACTTGAAGAACTTGAATCTGTATTGCACAATGAATATGTAATGTGTATAGCAGAATGGTATAGAAAAAGAAAATCATTTGGGAAGTTTGGGAAGGGATGGATTAACCGATCAAAAAGGATATTTAATTTATGAATAAAATAACTTATCTCATTATAGGCATCGCCGCCGCATTGTTAGTAGTTGCAACGAGCTTTATTATAAATAATTCTTGGCAAGCTAAATACGCGGCTTTGCAATTAGAAAACACTCAACTTAAAAATGCACCGCCACAAATTGTAGAAAGTAAACCGGACACAATATTGTTACCGGGGGAGAAAATAATCGTTACAAAAACGATAACTGCAACGGTAAAAGAACCTTTACAAATCGCTTATGCAGATAGCGCGCTTAATATTGTAACAGAAGATTATATCTCCAATCTCTATGCGCAATATGATTTGAAGAAAAAGCTGTTCTACTTTGATCAAAACATTGAAGTGTTCCCAAAAGAAATTACCCGGGTAAAGACCATTACAAAAACTGTAACTATAAATAAAGAAATCGAAAAACCTAAAACATTTTTTGACCGGTTTAATATTTCGCTTTACGCCGGATTTGGATATTCAATCAAAGGAAAACAACCGGATGCAAGTATAGGTTTAGCTTTTACTTTTGCGCTGTTTTGAAAAGTCGTATGGCTCAAAAAATGGCTCAAGAAATTTGAATTTAGAATGAAAAGGAGGGTTTCAGAATGTCCGTAGTCAGATGCTCTATCCAATTAAGCTACGGGTGCGGGTTGTTTTTGTAATGTTTTCGCAGTTTTTGTATTCCGCTTCTTTCCCTTTTCCCTTAAGTTCCCCTATCTCTACCTTATCTATGGCTCAAAATATGGCTCAAATTTTATCATCGGGTTCGTCATCTTTTAAAGCCGCATCTATGTCTTTTGTCGCTTTCCGCAAATCAATCAAGACATAATATTCTTGCGTAACTCTGCTGTCTGTATGACGCATAAAGTTTTGCAGAAATAACGGTTTCACTCCTCTATTTGCAAGATCACTGCCGCGTGTTTTGCGTAATTGGTGAATATTGTAATTGAAATTTAGCGATTCGTTCATTCTTTGCCAAATGCCTTTTATGGCGTCATAATTCTTCCAGGCGAATATGCGTCCGCTTACCGGCTTATTCATTGCAAGAAAGAACTCACGTGCATCTTGAGGAAGCGGAATTACATCTATCCGTTTCCCTTTTGTGTTATCTACATAAACAATATTATTTTCAAGATCAAATTGTTCAGTCTTTATGTTTAACGTTTCGCTTATCCGGAATGCCATTAAATAAGTGAACTTGAACAGTTCATAATGTGTTTTATTCCGTTGTTGAAAATGGATGAATATTTCCTCAAGGTCTTCTTTGGGAATTATTTTTACGTTCGTCTTAACTCTTTTTGCTTTATCAATTATATTTTTCTCCGCAAACTTGTATTTGATAAACCAATTAAACATTACGCTGAGGTGGCGCGTGTAGTTTGCTTTTGTGTTTTGCGCAAGGTTACGGACCGTTAGCGAGTTGATGAAAAGTAAATTGTCGCGCTCTGTGTATTGGTTAAAAAATTTATCTCCGCACGCTTCAATCCATTTCCGGGTAACTAATTTATATTGCGCGTTGCCTTTGCGTGAGAGACCGTTATTGGCAATGTAGAACGCCGAGGCATTGCTGAAGCGCTCTGTATAATTTCTTTTTGTAGTGTGAAGATTTAATTCCATCCGGGCAGTAAGTTCTTTAGCTTTTTTATGCGCGGTTACAATGTCTTTGGTATGTGCGGAGATTGTTCTTCCGCGCTTTATTTCTTTGTCGTAAAACTTGATGCGGAAAGTTTTACTGTTCTTGGGTAAGTATGCGCGCGCCAACTTTTTTTAAATTAGAAATTAGGAATTAAAAATTATAAGAAACGGAAATTGATTTGCCGTCTGTAGTTAGCGTAACGCTTTTTATTGAATAGATCAATGTTGTAATTGCCGATATGCTGAACACAATGCCATAAATATTGTATCTTCTTTTGTAATTTGGATCTGGAATGACTGATGCTGCATTAAAATATTCATAAGCAAGAACAAACAATGCCGCAGATGCCGGAGCCATCAAAAGATTGGGACGTATATGACCCATTGCTGTGGTATCTGTTTTGTTTTTATCGTTTGAATAATATTGCTTTGTCCCGTCTTTTTTAAGCATATAACTTAAAAACGGATCGGTGAGTGGTTTTTTATCTATACTTTCAATATCATCGCGGAAAAGAGTAATTTTATCTGCGGAGGTTTTCACTACATAATATTTATCGGTCGTTTCGATAACTTGAACGTTGTATATTGTGTTACCGTTTTTAAGGTGAATATCATCCGCATGAATAAAGGACGGGATGAAGAGCATAGTTATAATTGTAAAAAGAATTGAACGTAACATAGTAACTCCATTAATTTTTTTTTTGGGCCGGTTTATCCGGGTGATCTCTTTTATATTTTTCAATATCTTGTAGAGTAAATTTAGCAATTTTTATTTTGATTTTCTTCATCCTTTTATCTTTGCATTCTTTTCAAGTTTATCGCTAATCGAATTAAGCTGCAACACTTCCCCCCGCATTTTTGCTTCTGATAACATCAATCGTTCGTTCTCTTTTAACAGATCGTAATTGTGAGCTTTAAGTTCTTGCATTTCTTTTTCTAACTTTTCAATACGGGCATTTAAACCACTAAACTCGGTGCTATACTCTACACTTTGTTCCCTCACTTTGCTTACGCCTTCCTCTCCCAATAGTAACCAATTTATGTTGCAGCCTAACCCGGCAAGTTTTGTTAAAATTTTTCCGCCAGGAATACTTCTTCCGTTGGTGTATTGATACAATGTTTGTGGAGACATTCCCAATGATTTAGCCAAAGCAGAATCATTCCCGTCAAAATTTTTATCAATATATTCTTTGATTCTAAGCGAAATTTCCATATTTCTCATAAAAAAGTAAATTTACTTAAAATAAGTCTTGACATTTTAAGTAGATTGTTTTATCTTTACATCCACAATAAGACAAATTAATAAAAAATAACCGAGAAAGCACAAAGATGAACAACAGCGAAACAATGATTGAGAACTTAATTAAAGAAGCGCTACCCAATATGAACGAACGGGAATTAACGCATCTGAAAATGAGAGTCCAAAATCAATTAAGTTCAAACCGGATCAAGGAAGTTGAGAGCCGTTCGGCATCTG
The DNA here is from genome assembly GCA_041658245.1 of Melioribacteraceae bacterium. Classification (GTDB taxonomy): domain Bacteria; phylum Bacteroidota; class Ignavibacteria; order Ignavibacteriales; family Melioribacteraceae; genus Fen-1258. Next base: position 7,011 of record JBBAAM010000093.1, read on the forward strand.
CCAATGATCTCTCTCTTCAGCCAACAGAAAATCAAGTTCTTCAATCTTAAGCGAACGAACGTATGACAACTGCCAATGGTATTTCTCGATTAAGTAATAATGTATTGCATCAAGACCGGAATGCACTTTATACTTCATCCTTTCTGCAAGTACATCGCCAAAAACATTTATCTGGTATTCTATTTTTGCAGAACCAGTTATGGTCTCCATTAGCAACTGATAATCTTTTGAATTTTTCTTAAGCATATAAACCTCAAATAAATAATTAAAAATAAACAAAATGAACGATAACATAATAAAAAAAACCGGCAGAATCAAAACGCAGCAAACGGCACTCCCGCGCGATGTATGGGTGGAAGTAAAAGCGCTGCACGATATAACAGA
>JBBAAM010000094.1:0-6694 GCA_041658245.1 Melioribacteraceae bacterium
AAGAGATAAGAAGCTGGCCGAACATAACGCAAGGAATGCAGTAGCAAGATATATAGCAAAGATAAGTTTGGGCATAATAAAGAGCGGCGAGAAATATAAACCATACAAATGGAGAAATAATAAAAGAGAAAAAGAAGCTGCATAAATAGAGAAAGACAAAAGTTGGTTATTACAATAAATGCAGAACTTCATTTTCTTTTAGGAATATCTAAAAGTGTGGGAGAAAGAGTTCAAAACGGCGTTTGAAGTCCAATGAAGTATTTGGAACATTCCAAAGTCGCGGTTAACCTCTCCCGGTTTATACTAAAATTTGCCGTAGCCCGTGTGGCATTGCCACTAACAGAGAGCTCAGACCTGCCTGCCGGTAGGCAGGTAGACGAGTAGTAGAACAAACACAAAAATAAAAACGAGCAAAGAAAGAAAGTCTTAAAGAAAAAATAGATAGATGTTGTTAGTAAAAAACAGTAAGCCATGAGCTTATGAATAATCAACCGGAGTTATCTGTGAGACCGAAGTCAGAAATGTGGGATAAATAAATCCCAAGGATGAACTGTTTTTTCTTGACTTTCTTTTCTATAGACAATGCCGTTATAACGAATAAAAAAGGAGATATTATTATGGCTAAGTACCGTATCATTTCTATAGATGGTGGTGGTATTAGAGGAATAATACCTGCGACCATCTTATTGCGTTTGAATACTGATCCAATTTTAAATGGCTTTCTTAATAAAGCAGATTTAATTGCTGGAACCTCTACGGGTGGCTTATTAGCATTAGGTATTGCAAATGAAATGGACCCGAGTGTTATGCAGAAAGTGTATATAGATGATGGTGAAAAAATATTTGATGATTCTTGGTTAGATGATGTTAAAGATCTTGGCAAATTAATTGGCGCTGACTACAATATTAAAAATTTAGAAGAAGTATTAAAAAGAATTTTTGGAAATATCAAATTAAGTTCATTACGAAAAAAAGTTCTTGTTACCGCTTTTGATCTTGATTATGAATCTAATGATATAAATAAACGGTGTTGGAAACCAAAGATATTTCACAACTTTGAAGGTGAAGATAGTGATGGAGAAATGTTGGCATATAAAGTTGGTTTATACACAAGTGCTGCGCCGACATTTTTCCCATCCGTAGATGGTTACATCGATGGAGGTGTTTTTGCCAGTAATCCTAGTATGTGTGCATTATCCCAATCGCAAGATATTCGTTGCATCTCATCACCACCCAAACTAGACGAAATTGTATTACTTTCACTTGGCACTGGAATTTCTATGAATTACATTGAAGGAGACTCTTTAGATTGGGGTGAAGTACAATGGGTAAAACCATTAATATCTTTAATGATGGATGGAGTGAACGGAATTGCTGATTATCAGTGCAACCAGATTTTGAAAGATAATTATCATCGTCTATCACCAATTTTTCCAACAAATGTTAAAATTGATATGGATGATGTTAAAAAAATATCTTATATGAAAAATTTTGCTGATCGACTTGATTTAACTCCTATTAAAAATTGGATTGTTAATAAATGGAATTGAGAATTCGTTATAACCAGCCGCTCAACACGGACAGCGTTTTTCAGTGCGGCATTGTTCTAATTTTTGCGTTGCGTATGCAAACCAAGTTGCTCTTTAAGGTAGTTTGTTTTAAGAAATATTTTTATAAATAAAAGTTAGTTGCAACTATTCGGCATTGCTGTTATGGACTGCCGGTTAGCGGCAATGCCGTTATGCAACTAAAATATTTCAAATAATTTGAGGTTAGAAATGGCAAATGTTCCGACAAAAGTATATGATCGATTAAGCATTGGGATCAAGAAGTTCCAACCTATTTTGAATACAGCTAAATCGAGAGATGTGAACGAATCTGATACTGTTATTATTATTACAGATATGCTTTCTGAAATATTTGGATACGATAAATATTCGGAAATCACTTCTGAATTTACTGTTCGGTCAACATATTGTGACTTAGCAATAAAACTTGATAGTAAACTTGCTTTCCTTATAGAAGTAAAAGCAGTTGGGCTGGAATTAAAAGATAATTTTGTAAAGCAAGCCGTTGACTATGCCGCCAATCAAGGAATTGATTTTGTCGTTCTGACTAATGGTGTTCTTTGGAGAGTGTATAAAATTTCTTTTACCAAACCAATAGATCAAGAATTGGTTTTTGAATTTGATTTCTTGAGTTTGAGCCACAAAAACTCTGATGATATTGAAAGATTATCTTTGCTCTCAAAAGAGGGCTGGTTAAAATCCTTTCTGTATGAATATCATTCACAAAAGCAAGCACTAAGTAAATTCTTCTTAAGTGCTCTGATCCTTAGCGATTCGATAACCGATGTAATCAAAAGAGAATTACGAAAAATATCTCCGGATGTAAAAGTTACGTCTGAACAAATTAGAGATGTGATACAACTGGAAGTTCTAAAACGTGAAGTTATGGAAGGTGATAAAGCTGATGAAGCCAAGAAGAAAATAAATAAAGTGTTTAATAAAATTTCTAAGAGTAAAAATACAAAACAGACTTTATCTGAAACGGTAGAAGATAAAGAAGTAGTAAAATACGATGATGATAAAAATGTTTAAAACAAAGGCTGTTGCATAACCAGTTCTTCAAGCCGACCGCTTTAAACGTTGCGGCATTTGTTCGGTTATATAATTGCGTTGTAATAGTTAGTTGCTCTTTTAATGTAGTTAACAAAATAAATTAATAAATAATTATTGGCAGTTGTTTTCATAGTTGCATTGCTGTTATGGGCGGCGGCTTAAAAACAACGCCGTTAGGTTTATAAACAAAGTATCATTTGTGTAAGTGTAATCAATCCCATTGGGATTTGTTGTTCTGGTTTAGTTCTTTGTTTCTTGTTGTTGCTCAGTTCGGGTTATGGTTTGCAAAACTAAAATTGCTGATTAAAAGTTGGTTTGCCAAAGTCGGCTAATTGGTTTATTAAATGCTTAGGTGGTGTCTTGCGGGTTTTCGTTTGGTCACAGGGTTTTTTGTTGGTGGTTGTTTTAGTTTAGTGCTCTACCTTATTTAGTGATAAATATATATATAAAAGTTGCAAGAAATATGTTTGGTTAATTCGGTGCGCTCAAAACATAAATTGAAGTGTTGTTCGTCGTGGAGTTATTTGGTTTTTGTATTTCAAAGTTGGTTACGTGTTATTTATTAGCATCGTCAAGTTTGTAAAAAGCAAAACCTAACCCGCAACTCAAACCCGACCGCGATGAAGATGCGGTCGTTTGATGTGATTATCGGGTTTAGTTTTTCAGAGTTGGTTGTTCTTTTAAGTGTGATTAGCAAACAAAATTAATTAACAAAATTAGTTGCGTTGACAAAACCGTCATTGTTGTTCTGGGCGGCGGTTTAGTTGCAACGCCGTTAGGTTGCACTTGCTATTCACTATTTCATAAAAGGAAAAACAAATGAAAAACATTTTCCGATTCCTATTTGTGGTGTTTTGCATATTCACCAATATGATTCCATTATATGCCCAATGGGTCAATACCGGCGCGACGAACACTTCTGTCAATGCTCTTGTCGTCTCCGGTACGAATCTCTTTGCCGGGACTAATGGTGGAGTGCCTTTGAGTGGAGTCTTTCGTTCCACAGACAACGGCACAAGCTGGACACAAGTCAATACTGGATTAACGAACAGTAATGTCTATGCTTTTGCTGTTTCAGGCACAAATCTTTTTGCCGGGCTTTATGACGGAGTCTTTCTTTCCACCAACAACGGCACAAACTGGACTGCAGTCAATACTGGTTTGGCATACACTTATGTCAGTGCTCTTGCCGTCAGTGGCACGAATCTCTTTGCTGGGACTGGTGGTGGAGGCGTTTATCGTTCCACAGACAACGGCACAAGCTGGACTTCGGCGAGTACCGGCTTGACAAGCACTATTGTTTATACTTTTGCCGTCATCGGCACGAATCTCTTTGCCGGTGGTAACGGCGGCGGAGTCTTTCGTTCCACTAACAACGGCGTAAGCTGGGTCAACACCGGCTTGACGAATAATGTTGTCAGTGTTTTTGCTGTCTCGGGCACGAATCTCTTTGCCGGGACTCATGACGGCGTCTTTCTTTCCACCAACAACGGCACAAGCTGGACTGCAGTCGGTACCACCGGCTTGACGCAGACTGATGTCCGTGCTCTTGCCGTCTCCGGCACAAATCTCTTTGCCGGGACTTGGGGCAACGGAGTCTTTCTTTCCACTAACAACAGTACAAGCTGGACAGCAGTCAATACCGGCTTGCCGCCGAACCCTGTCACCGGCTTGACGAACTTTCGTGTCCATGCTCTTGCCGTCTCCGGCACGAATCTCATTACCGGGATTGATGAGGGCGTTCAAGGGATTAATGATGGCGTCTGGAGGCGGCCGCTGTCGCAGATGATCACCTCAGTGGAAAGGCTCTCGACCTACTTGCCGACGCATTTCAGTCTTGAGCAGAACTATCCGAACCCGTTTAATCCAGCGACGACTATTTCATTCAGTCTCCCATCAAAATCATTCGTATCACTCAAAGTATTTGATGCTTTGGGAAGAGAAGTGGCAACGCTTGTCTCCGAAGAGCTGCCTGCTGGAACGTACGCACGGCAATGGAATGCGGCATCTTTGCCAAGCGGTGTTTATTTCTACCGTTTGCAAACGGGTTTATTTACCGAAACAAAAAAACTTGTTTTGCTCAGATGAAACAATAGCAACATAACAAGTTCTTCAAGACCGACCGCTTTAAACGTTGTGGCATTTGTGCGGTTATAAAGCTGTATCGCAAAAGTTAGTAGCTCTTTGAGCGTAATTAACAAAATGAATTAATAAATAAATTATTAGCATTGGTTTTCAAAGCTGCATCGCTGTTATTGGCGGCGGCTTAAAAACAACGTCGTTAGCCCTCAATAATTGAGTTGGAGGTTTGATATGAAAAAGGGTTTATTCTTTTTTTTAATTATTTTTTTTAACAGTTCTTTCGCCCAATTATCAGTAAGTGCTTCTGCTGGGTTTGACCCAAAAGAAATCTCTTTATATAGTGAAACAGCAACTGATGGAGATAATGCTTATTGGAGTAATGGAATTACTTTTGGTATAAATTGCGATTACTCTCTTTCAGAAAAACTTTTTATTTCTGCATTATTTCAATATTCCCACTATAATTTCAATAATTATGCTAATTCTGGTTTTAGGATTCCTGAAATTATTTTTATTTCTGCTGCTGGTGAAGATTCTAGATTATGGCGAACTGCTGTTGAAGCAAAATATTTTCCTTTTCCACAAAACAGAATTAAGTTTTTTATTCTCTCCGGACTTGGTATAGTAGTTGAAGATTTAGGAACAATCAAAACTAATTACTTAGATATGATGCAAGGTAGTAATGTTACATATACTAGAAATTCTGAAGTCAAAAATATATTTGTTCATTCACTTGGGTTAGGTGTTAGAACAGATATTTTATCGAATTTATTTGTTGATGTTTCTGGTTCATACTATTCAAATTATAGTGAAAGATTCCAAACATTTTTTGGAGTAAGTTTAGGTTATTCAATATTCTAGTTTCAAGGGCTAACCAGCCAATCAAGGCGGACGCCGTTTTTCAGTGCGGTATTGTTCTAATTATTGTGTTTGGTTATAAAACCAAGTTGCTCTTTAAGATAAGTTGTTCTAAAAAATATTTTTTATAAATGAAAAGTAGTTGCTGTTATTCGGCATCCTTGTTCTGGGGCGCCGCTTATTGGCGACGCCGTTAGGCAAAAAATTTACAAATTAAATATTGAGATAATATGAAAACTACAATTGTTCTATTAGGAATTTTGTCTGGTTACTTTTTCCCCAATTATACTTTTTCTATAATATTATTCTTAGCTGCTATTTCGTTTTCGTTTGTGGTTGGATTTGTATTCTCAGATATGATGAATGCTAATTCATTAAGCAGTAAAGTGGATAGAGAAAAGGTTACCCTTAAAAGCAAGATTTCCATTTACAAAATGAACACCATTTCTCTATGGGTTGGAGTTTTTGTTTTCTGCGTAGCAATTACAAGTGTTATAAAACATATCCTTTTGAATGCGGAAGTTAATCAGTTAAGTATTATCATTTTAGCTTTTAGTTTTGGTATCTTTATTAAGTTACTGAATATTAATCGGTCGATAAGTAAATTTTTAAAACAATGATATAACTATTTAAGTGTTTTGCCTAACCCGCAACTCAAAGCGACCGCATCTTTGATGCAGTCGTTTGATAAAGTTATAGAGGTTAGCTTTTCAGAGTTGGTTTGTTGTTCAAAGTTGATTAGTAAAACAAAACTGATTTATAAAATAAAGTTGCGTTGACAAAACTTAGCCGTTTGTTCTGGGCGGCGCTTTAGTTGCAACGCCGTTATAAAGCTAATTCGTAAAATGGAAAATATTGAAAAACTAAAAATATATTAACGAAGTCTATTCAAAATGAGTGTAAAGTAAAATAAGTATATTTTACAACAGCTCTTATTTAATTTTAGTAAAAGGATTACCCAATGAAAAATATAACCCTTTTCTTATTTATAGCTTTATTTATTGTTTGTTCTTCAGGCTCACCGGATTATTTGGTGGCAAAAGGTGTTTAAGCAAAATATTGGATTATTCTAAAGAAGAAAAAATTTTTATCAACAACACCTCTAATTCTTTGTCTGAACAGTTTTAATTTAG
>JBBAAM010000095.1:0-6569 GCA_041658245.1 Melioribacteraceae bacterium
CATTTGATGAATCTCCTGTGGCTTGCCGGAATTTAATGTCTTTGAGTAAAATTTTTACAGTATCCAGAACTATTGTATCAGCTCCAATTTTATTCAATCCTTTATCAATCGCTAAGGACACGGTTATATTATCCCCAGGTTGAGGATTATTAGTACTATCCTTCCTTACAACTTGTAAATAAGCTTAAGGAAATAAAAAAAATAAAATAAATGTATTTTCGCATAATCATGGTAAGGTCCTATATTTATTTAATAATTATAAGTTTATCCAGGTTGAATCAAAATTCTCATTAAAGAGGTTGTCTCAAAAGTACAGTTATGGATTATAGAACAAACTTCAGTTCGTTAAAAAAAATCTTAAAGCGAAATAAATTTCGCTCTACAACATACCAAGTCTTACTTCTTTGACAGCGTCATTCATATATAGCTTAAAAAACTTAGTTATTTATTGATTGAGGATTCCATGGTGCATCTTTTCATTTTTCTTGTCTCTTTTAGCCGCCTTTTTTTCTTTCATGGTTTTTGCCGGTTCTTTCTTTGAACCCTTTTTACTGTCTTGACCTTTGCTCATGATTTTTTCCCTTTTTGAATTAGTCTAAAATTTAGTTTCTCAACAAAACAGTTAAACTGATGCAATTATTTTCCGCAATTCTTCTTTACTTAGACCAAGCTTTAATTGAAGTTTCTCCCACATTGCACCTTTTTTCCCTTCGTCATAACGTAAATCACTATCCGTTAAACTTGGATACTTCTTTTTGAGTTTAGCTTTTTGGATATCCCAATTATCCTTCATTGAAGGTGTGGAGAGTGCGAATTGCCGGATAGTTGTGCTTTTTCTAAATGTCATTTATTCAATCCTAACTTATTATAAAGTCTTTATGAAGAATAGTAGGTAAAAATAAACTACCATACAATAGGGATTAAAAAGGAACTACATCTTTTAGGTGAGGAGCTGCTTGATTATAACGATGATACTATTAACACAGCCGTAAATATTTTATTCATGTCGAGATATTCCGATTCCACAAATTCTCCTTTTCCTACCGGTTTCGAAATGCAATAACTCAGTTAAATTAAAACCGGTTTTTAATTTTTGTAATTTACATCCCAGTTATTTTTTGTTCTTTTTGTTCTTGTCTCGATTATTATTTTGATCATTGCCTTTACCTTGATCATGCTTTTGTTGCTTTACCCAGTTGTTATGCTCGGGATGGTTTTTATTCAAAAAATATTTTGAATCCCGGCTATCGCGGATTGGCTGCTGATCGTGATTACCTTTATATGAAGAATATTTTTCTCTGTAGGATTCATGATTTCGCCACGGTCTCTGCTCATTCACCACTACTTTATAAGAATTATATAAGTCATAATTACGATAACGGGAAGGCAAGTATGATGAATATATCCAACGCCCTCTTTCATTATAGTAAAAACGATGTTGAGGAACATTGTAATAAATTTCAATATCCGGCAAGTAATAAAATTCAGCATAATCATAACCTGTAGGACCCCAAGCTGGCTGGTTATCTAAATTGAAGTTGAGACTAAAACTTACTTGTGCAGTTAAAGTGCTTGCCAAGAAAAATGCTACGATTAATACAAAAAAATAACGCATAATGTTCTCCTGTTTTTTATTCCGTTGTTTTATCCAACTACTGTTAGAACGAACAGCGATTGTTTAACTAATTGTTGAGCATTGAAATACTCTTGGTAATTGTCTTAAGAGTTTGATCAGTGTAAGAATAGTTTGCAATTTCCAACCGTGTGTGTAGTGCAAGCTTCTCCATGATATTATGAATATGACTCTTAACGGTATAAGTTGAAATGCGAATTTTTTGACCGATCTCTCTGTTGCTCATACCTTCACTAAGTAGGGTGATAACTTCCCGTTCCCGCTTTGTCATCCGAACTGCTTCTTTTATTTTGGATTTACCTTCTCTTACCGCGTGATCTACAATCTGGGAAAAAAGGGAATCAACTAAAAGTGGCGGAAGAACAGTTGACCCTTCTGCTACTGTTCGTATAGTAATTAAAAAATCATTAAGCGATGCATCTTTAAGGATGAAGCCGTTGGAACCTGCTTTTACATACTGTAAGATATCGGCTTGTACAGGCGCAAGATCCATAACAATGACTTTTGCTTCCGGGAAATCTTTCTTCACTATTTCCACAACATGTAAACTATTTTGACTTCGCAATCCCAAATCCAAAAGAACCACATTTGGTTTTAACTGCTTGATTTTTACAAGAGTGTTCTTACCGTCTCCGGATGCGGCGAAAATAACGATATCCTTATGAGGTTTAAGAATCGAAAGGATTCCATCCCGAAGAAGACGGTTATCTTCGATGAGTAATAATCTGATTTTTTTCATGGTATAATCTCAATTAAAAATAGTATCTCGCACCAATAGCAGCATCAATAGCAAAACCTGTTGATGGTGTAAGCTCGAGCGACGGAGCCACCTCGAGAAATATATCAATGGGTGTTTGGCGCGGCATCCATGCAATTCCTAATACACCGCGAACCGCAAACGAACCTTCATTTCCACCGCCTTTGAACCGTCCACCGATGCCATAGTATAAAGGAAATCGTTCAGAAGAGGAGATAGCGTTAAATGAATGCCATAGATAATCCACGTGAAAGTGCATACGGTTTCCAGAATCATTATATTTATTAATTACTGACCAGCCGAGACCAAAATCAAATGCGTTGCTGTTCGACGTCCATAACTTCGCGCTGAAGCCTGTCGGTTCACCGATGATTACGCCGAGTCCAAATTTACGCTCTTGTGCGTAGGACGTCTGAACTAAGAAAAATACACACAGTGCAATAATTGCAAGATTAAAATGTTTCATAGATAAACTCCTTATGATCGGTTGATATATTTGTTAGCTTCATTGTACTACAAACCGAACAAGATGCTTGCCGTGAACAGAATCGAATGAATACTCCGCGCGTTTGAAATGAAATGTTTATCGTCCCCCGCAGAGTACTGAGTATCTTGTTCGTCATTCAAAGAAAGATAGGAATCAATGCGTTGGTTTATTCCCGGATTGACGTCGTTCCATTCTTTGCCGGAGAGATTCATCAAGTTGTACGAGATATTAAAGTCAAGCGATAGGAAAGGACCTATGCTCACTTCCGTTCCCGCCGAGAACCCTACGCCAAACCGTGTTGCACCTTTCACACTATACGTTGCGCTCGGAACTTTGGAAACCCCTTGAAACGTCGTCTCGCCGCTGAACGAATTCAATGCGAGATTTACGCCGATGTACGGAGTAATGGGTAACGCAGGTAAGCTGAGACGAAATTCAGGTCCCACTTTCAGCGACAGTATCTTTTGCGATATATCCACTTTTCCCTGTCCTGGTTCAGAATTTCCAGTGTTACTTAACGATGAGTAATCAATTTCAGCAGCGAGATTCAATCCGGACAACCCGATCTTCGCCTTTCCATGAATGTTAAGACCACTGCTGAGTCCATAACTGGAACCGTTATAGTATTCAATGGTTGAGCCGCTGAAGTTTGAAGCCGGACTCATTAGGCCAATGCCGCCGCCAAGCTTAATATTCACTTGCGCTCTCAATTGTGTGATCGTAAGTGCTGTGAGTGCAATAATTACAACTGAAAATTGAAACGACCGTATAATCAGTTTCATAATACCCTCTGTAACTATAAGATTGAAATGTTTCATATAGGTACTCCTTATTTATTTTATTATAGCATTCTTCACTTGCTTCCGAAATTAAGATGCAACTAATTAGGACGTAAATTCAATCGGTCAAAGGGATGAAAAAGGAACTACATCTTTCAGGTGAGTCAAAATTCTAACATAATCCGTACTAGAACGTTGGGTTATTATCACAAGAACTATTATTTAAGTCCACCGCTCTCAGCAGCCTTTTTGAGTTTGTCATTTGCAAAAACAGCAATCTCGACCCGTCTGTTCATACGTTTTCCATCCGGAGTATCATTTGAAGCAACAGGTTCGCTTTCACCGAGTCCAACAACTGAAAATCTTGAAGAAGAAACTCCTTGCATCGCAGTATAATTCGAAACTGATTTAGCTCTGCTTTCAGACAAAGTTTGATTGTATTGCTCAGCACCATCAGAATCGGTATGCCCAGTTACTAAAATATTTGTATCAGGATATTTGTTTAGAATGGCAGCAAGTTTATTGATATTAGTTTTAGCTTGAGGTTCAAGCATTGAGGAATTGGTTGCAAATAATATTCCCGAATCGAAAGTTATTTTTATACCTTCGCCAACTCTTTCTATTTTTGCACCTGCAATGTCATTCTTCATTTCATCGGCTTGCTTATCCATATAGTTTCCAATCAAAGCTCCTGCGGTACCACCAACAGCTGCACCTATTATTGCGCCCAGCACAGTGTTGCCTGCATAATGCCCAATAACTCCGCCGACCACACCACCACTAACTCCGCCTATAGCTCCTCCTTTAACGGTATTGCTTGCGCTGCAACCGTAAATAAAAATAGACACGGCTAATGTTGAAATTAAAATTATCCCTTTTATTTTTTTCATTTTGTTTCTCCAATAATTATTTAAAACGATTCTTTATTTCTTTCAACGCCTTTGCTTACAAGGTGGCCTACAATTATTTTTTCTTAATTAAAGAAATATCTTATTCCCAGCGCGCCATCAATTCCCAGCCCGGTTAGTGGGGTAACCTGAAACACCGGCACTAACTCAAAAAATACATCTATCGGAGTTGAATGTGGAAACCAGGCTATACCAAATACGCCTCTTATACCAAGTGAACCGTCATAACCTCCGCCGCTGTTAAATCTGCCTCCGATTCCGTAATAGAGCGGAAATCTTTCGGTTGAACTTATTGCATTGAATGAGTGCCATAGATAATCCATGTGAAAACGGACGCGGCTGCTTCCATCGTAGTTGCCTTTGTATGAGATACGGTCGCCACCTACGGACAAACCAAGACCGAAATCAAAAGCATTTGCCTTTGACGTCCAGAGTTTTGCGCTCAACCCGGTTGGTTCTCCCAAAATCAATCCCATCCCGAATCCGTGGTCTTGCGCTGCAATTGGTTTTGCTAAGATCATCATCATACCCAAAACCATACCGAACAAAAAATTCTTTTTCATAACTATAACTCCTTTTAAAATGGTAAAATATATTCTTCGCATTTTTAGATTCTCTGTATAGTATTAGTTACATAGTAATAGCTATGCAATAACAAATTATTTAGAACTTAGATCGCTCAGTTTATCCAGGTCGAATCAAAATTCCCATTAATATCAAAATTGTGGCTTGACGAATCAAGCCACTTTAATTAATCGGCAATACCGTCTTTATTGCTGTCGCGGAAAGCTTTTAGGAAAGAGTCTTTTATGTTATTATCAATATCGTTCTTGTTGACGGTGTTATTGGGATCAAGAACTAGAGTTCCTTTATAAAACCAAGAATTCACATCTACCGATAGAGTAACATTAGTTTTAACATCGTTAGTTAAGTTTATAGAATTTTTCAAATTCACTTCTTGAGTCGCCGTCTTTGTAAATTTATAAATAAATGATACACCGTTGAATTTTCCTTTAACGATTACTGAATATCTTAAATCTCCGCCGGAACCGGCTTTAAATTCTGGATCAGAAATTACATCAGCATCTTCAGGTTTATGCAACCGAAATTTAATCTTGGAGTAGTTTCCCGCTATTACATTACCTGCGGCAAATTCTGTTGGGGTTCCGTTCAAATTCAGTTTTACAACAATAGGTCCTACTTTTACATTTGATGAATCTCCTGTGGCTTGCCGGAATTTAATGTCTTTGAGTAAAATTTTTACAGTATCCAGAACTATTGTATCAGCTCCAATTTTATTCAATCCTTTATCAATCGCTAAGGACACGGTTATGTTATTCCCAGGTTGAGGATTATTAGTACTATCCTTACAACTTGTAAATAAGCTTAAGGAAATAAAAAAAATAAAAAAAATGTATTTTCGCATAATCATGGTAAGGTTCTATATTTATTTAATAATTATAAGTTTATCCGGGTTAAATCAAAATTCCTATGAGTATCTCTGTAACTTTAAGTTACAGAGACATTCATGCATTGCTTAAAAAACTTAGTTATTTAATAATTCTAAACACAATTCTTCTGTTCATTGCTCTGCCTTCTTCTGTCTCGTTATCCGCAACTGGATTTCCTTTTCCGTAACCGACAGTTGTAAGTCTGTTTTGAGCAACGCCTTTGGAAACAAGAAACATTTTCACTGTTTCAGCTCTCCTTAATGAAAGTTCATTGTTGTAAGCAACGGAGCCGATATAATCACAGTTACCCTGGATCTCAACTTTTATTTCTGGATTCTTCAACAATGTTTTTGCAGCATCGTAAAGAATTGGATAAGCTTCCGGTAAAAGCGTTGCTTTATCGAATGCAAAGTTAACTCCGATCAAAACCCAATTATTATTTGCAGCTCTAGTGTTCTGCCACAGAAATAGCTTTACATTGTCATAAACTTTGTTTATCTTTGTCATAAATAAAAAAGGAATTTTATGACAGAAATAGAACAACTCAAGAAACT
>JBBAAM010000096.1:0-6544 GCA_041658245.1 Melioribacteraceae bacterium
CGCAGCGGAGGACGGTTTTTGAGTTGTAAGGGCCTCCTAAACGGCTCGGCGAAGCCAATCCCTCATCCCCCACAACCCAAAAACCGGTCACGATAGTGGCTGGTTTTTATTTTTATAGCCCGTTGCAGATTTACCTGCATAAGGGAAATAAAAATAAAAACAGGACTCAGCGCAGCGGAGGACGGTTTTTGAGTTGTAAGGGCCTCCTAAACGGCTCGGCGAAGCCAATCCCTCATCCCCCACAATTGTAAATCAAAGGGTTAGAGAGTATCTATCCCTTTTTTATTTTATCTCGGGTGAAACATAGGTGAAACAAATCCTTGATAACCCGGCATTTCTTTAAGTTATGATATTAAATCTGCAAAGATTCATTCTGGTCGAAAATAGGGTAGAAATGGTGAGGGTTTGATAGGACTCCAAGCGTTATTGATTTGATCATTGTAAGAGATTACCAATTCTATTTAATTTTGTTGAATTATGATTTTTTGGGGAGATCAGGAGGAAGATCAATTTTAGAAGTAAGTATTTTATAATAATCTTCCCCACATGTTTCACAGACTTTTCTTATCCCATCTGATTTGCAAGTAGCAAGTTCTCCATCTTCGTTAATCACCATTCTTGTCTCAATAAATGATTGGGAAAAGTATGCCCTATTGAAAGATTTTGAGCCAAAAGTAAATGCTATCATGAAAAAATTAGTGTAGTATCCAGATAAAAATCGAAGAATCACATCCATAAAACTAAATCACGAAACCTGTCAGAAAAAACACAAGCGCAAAAGTCATTTTTTATGTTTAATTTTAAGTTTATGAATTAATCAGGTTAGTAAACACTTCATTTAATTTTCAAAATTCAGAATTTTTTATAAGAATAATTATTAATTTTGAATATCATAATCTAATTTAATAAAAACCCTACTATGAAAAAGATTCTGTCACTCATTGTTTTAGGTTTATTGCTTTTTTCAGGCATCTCTTTTGCTCAGGATCAATCTACCACAGAAACATCCGACAAGAAAAAACCTAATTTTTGGTTTGGACCTAAAGTTGGTGTTGATCTGTATACTCCAACCATTGACCAAAAGGCAATTACGGATCAATTGAAATCAAATTTTCAGGCTGGAGTTTTCTTTCAATTTGGACGTAAACTTTATTTTCAACCGGAGTTTTATTATGGCTCTCTGAAGGAAAATTCAGGAGCTGTAATTAACACCTTGAAAGTACCGATGATGATTGGTCTCAGGCTAATTAATCTCAAGATTATCAGTGCACACATCATGGGAGGCCCTACAGCTTCGTTCCTTATTAAAGAGAGCGTGACAAACCCTGGCAGAGATAAAAGCAGTTTTATGCTTCAGGCCGGTGCAGGGGTTGATCTCCTGGGATTTATAACTTTAGATGTTCGTTATTCTGTTGATATGAATGATGCAATGAAAGCACAGATTGAACGATTAACCTGGGGCAGCGGGGTGAATGTTACACTTGGATTAAAATTCAGATAATTCATTCACAATGAAATTGCTCAATATATTAATGTGTTTTATGCTTTTGCTTTCGAGTCCGGTTTTAGCTCCAAGGAAACGTGGATTTTCCCCTGCTTTAAGTATTGCCTGCGATGCAGATTTCATAAGCAAATCATAACTGTGCAAGAAAAATAGCTTACGCTATTAATATTTGTTTAATTGAATATCTGTTTCGTATTCTATGTTTTTTTATTTGTATAAAATTATGAAATATAAATCAATTAGCATAAATTTGATATGCTGTGTTGAACGTGTAATAACTATAATATATAAAGATATCAGGCGACACTTTCCTTTTTTCAGGCAGACATGCTACCCGCATTGTCTTATAGACAGTTGACTTTCACTTTCAAACAAGTGTCGCCTTCTTTTAAGCTCTTTCTTGGACAGGACAATTGACCTTTAGGCGGTACATTCTATTACCCATCAGACAGGGTAGAAATGCAGCGAGACAAAATGTACCGCCTACTTTTTTAGTTTGTTGTATTTCAGTAAATTTGACTTTCTTGATTGCATTCAAATAAATCATATATAAAAAATGGATGAGATAATCAGCAAATTAAAGACTCCAGAGGAATGTATACAATTTGCAAATAAGTGTACTGACCTTGCACGAGAAGCACATCGTCGAGCAATAGAACTTCGTGCTAATGCTCAGAATGCCAAAAGTGAATTGGAAACAGAGTTATGGAAGGCACTTTTTGCATATGAAGAAATTCTATCGGACAAGAATAAAAGGAGAACTCTTGCAGGTAGAACCAGACCAATGATAAAGAGTTATGGGATCATTGGAGCAGCAGAGAGAGTAGTTAACAGAAGTATAGAGGCAATGGGATATAAGGTTTTAGTAGAAAAGGGCTTGCAGGATATGACTTTTGAGGCTGTCATTGTTCGATTCCCGGAAGCTTTTGATAAAAGCATTGTAAAACTTTGCCAGGAGCGGTTAGAGGAATTAAAAAAAATAAAGTAGCTGTTTAAATAAGAGGAGGTACTTCATCCTTTGCATGAGAAATGCAACGAGACATTATGTACCGCCTTTTTATAGACAGGTAACAAATAGATTTTTTTAAGTTGCCTTCATCAACGTGAACGGGTTGCTTCTGCCTTGACCTTCTTAGTGGTGGGTTCGTCAAGAGTCACCCAGGTTATAGCTCCTGAGGGATGCATATAGGGAACAGGTTTCTTTAACACTACAACATCTTCAAGGACCCATGCATATTCTCCAACACAAGAGAGTGCTTCGCCCTCAGTCATCCCCATTAACTCTGCGTTGGCACGAGCTAACTTCCGTGTTACTATCACTACCTCTGCGAGTGTGGCCGTAGCTACAACCGTTTTAGAACCACTACGAATTAAAGCAACCGGGCCAATTTTCAAAGTGTTCTTCGTCCGAATTTCCCAGGTTTTTACGCCAATAAGAATCATATCAATCCAAGGTTCCCTGATGGGTATTGCTGAAAGGGTAGGCATAATATATTATTTTAGTTTATATGTATAAAGATATTAATTTTCACATTGAATGTAAAGTAAATTAGGTGATAGATCCCTTACTCTGATTAGCACTAGGAGTAATCTACTTCCTCGGAGAACGCAGCGAGTTTCTTGATATGTGCCGCCTTTTTATTTTGAATCTGTAGATTGTTCCATTTCTTTAATGATTCTTACCGTTTCAACACTGACTGTACAAACTCGCTTTAATAAGTCAATAACTTTGTCTTTATAATTGGCAAATCTGTAAGTATTGAACTTCTCCGCAATAGTTGGGTCTTTGGGTTTCTTTTCTTTGTACTGGTCAAGTATCCACTCCAGTGCGGATCGGTTACCAAGTTTGTAGTCCCAGGCTTCTTTAGGCACTCCCGTTAAGAAAGTGAGTTCATCAATTTCTATTATTCCTGTTTCTTTATCAGCTTTGAGTTTAGCTTTTACTTTTGGTTGACGTGTATAAAGTGATTCAGGTTCAGCTACATTAACATACAATTCTATTTGACGTTTTGCTTCAGCTTTCACTGTATAGGTATGTTCTTGTAGTGGGAATAGACTTACATTTTCATATCGAATATGCAGATCCATAAGCTTCTTACCCCAATCGACCCATTTCTTAAAATTTTTGTAGAATGGTAGTCGAGGAAATTCACGTTTCAGATTCAATTCATATTTCTTGCGATATGCAGGATTGTGAAGCACTGCGTATGTGTAATGAAAAATATCTTCTTTGCTTATTTTATTATCCTGATAATGATTGACAAATTGAGACAAACCCCAATCGGTAATATTTTCAATGCGGCTACCTTCTTTATTATATCGATAGAATGGGAGGCATTGGGTCTTTTCAAGTAAATCAAAACTGCAGACTTTATCTGATGATAATACTTGAAATGGTTTCGATCCTGCAATACCAGAAAACCAAATTACAAGATTTTTATTTAGTTCTTTTATCCCGAATATATCTTCGTTTTTATAAACCCTATGTGTAATGATTCTGTCAAAGTATGTAAATTGTTTTATATAAGGTCTATATAAAGATTCTCTAATCTTATTATTATTAAACTTTAAATTAGAACCTTTTATCAAATGATTTTCAAGTTCTTCGGTCCATTTTATTGTTCTATCAACAAAATCAATTATTGCAGTTTTCTTGTCTGAACTTTTCCATCTTGCCTTTTCATTCTCAAAAAAATCGCAGAAGTATAATACTTTTTTCTGAAGAACATTTTTATCAAAATCGTAAGTCCATTCATCCCTTGCGGTGACAATTCCATTTGAATAAAGTTGGAATACTGCTTCTTTTTTATTTCCTCGCTTCACATCTTTAT
The DNA here is from genome assembly GCA_041658245.1 of Melioribacteraceae bacterium. Taxonomy (GTDB): domain Bacteria; phylum Bacteroidota; class Ignavibacteria; order Ignavibacteriales; family Melioribacteraceae; genus Fen-1258. The sequence goes on from JBBAAM010000096.1 coordinate 4,336, forward strand.
CTGCCAGAGTCAATAACCTTTCCCAATCATTTTCCTCAGACAGATTAATCCAGTTATTGGTTTTATCAGGATGAATGGTAACAAAATGAAAATCAACAATTTTTTTCCCTTTCAAATATTCTTTTTTTTCATCTGCTTTTGCATAGTCTTGGATTGAATTGTAATAGATCTTACAATCAATTTCCTTTTCATTCTTAACTAAGAAATATATAGCAACACCAACTCTAATTTCATCACTAAATATGTTTCCTCCCTCTTTTCGTCTGCGCTCACCACTTGTTCTTGCGTTACCCTTCAAATCAACTATATGAACTTCATTAAACTCTTGTGCAATACATTTTCTGAAACCGTCAAAAGTTCTAGAATCGGCAAATGAGTTGTTTGAAACAAAAGCAACTATACCATTTTTATCAATTCTATCACTTGCCCATCGTAAAAAACGGGCATACATATCATAAACCTTAGTTTTTTGGGCAGTACTTTGTTTTATGTATGTGTTCTTTATTCTTTTATCAATAAAAGGATATTCACGGTTTTTATTGTTTTCGTTTTCGTTGAGTTGATTAGCATTATAAGGAGGATTGCCAATAATAACAGATATTTTTTTTGTGTTTTGAAGGTGTATGCGTTTTGTGTTTTCAGAAGTTAAACCAAACATCATATGTTGTTTACCAACAAATGATAAAGCATCAATATTATCAAGAGTATCTACAAAGCAAAGATTAGGAAACTCTGCGTAGTATTGCATCTTTTGTTTGAAGGTATATTCGATATTCAGATTAGCAATGTAGTATGGTAATATTGCTACTTCATTGGCATGAATTTCATTTTTAAATTTGTAATCCAATTGATCTTGGGGGATAGCGTTTTCAATAATTTCACAAATAAATGTACCCGTTCCCGTTGCAGGATCAAGTATCTCTACATTTTTGTCAGCAAGGGTTTTACCAAAATGCTTTTGTAAAAAATAATCGGTACTTTGCACCATAAACTGTACAATCTCATTGGGTGTATAAATCACTCCGAGACGATCAGCAGCTTTAGGATTGTATACTTTATAAAAATTTTCATAAAGAACTTTTAGAAATTTTTGTTTTTCATGGTGGTCAGTAATACTTGCTGCAGTGGCGTTGATTGCTTCGTAATAATGCTCGATACTGTATAGTAGATTTTTAAGTTCTGCATAAGTGAATAAAATACCTATTAATTTTTCCAGTTCTGCCGCAATTGTATTATGGTGATGAAATTCAGGGTCATCAAATATTTTGTTGAAGATATCACTGGTAAGTATATGTTGAATCAACATTTCCCGAATATCTTCTTTTGTTATATCTGGATTTATTTCAACTTTGCATAATTCAAAAAAAGCAGCTTGCGCAGCTAAAAAGTTTTTATTCTTTTCTCTACTTTCAAGTATTTTATTTCTCAGAGTTTCAACAATAATCGGAATATCAGCTTTGAACTTTTCAATTGCATCTTCAAACTTATATACCGTTTCACTTTTAAAAGAGAAAAAATCAGTAAGGAGTTGATGAAGGTTATCAGCATCTCTTACTTTAACACGACTCACTTCTTCACCTCTTTGAAACAAAACTGCAATATTGCTGTCCTCAAAAAGTATGTTTGTAAGTGGGTAACCCTTTTTTATTTTGGCATCAATTTCAGCTTCGATGTCGTCTTTTTCATCTTTGCTTTCCCATAACCCAATATCTAAACCCCAGAGGTTTTTTACCGTACCATCAGGGTGCACTTTTTTACCTTTGGTCCCCATTACGGCAACCTCTGGGACTACCTCATAGTTGAATTTCCTAGCATACTCGTTAAGCAAAGCCCAAAAATGATTCCTTATACTCTGCTCATTTCGACTTTTTCCGAATTGCAGAGTTCGGTCAAGGTTTTGGTAATACTGATTTAGTAAGATTTTAGACATTTGATTAACATTTATTCAAAGGGAAATAACATTTACTATTACTTACGAAAGTTAAACATATTCTATGGAATTGGGGGACTTAAACTATACATTATGAAATTTGAAATTAAATGATCCCTTCATCTGCCATACTATAATACTTTTCTTCCGGTTGTAATCGGTAAACGACAATGTACAATTTTCGGTAAATAGGAATGTACAGTTTTCGGTAACACTAATGTACAGTTTTCTTTCTTCTGGGGCATGCCCCAGAAGAAAGAAAAGTCAACTTTGCCGGGT
>JBBAAM010000097.1:0-6443 GCA_041658245.1 Melioribacteraceae bacterium
ACAGCTATTAGAGATTTTCTCACTGTACATAATGAACAACCTAAAATTTTCAAATGGACTAAAGACGCTGAAACTATAATGGCTAAAGTAATGAAGTGTAAGGAAGCGTTAGTGGCAGTACACTAGTGTAACTACATAATTGTTCGTTTATCCTTCTAATATGGTTGGATAGACTCCATAAATTTGTATTTATTTTGTTTTTGTATTGCATGATCTAAGGGATTAATAATTTTTCCAAGTGTTTTATTACTTACATGCATATTCACCCCGTGAGATAAAATTCCTTTATTCACCCCGTTGGATATTTGGTTTTTATTTTTCACTCCATTCTTCAATGGCATTATCCAACGGGGTAAATATTTACTCTGTAAAACATATACATAATATCTCACGGGGTAGATTTCAGTTGTTTTAGAATTAGCATATCCAATAACGATTAAATATATCTTAAATCCATACCACTTTCAAGAATATGTGTAGCGAATGAATAGCCCCTCTACTTTTCTATGGGCGATTCAAAAATAAAATTGACTTTGTTTTCTTAATTGCAAAACTTACAATCAATTCAATCTAGAAAATCGGGAGAATATCAAATGTACTCACGTCGTCAATTTCTAAATAGGTTTATGATCTCAACTGGCGGGGCATTCATTGCTTTAAGAACAGATGCTTTTGCTAGAGCAACAGAAGCAATAGAAAAATTAAATCCTTCAATTTCTCCGGTTGCTTCAGCAAGTGATGAAGATTTCTGGGGCAGAATTCAATCGGCATTTGATGTTGACCGTACGCTTATCAACTTAAATAACGGAGGTGTTTCTCCTTCTCCGCGAGTTGTTATAGATGCATTCAAGCGTTATATAGATTACAGCAATCAAGCGCCGTCTTATTATATGTGGCAGCATGTTGAACCGAAAGTTGAAACAGTACGTGAAAAATTAGCAATTGTATTCGGATGCGATAAAGAAGAAATTGCCATAACTAGAAACGATAGCGAATCTTTGCAAATTATTCAACAGGGAATTGATTTCAAACCCGGAGATGAAATTCTTACAACAACACAAGATTATCCCCGCATGTTAACAACATTTAATCAAATGGAAAGACGAATAGGAATAAAAGTAAACAAGGTTCAATACCCGGCTCCTCTTGAAAATAAAGATGATTATGTAGAAGCACTGAAAAGCGGAATTACTCCAAAGACAAAAATAATATTGATCAGTCACACTTGTTTTCTAACCGGTCAAATTCTTCCTGTACGCGATGTTTGCAGAGCAGCACATGAAAAAGGGATTGAAGTTATTGTAGACGGGGCACATTCGTTTAATCATTTTCCTTACACTCTTTCAGATATTGAATGCGATTATTTTGGCACATCACTTCATAAATGGACTTACGCTCCGATCGGAACCGGTATGTTGTATGTAAAAAGAAATCTCATAAAAAAAGTATGGCCTTTAATGGCGGCATCGAAAGAGATGGAAGACAACATCCGCAAGTTCGAAGAGATCGGAACTCATCCGGCTGCGAATCATAATGCTATTGCAGAAGCTCTTGCATTCAACGAAGCAATTGGAATTGATAGAAAAGCCGAAAGATTCCGTTATCTTCACAAACGTTGGATCAACCGTGTTAAAAAATATGATAACGTTAAATTTTTGATTGATATAGATGATGAATCAAATTGGGCGGGAATAGTTAATTTTAATATTACAGGCGTTAACATAAGTAAACTTGCAGAGTATTTATTAAGTAAGCATAGAATCTTTGTAGTTGTAATTATTTTTGAAGAGTTCAAAGGATTACGCATTACACCAAATGTTTATACAATGCTTTCTGAAATGGATCTTTTCGCAGATGTGATTGAATCTGTAGCACGCGGTGAAATTAAAGAAGTTATGGAGTAGCTGTCGGCAATCAGTTTTCAGTTATTAAATTTTAAGCTGATAGCTGAACGCTGAAAGCTCTTCAATGAACTTGTTTTAATATAGTTTGATTTGGCATTACAAAAAGATTCCGGAAAGTGTAACCCCGGCTGATCAATTCATCTTTTCGTGATATCAAGAAATCTTTAACACTTTCTATTCCGATAACTTTAGTTATGCCAATGCGAAGCACCTGTTCCTTATCAACATAAACATCGCCTTTATACGGAAGCATCGGGTTATACTCAAGATCTCTTTCTTTTATTAGAGGACGTAATGTGTATTCAAATTCGGCAGGTACTGATTTTACAATTCCAACCAGTTCAAAATTTGGAACACCATCACGAATTGCCAAAACAATTCCGCCGCTATAACCACGGTTAAAAACAGCATCAATAATAAATTGATGTTTTTCTTTGCTAGGACTGCTGACAATTCCTTTTGAGATCATTTTATAATTCATCGGGAATCCAAAAACATAAATAAAACTTCCCCATTCGAGCTCGGTTGAATTACCCCACGGATATTGAAAAACGGTCATGTTATTAGTTTCATTCGACGAATACTTTTTACCAAGCAGTGCCACATCCAAATTTTTATCAAGTAAAATTACATCAAGCTCGCCATTCTCGGGAAAATCGGAAATGTAATTTGTTTGCTTTGATTTAATTGAAACGCTTTCAACAAATTGTGATGATGTTCCATCCGGATTTACAAAATATGAAACGACAGTATCGGGGGATGAAACAATATGGGCAACAGTTAGTAATGCGACTAAACCTTGATGTGCAAAAATAATTGTTCCCGTTCCTGAAGCCGTACGGTTAAAATAAACTTTTTCAGTTGCCTTATTTTCTATATCTGTTTGGATCAATTGTTTTAAGGTCATTTTATTTTTTTGATCGAACACATAACTTTCATAAAATGCTATACTATTGATCAATCGGATAGAATTACTTACCTCTTCAAGCTGCTGCGATGAATTTTTGTATGGAAACTCACTATCGTATTTGCCGTCGCTCAAAGTGGGATATACTTTATCTAGAATGGATGTTGAAGAGCACGAGAGAATAGAAATAATAGCTGGAACTGCAAGTAATATTCTAATTTGAAATTTTCGAATCATTGTTTTACCTGAGTGGCTGCTTATCCGAAGTAAATCTAATAGAAAAAAGTATGTTAATAAAGGAGTAAAACAAAAGCCCTGGCGGTTAATAATAACGCCGGGGTTAAAAACTTCTTATAAATTTTTCATCCAGGCACTTCGTAATTCGAGCTGTTGATCGGAAGCAGTATCAAGAACCTTAAATTGATGTTTGATTGATTTTGGTATCATAGAGCATTGAACCTCCTTTTGGGCACCATTACGCTCTATAGTTAATACGAAAGAATCACCAACTTTCATATTCTTCATAAAAGCAAATTTTGTCTGTGCATTTTGAAGTGTAACATCTTCTCCATTTACTTTTATTATAAAATCATTTGCTCTAAGACCATCTTCGGTTATGTTGTCAACTTTTGTAACAACAAATTTATTATCCTTCACTCCAATTCCGAATCCGAGAGAAATTTTTGAACTGTCAATCCCTACAAATTCTTTGTATTCAATTCCAAGTTTTCCAAAATATTCCTCGACAGGCAGTTTCTCAGTTCCCTTAATGTATCTATTAATAAAATCTGCGATCTCGGGATAAGTACGATTTACAAATTCATCAAAAAAATCTTTTTCGCTGAATGCTTTGTTGGCACCATAATCTTTATGCAGTTGATTTATCACTTCCCGCAATCCCTTTTTTCCTTTTGAAAGTTCGAGCAGACGGATATCGAGCAAGCAGGCAACAACAGCACCCTTTTGATAAATGTTTCCATATTGATCTTGCCTTTCGGTTGAATGAAGAGAGAGGTCCACAAGTGAAATCGCCGGGTCATAATTATCGTTGAGAAAAAGTTTAGTTTTTATTTCGGCAAGGAAATCATCGAGAGAGGTTAGATAATCCCGCAACTGGAGAATATCGGAAGCCCATTCTGTTACTCCTTCATATAGCCAAATATGTTGAGACATAGTCGGTTTTTCAAAATTGAAATTACCAACCAATTCGCTATGAATATTCAGTGGAGTTATAACATGATAAAATTCGTGCGCTGCAACAGATTTCATTTCTTTAGCAAAAGGTCCTTCTAATGGTGCTTCACTATAAACATATTCAGAGCTGAAATTATGTTCCCAAGCACCGGCAGAGAAATTTTCAAAATGGAAAAGAAAAGTATAACGATCCACAGGAAGCCCTTGTGTGAATTGACTTGTAGCAGTCAGCATATCTTCGAGAAGCATTAATAATTGTTCGGATGTAATTTTATTTGTTTTGGAATATGTATAAACATCAATTGAAGTGTTCTCAATTTTGGTAGTTGCTTTTGTAAGATTACCAAGGAGGATCGGAGAATCAACAGCATAATCATAATCCGGCGCATCATAGAAACCATCTTTGTCAAGATTTAATGCTGTCCCGGCAAGCCATTCTTTTGGGTAATCCAATTTAATTTTGATCGGAGTTTTTTGCATCCCGTGAAAATAACCAAACACACATTGACCGTTGATGAGAACGTGATCGTTTTCAATTGAAGTACCGGACATTGCATAAACCGGATTTTCTTTCATTGGGGCGTCCCATGTTTCGGCAATCGTATAAACTAATTTTACTGTCTTAGAAGGTTCTTCAAGTTCCCATTGATTAGTTGAGATTTGCTTAGACCCCAATTCATTTCCTTTATCATCATAAGCTTTGAATGAACGGACATATCTGCCGATGTCCATTGTTTGATATGTTCCCGGTGCAGTTGATGCAAACTGATAAATTTTATTTTGATCCGAGAGTTTTTCCGGTATCAAAGTAACTTTAAAAAGATCGTCTGCACGGTCATTCAAGTTAACATAAAATTTTTGCTGGGCAGATATTGCTGTTAACGAGGCAAGAAGAAATAAAACTGTTAGGAATAAGAATCTAATTTGATCTTTCATTTATAGCGGTCCTTAATTTTTATTTGAGTAAGTATTAAGACGATTTGTAAAGGATTAAGTTCTTATTATTACCGAACAACTGAAAAAATTGATTCGTATTACTATCAGCTTTAAAAAAATGCAAGCACCAAAATAATCCTTCACTGATATTCAGGTGCTTGCTAAGAAATTATTTTTTCTCGGGTAATTTTTCAAAGAGGAGTTCAGTAAAAATGAAATCCGGAGAATTGGGAACTTCGAAAGTCATTTTCTTAATATCTGAATTGAAATTCATATCAAATTTTACCCAGCCGCGTGTTAAGAATTCATCTTCCCAATCAATATAAAACATATCGTATTGATAATGGTTTAATTCACCCCGAAAAGTTGGTGTCGGGATAAACTGTAAAAATAATTTCCCATCTTTCAACGATACCTCTGCTTTACCGTACATTTTATCTTCAAACATTCCGCAATATTTTTCTAACGGCAATGATGGTCTTGTATCTTTAGCGCGTATCTCTTCTCTGCGTTTAAATTCTTTTTCTTGTGCTTCTTTTCTTCTTGCGAAACCATCAAACATTAATTTTTCCCAATCTTTCGGTTCAGCATTAGTGAAAAGATCGCTAATATAATTTCTAACTGCGCCCACCATCCCGGTTTCGTAATTGCTTAGAATTACAAAACCAAAATTTTCTTCGGGAATAAGAGTAACGTCAGAGATCATTCCGGGCATTCCGCCTCCGTGGTTCAACATTCTTTTTCCGTTCCAGTAGCGGATAAACCAACCCAATCCGTAATTCATTATTCCGATTGGTGTTTGATTTGACCACATTTCTGAAGATTGACGTTCGCTGAAAATTCTTTTACCGTTATATTTTCCTTTGCCGAGCTGTAAACGGATCCACTGCGCCATTTCAATCGCACTTGAATTAATACCAAGCGCTCCGTGAGCATTATCTATCTGTGTATCGGTAAAAACTTTCATTACATTTTCTTTTTTGTAATGGCCTTTTGAGGCGTTGTCATCATTGTTAAATATTTCGTAACTAGTATCTGTATGCTTCATTTCTAAATTGTCTAGTATATGAGTTTTTATATAATCTCTCCACGAAGTATCGGTTACTGCTTTTATTACTTCTGCTGCAGCAACGAACATAATATTTTGATAACCATACTTGCTTCGAAAACTTGAAGTCGGTTTTAAGTAACGTGCGCGGTTAATCACTTCTTTTCTGTCGTAAGTTGAATTAAGCCAGAGAAAATCTCCACTGAAAGTTTCTAATCCGCTTTTGTGAGATGTTAGATCGCGAATGGTAATTTCCTTTGTAACCCAGGGATCGTACATTTGAAAATCGGGAAGATATTTTGTTACAGGATCATCCCACTTAATTTTCCCTTGATCAACAAGAATTGCAAGAGATGCTGTTGTAAAAGCTTTGCTGCATGATGCAATTATGAATAAAGTGTTTTCATCAACCGGATCGCTTTTATTTATATTACGAACGCCGTAACCTTTAGCA
>JBBAAM010000098.1:0-6287 GCA_041658245.1 Melioribacteraceae bacterium
TACTTCAACTCTAAACAGGAAGGAGTTCTGAAAATTTCCATTAAAGAAAAGCAGACAAATTTTTTTGATGGAATATTGGGATACGTCCCCGCAGCTAATGATAAAGAGAGCGGTTATTTAACCGGGTTTGTAAATGTAAATTTGAGAAATCTCTTCGGGACAGGGCGCGCGGCATCATTACGCTGGCAGCAGGAAAACCGTTCATCTCAAGAACTCGAACTTCGCTATCTTGAACCATGGCTGTTTGATTTTCCATTCAATATTGAAGGCAGGTTATTCCAGCGAAAACAAGATTCAACCTACATTCAGCGGGATCTTGAAGCAAGACTGGAGTATCTTGCGACAGATGAGATTTCTGCTTCAATACTTATCAGTACACAATCAACAATTCCTTCCGAATTGAGTTCGACTAATTTTACGGTGTTCAATTCTTCTTCATTTACGAGTGGTTTTAATTTTAAGATAGACACACGTGACGATTTCTATGCGCCGACAAAAGGAATTTATTTCAACAATACTTACAAGTACACATCAAAAAAAATAAATGGTCCGTCCGGTTTTATTACACCGGATACAAAAATTGAAATTACACTTCAGCGGCTTGAATTCGATTTTAATATTTTCCGACAGGTCTTTCAAAAACAAGTTGCCGCTTTCGGTATTCACGGACGGGAATTACGTGGAGACAATGTTGAACTGAGCGATCTTTATTTCCTCGGCGGCACAAATTCTCTGCGCGGATATAGAGAAAAACAATTTCAAGGAAATAGAATTCTTTGGTCAAATCTGGAATATAGATTGTTGCTTTCACGCCGTTCATTTGCTTTTTTGTTTTTTGACAGCGGATATTTTTTACGGAACGGGGATAAACAAAAAAATATTCCGGAGAGCTCTTCTTTTAAAATTGGATACGGCTTTGGTTTGAATATCGAAACCGGTCTTGGAGTCCTTGGAGTAAGTTTCGCACTTGCAAAAGGTGATTCATTCGGCGAAGGGAAAATACATTTTGGAATTGTTAATGAGTTTTAATTTTTCGTTGAATTGTTAAATAAGTAGTGGCTGCAAAAATTATTTGTAAGCTTCCTTTCGATGTTTTATTCTGAAAATAAATACAGTTTCAGACTCATCATTGATTTCATAAAGGATTCTGTAATTACCGGAGCGAATTCGATAACCTTCTTGAGCAGATAATTTTTGAACACCGATTGGTCTTGGCTCATCTTTCAATTGCACTAAACGAATGAATATTTTTTTCACTTCTTTATCGGGCAAAGAATCTAAATCCTTTAGAGCCGATGGTTTTATATTTAGGGCACTTCTAAAAACTACAATTTTCTCTGCGCTCTTTGCGTTTTCTTTGCGTTCTTAGCGTGAAATTTTTAAAAACAACAGTTTTTAGAAGTGCCCTTTATTTTATAAGCCACGTTTCTTAAGATATGCTTCTAAAGAAATGCTTTTCCCGGAAATTTTCTTTGCTTTTTCTAAATCGGATATATCTTCCAGGAGTTCAATAGTTTCGCTTGTTGCCGGATTCTTTTTCAATTTTTCCCATTCGCTCCGTGCAATCTTGATATGCGATTTTGTTTTAGTTATTGTCATTGTTTCTCCATATTTCTTAAAGCAAATATAATGGAATTATATTTTGAAAATGATAAATTAACAATAATGTTCTTCGCATTAGCTTCGCTCTCGTGCAAGGTGATTCAATCACTGGCAGCAAAATTCATTTTGGAATAATTAATGAGTTCTAGTTTTTTATTAGAACTCAGATGTGACCTAATGAAGAAAATACTTCTTAAACAACTTGTTTTAATGGATTACCGGTGACTTTTGTATAAACCGTTTCTGGAGCTATGTCAATATCTCCGGGCCAGGTTAAAACACCAAAATCTGGATTAATAAAAACTTTTTTAAAAAATTCAATATCTCTCAAGTCCGAAAATATACCACCACGTTTAGCATAGTCGGCAAAATCAGCGATCCCTTTAGTCCCATCAATAAAAGCAACTTCTAAAAGATAATCGCGAATATATTTTACACTTACAGCTTCATAGTACATAGATTTCTCCCTTAAAATAATGGGGCAATCTTTTTTATTTATAGAAAAGAACTACTAATATTTATTTATTCCGTGTGAACATTGGGATAAATCATACACAAAGTTAATCTTGCTCTTGCAAAAGGTAATTCATTCGGAGAAGGGAAAATACATTTTGGAATAATTAATGAGTTTTAACCATTTTTAATCTTTCACTTTTGTCTTTAACCTTCTTTCAATTTTTTCATACTTACCTAGATAAGCACGCATTAAACTTTTCCAGAGTTTGCCGTGGTTTGGTACTTGAAAATGTAAAAGTTCGTGAACTATTACATATTCACCAAGTTTCTTTTCCATTTCAAGAAGTTCCGAATTAAAGTTTAGATTACCGGCTGTTGAGCAGGACGCCCATTTCTTTTTCATTTGGCGAAGTGAAATAGATTTCACCTTTATATTTAACTGTTTTGCAACCGTTAAAACTTTATTCTTGAACTCCTTTTTATCTTGCCAAGTCTTCATTTGCTTTAATCAATATGTTAAAAAGGTTATCAATTAATTTGTAAGCATTATCAACATCATCTACTTGAGTGAGTACTGAGAAGTAAAGTGATTCTCTTAGTTCGCGGGTTTCTTTTTCGCTCGATTTCCAATTAGGATACTTAGAAAAAGATTCGCTCATTTCTTTTGCAAGTTTTTCCGATTCTGCTATTTTATTTTCTTCGAGGAGGGAATTAATAAAAAACGTTAAGCTGTCAAATCCTTTCTCTTTTTTCTTTTTCTCTTTTTCTTGATACGCTTTGATGTTGGTTTCGAGCTGTGCGAGTGCTTCTTCTGTTGAGATAATTCTGTCTTCATAATTATCTTGAATTGCTTGAGCTTTATCTTGAAGAGAAATAAGAATTAAATCACCACTGTTTTCTTCGGCTTGTTTTTGAATAGACTTAATGAGGTTTATTATTTTAACATTATCCGGCTTCTGATTATTTTTAATCAATTCAATTGTTTTATCGTTCAATTCATAAATCTCGGTTCCACCTTTAAGATATTCAAGATCGATGTTTTCCTTTACAAGCTGAACGGTTTTTCTCTGAAATTCTTTATCAATATAAATTCTTTTAGCATAGGCATTACGCACAATGTAAAAAATTTGTGTAAGAATCTTATAATCATCAATAAAAGGTCTGAGGAAGAGATCGGGAGAAATAATTTCGTAAAGCATTTCAAGTTCATTATAGAATTTGAAGAATTCTTTACGTTTAGATTTATCCTTGAAATGAAAAATTAATTTATCAACTTCCTTATCGTTATATAGGGGTTGAATCAACTCCTTGTATTTAGGAGCTTCCTTCTCCATTTTATTTTTGAAAAGTGTTTTGAGAAGTGCAATATCTTTAATAACACTTTGCACATCGTCCGAATCAAAAGAAAGAGCTTTTTCGAGTTTATCAAATATTCCTATAAAATCCAGAACAAAGCCGAATGGTTTCTTCTTCCCTTCTTCATCTTCAAAAGGACGGTTTACCCTTGCGATTGCTTGCAATAGAGTATGATCGCGCATAGGTTTATCGAGATACATTGCATAAAGAATTGGCGCATCGAATCCGGTTAGTAGTTTTTCAGTTACAATTAAAATTTTGGGGGGTTTATCCGGCATAGAAAAATCTTTGCGAATTGTTTTTTCTTCTTCTTTAGTGATATAATATTTTTTCAATTCTTCGGTATCGTTATGAGCGCTAGTATAAACAACTTCGGAGTATTCCGGCGGCAAATATTTATCTAAAGCGGTTTTATAAAGTGAGCATGCTTCCCGGTCAACACCAACAAGAAAAGCTTTGTAGCCAAGATTTTCGACATAAGTTTTATAATGTTCAGAAACGAACTTGGCAATTTTATCTATGCGTTCAGTTCCTTTTAGAAAGTTTTTGGTAACAACAGCTCTTTCTAGAATTTTGTTAAGTTCCTCAATATCACTTATGCCTTCAGCCTCGGCAAGATTTAAGAATTCTTTTTCTAGTGTTTCTCTTGGCACTAACAATTCATTAGAAGCGAGAGAATAATAAAGAGGAAGAGTTGTGCCATCTTTTATAGATGCGGAGATTGGATATTTATCGAGATAACCTTTTTCGTCATCTTTACCGAAAGTTTTGAATGTGCCTTTGCCGTATGCAATTTTATCTATCGGCGTTCCGGTGAAGCCGATAAAAGTAGCGTTAGGCATTGCAGCCAATAAATAGTTACCAAGATCGCCGGAGGTTGTTCGGTGCGCTTCATCCACAAGAACATAAATATTTTTTCGAAGACTAACATCGGCAGGCATATCGTTGAACTTGTGAATCATGCTGATGATAATTCCACGGTAATCTTCTTTTAGAAGTGAGTGGAGTGTTGAAATATGATCTGCATGAGCAATATTTGTAATTCCTATTGAAGTTAGATTACGGATTAATTGATCTTCAAGTTCGTTCCGGTCGATTAATAAAATAATTGTGGGTTTTTCCGACGCTTGGGCTTTGAAAAGAATTTCGGCTGATTTGATCATTGTAAAAGTTTTACCGGAACCTTGAGTATGCCAAATTAATCCGCGATGCTTTACCGGATCGTGAGCGCGATGAATTATTTTTTCTATTGCGGTTACTTGATGCTGGTGTAAAATATATTTGTTTAGTTCTTCATCTTTTTCAGCAAAAATGATATAGTCTTTTATGTAGGAAAGTATTCTATCAATAGCGAAGAAAGATTTTATCTTTTGTTCAAGATTGCCAACTTCATCTGACCCACCAGAGGCGGGCAAGTCTTTCCAGAAGAAAAGATTCTTACGACTTGTATTCCATGTAACACCATAAAGAAAGCCAAGAGATTCTGTGACTGTAAATATTTGCTGCGGGATAATCATTTCCGGAGTTTCTTTATGATAGCGGCGAATTTGATCAATACCTATTGAGAGAGCTTCATATTGCGTGGCATTCTTACATTCGATTACAATTACCGGAATGCCGTTTATAAAGAAAACAATATCCTCTCTGTTTCCGTAACGGCCATTGTGAAAGTAGTATTCTTCCGATACGTGATATGTATTATTCTTTTGATCTTCAAAATCGATTAGAGTTAGATTCAGTTCACGTTCTTCTTCAGGGCAATAAAATGTTTTTTCTCCACGTAAATAATTCAGGAAGTCTCTATTACCGTGAATATCCGATGAGAGAGAGGATAAGCAGGAAATTAAATCATCTATGCTTTCTGTGAATTTAGGATTGAATGCTTTTACTTTTTCCGTGAAAACATGATTAAGCAAAAGAGATGATTTTTTTGATTGCTCTTCCGGCAAAGTTTTAGAGCGGTCGAATAAACGGAGTTCTTCTGCTTCTGATCTTGTTAGAATTTTCCAGCCGATAGAACAGGCATATTCTAAAATTCTTTGCTGAACTGATTTGTGTTCTGTGAAATGGCTACTCATATACTTTATAAATTATAGGTTATAAATGCGTCATAATTAGAAATAAAATTGACCTTAAAACAATTTGAAAACAATTTGAATTCTGTTTGAAAACAACGCTTTTGCTTTGGTTAATAGGCCGTTATAGGTCAACACCTTATTTCAAAACCCAATAACCATTACGATGTGCGCCAACAAATTCAATCTTTTTATCTCTACGCAAAGACTTAAGCAAATTCTTTAACTGATCATCAGTTAAACCGGGAATAACGTCTTTGAATTCATTGAATTTACCTTTGCCGTGGTGCTCCATGTGTTTTATTAGTAGTGCTTTTTTAGCTTCGGTATCAAGACCGCGCTTTCTGGTATAAACACCTTTTTCTCCTAAGAAAGTATAGAATTTTTTGGAAAGGATATATTTAACACCTTTACCTCTACCAACAATTTCGACTAAACCTTGATTAATCAATCGCTGGACTGAATCATGATAAGAAGAATCAAGTTTTGTTCCTTTACGAATGAATTCCAATAGAATCAAATCAGAAACAGACCACTCAACTTTTTTTTCTTCAGAAACTTTCTCAAAGAATTTTAAGAATTGAACATCTTGAATACCGCCATTTAATAGAAGCGTAACCGAGTAAGCATCGGAACGGGAGTAATCAGGTAATGGTTTAGCTTCTTCAATTGAAAAGCGAAACATTTTATCAGCACCTTGACCAGAACGTTCAACCAGACCACATTTCTGAAACACTTCTGCAATTCTTCTATTTCTCGGGTTTTGCTTGTATAGAATATTTTCAGGGGTGACACCGG
>JBBAAM010000099.1:0-5987 GCA_041658245.1 Melioribacteraceae bacterium
TGATGAATATAATTTGCAACGATTAAAAGATGTAAGAAAGAAGTTTCAAAAAATCGATAGAAATACAAATACTACATTTGTTTTACCTAACATATCAATTGCACAAAAAGCCTTCAGACCAAAAATTGAGGAGAAACTTTATCAGATCAAAGAAAGAGTAAACATAATTGACGATATTACTACTCGCAATTTTTTTAACCTTGCATTTCTAAGTATTCTTGAACTTGTTAGTAACACCTCTAAAACAGGTGGATTTTTAAGAATAGTTAATAATAAATTTAGCCCTGATAAAGTATGGCCAACTTATTTAAATAGAGTTGATGCTATGATAAAAGATGTTGAGCAATCTAAGCTATCATCACAGAAAAAGGTAACCGCCAGAGCATTTTTGGGTGATGCCAGAGAAATAAATTTAGAAATGCAATACAACGCAATTATCACTTCACCGCCCTACCCGAATAGACATGATTATACAAGAATTTATGCCTTAGAATTGATGTTTGATTTTGTAAAGAGTAATGATGAAATAAAACAAATTCGGTATGAAACCCTTCGTTCTCATGTAGAAGCAAGAAAAAAATATGACGCTGAGAATTATATTCAGCCAAAACCTTTAAATAAATTAATAAAACAAATAAAAAAGAATGGAGTTAATAATTCAAAATTAACTGAAATGCTTGAAGGTTATTTTGAAGATATGTATTTAGTCCTTTCTCAAATGAAGCAAAGATTAAAAAAACAAGGTAAAATCGCTTTAGTCGTTAGCAATGTAAGATTTTCAGTTCCTAGATAAAAATCAAGCGTTGCTGTTTAAGCACTTGCTTTCCCATCAGCTATCGCTCAATTATAATTGGAATGAATATGACTACAAGGATGATTTACCTAATGAGGAGAAAGGAGATTACCTTATCATCAATCAGCAGAATATGCCGGTACTGAAAAAACTTAACATACTAACTGGTTTAATTCTAAATGAACTTAACCATCCCATGTCAATAAATAGTTTAGTCAACAAAGTTGTTGAAAATTTTGAAATTGATAATGAAACAGAGAAAAAATCATTTGAAGAAAAAATAATTAGTCAGTTGATGGAATTGTATAACGTAAATATTATTCAAAGCGATGGAGTAATTAGTAATTCAGAAAATGAAAAAAAAGAAGTCGATAACGGAAGTTTAGAAAATGATAAGTGTGAAAAGTGTAAATCCAAATCCGTTCATGTTCATTGAAATAAATAACTGAAATTAAACCAAATGGTCATTCTGAATGAATCCGGCATTAGCCGGAGAAATGAAGAATCTCTATTCAGTCATAGCGTAACATCTATGAAAAATTTAAATCTTCCGGAAGAAGAACTAGCGTGTTCGTCTATATTAAGACATCCCGCCTTCGCGGGAAAAAAGTAAGCTAACTGTTCCTCCCCTTGGGGAGGTTAGGTGGGGCTTCTATACGCCACCGAAAAAAATAATATGTATGAGGCGTATCTAAAAAGGTCCATTCCGTTATTATGGATTGTGAGAATAAACCGAATTCTGCGAAGCATGCCTTCGGCAAAAACTTTTCTATAATGAAATTACCTTTTTAGAGAAGACTCATGTACAAATAACTAACATATTATTAACAAAACAAAAGGAGGTTTACCATGGGTAAACTCAAATTAAACCTTGATGAGATTAAGGTAAAATCGTTTAGTATATCAACAAATACAAGTAATGTCGGTACTGTGGTGGCTAATCAAACACCACCTTATACGAATTTAACTGGTTGCGCAGACACGTACATCTGTTGTCAAATTAGTGTTCCAGTAACTAATTGTTGTGAGTGGTCTCGCGCCTGTTGAAAATTATTTTTTGTCTAAAACTCTTTAACTAATATTTTATGTGTTAGTCTAGTGGTAAAAATATTCGACCTTTTTCTGAGGGATAAATGTTCATTTTATGCACATGATACAATTCTTCTAGAAAAAGAAAAGAGGCTTGTTCTATACGTTGGTGTGACTAATATATTATAACTAAACAAAAGGCTATTTACTATGAAAAAGCTCAAATTAAACCTTGATGAGATCAAAGTAGAATCGTTTGAAACTAATCCAATACAATTAAAGACAGGAACAGTATTAGGGAACTTGATGGCAGGGGATACTCAACCTGTAGATAATTGTCAGGGAGGAGGAGGAGGAGGGGGATCTATTCCTTTTCATTCTATTGGTAGTCCTTTGGAAGTAGCGATTTGTCTTACTGAAACTCCAGTACATTTATATACTGTCATTGAAGCTACATGTCCAGATACTTGTGCAATCTGGTGTTTTACTAATAATTGCCCGCCGTACTCGAACTTAGGCAATTGCACTCATAATGATTTATGCTAAATTGCAATAGTGAAGGAAAAAAATAATTATCTAAGTGGAGAGATATTTGGGCTATTCTCTTCACTTAGTATAATAAAAATTTATAATTATACTAGAGGTCATATTATGAACAGAAAAGAAGTTAAAAGCATGATTAAAGATCTTCATGTGCAATCCAAAACGAAAAATGAAATTTATGCTCATTTGATATCTCTAGTTAAGGAGTCGGATAAAACATGGTTAAGTCGTCAAATCGCATCACAAATCGACCAGTCAAAAGTAACGAGTAATTTAATCCCTATTAAGCTACTTGTTACAAGTTTATTTATTCAGTGTATCACTATCATTATAAAAGCAGTACAATCATTTATTACAAATAATCATTTAGATAGCTCAATTATATTTGTAGTCTCTATTATAATTGGCATATCTCTTGTTATTGGTATATTAAAAAATAATTTGTTTTGTTATGGCGTTCTAATTACACTCAATGAGTTATCGATTATCTTTGTTGCAATACAAGTATTATTTAGAAAATATCCACTCGAATATTTATTATATATCCCTTACTATTTCATATACATTATATTTATTTATTTGTTAAGAAGACAATTATTCCCTGAAGTAAATTTATGGGGTAATGTTAATAAAAATAATAATCAAGAATATATTTTTTAGTTTTATTATTATACGGAGTATTAATGCGAAAAAGACAAACCAAAATTCTTATTATTGTTTTACTCGAGTTATTACTAAACATTAGTTTCTCCACAATTAATGCGCAAAGCGACTTATCAATAATAAAACAAAGAGAAATTGAGTACTTAGTTGCATTTAGTAAGTTGTATGGTTATACAAAATATTTTCATCCGTCGGATGAAGTTGTGAAGCTAGATTGGGAAAAGTTCGCCTATTATGGTGTAGAAAAAATTAAAGATATAAAAAATGAGAAGGAATTAACAAATACACTGGCAAAACTATTTTTACCCTTGGCGCCAACTGCACAAATATTGTATAGTGGCGAAAAGTTACAATCTAATAATCAATTATTAATGGCTGATACAATTGACCAGAGATCAATTGCGTGGCAACATTTTGGTGTTTGGTTATCTGGTGAATCAAATATTTATAGAAGTATTCGTGTTTTTATAGATGCTCCTGTTTTGGATGAAAGACAATTACAAAATTCATCTTCTCTTCATGATAAACTCGATGCAAAAGTAATTCAATCCATCAGATTATTTGAAAATATACCTTTCAAAAATGAATGTATAGAATATAAATTTTCCGATAGTCTTCAAATTAAAATTCCTTTAACAGTATATTATACTAGAATTGGAACAGTGGATACGAGAAAGGAATTTCCCTTTAATGAACTTCTTGAAAAAATTAATACAGTGGACCTTACGGGCAAAACAGCTGATGACGAAAACATTCGATTAGTAAATGTTATAATGGTTTGGAATGTATTTCAACATTTTTACCCATACTTTGAAGTAATTAATATTGATTGGGATAAAGTACTACATGAAACCTTGATGGAGACATTCCTGGATAAAACATCAAATGAATTTTATAATACTCTACGTAAGATGGTAGCAAAGTTAATGGATGGCCATACATTTATAACATGTGAACCGAAACAAAAATTATATGGGTTACCATTTAAGGTTGATTGGGTTGAGAATAAAGTAGTTATAACTTCATCTGATGACTCACTTTTTGCAAAAGGGGATATTATTAATTTTATTGATAGTAAAACACCTGAATCGGAATTGAGTAATGGCGAAAAATATGTCCCTGGATCTCTACAATTGAAAAGGTATCTTTCTTTAATAGAGTTTGGTAATGGTTCAGAAGGAAGTGTGGCGAAACTAGAAATATCTCGGGAGGATGAATCGTTATACATTGAAAAAAAACGAGAATCAAAAGCAAGTAATTATTTCCGCAATCGTCTATTTGAATTCAATTATCCCTCTATTAAAAAGATTGAAAAAGGAATTTACTACATTAATCTTCTTACTATAACTGAAAAAGACTTCAATGATAGCCTCATGCAATTATCCAAAGCGGATGGTATTGTTTTCGATTTTAGATGGGTTGGTAAACAGAATGCGAGTTATACACTTCTTAACAGGATGATCTTACTAAGGTATTTGATTAATTCTACAGTTGATTCTCCTATCTGGGATATTCCTAGTATTACGACACCAGATCACAAAAAAATGAATTTTATTGGAAGTAAATGGTCTCTCCAACCAGCTTATCCACATTTTAGATCATACAACGTATTCATAGATGATCCAAATGTAATAAGTTCCATGGAAACATTTATGTCAATTATTGAACATTATAAACTAGGTGATATAATAGGTGGAACTACTGCTGGTACAAATGGAAACGTTAATTTCATTCCGCTACCTGGTGGGTTTGAAATAATGTTTACGGGAATGAAAGTACTCAAACTTGATGGTTCTCAACATCATTTAATAGGTGTTAAACCAACTTACCCGGTACAGAGAACAATAAAAGCGGTTAAAGAAGGAAGGGATGAGTATTTGGAAAAAGCAATAGAAGTGTTAAAAGGAAAAATTAAGAATTGAGTTAAGCGCGTTCGTCTAGCGGTTAGGATATTCGACCCTCTGCTGAAGGAGCTCCGTTCAATCTGAAGACGCGCTACTAAGAGATAGAATATGAATGAGAGAAAAAAAATAAAAACTTCCGGAAGAAGAATTAGCGTAATAGTTTAAAGACAAGACGTTCCGCCTTTGCGGAAAGATGTTGGTTAAAATCCAGCGAACGCCACCGAAAAAAATAATGTGTATAAATAATTAACTAACATATTATTAATTAAAGTAAGGAAAGCTTTATGAAAAAGCTAAAATTAAACCTTGATGAGATCAAGGTGGAATCATTTGAAACTGTAACTAAAAAAGAAAATCCTGTTGGAACTGTAATAGGATATCTTAAAGAACCTGCACCTACAGAAGGCACATGTGAGAATTGTGGATCATTGGGAATGTGCACCTATCAAATGTGGATCTGTTTTCCCAATACTGCGCCGGGTGTATGGGATACATGTTACAGTCCAGAATGTTAGTAATTCTTAAGAAATGAGGTATCAAAGCGCGTTCGTCTAGCGGTTAGGATATTCAGTCTTCTGTTGAAGGAGCTCTGTTCTTCCAAAGGAATCCTCAAAAGGCGTCCAATGGACCTTCGGGGAGATCCGGAGCTTGTCCGCCGAAGAGGGACGCGCAACTAAGAAATAGAGTAAGAATCGGAGAAAGATCAAGAAAAAATTAAAATCTTCCGGAAGAAGAAAAATAGCGTAATAGTCTAAGTAAGACGTTCCGCCTTTGTGGAAAGATGTTGGTTAAAATCCAACGAACGCCACCGAAAAAAATAATATGTACAAACTAAACAACATATTATTAACTAAAATAAGGAGAGCTAAAATGAAAAAGCTCAAATTAAACCTTGATAATCTCAAGGTGGAATCTTTTGAAACAAATTCAATACAATCAAAATTCGGAACTGTGGTTGGTCAACAACTACCACCAGCAGATACTAATGGTTGTCCGGGGACAAGTGCAGATACATTAGATGTTATGGCATGCGTTTGGACTGACGGCGCCAATAG
>JBBAAM010000100.1:0-5979 GCA_041658245.1 Melioribacteraceae bacterium
TATGTTTATGTTCTCAAATCTATTAAGGATGATAAATTTTATACCGGTTATACAAATAACCTGCAAAGAAGAATTGAAGAACATAACTCCGGTAAAGTAGCATCAACTAAAAATAGAGTGCCTTTTGTAATTGTGTATTGGGAAGGTTGCTTGAATCAAAAAGATGCGTTATAGCGAGAAAAATACTTAAAGAGTAGCTGGGGAAAGAGATATATTAAAAACAGAATAAAAAATTATCTCACGGGGTGAACAAAATCCGCTGAAATGGGAATTAGAAAAAGATTCACCGTAAAATATTTTTGATTTGTGATATATGTTGGTAGAGACGAGGCATGCCTCGTCTTTACATTGGCATGGTTGAGACAAGCCGAAGCGTGCCTCAAAAGAATTTCCCAACTAACTTTCGGGTAATAAAAACTTTCATCTTAACCGAATAAAAGTTTAACTATGAAAAGTGCACCGAGAATTCCGGCTATATCTGCTAAAATTCCAACCGTAACTGCGTGCCTTGTCTTCTTAATACCAACAGAGCCGAAATAGAGAGCGAGAACATAAAAAGTTGTTTCAGTACTTCCCATAATTGTCGAAACAAGTATTCCTATAAACGAATCAGGTCCATGCACACTCATAACTTCGGACATAATTCCAAGCGAACCGCTTCCCGAAAGCGGACGCATCAACGCCATCGGTAATGCTTCTGCAGGAAATCCGATTAGATTTGTAATAGGCGATAAGATGATCATAAGAAAATCCATCGCGCCGCCCGCTCTGAATATACCGATAGCCACAAGCATTGCAACTAAATATGGAATTATCCGCAGTGCAACATTGAATCCCTCTTTTGCACCATCAACAAACGCTTCATAAATTTTTACTTTTTTGATCGCTCCGTAAAGAACAAATGTAATTATGATTAGCGGTATGGCAAGAGTTGAAATGATTTGTATAATTATTTTTAACGTATCCGTATTTATAAAACCCACACTTGAAAATATTTTTGACATTAATCCGGTTGTAGCTAGTAGAACAATTAGAAAAGCAATTGAGAATATGGTCGTAAAAAATTTCCAGCTCGATTTAAGAAATGAAATAAAATTAGAAAAACTCATCGGAAATTTTTCAAATGTTTTAGCTGCAAGCACTCCGGTAAATGTTGCACATGTTGCGCCAAATATTGATGTCCCGATAATTATTGTCGGGTCGCTGCTTCCCGATGCTGCTCGCACGGCTATTGCCGTGGCCGGAATTAATGTTAATCCGGCTGTGTTGATTGCGAGAAAAGTTACCATTGCATTCGTTGCTGTTCCTTTTTCCGGATTTAGTTTATCTAATTCTTCCATCGCTTTCAATCCGAATGGTGTAGCGGCGTTACCAAGACCAAGCATATTGGCAGAAATGTTCATTATCATCGAACCCATTGCGGGATGATCTTGAGGTACATCCGGAAATAAAAATTTTGTAATTGGTTTTACAGATTTTGCAATGATTGGAATAAGTCCTGCTTGCTCAGCTATTTTCATCACGCCGAGCCACAGTGCCATAATTCCAATCAAACCAAGTGCAATGTTTACAGCTTTGCCTGCGTAATCAATCGCAGAGTTGGTTACATCTTTCATCTTAGCAAAAGAAATTCTCTCTAATGTAAACGATGCGTTATAAGAATTTATTCCGCTCGAACTGATTAAGACAATTTTTCCGCCGAGATCATTTTCCTTTCCGGAGACCTTTGCCATTTCTTGCCAGATTGCAGGAGATCTTTCATCAATGATAAAATAAACTACATAGTTATTTTCTTTTTTGTTAAACGTAAGTTTTACTTTTTGATCAATCTCTTCTTTTTGATTTTCACCGTAGAACTTTCCGAATGACTGAGCTGGGATTTTTATTATTGCATCAAATTGTTTATCGTTTTTGGTAAAGCTCGAATCGAATGAAACCGTAACATCAACCGATTCACCGTTCCGGTATTTATTTTGAGTTTGATTGGATAGATCAATTGTAAGCGCAGTTCCGATACCGAGGAAAAGTAATCCGAGCCAAATATAATTGAGCATATTAGATTTCTCTTATGAATGATTCTTGGACGTAAATTAAAAATAATCTGAGTAAAAGACATTTTTTATTTAATTTAGAATTGGAGAAGCAGAATTAAGTAGTAAGAAATCAGAAATAAGAATTGAGAGCTGAAATGAAACTAGGATTAATTCAATACTCACCGGCTTGGGAAAATCCCGAAGAAAGTGTTTTAAAAATCGAAGACTTATTAAAAACCACTAATACAAAATTCGATCTGCTTGTTCTTCCCGAAATGACCCTCACCGGATTTACAATGAATTCCGAAAAATTTGCAGAAGAATTAGACGGAATTGGAACTCAATACTTTTTGAATCTCTCCACTCGTTTAAAAACAAATATCTTTGCGGGAATAATTGAACGAGACGGGAAAAATATTTACAACTCACTCGTTCATTTTGATTCATTAGGATTAATTAGAGCACGCTATAGAAAAATTCATCCTTTCAGTTATGCCAAGGAAGATCAGTTCTACAGTGCCGGGAATGAAACAGTAATTACTCAAATAGATAAAATAAAATTTGGTTTGAGTGTCTGTTACGATTTGCGGTTTCCTGAATTGTATCGTCTATATGCTAAACAACAAGTTGATGTTTTAATTGATATAGCAAACTGGCCAATACCGAGAATTGATCATTGGAAAAGTTTATTGAAAGCCCGTGCAATTGAGAATCAATGTTTTATGATCGGTGTAAACAGAGTCGGGACCGATCCGTTTAATACTTATAACGGTTGCAGCGCTGTGTTCGATCCGATGGGAAATGAAATTGTTTTAGTTGGTAACGAAGAAAAAATAATTGAAGCTGAGATTGATTTAGAAAAAGTTGGTGCGGCAAGAGGTAAGTTACCGTTTCTTAATGATATAAAATTAATATAAGATTATTTCATAAATCCGTTTTACTGAACAAGTATTAATTCTTTATTTAACTTCCTTTAGAAAACTTTTAATTGTTTCTTAAGAGTAGGCAAGCTTTTCTTAACAGTCTGCCATACAACTTCAATATTAACACCAAAATAATCATGGATTAATTTATCGCGCATCCCACTAATTTCCCGCCAAGGGATTTCCGAATGTAACTCCTTAAATGACTTTGGTATTTTTTTGCTTGCTTCTCCGATTATCTCAATAGCTCTTATTACTGCGTATTGTGTTTTTTCATCATCAGAAAATTTTGAAAAATTAAATCCTTTTACAAAATCAATGCCTTTTTTGGTTGACTCCAACATATCATGAAGATAGATAATATAATCCCGTCTGCCATTCATACCAGAATTGCATTACTAAGAATAGAGCTTCTGAGACGTGGGCGAATACTATCCTTCATTACAAGATCAACTTTAATACCAATTCTATCCGAAAGAAAATTTTCCAATTCAATAAACTTTATCAACGTCGGAGTTTTAGAAAAAGTCACCATCAAATCTAAATCGCTATTTTGTTTCTGAGCTTTTGTAATATATGAACCAAATATTTCAATCGTACTAATGCTATATTTTTTTTGTAAAGTCGGCGTTAATTCACGAATGATTAGCAATATTTGGTTTAAGTTTTTTTTCATAATAACTATGGATCTCCTTTTTTGTAACTATAATCTATAAAAAAGGAACTACCTAATTCAACTTATTTAGAGGTGA
The DNA here is from genome assembly GCA_041658245.1 of Melioribacteraceae bacterium. Lineage (GTDB taxonomy): Bacteria > Bacteroidota > Ignavibacteria > Ignavibacteriales > Melioribacteraceae > Fen-1258. The sequence continues at coordinate 3,709 of JBBAAM010000100.1, forward strand.
GTGTAAATAAAATATTGCTACATATCAGTTTTATTTGTGATCAATCTAATTCCATTCCGGTTTGTTATATACAACCAGATCCACTCAGCTAAAACTTTGTAGCGGTTACGAAATCCGATCAAATATAATATGTGAATTAATACCCAAGCTAACCACGCAATTAATCCCGATGCTTTGATCTTTCCAATCTGCATGATTGCTCTTGCCCTTCCTATTGTTGCCAAATTTCCTTTATCAAAATATTTGAATGGAATTCGTTCTTCTTTTGGAATTTGTTTAGCAATAATTCTTGCAACGAAATTTCCTTGTTGAATTGCAACTGGACAAACTCCCGGCAACTGTTTACCATTTTTATCATAACACAATGCTGCATCACCGATAACAAATATTTCCGGATGCTCTTTTACACTGCAATCTTTTTCAACAATAACTCTCCCGGCTTTATCAAGTTCTGTATTGAGTGTTCTAATTAATGGCGGAATTGTATTACCGGCTGCCCAAATTACATTTTGTGTTTCAATAAATTCATTCTCGAGTTTAACACCTAAAGAATTTATCCCGGTAACTTTTGAATTTAGTTTTATTTGTACACCAAGTTCCTCTATAAGTATTCTACCTTTATCGTTCAGAGGTTCATCGTAAATCCCTAAAATTTTATTTGATGCTTCAACAAGAATTATTTTTGTATTTGCGGGATTGATTTTTCTGAAATCCTTCATCATAGTATGTCTTGCTATCTCGGCAATTGCCCCGGCTAATTCAACTCCCGTTGGTCCGCCTCCTACTATCACAAAAGTTAAATGCTTTTGAACCTCTATCGGGTCGTTTGATCTCTCGGCTTTTTCAAACGACAACAACATTTTTTCACGCAGCGCAAGTGCATCACTCATAGTCTTCAAACCCGGTGCATATTTTTCCCATTCATCTTTACCGAAATAAGAATGACGAGAACCGATTGCTGCAATTAAATAATCATAATCGAACTCGTCATCGTGCAAAAATACTTTTCGCCTCTGTGTATCTATATTAATTACTTCCCCCATTATCACTCTAACATTTTCTTGCTTGCGGAGTATAGCGCGAATAGGCGCGGCAATATCAGCAGGAGAAAGTGCCGCAGAAGCAACTTGGTATAGCAATGGCTGGAAGAGATGATGATTTGTTTTATCTATAAGAGTAATTTCTACATCAGCGCTTCTTAGTTTTTTTGCAGCGGTCAATCCGCCAAATCCCCCTCCGATTATTACAACTTTCTTTTCCATTTTTTCCATTCTGCTCTTCTTAATAAAAATTCTTAAAGCACAATAGAATATTACCCGACATTCATAAAAATTGAACAATCGTCAGAAAAATAATTTTTACAATACTGTAGTACAGAATTTTATTCTGTTCATTAAGACTCGGAATAAATTGTAGAACAGTTTTCTAAACTGTTCAATAAAGCTCAGATTAGAAATCTGAGCTACATTAAATTAAATCCGTTCTCGTAATAATATTCTTCTGAAACAAATGTATGATTCCAATCTTTCCAGTCTATTACTAATCCAGCTTTAACCGGATTATTCAAAACATATTTTATTATTCGATATAGCTCATCTTCATCCCTAACAACATGGTCATAACTCTCAGCCTGCCAAAGATTACCTGATCTTTTCAATAACCTATTTATTTCTCTTGCAGAATACCTTTTTATTGATTGCATTATTTTATCAACACTTCTACTATTCTGTTTTAGACTCAAAACCAAATGGACATGATTTGGCATAATGCAGTAAGCTATAAGGTTATAATCTTTCTCTTTTAAATAATTAATTGTTGATACAACTATTTCTGCGACCTTTCCATTTTTTAAATAACATTTACCATAGTTACCTTTGTTAAGCAACTCATCATATTTAGCAAAGAATTTTTTATCCTTCTCATACTTTTCAGTTTTATTTTTTGGTATAGATTTGAAATCTGCGCTGCTTCTTAGCTCACATATCTTTTTGTAAGGCAAGCTGTCTTTTAATCGAAAAGTAATAAAGTAAGTCCTTTCAGGAATGTAAATATGAGGAAGATTGCGTTTGTGATAATGTATATCAAACATTTTAATTTATTTTAACTTTTTGGAAAATAAATAATTATAAAAGAATATACTGAAAGAATTTTTACAATACTGTAGAACAGAATTTTATTCTGTTCATTAAAACTAAAAACAACTTGTAGAACAGTTTTCCAAACTGTTCACTAACGCTCAGATTAGAAATCTGAGCTACATCAAGTGAAATA
>JBBAAM010000101.1:0-5863 GCA_041658245.1 Melioribacteraceae bacterium
AAGCCGGGGAGAGATCTTAATTTACCTAAAGAGAAAGATTTCTCCCCGGCTTGTGCCGGGTCGAAATGACAACGACTATTTTAACACAGCCTCTGAAGGTCGTGGCTATTTATAATATCAATTTTGCGTAAGGTTAATAATTAATCGGTAAGTGAAATAGGAGTTGTACCGATCAAAAATTTAATGAGTTTATCATCACTCTTTTTTCACTCTGTAGATTTAGGATTACTTTTGGTTAAATGGTACACTGGTTTTATAAGAGATGACTGACAACTTGACGGATTTTACCCAAATGGTCTAAGGCTTGAGACAGGCCTTTTATAGGCTGGTTACAGGCTTGGCAGAGGCCTGAAGAATATTTGTCAGAATAACCGACTGCCAGAAACGGATCTAAGTATTAAATTTAGAGATAAAGAGCAGGTATTCACTGTGACTCATATACTGCTAGCTTTACCATTCTCAAATTTATACTCCAATTTTAACTTCGGAAAAGATTTTGAATATGTACAACACTATTAATATCATCTAATGTCAACCTGTTTAAAGAACTCATTTGAACATCCAAGTATTTGTCTAATTGTTATTTTTTAACCAAAGCAAATGACCTATTAGGTCCATGTGAAACTACTAAACTTTATATTATTCTTACGCATAAATTCTCCGAACAAAGAGTATGCTTTATTTACACTGAAACGATTTTTAATTTCTTGTAAAAGAGTAGATTTATCCCCATCTAGAATACTGAATAGTTTATAGAACTTATTTACTTCCTCTGGCTCTATTGTATAAATATACTCATAATCAGAATCGCCCCAGACTTCTTCAACAGATTTGCCAATATCATGTCCATCAAAGTATAGCTGGTCTTTCTCATTAAAGTATATCTGCATGGATATTTTAATATCAGGTCTTTCTAAATAAAACAGAGTTACTTTTTCCATAGCGTGATTGGTTTGGTTTATTTTACTTTATTTCCTTTTTTGTCAATGTAAAACCAAGAATCACTTTCCATTCTAGAATGTTCTGGATCATATTTTTCAATGACTTTTCTGCACTCTAAAGCAACACTAGCTTTACCATTCTCAAATTTATCCGCACATTCAAATTTTGGTTCTATAACGATAATTCCATTTTTATCAGCGTAGCCAATTTTTCCGTTCCGTATTATTCGAAATAGACCATCTTCTAACTCGTCCGGACCATTGTCAAACATGTAAACATCAAATAAAATATTTTCATTTCTGTCAATTGCTACAACTTTCGAATTGGTTAACTTATCATCAAAAACAAATGCAAAGTTTTTGAAAGTATCAGTAAAACAATGATTGTATTTTCCTAATGGAATAATGATCTCTCCTTTTGAATTTTTATACCCATAAGATGTTCCATTGGAAGAATCACTATCGTCTGAAAAACTAACTAAGTAATCCGTATAAATTGAATCCACATTAAAATATTTTTGAGTTTTATTCACTCCTGGTTCAGTTCCTTTACAACTAAAAAGAGTCAATAATACTAATATGTTAAATAATCTTCTCATCATGTTAAATGCCCTATAACTGTTGAATTCTCCACCGCAAGCGGCTGGGAAATTCATTTAAAATCATCTGCTGATAAAATCAATCACCGGCTGATACGGGTCGCGAAAAGTAATCGAGTCGTTCTTTTCTTGTACGTAAAGCAAAGCCATCACTTTAGTGTATCATTCCTGCTTACCAGCTTCATTTGCTTCATCAATCCTTCTAATTATCTTTAACGTTTTCACATCCGTAATTTCATCTGATATTTCAGAGAAATACCCGGTTGATATATCTTCTAGTAATCCCTTAATATCTTTAGAATTATTTGACCATTTATTTTTTGGAATGTATTTCTCTAGAAGCGGAATGTTATTGATTATGTTTTTCCCATTATCTGGAATTCTAAAAATTTCCGAATAGTAATCGCCAAATTTTCTTAGAAAATATCTGTAGCTCATAATTTATATTACTTCTTTTATGTTAGGTGGAATTTCACCTTTCTTCACTTGCTGTTCTTATTAAAAAAATCAATCGAAGGTTGGAATGGATTTATAAAAGTAACCGCCCCTCCGTTATCCACCGTATAGAGTAAAGCCATTACTTTTGTATATCGTTCTTTCCTGCCTGCTTTAATAGACTTTCTGACATCCTCATAATTTTTTTTGATTACTTCAACATTCCCAACATCTCCATCCGGGTGTTTCTTAGCATATTCACTCTTTGCCAATTCATCTGCATAAGCCACGGCATTTGCTTCTGAATTAACAGCGAGGCCGTCTTCCCAGAACTCAGCTACATATTTATCCGCACCTTTAAATTGTACTCTAACTTCCCATTCTTTTTCCATCTTTTTCTGATCTATCTCTCCTAAACTGGTAATAACCATCATAAACATTCCAACACCTAAATGTGTTTGTTCTGCATAATCGTTAATTGATTCTGCACCTAAAGCCTGACATTCATTTCTCTTTTCTTCTGTCCATTTAGCAAACGATTTGTTCTTCTCCGATTCCGGGTCTAATTCTTTTGCAATTTCATACAGATCGGAGAATACCCGACCCTTTATTGATATTAATTTTGGATCACTTTTATCCAGATAAACTGTTGCTGCTTTTTTTGTTGTCTTCATGGTTTTTCCTGTTTTTTGAGTTTGAGAAAAACAATATCCGCTGCCGAATAAAATTAGAGCAGCTATTGCAATAATCATTTGGGGAGAAGGCATTTTTTTTGAAGGTTTATTTGGTTGCATTGGTTAATCCTCAAATTGTTAAAATGTTTGGCACTTGTCGAAGGTGAACATTAGAAGCACTTACCTCTCAAGCTGCTACTTGTTCTATTAGATTTTTGTTTAAATCTATACACAATGGTCTGCCATTACAATAGCTAATAAGTGAACGGTAGGTATTGGTAAACTAACGGTATGTTTTGATAATTAATCGGTAAGCGAAGAAAGAGAATCTTCACCACTAAAAAAATACTTGTCAGTTTTTCTTTCCGAACTTGAAAAAGACTGCTTTAAAAAGTTGGCGGCGGGAAAAACTAAGTCCAATAATTGAACAACTTTCTAATTGCTAAAATTAAGTTTGTTGTATAAGTTATAATTGAAATTTGAGTTCGGTTTGTAAACAATAAACAATTTAATTAAAAGGTTCGCCTATACCCGCAAAAACAGAAACAAAAACAAACTATGGTTCGTATATACACTAGTTAGCGGCAAGCAATGGGGGCAGTCCTAACCCGAAAGTTTCTGCTTCTTATAGACACATTTTTTCACTATCTTTGATAAAAATATTGACGACTATGTTAACATTAAACGCCATACTAAAAGAGATAAAAGATGTTCCGGTTAACCGACTGGAAGAACTTTATCAGTTTGTTCATTCACTGACACCGACTACCAAGCAGACCGAAAATTTGCGGAAGAAAATTCTTTCTTTTGGTGGTGCTTTTAGCGATATGAGCAACAAGGACTATGCGGATTTTCTTAGCCAAACAAGAAAAACAAGGACAAAATTTTTTGACCGCAACTTTGACCTATGAAACCATCAATGCTTGACACCGATATTCTTTCGGAGTTTTTACGAGGCAACCCAAAAGTTATCGCCAAAGTTGACGAACACTTGAAAGAGTTTGGCTTCATAAGTTTAAGCATCATCACTTATTACGAAATTCTCAATGGACTTTTATACAAGGACGCAAGAAAACAATTGACGAGGTTTGAAGAATTTGTAGAGTTAAACAAAGTAATTCCGCTGACATTAAGAATGGCAAAAGCAGCAGCAGTTATTCAAGCAGACCTAAGAAAAAAAGGAACTGAAATAGGACATACAGACACATTGATTGCGGGCATAGCACTGACAAGTGAACTTCAATTGGTGACAAATAACGCAGACCACTTCAAGCGAATTAAAGGACTTGAAATCGCAAACTGGACGAAGTAGAACGGAAATTTTGCCAGCCGCTAACAGCGGGTTTAAGAAATGGCGGTTGACGAGCAAATTGAAAGCGTGTGCAAGTAATTATCTTTGTGGCGGGGGACAGTGACGAACATTTAATCCACCGCTTCTTAAACCCGCAAACCGTTAAATAAAATTGCGGCCATAGTGTAATAGAATGAGAGGAGGAAATATGGAAATTGTAGAAAAGGCCATCGAAACTACAGCAACAATTAACTTTAATCGGCAGCTTATTTTGGATGAACAATTGCCCATTGTCGGTCCAACAAAAGTTCGTGTTATTATTCTGTTGCCTGAAGGTGTAGATATAGACGAAAAAGAGTGGCTTCGTTCTGCAAGTGTAAATCCTGCTTTTGATTTTTTGAAAGAACCTGAAGAAGACATTTATACTCTTGCTGATGGGAAGCCTTTCTATGATCAAAAGTAAAATTGTTTTAGTGCCTTTTCCATTTGATGATTTATCATCAGTTACAACAGCCCTCTTTTTGCGGGAACTGGGAGAATTGCCTTCTCGCATGCAAGATGAATTAGATAACAGAATAAGGTGTTATCTATTTCGCGTAAGGTGTATTAATAAGTCACCTTACGCAGTCCACATGAAAAAACTTAGCCACTAAGGCACAAAGACACAAAATTTTCACAAAGTTTATGTTTTTCTTGGTGAAACCTTCGTGCCTTAGAGTCTTCGTGGCGAATCTTTCCTTTCTGCGTAACATGAGTTAATAATTAATCGGTAAGTAAAGAAAGGGAATCCTACTCCGGAATTGAAATTTTATAAAGCGGCGGGGGAAGTGATATAATTACTTCTGTTCCATGAGAATTGTTATCGCGGCTGCTTAGATCTTCCAACATGATCGGTTTAGGAAGCTGCATTTTTGTGCTCAGCAATCTTAGACGTTCTTCAATAATCTGTATCCCTTTGGAAATATGATCTTCGTTTTTATTTTTTTTTGCTTCTTTAATTCCTATTCCATTATCGGTAACTTTAATTATTAATGATCTGCATATTATCGAATCAATATCTACATCTTCAAATGAAAATGAAATTGTTACCATCCCTTTACTGCCGGAGTTTATTATTCCATGCCAAAGAGTATTTTCCACAAACGGCTGGATGATCATATTGGGTATCATTATAGAACCTGTGTCAACATCGGTTCCGGTGATAATCTCATAAGAAAAACTTTCCTGGAATCTTAGCTTTTCAAGATCGAGATAAAGCTTTAGCCGGTTAATTTCTTCTGATAAAAGAATAAATCCGCTTCCCGCTGTATCAAGGTTTTTTCTGATCAGTTTAGCCATCATTGCTATATAATCATTTGCTTCTTCATTTCTCTGGCAATTGATTAGGTACTGCACCGAGTTGAGTGAATTAAAAATAAAATGCGGATTCATCATTGCGGATAAAGCTTGATGTTTAAGATCATTTATTCTTTCTGTAAGTATTAACTCTTCCCCAATCTTTTTATTATTCAGTTTCAAGCGCCATGCTACAACTGAAATAGCGACAAAAACAAATATTGATATTATCAAAAGGTTAAACCAGATCGTCTCAACGAATCGGGGCAGAACACGAAAAGAAAGATGATACGGTTTACTCCAATCAGCATTCTGAGATTTAGCAATGATCTGCAGTTCATATTTTCCACTCTCAAGAGAAGTGAAATCCAGAAAATCATGATCAGTTTCCTCCCACTCGCCGTTCAAACTATATTTATATTTTACCGAGCCCGGTGAAGAAAAACTTAGCGCTTTAAAATCTATGTAAACATTATGTTGTTCCGGTTCAAAAACTAAATTGTTGTAGCTGGTATAAACCGAATCACCTGCCTTTATGCTGATTACTTTTACATTAAGCGTAGGAGGAACATAGTTGTCGAATAAATT
>JBBAAM010000102.1:0-5847 GCA_041658245.1 Melioribacteraceae bacterium
GGTACGAAATCGTCAATAATAACAAGGGCAATAACAGATAAGGTACCATTTGAAAAGTTGGTAAAGATAAAAGAGATAACTTTAGATTTAGCAAACAGTATGGATTGGACGGCTCGACAAATAGCTCCGAATGGATTACATACTTACAACAGATTTCATGTTCAGCAGATAGTAACAGAAGCAGTTCAAGCCATACGGGTAAACCTAAGATGGAAAGCGATAGAAGAAGAAAATGAAGCTGTGATGAAAGCTAAAGAATTAAAAGTTGAATTCCGGCCAAAGACATTTAGTAACGGCGATACCAGGAAACAGTTGTTAGCACGTAGCAGATATTTTTTATATAAGCCGTCAAGCCGATGGACAAAAACACAAAAACAACGAGCAGAAATATTGTTCAGAGAATATCCGCAAATCTCAGAAGCATATCATTTATCAATGTACTTTCGCAACTGTTACGAATACAAAAACATAAAGTATAGGTTTCAAGATTGGATAGAAAAAGTAGAGTCAACTAGTTTGAAAGAAATGAAGGTAGCTGTACAAACAATAAAACGGCATATCGGAGGTATCTTAAATTATTTTGAGAACGGAGCTACGAATGCCGCAATAGAAAGTTTTCATGCTAAATTAAAACTGTTCAGACAAAGGATTAGAGGTGTGGTTGATAAAAGTTTTTTCTTCTTCAGGATAATCCAATATTTTGCTTAAATAACTTTTGCCACCAAATAATCCGGTGAGCAAAAGTCAAAATTATACCGTCTTAGCTGAAGCGAGACCGGGTTTAATGGAATCATTGATATATCAAGAGATCGACACAGTCAATATTTCTCAACCAGGAATATCTGAAAAGATGGATTTTATTTCTGCATTAAAAAAACGATATGAAAGTGCAAAGAGTGAACAAGAACTTACAGACGAAATTATCTCCCATTTATCTAGCGGAACACCAAATCGATCATTGGAATCAATTTACTTAGCCTCTGAAAGAACCGGAGATCCAATTACTGCTTATGATGTATTCAGCCGTAAACAAACAGATATTATTAGTTTATCGGAGGGGACTCTGGAAGCAATTGATCATAACCGTGTGAAAGGAATAAGCATTGTTGGTGCAACTATTGAAAAACCAATGCAAGTTTTAATGAGAATTGCAGACGGGTTAAAAAATGGGAACAAAAATATTCCACGTAACATTATTCTTTGTGGTAGCCCATCAAGCGGAAAAACTGTAATAAGTCTTATAGCTGCTGCTAATGCAGGTGTTCCGGCTTTTAATTTAATAAATTCAAAAAGTCAATGGGTGGGAGAATCAGAAAGGAGAACACGTGTTATGTTAAATCTTCTTAGACAGCTTGGAGGACTTGGCATTATTGATGAGATTGAATTGCAGCTACCTATGAATAGAAATATGTCAGCTTCGGATTCCGGTGTCACTCAAAATCTTATCGGACAACTTCAATCTTTTCTTGCAGATACTTCATTAGCAGGAAAGGTTTGTCTCGTCGGAACATCGAATAGACCAAATGTAATCGGCGAAGCTATGCGGCAAAGATGGACTGTCATACCTGTATTAATGCCGTTACAATCAGATTATCCCGCAATAACTCTCAGTATTGCAAAGCAGTTAAATCCTCTAATAAATTTTGATTTAACTGATAAAAGATTGGTTGATTCAGCAAACAGATTTTATGAAAAAGGTGCAGCCCCTAGAGAAATTCGAGAAGAACTTATTGCTTCGCAAGCGATAATTAATAAAGAGTTAAGTATTGAACATATTGAATTTGCTTCATTCGATATTATCCCAAACAGTAACAGTATTGCAAGTATATTTGCAGACTATGTCGCCCTTTCCTATTGTAGAAGTAATTCCTTCCTTCCCTGGTGGAAAGATTCGGAGAACAAACCCGATGAAAAATATGATTACCCAGATTATATAAAAGAAATTATGACCAAAGATTATACGATTGACGCGATCAAATTAAATAAAAAGATAAAAGAATTAGAACCTTATGCAAATGTTTAATTTTAATAATGAAATAAACGATAGTGCAGTTAAAGAATTGAGTCATTATTTGGAAGAATGTCGAACAAACATTTCATTACAACAAATGCATCTTTCAGGTGCTGGAGTCACTTATTTACTGGAAAGAAAATTGTGCAATTACTATAAGAAGAAATTCGCATTATGTTTTAGCAATGGTACAACAGCTTTACACGCAATATGTTTGGCAATGGATCTAAAAAATTCTGAGATTATTTCAAGTCCAATTAATTGGGGTGGCTCTATCGCCCCGTTTCTGTTGCATAAGAACAAAATTCGCTTCACTTCATTTAATGAACTTTCTCTTAACCTTTCAATAAACGACTTGGTAAATGCAATAACTTCAAATACGAAAGCTGTCTTATCTGTTGATTTTAATGGAACGCCGGTTGATTCGCACAAAATTAAAAATGTTTGTGAAAATCACGGATTATTCTATATCAGTGATTCAGCTCAAAGTTTTGGAGCATATTTTATGAATAAACCGGCAGGCTTTTTCGCAGATGTAATAGTTTTAAGTTTTTCAGCCGGGAAATCTGTCTTCGCAGGTGAGGGTGGTGCAATATTAACAGATAGAGAAGATTTATACGAAAAACTCTTGTGGTATTCACAACATCCATTAAAACAAAAATCAATTCTAGGTTTAAGTAGTTTCAACGAATATTCACCATTAAATGGCAGGATGAATCCTTTGTCAGCAATCTTGTTAAATGAAACTTTTGAGCAGAATCTTGAAAAATTAAAAGTATCCCAAAAACAACATTTCTATTTAGTTAAAAAACTAACAGAGGAAGGCTTTATTGAAAAACCAAAACAGATCAGCTCATTTTATGCCTCGACGTATTTCAATTTAATCTTCCGTTTGAAACGAAGTTCTAATCTTCAAAAACTTAATCAATTTTTTCAAAAGGCAAAATTGCCATTTGAAGCAGCTCCAGCAATAATAAAACTGATACCTTTTGAAAAAATATTTCAGAAGCAATTCAAAGATAATTTTAACTGTACAGAACGTTTGAAGCTCCAGTATAAAGCCTTTAATCCTTTGACAAGTATAAAACTTGAACGGGTAGATATTGTTCATTAGTCCAAATGGAATATTCAGACTGTTAGCAGTTTATTCTCTTGTGGTATTGGTTTGTTAGAAACGAATTATCTAGAAGAGTACAATCATGAAAACCTTAATCAGATTCAGTATAGTATTGTTAGCGATCCCAGTTGTATTACGAATGCTGTTTAGCGGAGTCATTTCAATTGATACGACGATGATTCTATTATTACTTTCAGTTTTCGTTGCGGCGGCGGGAAAAGGGATTATTAGAATCCTTGCCGCTTTCATTGGACTATATTATTTTGCAAAAGAAATAAGCGGTTCAAATACGCAAATATTTAATAATGTTTTTTCCTCATTGTTAGCATTGACAATAATTCTTTTCGGTTTATTCGTTATGATTAAACCTCTCTTTAAGTCTTCCGTGAGGAAAACAGACTTTAGATAATATCAAATTTCTTTACCGACAAACCACCTTTGCAATTTATCCCGTTTATTATTTCTGTAAATAGATGCTATTCACAGAAAGAACAAATGTACTTATATCCTTTGGTCAAAGATAATCCTAATTCACCACAGTGAAAAATATGTGATTCGAAATCAAGGTAAATTCGTTTTATTTACCTTGTAAAAGAACCATAGTGATATTTATGGATAAAAACATAGAAGTTTTCAATAAACATAAATTCTGATCCTTCTTTTTACAGCAAATTCCCTGTTTCTCTCAATTATTTCCTCGTTCAATATTTCTGTAAATACCTTATATTTACAGAAGTAATGAACAATAACTATGAATAAAATCATGAAGAAGGTAATTAAATATTTTAAGGCAAATGGTGGTTATGCTAGAATGACCGAAATAAAGGAAGCCGGTATTCACACAAGCACCATCAAGGAAATGCTTGAGCAAGGTATAATCGAAAGAGTGAAACCCGGTCTTTACCGGCTTTTTGATATTGATCCCAAAGCTGATGTAAACATCAGTTTTATTGATATATGCCGTGCAGTGCCGAAGGGAGTTATTTGTCTCATATCTGCTATTGACCATTATAAACTTAGCACTTTTAATCCGTCCGATATTTATGTTGCTATCCCTCTTTCGGAAAAACCTCCTAAAATTGAATATCCTCCGACGAAGTTTTATTATTTCCCGGTTAGGTTTTATAAACTTGGTGTTGAAACAATTCATACTAAAGTTGGTGATGTAAGAATTTACAACATAGAAAAAACTATATGCGATATATTCCGGTATCGCGATAAACTAGGTGAGGATATTGCAATCGAAGCGCTTAAAAATTACCTAAGAAGAAAAGATGCAAACCTTATAAAGCTTCGCGATTACTCTATTCTTTGCCAAGTCAAAACTGTCATGATGCCATACCTTAAGGCGCTTGTTGGATGAAAAAAGAAATCTCAAATACCGGTGCATCAATCAGAGTCAAACTTTTGAACATCGCAAAAAAATCCAATAGAGATTATAATGCTTTGTTAAACCAGTTCTTTCAAGAAAGATTCTTGTATAAACTTTCTCTCTCACCTTACCAAAATAATTTTATTCTGAAAGGTGCACTATTATTAATGACTTATGATATCGAAAAACGCGTCCGACCAAAGATATCAATTTTCTCGGGAAGTCAATTAAAAATGATGTCGAGAGTTTAAAGGATATAATTCAAGAAATCTGTTCTATCAAAACGAATGATGGAATTGAATTCATTAAAGAAAAGATTTCTGCGGAATTTATCAAAGAAGACGCGGAGTATGGTGGAGTTCGAATTCATATACCCTATCAAATGCATACAATAAAAGGTGTTATTCAAATCGATGTTGGTTTTGGCGATAATATCATTAAAGGTCCAACTAAAATTGAATTCCCAACTTTACTTGATATGCCGGCTCCTTTAATCAATGTTTATTCATTAGAAACGGCGATTGCAGAAAAGTTTGAAGCTATTGTAAAACTTAATTTCCAAACTAGTCGTATGAAAGATTTTTTTGATATAGATCATATTTCAACTTATTCTGAATTTGATTCTTCAATTCTCCTGGAAGCTCTTAGTATAACATTCAAGACGAGAGGAACTAACTTAGAAGATAGAAAAACAATATTTTCGGAAGAGTTTAAAACCGATAATAAAAAAGAATCTCAATGGAAAGCATTCTTGAATAAAAGTAAAATTCTCTATGATAAAAACTTTGTAGATATAGTAAATAATATCGAAAAATTCATTGAGCCAATATTTTCAAATAAGAAATTAAAATGGAATCCTCAGAAGTTTATTTGGGAATAAGTTTGTAGGGAACGGTTACCAACCGTTCCGCTTTTTATTTTTCTAGGCGGGCAAGAACCATTTCTTGACCGAATCATTTCCTAATCTTCTCAACAATTTTCCCCGCCATTTTGCTAGGCGGGTTTTTCTCTCTTTCAGCCAACAACATTTATCCGGCTTAGACGGACTTGTCCGCCATCTTGTTGGCGGGACAGATCGATTGAGACCTTGCTACAGTTAAATCTCCAAAATCTATAGCATTGTTCTATATTGAATGAGACCTGTCCCGCGCTTTCTGCGGGAGCTTGCCCGCCCGGTTGGCGGGCTTGCTTTTGTATTCAGTTATCACACCTCTTACCAAAATCTTTTTTTCCCAATAATCTTGTTTTTTATTCTTTAGTATCATATATTAGTATCACATGAATGCGAAAAATAGAAAAACTCTTAACTCAATTTTTCACAACCCTGTAAAATCAGATCTTCCTTGG
>JBBAAM010000103.1:0-5816 GCA_041658245.1 Melioribacteraceae bacterium
TGCCATTGATGTTCCACTTGCAGTTATATAAGCATTGGTTGTTGTATCGTCTAAACATTTGATAAAAACACCAGGGGCAGAAAAATCTACGAAACCAGTTGTTGGGTTACCGATGGGATCTGTTCCTGGACTATAATTCCATCTTCCGTCAGGTGGGTATCCAAAAACTTCAGATCCGCTGATTAAATGAGTAGCTGAAATTGCAATTACTTGTTTTCCAATGCTTGAAAAATTATATGCTGCTGGGTAGGTAATCCTTGGTATATACCCAACATTTGCTACATTATTACCAACTGCGGCAGTAACAATTACACCTGTATTCAAACAATTATATATTGCTGTGCTAAGTGCATCGTAATCAGACCAAATCCAACTGCAATTAATTATATGGGCTCCATTTACCCTCAGTAGGTCTATCCCACTTTCAGTCCAAAGAGTAAACATTAAACTAGTATTAAAACCAATACCAGCGATGCCCGTTCCGTTATCTGTTAGCGCACTTGCACAACCAGCTACTATCTGGCCATGTTCAAGACATAAATTATTGGGATTATATACAACCTTGTTGCTCCTCAGTTCATTATGTAAATTATTTATATCATAACTAGAGAAATAATCATTGATACCTATTTTAATAGAGCTCGAGCCACGTGTTATGTCCCAAGCTTTTGTAGCCTCCATTTTAGGTAAAGCCCACTGTTCGCTAGCTGAATAATCATTTGGTTCATATGTGGAAATTGCTCCGACTGGTCTCTCTACGCTTATGAAGTATTTTGATCCTTTTAATTGCATAATTAAACTATCAACACAAATTGTATGATCAAAAACTATTTTATAAAATTGGGAAAGGTCTTTTAGTTTTACTTTTTCTTTTGTAACGATATGTATTCCTATAGTGTCACCCCATTGTGAATTTGTAAATACTTTTTGCAGAATAATCTTGCCATGTTTTTTTTCAATTGTTGATAACAAATTTTGCACTTCTGGGATTAATACCTTAGACAAGGAGGCAAATTTTTCATTTCGTTTTAAGTCAACAGTCTTTTCAGCGAAATGAACTCTAAGAGTGTTTGAATACCAATTCCCGCTTTCATTTACGAGTATTTCTGCTTCAGTTTTTAGATTCGGATGTGACAGTTTTATAAGTTGAGCAGAAATTTCCGTAATTGATAAACAAAGAATTATTAACAAAAGGAATATTTTCTTATACATAAACCCACCTCTTATTTTTGATGAATGATTTTTATTAATTGTACTTTGTTTAAAGAGCTCATCCTAACAAAATAAACCCCGGATGAGTATTTATCCAAATTAAGTTGAAATGTGTGTTTACCACTACTAAGTTCTCCATTGTAGATGGTTTTTATCATTTCACCAAGGATATTATAAACATTCAGTAATACTTGCTTTGTAGAACTTAGCTTAATAGTAAGATTAGTAGTACCATTAAATGGATTTGGATAACAACCCAAGTAAAAGTCTTTTGGCAAATTATTGTTATTGTTTTCTTTTATGCTTGTTAAATTAAAATCATAGATTTGACAAAAATTGGCAGTGACTATATATAGCTCCGCCCCCGAAATTATTGCTTCTGATCCCCCAGCTACCAATACTAGGTTTTCATTAATTCTAGCAATAGCCTGTTTAATTATGTTTCTTGTAAATTTTTCAACATATACTGACACATAATCTTTAAGTGAGTATAATTCCCATCCGCAACGTGTGATATAACCGTCAAAGTCATGAACAAGTAGCAGATACTTCCCATTCATTATTTCAATTGCTTTATTCTGTCCGGAAGCAAGATTCACCTGACCTACAATTTCCCATTGTTTTGTCGCCGGATCATATAATTCTGAATATCTTTGTTGACCGCCAATAGCTAACACTTTTCCATTCGATAATAAAGTGGCTGAATGACCTGCACGGGGATAGTTCATAGGAGTTGTATAACTCCATTCCTTGGTAACCGGATCGAAGATTTCACAAGTATTAAGTAATATTACTCCGTGATATATTTTCTTACCACCCGTTACAAGTACTTTCCCATCATTTAATAATGTAGCAAAATGATCATAACGGCCCGTGTTTAATTTTGAGACTATCTCCCATTTCTGCTCAGAATAATTGTACAATTCACATTCTTTTAATGCCCCGGTTGTATCGTTTGAAGCAAATACATAACCTCCAGTTACTAAAACATTGCCGTCCTGTAACAAAACAACATTTTGCCCATAGTATTTCTTTGTCTCTAGAGAATCTGTAAAAGTCCATTTTGTATAATCACTATTAAGAATTTCACAACTTCTTTCGCTGAACCCCCCTATTGCCAAAATTGATCCATCCTTGAGCTTAATTAGATTGTGGTAAGCTCTTCCTTTGTTCATTGGAGTAGTAACTTTCCAACTTTGGCTTTTTACATCATACATCTCTGTTTCATTGCTTGGATAATTCTGCGATGGAGTATAGCCACCGGTTACTAGAATGTTTCCGTCATTTAGTTGAATACCGGCATGATCATGTTTCCTTTCTTTTAAAGAATCTGTTGTATACCACCCTCCAATTTTTTGACCAAATAATATATTTGATATAAATAAGCTAAACAGAATTATGACGAATATTTTTTTGCCTGTTTGAAACATTTTTTCCTCTCTATTCTTGCTTTATTTTAGAAGAATCAGTTCCCTTATGAAAATAATTCATAGATGGTTAGGAATAATATTTTTCTTATTACCGCAATACTTATTTTCAAGTAAATATACCGGAGTTCTAGTGCAAAACAATTTAACAATCCTTTATTTGAAGCTGTTTACTGCTTCGTCAACAGATGTAAAGTGCTCAAAAATTGTGATGAGTTTTGTAATAACAAGAAGACTCTCAATTTTTTCAGTTGCGTTTGCAAGTTTCATTGCACCGCCGCCATTCTTCACAGTGGTATATCCGCTTATTAACATACCGAGGCCTGAGCTATTCATGAATTTTGTCTCGGCTAAATCAATAATAATGTTTTTCTTGCTTTCCTCGAGCAGTTTATGAAGTAGATCGCTAAACTCTTGGGCTTCAGGCCCGCCCATTACGTTTCCTTTCAGTTCAATTACTACTGCTCCATATTTTTCAACTTGTTTGACCTTCATAGTTTCTCCTCAAGTTTAATTTAAAGTTAGTTATCAATTTTGTCTAATTCAATACCGTTTGAAAATAAAGAATGAAGAATGGAGATAATCATTCACAAATATTTATATTGGCAGCTAAATTATTGAATAGACTTGTAAAAAGAAAGTTATTTTAAGTCTCATAATCGTTGTGATTTGTCTTTGGTAAATCACAAGTTTTAGAGGAACATTAAACATACATTCTCGTCTAAAAGCATGGAATTAGGAAAAGACAAAGACCAGTTTGATTTTACCGAATCGAAGGTAGAGAAAGATGAAGACTTCACTCTTATCCGATCTTTTATAAATGGTGAGGAATCTACCTTTAGAATCCTTGTCTATAAGCATAAGGATAAAGTAAGGAATTTAATATTTCTTACCTTAGGTGATACGGAGTTCGTCGATGATATCTCGCAAGATGTTTTTATTAGCGTTTATCACAATTTAAGTGAATTCCGTTTTGAGTCGAAATTCACAACATGGCTTTATAGAATCACTGTTAATAAATGTAGAGATTACTTAAGGAAGAAAAGAGTTCGCAGCATCTTCGTTCCCATCAAGGATTCTGATAGTGAATATGGAACCGGACCTTTTTCTGAAGATGTAGATATACCACAATTGGTTAGAAACGCAATTGAGAAATTACCTGAGAAACTGAAACTCCCTTTAGTGCTGAGGGATATGCAGGGATTAAGTTACAAAGAGATAGCTGAACAGCTCGGGACAGAAGTTGGAACTATTAAATCAAGAATTTTCCGTGCGCGCGAAAGTCTAAAAATAATTCTTGAACCGTACCAAAAAGAATTAAGAGCATATTAGAATGGTAGAACAATCGGAAAAAAAGTTTTTTGGTTTTGCACAAGTCAGAAAATATGCGTGCTAGAATGAAAATATTAATACGCGCAAGAGGACTTGAAAACGCTATACTCATTTCCGTTTTACTCTTTTTATTTAATCTTGTTTTTCCTCAACATAATTCCACAGTGCTCTTTATTTGCAGTGAAATTCTTGTCTTTCTAACCGTTTTTTTCTTGTATAACTATATTTATCGGTTTTTAAATTCTAAAGTGGATTCGCCTTTTTCATTAGTCATAAATGCCGGAATACTTGCTGCACTAATCTTTTTTATCGTCTCGGTTGTTAAGGCGCTATTGGGCACACCCGGAAGTAGTAATGGAGCGAGATTTTTTAATTCACTTTTTTCAGTTCTTCTTACTTTTGTTTTCATTGGAGCGATTGTTTATATATTCTCAACATTTCGTGAATTGTTCTTCTTACGTCAGAAAAAAGATCCAAGCATCTACTTCAACACTATGCTGGTCTTCTTTGCCTTAAGCTATTTCTCAAACATTCTGCTCAAATTTGATCCAACTTTTGACTATCCGAAAGATGCCTTTTACGTTGTAACAATTGTATTAATCTTTCTCAACTCTCTTCGCGTTTCATGGATTGCATTTTTGACAAAGAGACAGAAATATTATTTGTTGATCATTTCAATTGTCCTCTCAATTCTTTTTGGTATGAATTACGCAATTGTAATCGAAAACAATATTGTGCGTCAATTACTCTATGCTTTCTCACCCGGACTTCACACGTTTATAGATTTATTAATGATTTACGGCACCATAAACTTTGGTGTAATATTTTTCACAACTCTTTTCCATTTACCTACTGCTGAGGCTTTTGATCATAAAGCCGAGGAAGTCTCTTCATTAATGGATCTGACTAAATTGATCACACAAGTCTTCGATTTCAAAGAACTCGCAGAAACAATCACATCATCAACTACAAAAATATGTAATACAGATTCTGCCTGGTTAGTTACAAGGGTAAAAGATGAGATTGAACTTAATTCGGTTCATAATATTGGATATGTTGAAGCGGATAAGATTACCAAAGCGATTCTTGAAGGAGAAGATTATGAAATATTTGATGTTACTACTATTCATCCGGAAACCATCAAAATAGCAATAAAAAATGATGTGCGGACATTCAATTTCAAATCAATCGCAGTGGCACCGCTCAAAGTTCATAATAATATTAACGGATACTTATTTACAGCACGTCAGCATGATTTTAGTTTTAATGCCGATGAAATTAAATCCATTGGCGCCTTTGCCGATTTCGCATCTGTTGCTTTGGAAAATGCAAAACTTATTAAAGAATCAATCGAAAAAGAACGGCTGGAAAAGGAATTCGATGTAGCGCGCGACATACAAAGAAAAATTCTTCCAAGTACAATTCCAAGTTCTGATCAGTTGCATATCTCTGCGCTTTTTGTCCCGGCTTTTGAAGTTGGGGGCGATTATTACGATTTCTTCGAATTAGATAAAGACCGATTAGGATTTGTTGTAGCGGATGTTTCCGGTAAAGGGATTAGCGCAGCATTTATTATGGCTGAGGTAAAGGGAATTTTTGAATCACTATCTAAATTAATTTTTAATCCGCGTGAGCTTTTAATAAATGTGAATAATATTCTTAAAAATAGTTTGGATAAAAAGAGCTTCGTAACTGCCATTTATGGTGTTATCAACAAGAAGACCGGTGTTCTTAATTTTGCGCGAGCAGGGCACACACCAATTCATATTTGCAGCGGAGAAACAATTGAACGGTTGCAACCGCCAGGTATAGGACTGGGACTAGATTTCACAACGGGTTTTGCAG
>JBBAAM010000104.1:0-5768 GCA_041658245.1 Melioribacteraceae bacterium
AAGTGGCTTAAGGGGAAGGTCTGCAATCCGGCATTAGCCGGACGAATCCGACCGGCGCAAATTTGAAATAATGATTTTAGTTTTTACAAGGCGCTGTACCCAAGTGGCTTAAGGGGAAGGTCTGCAATCCGGCATTAGCCGGACGAATCCGACCGGCGCAAATTTGAAATAATGATTTTAGTTTTTACAAGGCGCTGTACCCAAGTGGCTTAAGGGGAAGGTCTGCAAAACCTTTATTCGTCGGTTCGAATCCGACCGGCGCCTCAAACTTTAATTCCCTTCTATGTTTACCGTTTACGTTTTGCTAAGTGAAAAAGATAACAATCGTTATATTGGTTTTACGAATGATATAGAAAGAAGACTCACTGAACACAATTTGGGAAAAGTAAAATCTACAAAGAACAGACAACCCCTAAAATTAATTTACACAGAACTGTACGAAAATAAATCTGATGCAATGAAGAGAGAGAAATATTTAAAAACTCATCCGGGAAGAAATTTTCTAGATTCAATTGGTAAATAGTTATAGTAAAGTGAAAGGTCTGCAACCCGGCATTTGCCGGACGAATCCGTCAGAGCCGGACAGGTCCAACCGGCGCCTCCAAAAAAAACACTCGATTTGCGATATCACTTTTTAATATTTTTTAGCACTTTCCCAAATTTTCTAATTTTAGTAAATAACTGATTATCAGTTATAATTCCTGTTGGTTCAATTTGAAAACCAGCAGAATTAAATGCTCGTGCAACCCATGTATTACAAGTATTCATTAAATGATATTTCAAATGAGATGAATAGAACACAACTTTTCCATCCCTTTGTTTTGAAGTTACTTTGTAATCATTTTTGTCAATTAATAGGAATGAATTGTTAATAAAATCGGCAAGTTTGTTAAAATTTGCTTCTGTAATTTGAAATTGAATAGCAAATTCTGTCCTGTCTATAATAAATTTCATTTCAAGATTATATCCCTCCACACGAACTACGCTTGGAGTTGGATACAAAATTGCTTTTGCTCCGAGATATAAATTAAAATCCGGATGCTGATAAAATTCTTCATCACCCCAACTAATATCAACATAATCATAGTTCTCAAAATATTTAATAGCTGGGATCTTTTTTATCGTAGTTTCGTTAACAGGAAATAATAATCCTGTATGCCAACTGTAATTAATTAAATGAATAGTAATATAAGTGCTGCTAGTATCTTGGCTATTATCAAAAGAGTATTCTCCACCTATTATTTCTACAGTTATATAAAAAGAAATTATTAAAGAAAGAATACTCTTCATTTCATAATAAAAATATTAGAGCAATTTATGATTCATTATTTACTGAATACCTTTTGATTTTTTGAGTAGTAGTTTTTTCAAATTCTTTTTCTCTTATGTAAAACTTTTTAATTTGTTTATGCCCGGCGAATTGATCAGAGTATCGTTCAAATCTTCAAGAGCAAGCTTCGTGCTGAAATTCTTTGCTGATTGTAAAATCATATCCTGGATAGATATGATACGAGGGACGTTGTTTAGCTTAATTTCATTTTTCATGTTTGATCTATTTTTTTTGTGAATGATCGAATAGTATCAAGAAGAACAAAAATCAGCTAATGAAAAGTATCTTAATTACTTATTTTGAATTAGCTATTTCCGTTAATAATTTTTTTAGCAATCTATAAAATTTATCAACATCTGCGATCTTCACTTTTTCATCCGGTGAATGAGCTCCTTCAATAGTGGGACCGAAAGATACCATTTGGAGCCCGGGATATTTATCACCCAAAATTCCGCATTCTAACCCGGCATGAACTGCTTTTAATTCGGGTTCTTTAGAAAATAAATCTCTAAAAACATTTTTTGAGATCATTAATAACTCTGAGCCCATATCAGGCTGCCAACCGGGATAACCATCACCCACAATAACTTCCGCTCCAGCTAAATCAAAAACTGCTTTAACACTTTTTGCAATATTTTTCTTTGCACTTTCTATCGAACTACGTTGACTGGTTCCGATCTTAAGAGTATCTCCTTCTAATACAACTGTTGCAAGATTTGTAGATGTTGCAACAAGTTCAGGTATATCTGCACTCATTGCAATAACACCGTGCGGTATTCCAAGTATTGTATTGATAACATTTGTCGAAAATTGTTTTGTGTAAACTTTTGGATAAGTTTTAACAGCTACATCATCTTTTTCAAAATTTATTTTAATGCTATCGTCTCTTAACCTGAATTCTAATACAGTTTCAAGCGTAAATGCATTTATCAACTCCCGTACATTAGCATCATTATCAGGACTTAAGAAAATTATTGCTTCGGCTTCTCGCGGTATAGCATTACGCTTAGAGCCGCCATTTATAAAAGCAAGTTGATAATCATATTTTTCAAGCATACTAATCAGCAGTCCTAGAATTTTTATTGCATTAGCTCTTCCGTCTGAAATATTAATGCCCGAATGACCACCTTTTAATCCGGAGACAAAAAGGGAGAAAGGTATATATCCTTTTTTAGGTTCTTCATATTCAATCTTAAAAATTCCTAAGGAGTCCATTCCTCCTGCACAACCGACATAAAATGCTCCATCTTCTTCTGTATCAAGATTCAATAACATTTTTCCGGAAATAAAATCTTTTTTCAAATTGTTTACACCGGTCAGTCCGGTTTCTTCATCAACTGTAAAAAGTAATTCTAATGGACCATGATTAAAATCGTCATCTTGCGATACTGCTAATGCTGCTGCTGCACCAATTCCATTATCAGCTCCTAATGTTGTTCCATCAGCTTTGATCCATTCACCTTCTCGTAAAAGTTTAATAGGGTCTTTAGTAAAATCATGTTTAGTATCTTTATTCTTTTCGCAGACCATATCAACATGACTCTGAAGAACAACTGTCTGTGCGTTTTCAAATCCTGGTTTAGGTGGAACTAAAATCACAATATTTCCTACCTCATCTTCTTTCATATCAAAATTATTTTGTCCGGCAAAATTTCTTAGATAAAGACGAACTCTCTCTTCATTTTTTGATGGTCGTGGGATTTGACTTATTTCAAAAAATCTTTTCCACAATTTAATTGGCGAAAGTCCTTCTATGGCTGATGTTAACATTTTTTACTCCAAATTTTTAATTGTGACGGATATTAAGAATATCACCATCTTTAACTATGTACTCTTTCCCTTCAAGCCGCCAAGCACCGGCATCTTTACATTTTGCGAACGAACCATGTTTAACAAAATCTTCGTAATGAACAACTTCCGCTCTAATGAACCGATTAAAAAAGTCTGTATGAATTACACCAGCCGCTTGCTGAGCTGTATAATTCTTTTTAATAGTCCAGGCACGGCATTCGTCTTCACCTACTGTAAAGAAAGATTGAAGTCCAAGCATTTGGTAAGATGTTCTTAATATTTTACTCAATGCAGATTCTTTAATTCCATAATCTTGCATAAAAACTAATTGATCGTCATCGCTCATTTTAGAAAGTTCTAATTCTATTTTTGCAAAAAAAGGAATTATAGTTGCGTGCGATTTATTTAGTTTCATTTTCAGTTGTCCAATTTCTTCTTCTACAGTCGGGATCGAATTTTCATCATAGTTTATTGCAATTCCAAGCTGCTTAATTGTTAACAATTGATAACCGGATAATAATCTAATTTCATTTTCATCAAGACGAAGAGTTCTAAGAGGCAATTCTTTTTCGCAATGCGCCAGGCATTTTTCTATAATGGGGATTTCACGTTTAAGTTTTTCATCTTTAGTTTTTAAAACATCTCTTTTCAATTTTTCTAATCGTGTTTCTAAAAATGCCATATCGGAAAGGAGATATTCTGTTTCCAGAAATTCTATATCCCGTAATGGATTTATAATTTCCATCGGATGAGAAACTGATTGTTCATCAAAGCTGCGTACTATATAAAAAAGTGCATCGTTATTTCTAACCGCATTCAGAAAAGTAGAAGTGATTTTAACTTTGTTATCTTCCGACATTTTCAAACCGGGAATATCAAATACTTCAATTGTAGCGTTTACTTGTTTTTTAGGATTGAAAATTTTGGTGAGCTGATCTAACCGGTCATCCGGAATTTTTACAACTTCAATTGATGCTTCTTCTTTCGACGAAGCTTCGATTTCTTTCTTTGCCAATGTATTGAATAAAGTTGTTTTACCTGAAAATTGTAATCCGACCAGACCTATCTGCATATTTTATCTCAACAATTAGAGTGAACAATTACTATTTAAAATATAACTAAATTTTTATGGAATTGGATAACAACTGTAATGAGAGTAGATGTAAGATTAAGAAATAATTTGTGTGTGAAGAGCTATCTCTTCAAGCACAGAACTGACTTTTAAGCATTCGTTTAATTCGCCGTTAAAAACTTGTGATTTCCCTTTAACGTGTGCCTCAAAAGCGTAAGAACGTGCTTCTGCATAACTGCACTTAACCGCTTTGATTATTTGATTTATTACATCGTCAAAACTATGCCAGTCATCATTAAATAAAATGACTTTATACGGCAACCCAATAGTTACTTCATCTTCGGATTCGGGCTCAATTATTCCTTGTGGTTTTTCTTCGTTCATATTTTTCATCAATTCCTATTCAATTTATAAAATTGCCTCACAAAAATAAATTTTAATTATATTTGTTCTCCCAAAGGTTAAGATTATAAATTTGTTCATATTCATTTAGTAATTTGTTTTTAAGGAGGATAAATGAAAATTGCTGTTTGCGTTAGTCATGTCCCCGATACTGCCGCTAAAATTAATATCGGAAGTGATGGCAAAACATTAGATCCTAATGGCGTTACGTTTATAGTAAATCCATATGATGAATTTGCAGTTGAAGAAGCTCTAAAAACTAAAGAGAAAATTGGCGGAGAAACTGTAGCAATAAGTTTAGGCAGTGTTGCAAACAAAGAAACTTTACGCAAGGTTCTCGCGATGGGTATAGATAATGCGGTTTTACTAAAAGATGATAGCTATCGTGATTCTTTCTCAGTAGCAAAAGCTCTTGCTGAAGAAATCAAAACTCAAAATGCAGAGTTGGTTTTCTTTGGCAAACAATCTGTAGATTTTGATAATTCAGTTGTAGGGCAACTTACTGCAGAAATTCTGGGTTACAATTGTATCTCAGTCGTAGTAAGTTTTTCGTTGGAAGGCAACAAGATTACCTGCGAACGCGAGATTGAAGGCGGTAAAGAAATTGTTGAAACAACACTCCCGGCTTTAATAACTGCTCAAAAGGGTTTGAATGATCCAAGATATGCATCGCTTAAAGGTATTATGGCTGCTAAGAAAAAAGAGATTTTAGAAAAACAACCAGCCGCTGTAAATAATTCAGTAGAAATTATTTCGATGAAAAAACCTGCCCCGAAGCAAGCGGGTAAAATTCTTGGAACCGATGCAACTGCTGTTCCTGAATTAGTCCGTTTATTAAGAGAAGAAGCAAAAGTCATTTAAGGGAAAAAATTATGGCAAATAAAATTTTAGTTTTTATT
Organism: Melioribacteraceae bacterium; assembly: GCA_041658245.1. Lineage (GTDB taxonomy): Bacteria > Bacteroidota > Ignavibacteria > Ignavibacteriales > Melioribacteraceae > Fen-1258. Next base: position 5,495 of record JBBAAM010000104.1, read on the forward strand.
GAACAGCGAAATGGCAAAATAAAAAAGTCATCACTTGAAGCAGTTAAAACAGCTTCTGATATTGCACAAAAACTTTCCGGATCAGTCGAAGCAATATCTATTGGCAATGAAATTGAAAATTTAGAGAATGTTGGTGGATTCGGTGCAGGCAAGGTTACTCATTTTAAGAATGCCGACTTAGAAAATTATTCTCCAAGCGCTTATACAGATATAATCGCAAAGTATTCAACTAAGAATAATATTGATTTATTTTTCTTTGCTGCAACTTCAATGG
>JBBAAM010000105.1:0-5673 GCA_041658245.1 Melioribacteraceae bacterium
ATGGAAGATGCTTTTATATCGTTCTTCGCTTTCCTTCAGAATTAATTCAAATTGTTTTTGTTCTGTTATGTCCCGTGCAATAGCAATAATTACATCTTGACCAAAGTAATTCCCTTTATGAAGAGTTACAATTTTCGGAAAGATCCCGCCGTTTTTCCTCAATCCCCAAAATTCAAACGAATTTGACTTGCCGGTCTCAAATGTATTCTGAATTAATTCAACGACTTTCGGAAAATCATTTTTCCCCGGTGCAGAAAGAAATTCTGGTGTACGCCCAATAAATTCATTCCGTTTATAACCATACATTTTCTCGGCGCCAAAATTAACGTCAAAGAATGCTCCATTTTTGTCCAGGACGTAAATGGCATCTAATATAGTATTGAATAACCCGCGGTAACTCTCTTCGCTGTTTCTTAATTGGTCTTCCTTTTTTTTTCGCCCGGTTATATCTGAAGCAATACCAATTAATGCTATCGGAACATTCTTATCATCATGAACAACTGCGGTTGAGAGTGAAATTGGAAACTCTGTGCCATCCTTTTTTTTATTCACAAGTTCTCCAACCCATCCTCCTTGAATTGTAGCAGCACGGATTGTCTCGGTAGAGTCCATTAAAGGATTTGAACCTCTCACCATATCATCAATATTATTGCCGATCAGTTCCTCTCTACTAAAACCATATGTTTCAACAAAAGCGTTGTTAACAAAAATTAAATTGTTATTTGCATCAGTTATACTAACACATTCATTAATACTGCTTAGAGCATGAGCAAGAAGTTTAATTTTTTCTTTATTATTCTTAAAATCGGCTGTATCGTCAAAAACTATTTCATCATCAAGAATTGATTTAACTCCCTTCTGCAATTTCTGCACATCTTTAGTCGAAGGATCCATGTCCGGTTGATGAGTGTTTTCCCTTTTCATTTCTCAGCTGCCTGCATTTCCGGTAAGTTGTTTTTCAAGAAAGCATTGTTATCTAAAAACAAATCTTTGTCCAATGTTCTTTTGATAATACCATTATAAATGAAAACTTTTGTTGACAATTTAGTTAAATCATCTACTAAAAGATAAATTGATACTTCGTTGTCAGAATATTGATTACCCAATAATGACTTGAAAAAAGATTTGAATTGTGTGTCTTCATCAACAATTAAGATATGTTCTTCAATTTTCGAAATATCTTTTCCATTGGCTGCATTTTTTTTATTGATAATTTTTTGAATTCTTTTGACAGAATCATCTATCTCAATTGGTTTAAGAAGGTAATCACAAATTCCCTTTTCAGCAAGATTGCTCACTACTTGTCCATCACTCAATGCGGTAATTACAATTACCGGAATATTTTTAAGGATCTGATTAGCTCGAATAATTTCTAACATTTTTAAACCATCCATCACAGGCATCGAATCCGGTATATTATTGATAAGCAGATTCAGACCCACCTGACCGTTCTCCGCCTCAAGAATATTGCATTCAAAGTTTTTTTTGAGCATATGATTTATTAAATGCCGGTTGCTCTTATCATCGTCTATAATTAAAAATTTTAACAATGTCTTCTCCGCTTTATAACTGTTGATTTTTCTTTGCTAATGTAAAATGAAATATTGTACCATTTCCTTCCTCGCTTTCAATCCAAATTTTGCCGGAATGCTTTTCCACAAATTCTTTACATAGTAATAATCCCAATCCGGTTCCTTTTTCTTTTGCAGTTCCATTGGTGGAATAGATGATATTTGAATCGAGAAGTTTTTCGATGTTCGTTTTTGAAATGCCGATTCCGTTATCACTCACAGATAAATGAAAATAATTATCCAATTCCTCACAGGCAATCCGGATAGTTCCATCATTATGAGTAAACTTTATGGCATTACCGGTTAGGTTAATAAGAATTGAATGCAGCATATTTTCATCGGCGTAAATGTGAGTTCCTGCTGCTGCTGAATTAATGAGTGAGATATTTTTATTAGAAGCCGATGCATTCAGTAAATTCATAATTCGCTTAACGCTATACGAAAGATCAATAATCTCAGGTTGAAAAGATATTCTTCCGGTTTGAACACGCGACCAATCGAGAATATTGTTTAACAGTGTATTTGTGCTTTTTGAAATCTCCGCAATATTCCCGGCGAATTCTTTTATCTCTTCTTTTTCAAGACCGTCAATTTCGTTCGATAATATTTCTGCATAACCGAGCAATCCGTTTATGGGTGTTCGTAAATCATGACTTATGATAGAAAAGAATTTGTCTTTAGTTTCATTCAGATGTTTCAGCTCTTCAGTGAATTTTTGGATTTGTATCTCAGCGAGTTTTTGAATTGAAATATCCCGTAAGATCATTAAAACTTTTTCGTAATCACTCATCACAAAGCGCGCTTCAAAAAAAAGCAATTCATCGGGGTTCTCTGTCTCAAGTTGAAATTCGAACGTTTGTAAGTCACCAGTTTGAAATACAGTTCCGATAATTTCAAGTATTTGTTCACCGATCTCTTTCGGAAATACACCAATAACTGAATGCCCCTTCAGTTGGTGCGGATTAAAAAAAAGATTATGGTAGTTGCTGTTTTTGTAATCAATAAAAACACCGGTATTTGATAAGACGAAAATGAAATCCGGCAAAGCTTTTAGAATGGAATAATCTCCGACATGTAAATCACGAATTAGTTTTTCAATAATCACATGCCCGGTTATGTCTTCAACAATGCAGTCATAAAACAAAATATCACCGTCATCGTTTTTATTCACAGTTACCCGCTCTCTGAATAAGAGAGATAAGCCATTCTTCTTGATCCACCTGTTCTCAAACGGTTCAGCCAAATTGTTTTTACTCAAATACGAAGAATATTTATTGACCGAGAAGCACTCTTTGAGTTCGATACTTGTTATTGCTTGTGAAGACAGCCCGGCAAACGAATCGAATCCGAGCAGTCTTATGAACGAATTGTTGGCAAATGTTAGAGTACCATCACCTGAAATTCGGAAAATACCAAATGCGAAATTTTCGATTATGCTGTCGCATTGAATTTGGTCACTGTTGTTATAGTTCTTTTCTTCCATCAAAATAATTTATTCTCATTTTTTACTAATTGTTCAAGTTGACCACTTAAGGGCGGTTCTAAAAATATCAATATCCTCTGCGGACTTTGCTTTTTCCTTGCGTTCTCTGCGTTAAATATTTACATACGATAATTTTTAGAACCGTCCTTAATATCAACAGGATTAATCGAAAATTACACGTAACTAATTCCGGTTTCCTTAAGACTGACCATATAATCCGAATATTTAAAGACAGAAAAAAATCCATTACTTACAATTTGCGACAATTCGAGTGCCATCCTTCAAATCAAGAAATAATGTTGACGATCTATTATCGAAAGAAAATGTTGCGAATTCAGTGTTTGTTGCTCCATTATTCTTTCTCATCGGATAGAGAGAAAATATAATGTATGCGGCAATAATTGGATTGTTCAATAAAAATCATCTGAATAATATTAGCCATAAAAGATTCTGATGAATGCGTAAAACTTATTTTGGTTCTTTTCTGTACTGGAATGAAAATTGTCTATTATTATTCGATAATGAGTTAGAGATGATTTTAGTTAGCATAAATACTACAGAAAATTTTTGCGAGATAAATATTTATCATCGAATGATGAAAGTAGATCTCGTAAAGAAGTTAAAAATGAAAAATAATTCTCATTGGAGAACTATTACCATTTTTGCTTCGGTAGTCAGAGGAATATTCATTTTATTCAAGCGGATAGCACTTTCTCCAGTTGCAAAGAATACAGTATAAAACAATTCAGCTTTCAAATTCTTTTTCCGTATAGAGCACACTTTTAAAATTATTAACCGATACTATTTTTTGAATATCAATACAGATATCCAAAATAAACTGCACATCATTTCCAACTCAACATTTCTAATTCCTCTTCGATAATGGAGTGTAAAAGAATAACAGGAGTTTACAATTGAGCAGCTATTCCGAAAACAAAAACGAATCAACAGAACTTCTTCAGTTAGTAAGCTTTAAAATAGCAAATGAAGAGTTTGGTGTTGACATACTAAATGTACAAGAGATCAACAAGATGACTACCATAACTAAAGTGCCAAACTCCCCGGCATTTGTTGAAGGTGTTATCAATTTGCGCGGAAGAGTAATTCCGGTTGTGAATCTAAGAGTAAAAATGAGTATGCCAAATAAAGAATATGATAAGGATACTCGCATCATTGTTGTTGATCTTTCCGGGAAAACCGTAGGATTTTTAGTTGACTCCGTAAGCGAAGTATTGAGAATACCAAGAAATATTATTGAACCGCCCCCGTCAATGGTGGCAGGAATAAATTCAAATTATATTACCGCAGTTGGAAAGCTGGAAGACAGATTACTCATTCTTTTAGATCTGGATAAGGTTCTATTAGAAGAAGAGAAAACAGTGTTAGAGACAGTCAACTGAAAAAAATAATGATGAGAAATATTTACTTTTTGGACAACCCCGACAATCTGAGTATTTCGGCTTTTTAAAGTGGGCTCATAACTGATTCTACGATGAGAGAGAAGACCAATCAGTCTCCTCTCTCTCATATCATGCGTAATATTGACCAAATTTCCCCAAAACACCACCCCTTAGAAACTCTTCTGCTCAATTCATCATTTATTATCTTTTTCAATTGGCATTCACATTGAGTGATTAAACTAAACTATAAAACATTTTATTCGATAATCAAGAGAGGAATGCTTCATTAACTGATTTGAAATCAATAGCAATGACAAATAATAAAAATAAAGGATGATTAAAAATGGTAATAAATAAAAGACTATTTGCAGTAGTAACTTGTTTAATCGTTTTCACCGCAGCTAATAGTTTCGCACAAGAAATGGCAATTCCTGCAAATGTACAAGCTAATTTATTTAAGAAAATCTTTGCATTTGATAAAACACTTGCCTCAAAAGGAAATATAGAGGTTGCAGTTCTCTCGGGAAGTGGCTCCGGTGATGTTATGGTCGCAGCTTTTAAAGACGCCGGTGTAAATGCAAAAACTGTAAGCGGTGATCAGGTGCCGGCTGGCGTTTCGGTTGTTTATTTAATGCCTGGAGTGGCTCCTCAAAAACAACAATATGCTTCAAAAGGTGTTCTATCCATCTGCGGTTCAAGTATTAATGTTGAAGATGGTAAAATTTCTATCGGACTTGGTCTCGAAAGTGGAAAACCTAAGATCATTGTTCACATGGGACAACTGAAAGCAGAAGGACATGAACTCTCTACAGATGTATTAAAAATTGCGTATGTAATTAAATAATTTGAAGGTGTAAGTATGAAATATTTTAACAAGCTTGGAATTAGACAAAAATTTCAGATCATCATTGGAATCAGTTTTTCTGTTGTTGCGCTATTCCTTTTCTTCTATGTACCGCTTAAGCAGAAAGGTGAAATGAGTGATTCTCTTAAAGAGAAAGCTAAAGTAATTGCGCAAATGGTTGCAAAGACAGCCGACGCTGCATTGGTGTTCGACGATGCTTCTTCGGTAACTACTCAATTGGAAGTTTTCCGCCAAATGAAAGATATTGGTTTTGCAATGGTGTTAAAAAAAGATGGGAAAAAATTTACTGCTTATAACGAGGAGAAGTACAGCAATTACTCGGCAGTAGTTTCGGAATTATTAAAAAACCAATCC
>JBBAAM010000106.1:0-5541 GCA_041658245.1 Melioribacteraceae bacterium
CTGTTTTGTTCATAGTTGGTTTACAAAATCATCTTCCTAAGTTTTCAATGCTAAGGTGGCGGTAAGCTTGTTTTGTGTTGGTCGTTGGTTTATAAGTCCGGCATTGTTGGTTTTGGTTGCACTATAAAGTTGTCTGCTAAAAATATCGTTTGTTGTAAAAGTTAGTTTGGTTTTGTTGGGTTGGTTTGCAAAACAAAATTGTCGGTAATGTTCTGGTAGTAGCAAAAGTAACATTCGCTTGTTGTTCGGCGTGGAGCTTGCCTACCGGCAGGCAGGTTCTTTGGTTATTGTTTTTCAAAGTTGGTTAGGTTTTTTTATTTTTTAACATTGCCAAGTTCTTAAAAAGCAAAACCTAACCCGCAACTCAAACCGACTGCTTTAAACGTTGCGGCATTTTACAGATTTTAGAGTTTCGTTGTAAAAGCAAATTGCTTTTTGAATGTAGTTTAGGGGGGTGAGATAGAAATACAAATATTTTTGTTGTTTGAATTATCGTGATGAAGAAAGGGAGTGACAATTTTCAGTTTATTATCTCACCCCCTAAACAAAACGGAGTTATTAATAAATCATTGGCGTTGTACTTCTAAACTATATCGTTGTTCTGGGCAGCGGTTTAGTTGCCACGCCGTTAGGTTTATAAACAAAGTTGGTTTCGCGCAAGTGTTGTCAACCAAGTTGGTTTGTTGTTTGAGTTTCGTTCTCTGCCTTCGGCAGATAAATTTGTTTCTTGTTGTTGCTCAGTTCGGGTTTCGGTTGTCAAATCAAAACAGTTTTGTTCATAGTTGGTTTACAAAATCATCTTCCTAAGTTTTCAATGCTAAGGTGGCGGTAAGCTCGTTTTGTGTTGGTCACGGGTTTGAAAGTTCAGCATCGTTGGTTTTAGTTAAACAAGCAAGTTGGTTCTAAAAATATTGTTCGTTATAAAAGTTAGTTTGGTTTTATCGGTTTAGTTTACAAAACAAAATTGTCGGTAATGTTCTGGTAGTAGCAAAAGTAACATTCGTTTGTTGTTCGGTGTGGAGCTTGCCTACCGGCAGGCAGGTTCTTTGGTCATTGGTTTTCATAGTTGGTTACGTGTTATTTATTAGCATCGTCAAGTTCTTAAAAAGCAAAACCTAACCCGCAACTCAAAACCGACTGCTTTAAACGGTTCGACATTTTACAAATTTTAGAGTTGCGTTATAAAAGCAAATTGCTTTTTGAATGTAGTTTAGGGGGTGAGATAGAAATACAAATATTTTTGTTGTTTGAATTATCGTGATGAAGAAAGGGAGTGACAATTTTCAGTTTATTATCTCACCCCCTAAACAAAACGGAGTTATTAATAAATCATTGGCGTTGTACTTCTAAACTATATCGTTGTTCTGGGCAGCGGTTTAGTTGCCACGCCGTTATACCACCGTTGAGGATATGAGTAAATACATTAACATAGATGAATTTGACCAATTTGTTGATCTTAAATCCTTTGGTAGAAACCAAGTCACTGATGAACTGATTGCAATGGTCAAGATGTTCCAAGAAGAAGATGATCTTGAGAGAATTATTTTATCTTTGATCACAGAACCTAACTTAACGCCACATGGACCGACAGAAATAGTAGATATTCTTACAACTCAGCTTTCATTTAAAGGCAAATATGGATTAACCGGAATAATATTGAAAGGGAGCTCATTTAAGACAATAAAAGCATCCACTATTTCTCACCAAGTTTTTAGATTAAGGAAATTGTCAGATATTAAATTTGCAATTCTTGGTTATGTTGGAAATATTCTTGACAATGCTAAAGATGAATTCATCCAAACTGCTGTTGAGCTAAATATCCAATATTCTTTTATTGATGTTCTTGATTTCGTACGATTGGCAATTCTCGCTGGTTATTTATGCCCCAGAGATGCAAAACGAATTAAGAATGGTAAATGTTCATGTGGTTATCGAGTAAAAGGTAGTGAGCTAAATTTTCTACAAATTGATTCATTGAATCGACTTCAAGAAGCTCGGGATCTTAAACAGTCTTCTGGTCTAGTTGTGTTACCTACCGGAACTGGCAAAACAAGAGTAGCAGCCCTCGATTCCAAAAATTGTAAGGCAAGCAAAATACTTTATGTTGCTCATACACACGAAATCCTACAAAATGCTCATAAAGAATTTTCACATGTTTATGGAAGCGATAATGTTGATTATTCTTTTTATAATAAAACTAGTGCTGTTCCAAAAGTGCATCTTGTTACAATCCAAACAATTTCAAGAAATATTCCTAAAATCAAATCAAATAATTATGACTACGTAGTTGTTGATGAATTCCATCATGCAGCTGCTAGTAGTTATCGAAACCTAATTGATAACATTTCCCCAAAATTTCTGTTAGGGCTTACTGCAACACCATTTAGAGGCGATCGCCAAGATGTTATTGAATTATGCAATGGCAATATAATTGTCGAGTACGAACTACGAACTGGAATTGATAGTGGAATTCTTTCTCCTTTTCATTACTACGGATTGTTTGATGATGTGGATTATACAAATATTCGACAGTTCAATTATGGTTACAGTATAAAAGATTTGGATAAAGCACTAATCATAGAATCACGTGATAAATCTATTATATCTAAATGGAATATGCACGCAGAAAATTTACCAACGATAGCATTTTGCTGTAGTGTAAATCATGCTATCCGTGTATCAAAATCTTTTAATCAAAATGGTATTCCAGCTGATATATATATTGGCACGACACCATTAGATGAACGTGATCAATTGATTGAGTCTTTAAGGTATGGGGACTTGAAGGTATTATGTGTTGTTGATGTAATGAATGAGGGAATAGACATTCCATTTATTGAATGTTTACTTTTCCTGCGTCCAACTGAATCGAAAAGAATATTTTTTCAACAATTGGGCAGAGGTCTAAGAAAATTCCCCGGAAAGAATAAAGTGATAGTTATGGACTTCATTGGAAACTTTTCTAATGCTTATAGAATAGTAGATTATATTGGCTTGTTGCCCTATGAAGAACCAACTTACTCTGATTTAAGGAAAATTAGATCTTCAAAAGAAATCTTGAATGTTCCTTTGGGATGTGAGGTTCACTTTGAAGGTCGTGTAATCGATGTTTTTGCAAAACAAGTGTTTGATCCTTCTCATGCAAATCGTCATAACATAGCACAAATTTTATTATATGAGTATCATAAATTATCAAATAAATTGGGTCGACTTGCAACCAAAAAAGAAGTTGATAGATATCAAATACTAGATTCAGAGCTTTATACATTAGTATTTGGTAATTGGAAAAATTTTGAAAGCCTTGTTAATGAAGACGAATGATTTATTTAGTTCAAGATGGTGGTATAACCAGTTCTTCAAGCCGACCGCTTTAAACTGTTCGGCATTTGAGTAATTATTTTGTTGCTTTATAAAAGTTAGTTGTCCTTTGAATATAGTTAACAAAACAAAGTAGTTAATAAATTATTGGCGTTGTACTTCTAAACTGTATCGTTGTTCTGGGCAGCGGTTTAGTTGCCACGCCGTTAGGCAGTTCAAATAGTACAAGTGAATTGAGAAATATTCCATCATAGAAAAACATCCCTATATTTAGAGTTCATTTACAAAAGTTTTTCGTTATTTTATAAATAAAATTATAATACTTTTTATGAAACAATCAGTTTATCTTGAAACAACAATTATCAGTTATTTAGCTGCACGACCAAGCAGAGATTTGATTGTTGCTGGTCATCAGCAAATAACACTTGAGTGGTGGGAAAAAGTATCCCCAAAATTTCAATGTTATGTTTCCGAAGTTGTAATCGAAGAAAGTGAAAAAGGAGATATTGAGGTTTCTAAGAAACGACTGGATTTAATATCTGGTTTTCAAGTTCTTGCAGTGAATGAAGAAATAAAAAAGATAGCATCTATATTTTTTGAACAACTGAGAATACCTGAAAAATCAAGATTAGATTCATTCCATCTTGCAACAGCTTGTTGGTACAAGATGGATTATTTACTAAGCTGGAATTGCAAACATATTGTAAGCGGCTCAGTTAGAAAATTATTGAATGAGATAAATGAAGAATTAAAAATTCATATACCAATAATATGCACACCAGAAGAATTAATGGAGGTATAATATGTGGACAGACCCAATTGTAGAAGAAGTAAGAAAACATCGTCGTGAAATAGAAAAAGCTTGTGATAATGATTTTGATAAACTATTTAAACGAATAAAAGAACGTGAAAAGAAATTTCAAAATCGTCTTGTAACAGAACCAATAAAAGATTTGCGAGAAAAAGGTGGTAAAATTGCCTAACCCGCAACTCAAGCCGACAGCGTTTTCGCATTCGGTATTTTTCAAGTTATTAGGTTAGTCGTTCCGTATCGGCAGTCTTGTTCATAGTTGTTCTGCTATGATAGTTTTTTCTAATTAAAATATTTACTAACAAAATCGGCATTATTGTTCTGGGCTGCGGTTTAGTTGCGGTAAATTAGAAAAGAAGGTCTCACTCACTTAGCAGGTGCATATTCCAATAGATTGGAATAAATTATGGCAACTCAAACAAAGCAAGGAGACCTAAAATGATTGCGAATAAGATAAGCCGAAAAAGTAAGAAGGACAATAGTTCTTTGACAGTAACAGATTCATACGATCATTACATAGCGCTGGATTGGTCGGAAAGAAACATGGCCATTGCTAGACTTGGTAAAAAAGAGATGGAGCCAAAAATAATAGATGTTCCGTCAGATATAAAGGAATTGAAATTATACTTAGCAAATCTGAAGGGAAAAAAAATACTCACTATAGAAGAGACAACGACTAGTTCATGAATAGCAGAACATCGTGGACAAAAGTTAGTAGAGTGGAAATAGCAAGAGATCGTGGACAAATCCCGCCCGGGCGGGATTCACGATGTTTAGTTAATAATTTTTCGCACAACATCGTGGACACTCTTCTAATATAAGTTAAAGTCGTATTCTACAATAATTTGTTTTTGTTCTTTGAAAATTATTGGTTACCAGCCGCCGAAGTTGTTGGGCTAAATTTTAGCGTTTGGGCTTATCATAGATATTAGAATAAACTTGTTGGTTATACAAAAGCCCTCGCAACGAGGGCTTTTGTTTGCATAATCATTATAGTGAAAAGTTTATGCGGGAATAAACATAGCGACCGTTGTAGCCCGATGGAGACATGCTGCTGTAAGGAAGAATTCCGAAAAAGCTGTTCACCTTTATTATCTTATCCGGGTATTGATCGAAAAGATTATTAACACCAACACCAAGCGTTAATCCTTTCATGATATTGTAAGCGGCTTCGGCATCAACGACCCAAACAGAAGAAAATGTTTGGTCTTGAACAACATTGTTGTTGAACGATGTAATTTCTCCGTACCGCCCTGCTCTTGCCATAAAGCTCCATTCAGAAAAAGAATAGTTTGCCTGGAAGTTCCAAGAACTTAACGGCTGGCCTCTTTCAAATCTTCCCTGCTCAACACGTCCCAACAATGGTATGGTTGTAATTGCTTTTAGCTGATCCGGTGTTTGAATTTGGTCTT
>JBBAAM010000107.1:0-5409 GCA_041658245.1 Melioribacteraceae bacterium
GGTCTGTTATAAATACTATACCTTTTACCGTTAATGAGTTGCCGTTTATACTTTCTATTGCGCCGGTAATATCTATTTCTGTTTTATCTTTATCCTTAACTTTTATTGAAGATGCCAAATAGTTATTGTTTTGGAAGTAAGCATCAATCTTTACATAAGTTCCAATTTTTAAATCGCTGAAAGAAAGAAGCTGTTTATTTTGATTATAGATTTTGGTTTGATTATTGACAAATATTTTTAATCCACCGACAAAAATATTATCAGTGTTGACTGTCTCAATCAGTCCTTCAACTTCAATCTCTTTCTTGCTCTCTTCATTTTCTAATTTAATTCTAGTGGCTTTATATGTGCTATCAGCTTGCTTAAAGGCATGAACTTCTACAAGGTCGCCGACTTTTAAGTCTGCAAAAATGAGCAAGACCCCTTCATGAGCAAATATGACGGTACTCGAATCAACATAGAATGTTATTTTGCTCACTACAATATTATTAGAATTAATTTCCGTTATAGGGCCTTGAAGTTCCAACTCTTCCCGAACAAAGCTTTCTGTTTCCACCTTTATTCGTAGAGCCAAATAAGTTGAATCTTGTCTTAAGAAACCTCTAACGCTCACCTGGTTTCCTACAGCTAAATCAGAGAACTTTAAGAATCCCTTGCTTCTTGACATGATGATAGTTGAATTATCAACAAAAAATTCGACGTTAAGAACTTTAATAGAGTTACCGGTTATTGCCTGGATTTTACCTTCTAGTTCAATTTCTTGATGAGAATCCTTAGTTTTAACTTTGATAGAAATTGCAACATATCCTCCACCCGTTTTCTGAGTGGCTTTGACCGAAACGTTATCACCAACTTTGAGATCCGCAAACTTTATTGCGGCATTATGTTTTGTAATTATGACGGTATTGGAATCTACAAATACTTCAGTGCCTTTAACCGTAAGTGAATTTGCAGTTCGTACCTGGATAGCGCCTTCCAAATGTATTTCAACTTTTGCATCCATCAAGTGAATCTTAAGTGCAACCAAAGTTCCATTTCCTTGTGAATTTGCATCCACCTTTACAAAGTCTCCAACCTTTAGCATGCTGAATGTTAAATTGTCTTGCATACTGCTTTCTATTTTTGTCGTGGAAGTAACAAGGAGCTCTACCGAGTTGACCGTAATACTTGTGTCGGACTTTGCCTGGATTGAACCTTTAATTTCTATTTCATCTCCGGCTTGGATATTACCGGGAACACTTAATAAAAAGGTAATGATAAGTAGAATAAAAATGCTTTCTACTCTTCTAAATAACAACTTATATATATTTAACATAACCATTCTCCTCGAATTATTGATTAAAATATTTTTTTATATTTTCAAAGCAAAAGTGAAACATTTATTAGCACTCTTTCTCTAGTTCATATTTACTAATATCAATATTTCTGAAACACTGTTTACCTGAGCAGAAGAAGCTCCCGTCATGGCAGTTTGAGTTGCCGTCTTACATGAATTGAAAAAGTTTACATATGCGTTGACAATCACATCAGTTGAAACCGTAGCTCCAACTGCAGTATTTAGTATTGCCTTCATACCACCCATTCCATTCACACCGGCTTCAATTGTATCAATGACATTAGCATATGCACTAAAAGTAAGTTTTAATTGCGCAACAACGGAAGAATGGTATTGTGCAAATGCATCCATCATCTGATTAAAAGTAATTGAATTTTTAATTGAAGCAGATAAAAAAGTTCCTACTGATGCAACAGCGCTCATCTGTGAACTGGAGGCGCCTGCTTCTTGAAACTTAGCTTCAGTTGCAGTTTTCAATACAAGAGCTAATCTTAAATAATAACTTTTGCTGGCAGCTATGTAAGCACTGGATGACATCGAAGCTGCAGAGTTTACAAACGCTTTTGAAGATATACCACCCATTAGTTTGGCGTAAGCTTCAACTTTAACTCCGGCATTTGTATAAGCAGAAATAATAGCCCTTTGATAATTATTCCATTCTGTTTCCGAAGCGCTTTGTAATTCTCCAGCTGCGTATAACGCAGCTTCAAATGATGCTTGAGCTTGTGATCTTGCATCTACAATTGTTTGTATTTGACTGCTTGTAATACCAAAGTATGAATTACTTGAAGCTTGAGCTCGAGTCTTCGCTTCATTTTCTAAACAAGTTATGAATTGATCCTCGGTATTAGCATTTCCATTTATTTGTGATGCAACATCATTATTGACGTAAAGTTGAACATCCGACTGGGAAACTACATTAGTTTTACCGGCAGCTTTTAATCTTATAAAGATTTCTGCTTCCGTGGTGGCTTCCGTGTTTACCGGTGGTGCATAGACTGTGGTTCCAGTCTGAACTGTAGAAGAAACAACAGCTTTCCAAGTTGTAGAACTTTGAGTTGCAACAACAACAAGATTTTTTGCACCGCTTAGTTTTGTTTCAACTGTAAATTTGCCGTCAACATCGGTCGTAACACTCTGTGTAGATACAGTACTCAAAGAACCGTCTGCTTGAACTTGAGCTAAAATAACAACAGCTCCTTGAACACTGCCACCTTGACTGGATGAGACTGAACCATACTTACCCATTTTAGGTAATCCATTAGTAGAAGTTACTCTACCAAATACTTTTGAAGCGCCGCTTGAATTTGCATCAACCGGGTTATTATCGTTCGAGCATGCTGCAAACACAATTGATAAAACAAGTATCAATATGCTGGACATTTAATAGCGATGAAATTTTCTTTTGTTTAACATGGCTTTTAACCTCCTAAGATTATTTTGATGTTTTTCTATAATTCCATTTTCTTGATTCATATTAAATTATTTTACTTTATATGGTATGCCCCATGTTTTTTCAACTACACTTGTATTTGAATCGTAGACTACAGACTTTGGAAGAGCATTAATGACTGCATGCATCCTACCGGCATAAGAATGAGTTTTCCAATTTCTCTCATAAACTTTTCTATAATAAGTTCCTTCCTGAATGCTGGATTTCAGATTAAATTTTTCTTTTGTTCTAAATTTTCCATCCATCATGGCTCCATAGGTAATTGTCAAGAAATCATCATCGCTGGATTTACTCAAAAGTTCGACTTCAAGTTTCACCGGTTGATTTTTTGTATAATTTGTAAACAAATCATGCCAGCCATGTAAACCGATTCCAATACCCACTCCTGAACCAGTCACATGGTTTTCATTATCATCATCCTCATCGTTATCATCATCGTTATTATCGCTGCCTACGTTAAAGAAAAATGCATTAGGGTCATTTATGACAACCGTTGAACCATCCTGGGCAGTTAATGTTAATTTTGTGATTAGAATATCATCTCCTTCTGTACCGCCAACGGGTAGTGAGATAGCCGTAACTTTCCAATCTTTTGTATCGTTACCGGTGTTTGCAATTTTCTTGAATTTTATAAGACGTGTGATAGTTGTAGATATTGGTTTATGAATTACAGTATCAACGTGTGTATGTGTTCCTTGTACTGGCGGTTTCAGTGTACCTGCGATGATTAATTCACCTTCGAATTTTTGTACCAAGGTTCCGGTTGCAGTAGTGCTGTCCTTTACAACGGTCATATTCCTCTCCACCAGTTTCAGATGTTGACCGACACGAATTGGATATATGTCCTTTCCCAGAGTGCCGGAAAGTGCCATAGCATCTTCTTCGTTATAGTTTTGTGTAAAAGAATTGGTTGACTGACTATTATCAGCACTTTTCATTAAAGCTTGAGAGAAGTTTTTATTGGTCCCAAATCCGGGTTCAGTAACGCCGGTCTGTTCTTTACAACCAAGACCAATTATCATAAAAAGCATAATTGCTGTAAATGAAAAAATGAAAGAATTCCTGCGTTCCATTTTTGCCTCCTTTATTTTCAGTTTAGTTTGCCTAATAAAAGTTTTGAATTCTCTTTTTGATCTCTTACAAGTTCTCTTATAAAAGTCTTGAGCTGAACCAGCTCGGAAGATTTATCAAAGAAATAATGCACCGCCAAATTCTCGTAAGTATATTTATACTGCGGCAGCGCATAATTTGAGCATACTATCATTAACGGTTTATGAAATAATCTATTGCCAAGAGAAACTAATTCGAGACCGCTTTTATCCGGTAGTTGAATATCAAACAGAACCACATCAATTCTCCGCTTTTGCATAATTAGTTTTGCTTCCTTCACTGTGTTAGCTTCAAGAACATCATCAAAGTAATTTTCAAGTTTCAGATACCTTATTAGTTTTTCTCTTAATATCTTTGATCCGTCAGCAATCAAAATTTTCATTTCAGTAATGTTGTTTTTCTATGGGTTAATTTATAAGAAGGAGGTAACCTTGTATGTAGTTACTTTTTGTAAAAGGATGTGGTTGATTTTACTACAAAAATAAGACGATTAGCTTGGATTATTTAGTATTTCTCAACTAAATCATTATCAATAGCATATCGAATTAACTCTGCCGTAGACTTAATATTTAATTTCTCTTGGATGCGGGTTTTGTACGAAGCGATTGTATTAGCGCTCAATCTAAGGTTTTCAGCAATTTTAGATATTTTATTCCCTTGTGCCAATAATCTAAGCACTTCGAATTCTCTATCGGAAAGAATTTCATGTTTGGCTGCAACATTGGATTTTAACGGGTTAAAAATTAATTCCTCAAGCAGTTCATATTTCATATATTTCCCGCCTTTTTCAATCTTTCTTATGGCATTAATAATTTCACTTGGTTTAGCGCTCTTGCTCAGGTAGCCGTCTGCCCCCATTTTAATTGCCCTCTTTGCAAATTTTTCGTCCGGATAAATACTGAACATTAAAATTTTTAAATCGGCGTATCTAATTTTAATATCCTTTATAAAATCGAGTCCGCTTTTATCCGGCAAAGAGATATCCAACATCACTAAATCGATTTGCTGCTCACTCAATTTGCTTTCCAATTCTTTAATACTTGCAGCTTCAGCAACAACATTTAGATCACTCTGCTTGGATAATATTTTTTTAAGCCCTTCTCTTACTATTTCATGATCGTCTGTCAATACGATATTCATTTTATACCCTCAGCCTTCCGGATTTGGTTCTTTTTCAAAAGGAATTAAAAGATGAATCTTGGTACCTTCTCCCTCGATGCTTTCAATATTCAATTTACCACCTAAAAAGATAGTTCTTTCTTTCATGCCCAGAATACCCATCGAGTTTGTCCTGATCTCGGAACTTTCCCGGATTCCCTTACCATTATCTGAAACCAAAATATCCAAATTATCTTTCGACTGCATTATTTTCACATCTATAATGTTGGCATCCGCATGTCTGATAGCATTCGTCAATGCTTCTTGAATAATACGGAATAGAGCGACATTTCTTTCTTCATCGAGGTTAAAGGATTCCAATTCTGATTTGAAATTACATTTGATATTACTT
>JBBAAM010000108.1:0-5202 GCA_041658245.1 Melioribacteraceae bacterium
AATCGACAGTAGTTAGGTACGAAGAGAATTTATGAAGATCGATGCCTGTATAATACATAGATACCTCCAATAAATTAATATTGTTGGAGAAACATAAACAGTTTTTTTACTTATTGGAAATATCAAGCGTCTCAAGCGGAACGCAGTAGTCGGTCGTGTTATTTGTAATTATAGTTGAGTTAGTTTGTTATACCGCTTACCCCGCTCGTACTTTTCTCCGGCTTTCAATTTCAATTTCTCTTCCATCAATTGATTATAGTGTAACTTTGCTACATCCACAAAATTCTGAAACAACTGATACTGTATCTCGAGCGGTTGGCCTTGTAACCATTCAAGATTTTCTTTACCAATTTTACTATTTTTCATCCCAGAGACTCCTTTTAGTTTCTTTGTTATTTTGTCATAACAATTTTACAAATTATTTGGAGTCTCTTTTTTCTAAAAACGAATTTCAACTAGGTTTGAATATATACCGTTTGGTGTTTGTGTAAGTGAATTATATAATCAATAAATCAAATTATTTGTAGCGGACCCTTCGTGGCGTCCGCTTAAACAACGCCGTTATGCACAAATTTGTTTTTGTGCAATAAAGATTTATTTTTGTAGTATTACAAATAGTAATACCGGAGAAAATGAATGGCAACAACAGCGAAAATTGCAATTTCAATTGATAGAAAAATTTTGGATAGAATTGATAGGTTAGTTGAAAAAAAAATGTTTACTAATCGAAGCAGAGCCATTCAAACTGCAATCGAAGAAAAGATATCTAAACTTGATAAATCTCGATTAGCAATTGAAAGTGCTAAATTAAATAAAGCAGATGAGCGGTTATTATCGGAAGAAGATTTACAGACAGACTTGACAGCATGGCCAGAATATTAAGAGGTGACATAGTTTGGGCAAACCTGGATCCAACTATTGGAAATGAACAAACCGGCAAGAGACCGGTTTTAATCTTGAGTCATACCATATTTAATGAAAATTCCGGAACTGTTATTGCTGTAGCTTTAACTAGTAAAGAACAAAAAGCTGAATTCCCACTAACTTTAGAAATCAATTCTAAAAAACTACCAAAAAAATCTTGGATAAAAATTAGTCAAATAAGAACATTATCAGTTAATAGATTAGGCGAAAAAATAACTCATCTAAAAGAAGATGAATTAAATCGTGTAGTTGAAGGACTTAATGAAATAATTGGCGGTTAACATGCGTCTCAGCCCGCCCGCTTCTCTGTTTTAATAAGTTTAATCCTATTCCAAATTTGTTTCTCGGGAAGTCACAAACCATTCCGTGATACATAAAATGGAAATCTCTCCAAGGTATAAGCATTGATAACTGTACGGACGCTGAAGTTAGAATAAATTTTTGTCATCAAAC
This sequence comes from Melioribacteraceae bacterium, assembly GCA_041658245.1. GTDB lineage: Bacteria > Bacteroidota > Ignavibacteria > Ignavibacteriales > Melioribacteraceae > Fen-1258. Next base: position 1,378 of record JBBAAM010000108.1, read on the forward strand.
CACCCAAAAATTTCTTATTTTTGAATTAATAGCGGTAGAAAGTAATATGAAAAAGTTATCGGAAATAAAATCATTGCTCGAATTACACCAGCAAAGTATCAAAGAAAAATATAATGTTAGGCAATTAGGAATCTTTGGTTCGGTAGCAAGAGGTGAATCTACAGAGTTTAGCGATAAAGAATTTATCATTTGAAGATTTTTCAATTAATTCCCTAGTGATAGATGGTATTGTAAGAAACATTAAAATTATTGGTGAAGCTTCAAAAAATATCCCATTAGAAATACAGAAAAAATTTACAGATATCCCATGGCAAAAGTTAAGAGGAATTAGAAATCGGATCGTTCACGAGTACTTTAAGATAGATATTACAATCATCTGGTTCATTATACAAAACGAACTCACTCCACTGAAAGAAGTACTAACCAAACATCTATCAGAAAATCAATAAAGAAATTCCACCTTCTAAATGTTGTAAGATTAATTTCATTCCAAATTTTCCTTTAGGAATTTCATCAACTCATCAACTGTCTCAAAGACGTAATCACTATTCATTACTAAAATTTTCTCTTTAGCATAGCTATCCCAAACAACGGAAGCTACTTTTACTCCCGCATTTCTTGCAGCAATAACATCTGCGGGCGCATCGCCTATCATTAAGACTTTATCGCGGTTCAAATTAAATTTTTGAACAAACAGATCTATTCCTTCAGGTGAAGGTTTATGATCTTCAATATCATCTCCTGTAACTATCAAATCGAAAAGATCATACACACCAATTTTCTTTAGAGTTATATCAGTTGAGCCGCGTCCTTTGCCTGTGTAGATAGAAAGCGGAATGTTCTTAGATTTAATGTAGAGCAATGATTCTTTAATTCCAGGGTAAACATCCGCCATCACATGATGTTTGGCTTCATAGAAAGAAAGATAATCTTTCCGTGCGTCTTCGTAATCTTCTTTCATCCACTCTTTTAGAATTACATCTTCTGTCGGTCCGAAAAGTGAAATGATCTCTTCATCCGTAACTTTTTTGTTAAGATATTTTTCAGTTACATGCCGGAATGTTGCAAAGATAAGTTCGTTGGTTGATGTGAGTGTCCCGTCAATATCAAAAATGATTCCCTCAAAATTTTTCAATAGTTACCTTATGCTGAATATGATTATCGTACCGTTTGAATTAGAGACAAGAAATTTATTTTTTTCAATTTGTGTAAATGTGTTTATGGAACTGCTGCCAAATGTGAGAACGTTGGATTCTTTATATTTTTCATCCAAAGAAATTATTGAGTTCTTATTAGTAAAAAGAATTCTCTTTTTATATTCAGATGGAATTATGGTGTTGCTTTCAAAAATTTCTTTGCGTTTAATTTCTTTCAATGCCTTTCCTTTCCCGGTAGAAAGGATATAAAATTTATTATCTAATCCCTTAGCAAATAATTTTTTCTTATCGTTAGATATTCCAATGGCACCTATAACCTTAATGCCGGATTTCCATGTTAAATTTCCAAGAAGTAAATCAATTGAGAAAAGCGAGTTCTCGTTATCAACAACATAAACTTTGTGGCCGTCGCTAATTATCTGTGAATTAGAAAAATCGGTTTCTGCTTTTTCTTTCCATCGCCAATTTAATAATCCGCTGCGAGGATCAATGCAGTAGAGAAATCCATCACTACTTGTAAAAAGTAATTTATTGCCAACAACAATTGGTTGTGTTTTAATAATTCCTTTCGCATCGCTGTTGTGCCAATATTCTTGCAAAGTCTCAAGATCATAGCACAAAATTTTACCGTTATTAGTCCCAAACACTATAGCGGATTTTGATTCAGTTGCTTTCGGTATCATCAATTCTTTATTGCCTGAGAACAGAAGTAAAGTCAAATCAGTAGTAATGCTGTCTTCAATACCAAAGGACTGAATTTGGTCGCCGGTATCTAAACTAAAAGTTATGATTTCATTTTTGCTTGTTGCAATGCATAACATATTATCCGCAATAACCGGTCTTGAATGTAGTGTGCTTGAAGTGTTACGGCTCCACAATTTCTTGCCGGAAAGATCAAAGCATGATATTATTCCGGATAGCTCAGAAGTATAAATTCTATTTTGATAGAATAACGGGGAAGCATCTAAAGAAGAATGTAATTCTAATTTGGTAATAATCTCGGTGGAGATTTCAGAAGTTTTTTTATTCTGAGATAGAACTGCGTTTGAAAATAATAATATAAAAAGTAGAACGTATTGTACTTTCATTTTAACCTCAAACAAAAATAATAAAAAGAGAATTTACATTTCGATCTTTTCATTGTAGTCACTCACGTTACGCAAAGACATTATTATTTGTCATTCTGATCCCGATCTTGCCTGTCGGCAGACAGGTTCATCGGGAGAAGAATCTAAAACTTCTTTTTTGCTCGATCCCGAGATTCTTCACTCCACTTCGTTCCGTTCAGAATGACACCTTGCGTAAGGTGAGGTAATCATTAGATAAGTTGAGTTATAGAAACTGAAAACATACTTACTTCTTCTTTTTTAAAAATCACTATGCTCACTATATTTTATTTTGTTTGTTGTGTATTTTGTTCAAGCATCCAGTATCCGGCATCTTGGATCTAGAAACCATCAAATTGTAATACCCCCTCTATTTTCATATATTTTCGCACCAAAACTTAAAAAGTATGATCAACATTCGAAATTTTTGCATAATTGCTCACATAGATCACGGTAAATCTACAATTGCAGACTGTCTGCTTGAGTTCACTCACACTGTTTCTAAAAGAGAAGCAAAAGAACAACTCCTTGATAGCTTGGATCTTGAACGAGAACGCGGTATTACAATTAAATCACACGCAATACAGATGAAGTATCCAGCTCTTGACGGCAGAAATTATATTCTAAATTTGATTGATACTCCCGGGCACGTTGATTTTTCATACGAAGTTTCCCGCTCACTAGCCGCTTGTGAAGGTGCCATTTTAGTTGTAGATGCCGCACAAGGTGTTGAAGCACAAACCATCAGCAATCTTTATATGGCAATTGATGCCGGACTTGAAATTATTCCGGTTGTAAATAAAATTGATCTGCCAAGTGCGATGATTGATGTTGTAAAGAAACAGATCATTGATTTAATTGGCTGCAAAGATGAAGATATAATTTCTGTTAGTGCAAAGGAAAGAATAGGCATTGAGGAAATGTTGGAAGCAGTAGTTAAAAGAATCTCTCCACCGAAGGGAGATGAAAATGCCCCGCTTCAAGCGTTGGTATTTGATTCGATCTTTGATTCTTACCGCGGCGCTGTTGCCTACGTTCGTCTGTTTAACGGAGTTCTTAAAGAAAAAGATGAGATCAAGTTTTTTGTAAATGATAAAAAATGTCTTGCTGAAGAAGTCGGTACATTACGTCTCGGAAGAATTCGTACCGGAGAATTAGCTGCGGGAAATGTAGGATATCTTATTGCCGGTGTAAAAGATGTTCACGATACAAAAGTTGGTGATACAGTAACTCATTTTCGAAACGGAGCGGATTCAGCGTTACCCGGTTATAAAGAAATTAAACCGATGGTTTATAGCGGACTTTATCCGACAGATACAGATGAATATGAAAACCTTCGCGAAGCGCTTGAGAAATTCCGTCTTAATGACTCAGCATTAAGCTATACACCCGAAACTTCAACAGCACTTGGCTTTGGTTTCCGCTGCGGATTTCTCGGTATGCTTCATATGGAAATAGTTCAGGAAAGATTGGAACGTGAATACGATCAGTCTATTGTTACCACACTTCCAAACGTTGAATATTGGGTCTTCAAAAAGAACGGAGTTAAGGTAGTTGTTGAT
>JBBAAM010000109.1:0-5172 GCA_041658245.1 Melioribacteraceae bacterium
GTTTTACAATTTTTTAAGACCACACAATCAGTTTGCACGCATAAGAAAGAAAATACAAATATTTATTAAGGAAGAAATAAAACTATTACCATTTCGTAAGAATTCTCAACTTTTGTCCTTTGTCAACTGCTTCAGCCCTGCTATGAACATGAAGTTTTTCATATATGCTCCGGATATGATATTTTACACCGTCCACAGAAAGAAATATCTCCTCTGAAATTTTTTTGTATGATTTCCCTTCCGAAAGTAAGGTTAATATTGTTGTTTCTTTTTCCGTAAGATTATCTTCAGTATATCGTGGTTTAAATTTGTGAAAGGATTTCAGAACTTTCCGGGCAATTTGAGGAGTCATTGGTGATCCTCCTTTAACAGCCAACCGGATAGAATCAATTAATTCTTCAGGTGAAACGGATTTATGTAAATATCCGATTGCCCCGGCTTGAAGGGAACCAAAAATACTTTTATCATCATCTTGAATTGAGATCATTATTATCAAAGCTTTATTGTTAATACTGCTGAATATTTCGGCTCCTTCTATACCGGAAATACCGGGCAACCCGATATCCAATAATATTACATCACATTTTTTAATCGCTTCGGATTTGATCGCTTCTTCGCAAGAACTGAATAATTCCAACACCACAAAATCTTCTTCAGAACTAAGAGCCGTTTCCCATGCGGTTCTTGCAAAGATATTGTCTTCTATTATTGTAATTTTTATCATCAATATTTTTTACGGAAAATGAATATTTTACTAATTAGATGTACTACCCACAAGGGTAGAATATCAAATTTTTATTGAGAAAAACCACTTTGTCCCCTGGTTTATAGCTGTCGTTAATTTATAATGAGCTTTTAAACTTTCAGCCCGGTTCTTAATATTGACCAAACCATTGCCGAAACCTTTTCCCGATTCATCAAATCCAATTCCATCATCTTCTATTGATAAATTCAAAGTTCTTCCGTTATAAAGAAATTTAATACTCACATTTTTGCACTGAGAATGTCTGATAATATTGGTTAAAATTTCCTTGCAAATACACCACAAATGCTGTCTATTTTCCATCGAAATCGTCTTATTAAAACTATCGTTCGGTAATTCAATATTATAATTTATTTCCTTCGAGTCTAACAAATCGGATGCGTATCTGTTAAACTTTATTAGAAACTTACCAAACCCGTCTTCCTCTGGATTTACAGTCCAAATTAAATCTTTAATTTTCTCCTGTGCATCCGATGAACTCTCTATAATTAGGTTTAGATATTTGGAAGTACTTTCCGAGTTTTTGCTGTTCATTTCTTTTTCAATTGCACGTACAAAGTATTGGATACTGGAAAGGGTACCTCCTACATCGTCATGAAGATTACGTGCGATTCTTGATCTAGTGCGCTCAATTCCGAGAAGTTTATTCAAGCGGATTTCATAAAACAAAAAAATCATAAATAAAAATGTTAAAAAAACAATAAGCCGAAACCACCAGGTTTCCCAATACGGAGGTGTTATAATAATTTTTATTGAACGTTCAACATCACTCCAAATACCGTCATTATTTGAAGCTATCACTTTTAAGATATATTTACCGGGGTTCAAATTCGTAAATTTTGCAGTCCTATTATTCGCATCAACAAAAATCCATTTATCAAAAGACCCTTCCAGTTTGTAAGCATATTTATTTTTAGAAGGTATTGCAAAATGAAGTGCCGAAAATTCAAAACTAATTACTTTGTCTTTATAAGAAAGGACCACTTCCTCTAATTCGTTGAGCGGTTTTGTTAAAGGAGAGTTTTCCCCCATCTTTACTTCTCGATCCATTATTGTCAGTTTAGTAAACGCAATTTGAGGTTTGTAAGGATTGTCTTTAATGTCATCAGGATAAAAAGAAATCAAACCGTTTGAAAAACCAAAAAACATTTTTCCATCATTATTTTTTAAATAAATATTTTCGTTTAACTCCATGACGGGTAAACCGTCCTTAGTATTATAGTTCTTGAATATTTTTTTCACCGGATCGAATTTACTAATACCGTCGTTTGTTCTAATCCACAAATTTCCTTTCTCATCTTCCTGAATACTATAAACGGTATTATCACCTAATCCTTGATTAGTATTGTATTGCTCAAAATTATCTTTTCCCCGGTTATACCTGTTTAATCCTTGATAAGTACCAATCCATAAATCACCGGATTTTGATTCATATATATTATAAATCCTATCATTCGAAATACAAGCACTGTCGTTGGGAATAACACGATAGTGCTTAAATGTTTCATCCTTTTCGTTAAAAACGTCAAGTCCGCCGTAAGTACCAACCCATAAAACTCCGCGGCTATCTTCAAAAACAGAGATAACTCTTGAATCGCCGAGTGTTTTTATATTTTCTTCAAAGTGATTATACTTTTTATATACGTTTTTCTCCGGATCATAAAAAGTAAGACCTCCGGCCATTGTCCCGGTCCAAAAACGATTTTTCTTATCTATATAAAACCATTTAACAAAATTATTACCTTGCGAAGGAGTTCCGTCATCAACATACTGAACATTATAGAATTCATTTTTTTTAACATCGTAATAGTGAATACCATTGTAGCTGCCGACCCATAAATAATTTTTCTCGTCCAAATAAAAATTTGATGAAAGAATTGTGTGGAAACCGTTTTTTGAAACGACCTCGCCGAAAAATTTAATTTTTCTGTTTTGACTTTTGTAAATGGTCGAATCACCGGGTCCTGCCCAAAGTATTTTTCCCGTAATAAATTTTGAGGGAATAGTAAAACGATTGTCGAGCGAAGCTTTGTAATTCTGGTTGAAATTTATCACTTGAAATTTTTTCTTCATCGAATCAAATTTGTTTACTCCGGCAATTGTCCCAACCCAAATAACACCCGTCCTGTCTTTGTAAATTGATCTTACTTTATTATCATTAATTGTGTTATGATCGTTTGGATTAGAATATATATCGGTTTTGGCAAAAGAGTTTTTATCAAATCTAAACAAACCACTGTAAGTTCCGACCCAAATAGATTCTTCATCTTCGAATAATTTTCTGACATTCATATTATCCGGTTTGATAGGAAAATGTAGATCGCTTTTAACACTGTGGAATTTCTTTTTTATTCTGTCGAACAGATTGACCCCCCCGCCAAAAGTTGCCACCCAAAAACGTCCTTTATCATCTTCAAGAAATTCCATTACCTGGTTATGGCTTAAGCTGTATTTATCGAGAGGATTATTTTTATAATGTATGAACCTCTGTTCAGCTTCAATAAATAAATTCATCCCGCCGTCGAAAGTTCCTACCCAAAAATTTTTAGCTTTGTCTTCATATAAAGCGCTTACCATATTGCTGCTGATTGAATTTGCATCTTCCTTTGAATGAGTATAATGAGTAAAGGTTTCTTTAACCGGATCAAAGAGATTTAACCCACCTCCTAAAGTCGAAATCCAAATTCTTTTTTTTGAGTCTCTGTACACTTTAAAAACAATATCGCTGCTTATTGAGTTTGGATTATTAGGATCGTGAACGTACCGAATAAATTTTCCGGTTTTACTATTAAATTTATTTAGACCGCCCCCTAAAGTACCGGCCCATATTATTCCGTTTTTATCTTCTAAAAGACTGAAAACATGATTGTAACTCAGACTGTTGGCATCATTAACTTCGTTTTTATAATAAACAAAGTTATATCCGTCGTATCTGCATAAACCGTTTTCCGTTGCCATCCAGATAAAACCAGTACTATCCTGCAAAATATCATTAACATTTCCAGGAATAAGACCTTGTTCTTTTGCAATTCGATCAAACATGATTTTTTGGTATTGCGCTTTGTATACATTAAAAAATGCAAGAAAAAATAAAGCAGTAATGAACGATATTTTCTTAATCCTGTTAAGCATACAAATATGATTTAGCGGTAAGTTCATTCAGATGTTCCAATAAGGTACTCATTCTTCTAAACGCATGGTTAAGAACAAAATTCTTCTTTGATGTGAATTAATATACATTTCTTTTGAAAAAGTGCAATACGATAATTAACGATAGTTAAAATTTACCTTAGGAAATTAATACTAAAACTACCCAATTATGTAGTTGGAATTATTTTGCCTTAATTATGTTCCCAAATAGTTGATACGGATATTTTGTGAACCAGCTTTACTTCCAACATAAAAATTGATGCGGTATTATTATGGCGAATAAAAGAGTTAATGTAATTGCTATTGTTTTACTATTAGTTATCTCCGGTTGTACTGCTTTGAAAGTTGAACAATATGAAACTACGTTGCCGGATCTTCCTAAGGTAGAACGAGAATTTCGCGGAGCTTGGATTGCAACAGTCGCCAATATTAACTGGCCTAACAGAAAAGACCTTACAACTGAAGAGCAAAAAAAAGAAGCAATTAGCATACTTGACAAACTTAAGAATAATCATTTCAATGCTGTGATATTCCAGGCACGACCTCAATGCGATGCTTTGTATAAAAGTGACATTGAACCATGGTCTTATTACTTAACCGGCAATCAAGGCAAAGCACCCGATCCATTTTACGATCCTTTGGAATTCTGGATAGATGAAGCACATAAGCGCGGTATGGAATTGCATGTTTGGTTAAATCCTTACAGGGCGCATCATATCGAAGGAGGAGAAGTCACCGAATTTTCAATCGTTAAAAAGCATCCCGATTGGGTTGTAAAATTAAAATCCGGTTATTGGTGGCTTGATCCAAGCAAAAAGGAAGTTCAAGATCATTCTTACAGTGTCGTAATGGATATTACTAAAAGATATGACATTGATGGAATCCACTTTGACGATTATTTTTATCCATATCCTTCATATAATAATGATGAAGATTTCCCCGATGAGGAAAGTTGGAAAAATTATTTGAATAACGGCGGCGATTTAAGTAAAGCCGATTGGCGACGTGAAAACATTAATGTTTTCATTCAAAGAGTTTATAAAGGCATCAAAGAAATTAAACCGAACGTGAAATTCGGATTAAGTCCGTTTGGCATTTGGAGGCCTCAGCATCCGGAATCTATTGAAGGATTTGATCAATATGATAAATTATATGCTGATGCAAAACTGTGGATTAACGAAGGATGGGTTGATTACTGGGCGCCTCAACTTTATTGGAAAATCAATACTATTCCACAAAGTTTTCCAATCCTTTTAGGA
>JBBAAM010000110.1:0-5101 GCA_041658245.1 Melioribacteraceae bacterium
TCTGATTATACAATAGCCGCCGGGTTTTAATAAATCAAATGCAATTTTTAATATCCTTTCCGGGTCAGGAATATGTTCAAGTGAATGATGAAACATTATCAAATCCCATTTGCTTTGAACCTCTTGAATATTTTTTTTTTGAATTCTTAAACCATTTCCATATTCAATATCTTTCTCATTAAAAGGATCAATTCCAAGAAGATTTTTAAATCCAATTTCCCTAAGTGAGTGTAGAAATATGCCTGCTCCACATCCAATATCAAGAATTTTGTAGTCTTTTTTTATCGGAAGGTGAGCAAGTGATCTATACTCTATTGCCGGATATTTGGCATATAATAGTTTTCCAATAATTCCTCTATTGAAGACAGCAGATTCATTTCGCAAATTTTTCACTAATCTTTCAATTATACTCAACTTCGAAACTGATTTATACGAGAAGTAGCCATCCGAGTAATACTTTGAAATATCTGAAGGAAAATTTTTAATCTGCAGACAATCGCACATTGAGCATTGGAAATAAAGAAAGACATCTCTGTATCCGGGCATCATTTCTTGCGCTTCATATTCTTGATTATCTTTTTGATTACCACAAATTCTACATTGCATATTTCTACCTTGATAAAGTAAATGGCGGTTCTAAAAATATCAATATCCTCTGCGGACTTTACGTTTTCTTTGCGTTCTCAGCGTTAAATATTTACATACGATAATTTTTAGAACCGTCCTAAAGAGAATCTAAAATTATAACGCACTTCCCGTTATTCTTAGAGTAACTTAAAATAATAATTTGATCTATTCAAATGAGCGTATTATAGTATTGAGAAAACATCTCATGGATAAATCAAGTCAAAATACATCTGCATTTAATTTTTCAATGATATATATTTGGTCAAATTTGAAAATATTCAGGACTCATTATGCTCAACCAAAGAAATAGAATGATTAGCATCATAGATAAACTGATTTATTTTTTTTCTATAGTTTTTCTGTTGAGTCTTACTAATTCAATTTTTGTAAATCAGATTGGTTATTATTTCTCGTTGATTTTCATTGTAGTAAGATTTTACTTAACTAGAGAAAATCCTTTTTACAAAACCGGTCTTGAGTACGCATTTCTTTTTTATATCGCAGCAGAAATACTTTCGACAGTATTCTCTATAGATCCGGCTCATTCATTCCGTAATCTTCTGAAAAGATTTTTTCTTATTCCCATCATTTATACTTTTGTTTATTCGGCAAAAGATTTTGAAAGTACAAAACGGTTTGTACTGGTTTATCTTGGTGCTGCGCTGGCAACTATGCTTGTTTACCTTGGATTGTCATACAATTATTTCATAAACAATTTTTACCAACTGTATGAATCCGGTCCATCAACTTTTCAGTATCCTATTACATCGAGTGAACTAATGAGTTTTTCACTTGTCTTCCTTTTTGCATTTTTAATTTTCGAAAAGATGCAGAACAAATATCGTTTAATAGTTTTAGTTCTTTTTACGATAAATCTTTTGGCATTACTTGCAACATACAAACGAACCGGATGGATGGGCGCTGCTGCGGGAATTTTATTCGTCATAGCACTTGGCAGAAAATGGATCCTATTAATTCCTGTATTGTTGCTGTTAATCGCAAGTGCATTCATCGAAAAGAATATTAGTGAAGTTCATATTTATGATTTAAAACAGAATGGGCTGGTTACAAAAATCGAATTGAAAACCGAAGGGCGAGCATACGCTGTTCTTCCCGAAGGCAATGGGTATTATGTGAGTGATTTTGAAAATGGTTTGGTGAAATATCAAGATAGTAATGTTCTTGAGAAATATAATCTTGGTTCACCTGTCGTAGATTTCAAAAAATGGCAAGATAATTTTTACGTTGCGAATTTGATAGACACCCGTTTTGTACTGATGAATAAGGACGCAAACAATAAAATGAAAAGAGTGGATGAATTTATAACACCGGGTTTTACAAGAGATTGGTGTGTTTCGAACGGATTTATCTATGTGATTGACAGCGATAGCGGGATAACCGTATTTAGAAATCCAGTAAATCTTAAAGACAGAATTAGATTTACAAAAGAAGTAGGTACTGACAACGAAAAGATTTTTGTGGATTCATCTTTTGTGATTCTGTTCTCAAAGTCTAATGAACTAAGCGTATTCTCTCTGAAGAATTCTTTACCCGATAAATTAATCATCACAAAAAAATTCTCCGATAGAAGCGATCTGATTTTCTACAAAGATTCTAAATTGATTATTGCGGAAGATAACAGACTCAAATTATATTCAATCGAGTCTGATAAAATTGTAACTACCGGTGTTAACGAAAAGATATCCGGTGCTTTCAACGCAATTGAAAGTGAAAATAAATTATTCATCACCACCACTAAGAAAGACCTTGTTGAATTGGAATTGCCATTGAATAAACTCACTATCAAATCATTTTTCAATTTAGGTTTTGTGCCAAAAAGTATTGCCTATGGTAACGGAAACTTGTTTGCCTCCCAAGTAAAAAGAAGCCGGTTATTAAGCTCGGTTGATCTGTATATTCCCTCAAATTTTTCGCGTTTAGCATTATGGAGAGCAGGATGGCTGATTTTTAAGGATCATCCGCTTGTTGGTGTTGGCGATATTGACTTAGCCGAGTTGTATAAACAGTACAAAAGAAATTTCGACAAAGAAATCCAAGGGCATCTGCACAACAATTACATTCATCTGTTGGTAACTTTAGGAATATTTGGATTTATAGCAGTCATTTTTTTACTCTTGAGGATTTTTATTATTCACATAAAAAATTATTCTATTCTTAAAGACGAACCTTTTGCAGCATCGTATGCACTTGGCGCAGCCGGATCGTTTGTTGCTTTTCTAGTTTCAGGATTAACGGAATGGAATTTTGGCGATCACGAAATTATTACAATGGTTTGGTTTATGCTTGCTTTAAGCATTGCTTTTGTGAAAGGTCAGAAAAATAAAATCACTTTGGTACATGAATAACCTATGTTACGCAAAACATCTTTTCCAATAACCTCGACATTTAGAGATTGTGTGAAAATTGTAAAGCGAAATTTATTTCGCTCATGAATGCTGCTAAAATATTACTAATTCATAATAAGCGAGATGAATCTCGCTCTACAATGAACGTTTTCACACAGCCTCTAAATGTCGGGGTTACTAAAAAGCACAATTTGCGTAAAGTGACTGAGTGATTTAATGCGCCTTGGTATTTCGTGTTAGCATTTGCCAGATAGTTATAAGAATAATCTGAACATCTAACCAAAAATTCCAATTCTCTATATACCAGATATCATACTCAATCCTTTTAATAGTTCTTTTTCTATTCTCAATCGGATCGGAAACGTCCCCCCTTAGCCCGTGAATTTGTGCCCATCCGGTGAGACCCGGCTTAACCAGATGACGTAATTTAATTGCATCGAAATATTGGATGTATTCTTGATGGAATGCAACTGGATGTGGGCGCGGGCCAACTACAGACATTTCTCCTATAAGAATATTCCAAAACTGCGGAACTTCATCAAGATTAGATTTGCGCAAAAATTTTCCAATCTTTGTAACTTTTGGATCGTTTTCGATTGTTGGAATAAAATCATTTTCAAGAAGTTTATTCTCCACGTACATCGAGCGAAATTTGAGACACCGGAATTTTTCATTCTTCAAGCCAATACGGTCTTGAATAAAAAAGATTGATCCGCGTGATGATAGTTTGACTATAATTGAAATCAACGGAATCAACCAGCTTAGAACAAAAATCAATACTGCAAGCGAGAAGAAGATATCGAATGTTCGCTTAACAAACCGCCATTGGATCTCTGCCAGCGGTTCATCGCGAACTGTGATAATTGGAAAACTTCCAATCGTACTCAATAAAAATTTTTTAGATAGAAACTGAAAATAATCTGGAATGATATGTGTTCTTACAGCATTTTTGTTGCAGATATTAATTATACGGCTGAGTTTGTGAGAATCGCAGTTTGGAATTGCAATTACCACTTCGTCAATTTTTTGCTCAGTTAAAATCTCGCTTAGACTTTCTAATCCGCCTAAATATTTTTCACTCGTATCCGGGTTTTCATCAATAAATCCAACGATCTTAAAACCGAAATTCGGATTCGACTCAACAAGCTTAATAAACTCTCTCCCAATATTATTGGCGCCAATGACTGCTAAATTTCTAACATATTTACCTTTTTCGCGCAGTACACTTTGAATCAATCTGAAAGAGATTGTTCTGAGACCCACAAGAAGAATAAGAAACACAAAATAAAAGATGATAAAATTACGTGTGAATAAATCTTCCTTTTTTACAAAGATGAAAATAATAGCGGCAACAATCTGAACTAAAGTATTTTTAAAAATAATAGTTGCTTGAAAGAAAAATTCATGCGGGCTAAAATTGTCATAGAAATCAGTTACATTTGTTGTGAAATACCAAATGATATTAAGCGTAAACAGCAAAAAAAACATGTACGGTCTTTGATAAAGAATGTGTGCAGGCTGGGCAAGCCATGCAGCTAAAAAGAATGTTATATTAAGCAGCAGTAAATCTATAATTAGTTTGATGGAGTAAAGTGATTTTTGGTTTACTATCATATGCGGTCTTTAATTAAAAGGTGACTATAATATAATCTTCTATACAATAATTTTTTTAATTATAATAGAATAATTAAATGTGGCTTGAAAGTAATTATACCACTTAAAGGGAAAGAGTGCAATAATCTGTTTCTTTTAGCTCAATTTAACGGTGATACAAAATTATGAGAAACTATTTCAATCAATAATGAATCAATATGATTTCCGTTATCATCGTCCAATACAATAACAGCTTACTAACTCATTCAGCTATCGTATCATTTAGAAAATATCATACGTGCAACTATGAAATTATTCTGGTAGATAACGGTTCAACGGAACCGAACGCAGTTGAATTTGCAAAAGACATTCCTAACCTCAAATTAATTTGTCTCGATAAAAATATTGGATTTGGTAAGGCAAATAATCTGGCTGTTCAAAAATCCTTAGGAGATATTTTACTCTTTCTTAATAATGATACGGTAACAACCTCAGAGTTCATATCTAAGATTGAA
>JBBAAM010000111.1:0-4876 GCA_041658245.1 Melioribacteraceae bacterium
AAAAACCTTTTGAAAGAGTTCAAGCGCCTCAAAAGTGTTTTGCTTATTGAATAATTCCCATCCTTTCTTAACATCCGTTGCCGCGACACGAGGACAATATTTTTTGAAGATTGTAGTACCGCCAAAGTATAACTGTGCTTTGTATTTATTAAAATCAATTTGATAATTTTTCAAAAAAGCGTCATACTCCAGTGCAAAAGTAGAAATATTCTTCCCGTATATCTTAGTGAAATCAGAATCACCATAAAGTTTTTTAATTTTCTCTACACCATATTTATCAGAAAGATATTTAATAAACGAACCGCTATAAATATATGAGATGGATGAAGTTTTTGTGAAAAAATTCAAACCGCTAAAAAGTTCATTGACTGGGAATTTGTAACCGGCTTGATACGCCAACTTTGCCAAATAGTGAACCGGATAACCATCATCATTATTCTCTATCGCCATCGCGAATCCTTCAATCATTGAAGGACTAAAATTGTCAGCAATTCTAAATATCGTTGTTCCAAATTCTCCTCCCAAAACGTGAACTAATTCATGTTTCAATGTCTCCTCATAGTTTGAAGAATTCAGATATATTTGATATAACCATGGCTTCGCAATATCAGCGTTCCCTGCTCCAAGAAGTATTCGTTTTTGATTGCGATCCCTAAAAATGTATGAGTCTATTTTGTGGTTTGTACTCATCTTCAGATTAATCTTGATCTGATCCAGGTAATATTCATGTAGAATAGCGGCATATTCAGCTTCCCTTTGGCTCATCGCAGGAGAGAAATGAATTTGAAATGATTCTGTGAGGATTGACTTACTAAGATTAGTTTCGAGACGGTTTATATCTGTTGCAAATTGAAGAGTTGGTTTTAGATAAGAAAAAGTCACTATAATGGTTATCAGTAATAAACATGCAAGAATTTTGTTGATTTTATTTTTTCCGCTTAGGTATTCTGAAATAGACACAAGTCCAATAAAAAATGCAAGGTTGAAAATTCTATAAGCAATCAGTATCCGATCGACCGACAAATCTTCATCGTAAATAGTACCCGGATAAAATCCGAATATTGAATTATAAAAATAAATTTGTGGATATATGAAAAATTCTAACGCTGCCGATAAAAGTATTAAAAAGAAGAGAAGTAAAAAAAAAAGTATAGAATATTTTTTTGAAAGTGCAGCGGAAAAGAATCCTGTCGCAAGTCCAAAGAATGATGCAGGAATAGTAATTGTCAAATAGAATAATACACCATCCGTTATTGGGCATTTAGAGACAATGATACTTGAGATCAAACTGATGATAAATGGTAAGGTGTTTATGATTAAAAATGTTTTTTTGTTCTCGATGATCAGATCAATGAATTTTTTATTATTCCCTTTCTTGCTCAGTTTAATTCCTATAAAACCACTTGATAAGAAAAGCAGAATTCCATTAATAACAGACGACTCATAACCAAGTGTATTTGTTAAGGGTAATGTGGTGAGAAAGAGATTGATAATAATTAAGACAAAGATTAAAAATCCAGAAAGGTTTAACCCAATGCCATATGACGAAATTTTCAAATTAGTATTCCGAAGTTGGCACACGTTCAATATCAGCACCTAACGCACGTAACTTCTCTTCTATTCGTTGATATCCCCGATCAAGATGATAAATCCGCAAAACTTCTGTCGTTCCCGATGCAGCTAATCCTCCAAGAACAAGTGATGCACTTGCACGCAGATCCGTAGACATAACCTTTGCTCCTTTCAAGTTTTTAACGCCTTTGACCACAGCACTATTATTGATCACTTCAATGTTTGCACCTAAGCGATTTAGTTCGGGTACATGACTAAAGCGGTCGTGATAGATTGAATCGGTTATAGTAGATGTTCCTTCAGCGAGTGACATATATGAAGTCCATTGCGCTTGCATATCTGTAGGAAATCCAGGGTACACCGATGTTGTGACGTCAACACTTTTAATTGTAGGATTCGATGCATCTATTTCCAATAAATTTTTTTTATAACTTAATTTAACGCCACTCTCCTCTAACTTAAAAAGCTCGGATTCAATATTATGATGTTCGCGATACTCAAGTTCAATTTTACTTTTTGTAATGGCTGCAGCAATCAAAAGTGTCCCGGCTTCAATGCGATCAGAAATATTAAAAATTTTCGACTGTACCAACTGATCAACACCTTCAATCTCAATTGTGGTAGTACCTATTTTGTTGATTTTTGCTCCCATCAATTTTAGACTTTCCGCTAACAATGTAATCTCAGGTTCAATAGCAGCATTAGTTATTATTGTGGTACCTTGAGCTAAACATGCAGCCATCATTGCGTTGCCGGTTGCACCGACCGAAGAAATATCAAAATGAATTTTTGCACCATGAAGTTTTGAAGCTTTCGCTATGATATATCCTTCTTCCAACATTACCTCAGCGCCTAACTTTTTCATAGCTTCAAGATGTAAATTGATTGGGCGTGGTCCCCATGCGCATCCTCCGGGTAGAGATACTTTCGCAAACCCAAAACGAGCCAGCAAAGGACCTAAGACATAAACTGAAGCTCTCATTTTTTTTACGTGTTCATATGGAGCGATCTGGCTTGATATATTGGATGTGTCTAATTCCAATCTATGATTATTAAATTCATAAGTAACTCCTAATTGATTAAGGAGTTTGATCATTGTATAGATATCATTTACTTCAGGTGTATTGTCAATTCTATTAACACCACTATTGAGTAAAGTAGCCGGCATTAAGACCAGAGCAGAATTTTTAGCACCGCTCACAGCTACTTTCCCACTTAATTTTTTACCACCATGTATTACAAATTTATCCACTTATTTTCCTTATTGAATTTTAATGATCATACCATTGACGCCGACAATAAAGATTTTTCCATAAGGGCTTATTGATAAACCATTCATATTAGAATAGTAGGGAGAGTCAACAAGATCCCAAGTTTCACCTTTATCTTTTGAAATCAGAATAGTTCCGCGGCTTCCTATTACAATCGAATTATTTTCAGAAATGAATCTCACTTTTTGGAATCCTCCGGTTGCATTTAATTTTGTTTTTTCCCAACTGCTTCCAAAATCCGATGAGCGTAAAACCGTTCCATCTCCACCAACTATTAATCCGTACCCTTCTTTATTAAGATCAATCGATTTTAAATAATTATCTGTGATGGATTCACCGGATGAGTACCAAGTTTCTCCTCCATCATTAGTTGAAAGTATTGTACCGTTCCACCCAACAGCAAATCCTTTTTTGCTATTAAAAAATGAAAGATCGAAGATTATCTCTTTAGTGCTTGTTTTTACTTTATACCAATTGAGACCGCCATTAATTGTTTTTAATATCAATCCCTTATTGCCTGTGATAAAGCCTGTATTGTTATTAAGGAATTTTATTCTAAAAAAAGAATATCCTTTTTCTAATGGAATTAATTGAAGAGAATCGAGAAGATTAGAACTGTAATAAAGAGAAGACGAATCACCAACTATTAATGATTTGCCATTCTGGAATATGTAAACGTCACTTAAAGAAATTGAACGGAGAAAAATTTTCTTACTCCAAGTTTTTCCATCATCTGAAGAAGTAAGAACTAATCCAGAATCGCCAACTGTAGCAGCAAATTTTTCATTGGCTATATACACTGAATTCAAATTTCGCAGAACGCCGCTTTCAATTTTTGTTATCTCGTTGAATTTATCTTTGATTCCTTCTGATGCGAAAAGCTGTTGGATGCTATACTTCTTGTATTTATCCAACTGATTAGACGTGATAAGGGTATTCACTTGATTATAAACAAAGTAAGACACTGTTATTAAGATGATTGTAAAAACGACATATGCCGAAACTGCCAATACTTTATATTTCTTAGATCGTGGTTCCGTCCGTTTAAAATAACTTGTAAGCTTTGCAACTTGATTATCCAGTTCTTGGACTTCGTTGAACATTTCTTCACAAGTGCTGTACCGATTTAATGGATTTTTTTCTAAAGCTCTGAGTAGAATCTTATCAACCTTTTCAGGAACACCGCTCATTTTTTCAGTAACACGCGGCGCATTTTTTTTCAAATGTGCATCCATTACTTCATATTCACTCGGGAAATCAAAAGGTGGCTCCCCAACAATCATTTCATAAGCAGTGCAGCCAATCGAGTATATATCGCTGCGGTTTGTAACCTCCTCACTTCGAATCTGCTCCGGACTCATATAATACACGGTGCCAATTTTCGAACCGGTTTTAGTCATGCTATTATCGAACAAAGATTTGGATATGCCAAAATCCATTATCTTCGTAATACCTTCCTTGTTCAAGATAATGTTGGAAGGTTTTATATCTCTATGCACAAATCCCTTGGAATGAGCGTAACCTATACCGAGAAGCAGCTGTTTAATAATATAGATTACATCGTATAGATTAAATCTTCCCTGCCGCTCAATAACCTTTTCCAAGCTCTCACCTTCTACATACTCCATTACTATCCCAAGAAGATTGGAGTATTCAATAAATCCATAGACAGCAACAATATTAGGATGAGAAAGTTTAGCCTGATTTTTCGCTTCGCGTTTAAATCGTTCTATAAATCGTTCATGATCACCGCTGCTGGAGGAGTTCAGCATTTTTATAGCAATGTATCTATCCAGCTTTGTATCATATGCCTTATAAACAATCCCCATTCCGCCTCTACCAAGTACCGAGACGATCTTGTAATTATCTATTACTTTACCAATCAGGTTTTCCATATAATACTTTTTTTTGAATTCAATATAATAAATTCTCTTTTTCTTTTTTTTAATATTAGATCAGACAAAGAAGATTACACGTTCCTTTGATATTTCTAACCATTTAACTAATTTTGCGAGCCCTTTTCAAGACCTATG
>JBBAAM010000112.1:0-4864 GCA_041658245.1 Melioribacteraceae bacterium
GTGTTGAGCCGCCATTATCTTTAATATATTTGGCAACTTGCTTAACAAACTCCCAGCGAATTGTTGGTTCCCCGTAACCGCAGAAAACAATTTCCTTATAATTCTTCGGATCACCGATTTCCTTGATATACACTCCGGCATCCGGTTCTTCAGATTTTGTCATCTTAAGACTGTAACCATTAATAACGGCTTCACCTTTGCGGTCACAAAAAACACAATCCGCATTACAACGGTTTGTAACGTTGATGTAAAGCGATTGCCCGATTTGATAGGTATAACTAAGCCGGGGTTTCATTCCAATACCAAAAAGTTTATAAGCATTGTAAGATGTTGCTCTGCCAACATCAGCGTTTGTCAAGTGATGAACTTCCGCAATTTTTTCTGCGATTAATTTAATGTATGCAGGCTCGTTTCGTTGACCTCGATAAGGAATGGGAGTCATGAATGGTGAATCGGTTTCGAGTAGTAAATTTTCTATTGCTACACGAGATAAAACTTTGCGAACACTCTCAGCATTCTTAAATGTTACGATTCCAGGAAATGAAATGTAATGATGCATCTCCACAAGCTCACGTGCATCGGCAATCGATCCGGCAAAGCAATGAAACTGTGCACGTAATCCCGAGTCTTTATATTTACGCGCGATATTCATAATATCTTCATTCGACTCGCGGTTGTGTACAATAATTGGCAGATTGAGTTTCAACGCCAATTCGATTTGTGCTTCGAAGGCTTTGATCTGAATCTCACGAGGAGAAAAATCATAATAATAATCTAAACCGATCTCACCGATTGCAACAACTTTTTTATTCTTAGCAAGTTTTTCTAGTTTTTCTATTATTGAATCATCCCATTCTTTTGAGTCGTGCGGATGAACGCCGACAGAAGCATAAATATTATCGTACTTCTCTGCAAGTTCTATCGCTTGTAATGAAGTTGCAAGATCAGTTCCCGGAACAATCATGCAATCTACACCGGCTTGAACAGCGCGCTCAATTACTTTGTCAACCTCACCGTCGAAATTTGGATAGAAAAGATGTGTGTGTGTATCTATAAACATATTTAATTCTCTCAAAATTTTTTTCTTGATCTTGCTCTTAATCTTATTCTTATTCTTATTCTTATTCTTACTCTTATTCTTTAGTACATCATAGAGATCACGATTAATGCCGAAGGCATCTTCGGGAGAACATGATCATGATCAAGATAAATGATTTGATTTATTTAAGAAACTTCTCCAATCACAATTCCTTTTTCATTTATCTTATTTGAGAGAGCAAGAGTTTTATCAACATCATTCTTATCTACAATGGCTATCAGTCCAATTCCCATATTAAAAACTTCTCTCATCTCTTCGTCTGTAATATTTCCGGTATTTTGGATCAATCTGAAAATTGACGGAACATCCCAGCTGTTCCAATCTATCTTAAGTTGAAGATCTTTCGGAACTACTCGTTTAGTGTTACCGACGATGCCGCCTCCAGTAATGTGTGAGAAAGCGTGTACCGAAATTTTTTCTTTCAACCCTTTTATCAAACCCAAATACGATTTATGAACTTTCAATAATTCTTCACCGAGAGTTCCTCGAAGCATCTCAGGTTTGTAATTCACAGAAAAATTTTCTAATAAAACTTTTCTTGCAAGTGAATAACCATTTGTGTGAAGTCCGTTCGATGCATAACCAATCAGTACATCTCCAGCTTTAGCATTGCGTCCGTCTATAACTTTTTCCCATTCAACAATTCCTACGATCGTTCCTGACATATCATACTCATTCTCAGCGTACAGACCAGGCATCTCCGCAGTCTCTCCGCCAATCAAAGCAACTCCATTCTCGATGCATGCAATCGAAAATCCCTTAATAATCTGTTCGGCTTTTTCAGGTACAAGTTTACCGAACGCGAGATAATCCATAAAGTATTGAGGTTCGGCGCCACAGACGGCAATATCATTTACGCAATGATTAACCAAATCCTGACCTACCGTATCATGCTTATCCATCGCGAATGCGATTTTTAATTTTGTACCAACACCATCCACACTTGAAACTAGAACAGGATTTTTCCATTTCTTCAAATCGATATTGTAGAATGCACCAAAGTGTCCAATGCCTGATAAAACATTTTTATTGAAAGTTGACTTTGCCAGTGATTTTATTTTTTCTACAGTTTCGTCTCCGGCTTGAATATTAACGCCAGATTCTTTGTAAGTAATAGCCAAGATTTCCTCAAAAAATTTCCATCTAAATATAACTATAAACCGGATAGTTTTAATACTTGGCTTTTTGAAAGAAATGAATTAGTTTAAATATGAAAATAGAATTGACAGCAGTTTCAAAGCGACAAGTACCGGAGTCTAATTGTACTTCGAAATAATTAGTGAAATGGAAGAAATTGGTATTATTGCAGTCGAGAATGGTATCAGAGAAATTGAACGGTTAAAAAAGAATTATGGTGAAGGAAGATGGAGAAAACTAAAAGGAATTGCTTTGGTACGGTTACATGACGGAACAGTTGAAAAAGCTGAGATACATTGGTATGAAGCTCATGGTATTGGGAAAAAAGATTTTAAAATCAAAAGATTTTTGAGGTAATTATGAATACACAATTTGTACTATGTATTAAAAATACAAAGAATGAAGCATCAATTGAACTTAGAAAAATATACGAAGTAATCGAAGATGCATTTGCAAAAGAAAAGAACTTAGTGCGGATAATTGATGAATCCGGCGAGGATTACTTATTCCCGGCGGACTATTTTGTGCCTATTTCTATACCGCAAGCGGCACAGTTTGTATTTAATAGTATGTAATTTTTTCAAAGGAAATTAGTATACTAAAATAACGTAATACTGCACACCAAGTTTTGTAGATTCTGAACTGAAACGGATATGGAAATTAAGAGAATGGATAAAAAGTATACTCGCCAATATGCCATAGATAAAGTAAAAGAATTTGCTTTTTTGCTTAAACAAAATAACATTAGGATAAGTGGAATATATCTTTTTGGTTCTTTTGCTAAAGACGATAATAAAGATTTCGAGTGGTCGGATATTGATGTTGCTGTTATCTCCGATGATTTTTGCGGCTATAGAATGGAAGACAACAAGAGATTAATTCCTTTAGCAGTTAAAATAGAAAGACGAATAGAAACACATCCTTTTACTGTAAAAGATTTTGAGAATTCGCCTTTTGTATTGGATGAAATAAAAAAGAAAGGTTTACTAATAAATATTCAATAGACTTTGGAGGTTAAGAGTTAGCTGAACATTAAAAATTTTTTAACGCAGATATTGCTGCATTCTTCATTGTAAAATAGAAAGTGTAAAATAGAAAGTTTTTAATACCAGGCTTTTGGAAAGAAATGAATTACTTTATTTATATAGAAAAGGAATTAAACGAAAAAGAGAAAAAAGTGGAGTATTATGAAAGGGCTACAATACATAGTAGATTCAAAAGGAAAAAGAAAAGCTGTTCTTCTTGACCTAGATATATATGCAGATAAATGGGAAGATATCTACGATATCCTAGTTTCGTATTCAAGAAGAAATGAAAAGAGAGTAAAGTGGGAAACACTAAAAAAACACTACAAAAATTATAAAGAAAACAAAAACATTTTTAATCAGGAATAATATGATATCTCAAAAAATAAAGAGTAAAGCTACTATTGATAAAATAGGAAAAACACCGGTTGTTATCTTACCTCTTGAAGATTACGAAAACATGAGGGAAGAACTAGAAATACTCAGCTCCAAAAAACTTTCGAATGAGATTACCAAAGCACGGCAGGAAGTTCAAAAAGGGGAAGTTTACTCCATCGAAGAAATAAAAAGAAAGTTATTGTTGGATAAATAAAAAGGTCATTAATAGAATTTAAAAAGGAGATTAATTAAAAGTTTCCAAAGTCCTCCTTTGGAGGATTTAGGATGCAAATATTTTTAACGCAGCTATTGCTGTGTTCTTCCTTGAAAAAAAAGAGAACTGATTATGCAAATTGCAGAACTGAGAAATAGAAAAGAAGACATCTTAAAATTAGCTTTTAGCTACGGGGTTAAAGACATTCGAATATTCGGTTCGGTTGCAAGAGGCGAACAAGATGATAACAGCGATGTTGATATATTAGTCGAGATGGATAAAAATAAGTCTTTGTTTGATCGGCTTGGCTTTAAGTACGAACTGGAAAAACTGCTTCAAAAAAAGTTGATGTTATTTCCATTAGGGCAATAAAAGGCAGGATTAAAGAAAACATACTTAAGGACGGTTCTAAAAATTATCGTATGTAAATATTTAACGCAGAGAACGCAAAGAAAAAGCAAAGTCCGCAGAGGATATTGATATTTTTAGAACCGCCCTTAAGGAGTCACTTCCTTTATGAGAAAAGTATACTGAAATTAAGTGGTATCAGATTGTTGGAATGAGAAACTTAATTATCCCTATACAGATTGCAGAGGAAGTCACAAGTATAAAAATGGTAAATCACCCTTGGAAGTTTGTGGTGCTATACTAAGAAACAAGGATTGGTTGTACAATGCTATCGCTTTTAAATAAATTTCATCACCCGATTTTAGGTACGCTTCCTGATTTTTTTTTGATTAAGACTACTGCAATTAGTAATATTTAACTGCTAGTTGAGTTGTTTGATAGATTTGCTGAAAAATTGAAAAGTTTTTTTAGTTTTTTCAAAATAGCTTGAATAATATAGTACTAACAATTTAATATATAGGTGCATCGTGGAATTAAAACCCAATTACGTTATCAATGAAGATGGACAAAAAATATATGCTGTAGTCCCTATAGAAGTATACAACAATTTTATTAAAGAATTGAAAGAGAATAAGCGGAAAATTGAGGAGCTAGAGGAACAAC
>JBBAAM010000113.1:0-4846 GCA_041658245.1 Melioribacteraceae bacterium
CTAAAGGACGACCAATACCTTCCGGCAGGGTTTCATCTTTCTATGCAGTTGTTGTTTCGTTTTTGTTGGTGGTTTTTGGTTTAGCAATAATTTATTTCTCATCAAACTTAACAGCGTTAATACTTGGCTTTATTGCGTTGATCTGGTACAATGTAATTTATACACCATTGAAAAAAAGATTTGCACTTGCTGTTGTTCCAGGTTCAGTCATAGGCGCACTTCCGCCGATGATCGGCTGGACTGCTTCCGGCGGAGACGTGTTTGATATGAAAATATTATCACTTGCATTATTCTTTTTCATCTGGCAGATACCGCATTTTTGGCTTTTACTTTTACTTCATGGAAAAGATTATGAGAAAGCCGGATTCCCTACACTCACAAAAATGTTTAATAATCTTCAGCTTGGAAGAATAACTTTTATATGGATCGCAGCGCTCGTTACAAGTTGTTTGTTGATTCCTTTCTTTAATGTATCATCAAGTTTCTATGCTTTAGTAACTTTGTTTCTGCTGGGTGTTTGGCTAATGTGGAAAACGAAAGGAATATTATCTAATTATTTTGAAAGAATAATTTTCAGAAAAGCTTTCTTGAGTATAAACTTATATGTCTTAGCAGTTGTTTTGATTATCTCGATTGATAAATTATTTCTTAAGAAATTATAGTCGGTTGGATTATGGAATTTTTAGATAAAGCAATATTACCTCAATCAGCTCATCATATGGTCTTGATCAAATATTTGATCGTGGTTGCATTTATTCTTATGATCCCTTATTTGAGTTTACTGCTTGGTAATCTTACTTACTCACTTTATTTCAGAAAGAGAGCTATCAAAGAGAATAATGAGGATCTCTACAAACTTTCCGATGACTTGATTGAAATGATTACGTTTAACAAGAGTGTGGCATTTGCGTTAGGAATTGTTCCAATGTTAAGCGCAATGTTTGGGTTTGCTCAATTGCTCAATCTAACCAACGCAAGCGTGCATGGGTATCTTTTCATTTCTCTTTTATTTTTGTTTAATGCGTTGCTCTTAATATACTCTTATAAAAATGGATTTCTATTCAAGATAAAAATAAGCGATGAAAATCCTAATCTGACTGACATTGAAAAAAACAGAATTGCAAAACAAGAAAGAGCAGTAAGGATTTTTGGTAAGTCAGGTAAATATGGTATTGTTTTGTTGCTCATTTCAATTTACTTATTCTGCGGTGCAATACAATTATCATTCGATACGGAAAGATGGGAAAGTGTAGGCAACATTGGTGAAATGGTATTTTCTTTTAACGCATTAGTTAGTTTCGCACAATTTATTATTTCTGCTTTTTTAATAACTTCAGCAATGATCTTATACCGTTACTTTAGAACTAATTCGGAAGATTCTAATTATAGTGATGAATTTAAGAGTTACATCAGAGATTTTGTTCTATTGAGAGGATTGCTTGCATCTATACTTCTTCTGTTGTTCGTTGTCTTATCAGTAATGATGAGATCAAAATTGTCGCTATCATACGGTGTATTCGGTTATTCAGTTTTTGCACTTTGCTTGATCTTAATTGTATCCAGTTTGTTTTATGTAATGCTTAAAGAATCACATACTAAATATAATTCCTCATTAATA
Source organism: Melioribacteraceae bacterium (assembly GCA_041658245.1). Lineage (GTDB taxonomy): Bacteria > Bacteroidota > Ignavibacteria > Ignavibacteriales > Melioribacteraceae > Fen-1258. Next base: position 1,619 of record JBBAAM010000113.1, read on the forward strand.
TTTTTAGTAATAGTTATAGTCTTTGTATTAATAATTCGAGATCAATATTCATTTGATGTAAGTACAAAAAAACAATATGCAATCTTAGCGGCTAATTACGAAACATATCAAGCTAAGATAAACGAACAACTTGGAATTGGGGAAGCACCAATAAACGGTGCCGATATTTATAATGGAAGATGTATAGCTTGCCATACTTTCGATAAAAAAATAGTTGGACCTCCGTACAATTCAACAATGCCTAAATATGAAGGGAAGAAAGATCTTCTTGTAAAATATATCTTGAATCCGTCTAAAATAAATCCGGATTATCCCGCAATGCCCAACCAAGGACTGAAACCCAACGAAGCAGAAGCTGTTGCTGAGTATCTTCTTACGACTTATAAAAAAATGCCTTGATTCTAGATGCCGGATACTGGATACTTGATGAGATAGTATATTTTATTTGAAATTCCAAAAAACTGATAACCGATCACAGAGCTAAATAAATATCATCCCTATATACAACTAAAGAATAATTTCTTATCTTACAAATACTTCTTGATGAGTGCTGTGTTATTAATAATATTTTAACACTAAGAGGAGGTTCTAGAATGATTGGAATGAGTTTTATAAGCTTCCTAATATTACTGGCAATAAGCGTTGTAGTTTCCGCTATTCTCCATTTCGGATTGAAGTATTACGTTCGTCCCGGTATTAATTCATTCATTTCAAAAGTAATTTTCGGATGGGTTGGTGCCTGGCTTGGCTCACCGGTATTTGGTTACTGGTTTGAAGGCTTTAATTATGAAGGAGTCTATTATGTCCCGGCAATTCTCGGCTCCTTTGCATTATTAGTTATGATGGTCGATATAGTAAAATCCACGAAAGCAAGCTAACATAACGATCATCAAGAAATAATTATAGTTTTATTAACACAGCACTCAGTTCTATTTGTAAAGTCGCTCCTACACCTACTGACTATTTATTTATAGGTTGTAGAGTAGCAGCAACACCGATATGTAAAAAAAAGATAAAGAAAGAAAAGTAAGCGAGTAATTTCAATTTATTAAAGCGAAGTAAACCTTTAGCTGTTTTTAATTGTGTAAATCAATCTTGTATTGATAAAAATAAAAATCATTATCCCACCATACTCCAAATAATTTATTATATGAATCTGAAATTTTTATTCTTATTTTCCATCAGTCAAATATCAATTAACAAAGACCGTGAGAAAGGATAAAAGTTATTTCCAGTACACTATAGCTGTTGATGCTTGCCATTCAGGAAATCATATCATAAATATTTCCCATTCAATTTACCTTACCGAACAAATTATATTAAGGAGTACCATATGACCGAGCTCATAAAATTTAAACTCAATGGTAAAACTGTAGAAATTTCTGTTGATAGCGATAGAATGCTTTTATGGATACTTAGAACAGATTTTAATCTAACAGGAACTAAGTACTCTTGTGGTGAAGGATTTTGCGGTGCATGTACTGTTATGATTAATAATAAAGCTGAACGTTCTTGCAATGTTGCAGTTAAAAGTGTTAAAGGGAAAGAAGTGCTTACGATAGAAGGATTGATTAATAACGGGCGACTTCACCCTTTACAAAAAGCTTTTACTGAAAAAGATGCACTTCAATGCGGTTACTGTACACCAGGAATGATTATGAACGCTTACGGTTTCCTAAAGAAAAATCCAAAACCAACTTACGAGGAAATAATTAAAGAGATGGATAATAATTATTGCAGATGCAGCGCTTATAATAGAATTATTGAAGCTATTCAAACAGCATCAGCTGAAATGAAGTAGGAGGTATGAAATGAAAAATGATAATTATTTAGATCTGGATTTTAAGGATATCAAAGCTCCGTTCGAAGTTGATAGAAGAGAATTCATAAAACTTATCGGCGGTGGATTATTTATTCTTTTTACTGTGGGAGATACATTAGGATATGTTCAACAAGAACAGAGAAGAAGAGGTGAATTGCCAACCGACTTCAATGCATTCTTAAGAATTGATGAACAGGGTAGAGTTAGTTGTTTCACCGGAAAGATTGAAATGGGGCAAGGAATAATTACATCACTTGCACAAATGCTTGCTGATGAATTGGACGTAACTCTTGACTCTGTTCAAATGATAATGGGTGATACTGATTTATGTCCGTGGGATATGGGAACGTTCGGTTCTATGAGCACAAGATTTTTTGGACCACCGTTAAGAGCTGCAGCAGCAGAAGCGAGAAATGTTTTGTTGGAATTAGCTTCCGAACGATTGAAAATCTCGGTTGATAAATTATCAGCAGAGAAAGGTGTAGTTTATCAAAAGACTAATAAGAAGAACAAAGTTTCTTATGCTGAATTAACAAAAGGGAAAAAAATTGAACGGCATCTGAAAGACAAACCAAAAATAAAAGACCCTTCAGAATTCAGGTTAATGAATAAATCATTCACGAGAGTTGATGCTATTGAGAAAGTTACTGGTAAAGCAAAGTTTGCAGGTGATATTCAATTCCCGGATATGTTATATGCAAAAGTGTTAAGACCACCTGCACATGGTGCAAAACTGGTTGATCTTGATTTATCAGAAGTTAAAAAGATGAGCGATGTAGTTGTTGTTCAAGATGGAGATCTTGTTGCAGTACTTCATAAATATCCCGATGTGGCAGAAAAAGCATTGGAAAAAATTAAAGCCAAATTTAGCCCCTCCGATTCCAAATTAAATAATGAAAATATATATGATCATTTCTTAGAAGTTGCGGGAGAAGGAAGAATTGTTTCTCAACAAGGAGATATTAAAGAAGGAGAAAAGAAATCAATTATTGTGTTTGAAGAAACATATTATGATAATTATGTTGCTCACTCGCCGATTGAACCTCGCACAGCGGTAGCCAGGATGGACGGGAATAAATTTACCGTGTGGGCATCAACACAAAATCCATTTACCGCAAAAGAAGAGGCAGCACGTGCTCTTGGAATTTCTTCCGACAATGTTCGTATAATAACTCCTTATGTCGGCGGCGGATTCGGTGGTAAGACAAGAAATTTGCAAGTTGTGGATGCAGTTCGTCTTGCAAAGCTAACTGGTAAACCGGTTATGGTTGCATATACCCGGCAAGAAGAATTTTTTTATGATGCATTTCATCCGGCTGCAATGATAAAGATTAGATCGGGTTTAACAAGTTCGAACGAAATTAGTTTTTGGGATTATAACGTTTATTTTGCAGGTGAAAGAGGTG
>JBBAAM010000114.1:0-4732 GCA_041658245.1 Melioribacteraceae bacterium
GAATATCAACTTGGCCTGCGATATTTAATTTGATATGAGGCGGACCAAAAATACTTAACAGCGGACTGCTCGGAAGAGGTATTTCAATATTTGTTATATCTGTTATTAATTGAGATAGATCTTTCTTTGTGTCTTTTAATTTGTATTCATAACCTTTTTGTTCCCATAGATCGCGTTTAATGGCTTCCAGTTTAAGTTTGATATATTCATCTATTGGAAGTTCTAAATATTCCCGAATTTGTTTACCTGCCATACTCTCTTTTATTATAACTTTCTTCCCTGTAGAATCTAATTGTACGGTTCTCGATAACATGTTCTCAGATGGATAGACAAAAAAGCCGGACTTCTTCTTCATTCTTAATAAAACATTGGGATAATCGTTACGATAGAAATGAAAATATTTTATTCTTGCAGTAGAATCTTTAGAAAGGTTTTCAATTCTTTTTAATGAATCTTGTTTTGTTTTAATTCTTAATGAATCCTCAGGCGATATATGAATTTTTACAGAATCATGCTTAAAAGGTTGGATCGGTTTTACCGTTGGATCCGGAATGATTGGAATTAATTTATTACCATGAGCATTAGTTGAATCTTTAGAAAGGTTTTCAATTCTTTTTAATGAATCTTGTTTCGTTTTAATTCTTAATGAATCCTCAGGCGATATATGAATTTTTACAGAATCATTTTTTAAAGGTTGGATCGGTTTTACCGTTGAATCCGGAATGATTGGAATTAATTTATTACTCTGAACATTATTAGAACTTACGGTTAAATCTAATAAATCTTGTTTAAGATCTATGCTATCAATTGTTGAATTTGATCTGATATAGTCTAAACAAGCATCAAACAAAAGAAGTTTGTTTGAGTCTGAGTAAGATTGATTTCTAAAGCCGAAAATTGCGGCTAATGAGATCATTAAAATAGGAATCAAAATTAACTTGGATCCCGGTTTTAAGATATTTTTGAATTGCGGAGAAATATGAGTCCTTCGAATTATTGAGAATGGTAGAAACTTTCTATTCAACCTCCTTTATTTTCTTAGTCTAAAATTATCAAAAAAAAAGCATTTGGCAATTTATTTTTTTGGGGTAAAATTCTCTCCTCTAAATCGCCTTCTTAATTATGCTTCGGAAACTTTCTCCGGTTATTCATCAAATATCATATTAGAAAAACTCTATGACTTGATTATGTCTTCAAAATGAGTTTTTTCTTCTATAGTTTCTATAATATTACTCTCATGGACTATAATAGCGCTTAATTTGTTTCCAAGAAATACACCCGTATCAAGATAAACAGCATTGGAATCTTCAACAAGTGTTATCTCATGTTTTGTTGTATGTCCAACAACTTGAAGTTTTCCAATATTCAAGAGTGGATCACGAGTCCAAAGAATACCTCTGTCGCTTCGTAAATCATTCCTAATAAATGAATCGAGAATTTCCAATCCATCTAAATAATTTGGCGGTAAAAGTTTTTGGTAGTAATTCGAAATCCCGGCATGAGATATAAAACAATCCGGTAAGTTTAAGTAAAGCGGTGCAAGCTTAATCAATTCAATATGCTGAAACATTTCTGTTTCTTTTTTAGAATAAGATTCTAAAGTTGATTCATTACCATTAAAAAACCATGAACGGGCAAAGACGCTTTGCGGATCTTTGAAAAAATGAAAGAACATATAATCATGGTTGCCCGGAGTAAATAATATATTGTTCGTAATTACGAATTCAAATACATCACTGCTTCGATTTCCTCGGTCAACTAAATCCCCGACAGTGTACACGGGAATATTCGGGTAACGTCGAATTATTTTTTTATATAGTTCTACTAGTGTAAAATAACAACCATGTATATCTCCAATGACAGCAATCATAAATAATCTACATTAAATGTGATAAATATTTTTAGCAAATTCAGTTAATTCCTGTCTAAAAGCCGGATGAGAAATTTCAATTAACGCACGAACTCTTTCCTGAATACTTTTACCAAATAAGTAAGCAACGCCGTATTCAGTAACAACATAATGAACATCTCCGCGCGATGTAACAACACCCGCTCCCGGTTTTAGCATAGGAACAATTTTTGAAAACTTGAGATCTTTTGTTGCTGATGGCAATGCAATAATTGGTTTTCCGCCTTCACTATGAGCAGCACCTCGAACAAAATCTACCTGCCCGCCTATTCCGCTAAAAAATTTTGTTCCTATAGAATCTGCACAAACTTGACCTGTAAGATCAATTTCAATAGCTGAATTTATTGCAACCATTTTATTATTTTTTGAAATTAGGAAAGGATCATTTACATATTCCTGAGGATGAAACTCAAACACCGGGTTGTTATCTATAAAATTGTAAGAACGTTTTGTACCTAATACAAATCCGGCTATAATTTTCCCGGGATGAAGAGTTTTCTTTTCACCGTTCACAACACCTTCTTCAACAAGATTTATTAAACCATCGGAAAACATTTCCGTATGAACACCGAGATCATTTTTGTTGTGCAAATATTTTAAGACTGCATCCGGTATTGCGCCAATTCCCATTTGAAGTGTTGAACCGTCTTCGATCATCTCGGCAACATTCTTACCTATTTGATCATAAATTATTAACAATTCAGGAGTAGCATCCGGATCTATCTGAGGTAATTCTTTTAATGGTTCATCAATCTCAACAATAAAATCTATTTTATTAACATGAATAAAACTATTACCCAATGCGCGCGGCATGTGTTTATTCACTTGTGCTATTACACATTTTGCTTTTTCAGCAGGTGTTTTAATATTACCGACATCAATTCCGTAACTGCAGAACCCATGTTCATCGGGTGGAGATACATGAATCAAAGCAACATCAGCTTGAATTACTCCGCGCTTAAATAACATAGTAACTTCAGAAAGAAAAATCGGAATAAATTCTGCACGTCCTTCATTAACTGCTGTGCGACTATTAGCTCCGATAAAGAATGCCTTATGCTTAAAATGTTTTTCCATACCCGGTTTAGTATAAGGTATATCACCGACCACGAGGATATGGAAAATCTCGACATTATTTAATTCATTTTTTCTACGAACCATAGCGTTTATCAATTCAAGCGGAGCGGCACAGCCAGGCTGAACAATGATCTTGTCATTCGATTTAATAATTTTTACGGCTTCATCGGCATTCATAAGTCTTGAGTTATACTTTTTAACCCACGGCGCATTAGTTGTCAAACCAACTTTTATTTCTTCAACTGTCATTTTAATTTCTCAATTATTTGAAAAAATGTGAAGACGTCTAAACTCAATATTAAACGCTTCAGCAATATTTTCATTTGAACAGAATCCGTTATATGTACAAACACCTTTTGCCAATCCCGGATCTCCAAGCAGAGCATTTGATAATCCATTATCGGCGATTTCTAAAATATATTCTATTGATGCATTTGTTAATCCGTAGGTTGCGGTTCTTGAAACGAGTGCAGGCATATTCGGTACGCAATAATGAATTATATTATGCTGCATAAAAATTGGATCGGATATTGAAGTCGGCCTGCTTGTTTCTACACAACCGCCTTGATCAATAGAAACATCAACTATCACAGCACCCTTCTTCATAGATTTAACCATTTCTTCCGTGATCAAGTGGGGAGTTTTTTCTGCTTTCAGTTGAACTGCTCCAATAAGAAGATCAGCGAATCTTGCACCTCGAGCAATAGTATATGGATTAGCGGCTACAGTTGTAATATTATTAGATATATCCGTTTCAATTCTACGAAGGCGACGTAGATCCTTGTCAAGAACAATTACATGTGCACCTCTTGCATAAGCGGCACGTGCGGCTGTAAAGCCCACAACTCCTGCACCAACTATCACAACTGCAGCAGGTGCAACACCGGTTATTCCGCCCATTAAAATTCCGCGACTGTTAGGAATATCACTGCATAAAAACCTTTCGCCTTCTTGAACAGCAAGTTGCCCGGCAATTTCACTCATAGATTGCAAAATCGGAAGCTGATCTCCCTTCTCGATCAACTCATAAGCAATTGCAATATTCTTTTTTGCAAGGAGTTTTTCAATAATATTTTTTTTGCCTACGGCTAGATGAAGAAATGAAAAAATAATTTGTTCGTCTTGTACAAGATCCACTTCAGTTTCGGAGAATGGTGCAATCTTCACAATCATTTCAGCACGTTGATAAACTTCTTCCGCGCTGTAAACAATATTAGCGCCGACATGCCGGTAACTTTCATCGGTGAAGTGACTTTCTAATCCTGCATTTGTTTCAATGAAAACGGAATGCCCGGCTTTAACCAAAGTATCTACTCCGGCTGGAGCCAAAGCAATTCTTCTTTCTCCTTTATAAATCTCTTTTGGAATTCCAATTCTCATAACAATTCTTAAATTATTTTGGGTACAAAATAGCTATTCACACTACGACATTCAATTGGAGCCTATAACTGTATTATGCATTAATTTATGTAGATATTTTATGAAATCAGTAAGAATTGTAAGTTGAGATTAATCATTGGGGGTGTTATGTCAAAATTCAAAAATACGTTCCGAATCGAATCTGCGAGATTAAAAGAGTGGAATTATTTACCCCGTGAGATATATTTATGAAACACTATTATGTTTATGTTCTCAAATCTATTAAGGATGATAAATTTTATACCGGTTATACAAATAACCTGCAAAGAAGAATTGAAGAACATAACTCCGGTAAAGTAGCATCAACTAAAAATAGAGTGCCTTTTG
>JBBAAM010000115.1:0-4658 GCA_041658245.1 Melioribacteraceae bacterium
ATCAGGCGTGGACTGCCGCATTAGTTCTAATTCTTCTGATCTCTGTTTTTAGTTTGTTGTTTAGATTTTTAACACGCTCCAAATATAGAAGCAATTAGTATATTGATTATTAAGCGGTAAGATATGGACATAAAAATCTCTGTAAAAAATCTTGATGCATATTACGGCAAGAATAAAGTTTTGAAGGATGTTTCAATTGACATTCCCCGTAATAAAGTTACAGCAATAATTGGTCCCTCCGGTTGCGGTAAATCCACATTTCTAAGATGCTTAAATCGTATGCATGAAGTTGTTGGAGGAACAATTACCGGTTCGATATCATTGGATGGAGATGACATTACTAAAAATGATCCTGTGTTAATTAGGAAAAGATTGGGTATGGTTTTTCAGAAACCAAATCCATTTCCAACAATGTCGATTTATAATAACGTTGCCGCAGGATTAAAACTAAATGGTGTAAGAAATAAAAAAATACTAACACCCATTGTTGAAAAATCCTTAAAGCAGGCTGCGTTGTGGGATGAGGTAAAAGATAATTTAAATGAATCAGGCGCGAACATTTCCGGCGGACAGCAGCAAAGACTTTGTATAGCACGCACATTGGCAGTAGATCCTGAAGTTATATTGATGGATGAACCTGCGAGTGCCCTTGACCCGTTATCTACTTCCAAAATCGAAGACTTAATCTTTGAATTAAAGAAAAATTATACGATAGTTATTGTTACACATAATATGCAACAAGCTTCACGGGTGAGCGATTACACCGCATTTTTTTATTTGGGAGAACTGATAGAATTTTCCGATACAAAAAAAATGTTCACCTCTCCTGATAACAAACAGACCGAAGATTACATCCGCGGTCGGTTCGGATAATTAATAAAGGAAGTTATTATGCAATTGCATTTCACAAAAGAAGTAGAAAATCTAAAAGTAAATCTTATCAAAATGGCTTCGCTTGTTGATGAGCAAGCCGAAAAAGCTTTTACCGCTTTAGAAACCGGAGATATTGAATTATGCCGCGGCGTTAAAGCTAAGGATTTAGAGATTGACGCTTATGATAATTTAATTACAACTCAGTGCGAAAATATTCTTGCATTATTCCAGCCGGTCGCAGCTGATCTACGGTTCATTATGTCGGCATTGATGATTAATAATCAGCTCGAACGATGTGGTGATATTGCCGTTAATATTGCTCAACGAATTAAGAAAACGAATGAACATCACTATCTTATCGCTGAGACACAAATATTGGAAATGGGACGACAAGCACGTGAGATGTTGAAAAGTGCTATTGATTCATTTATTCAGAATAATAGTGAATTAGCAAATAAGGTAATTGATAGTGACGAAAATGTTGACAAATTGAACAAGCAAATCTTTACAACCTTAATTGCTAAAATGCAGGCTGAACCTCAGCTAATTGAAACGTGCGCGCATATGATCGTATTAACGCGTCACATTGAACGTCTGGCAGATCACGCTACGAATATTGCCGAGAATTTAGTGTTTTTTGTTGATGCGAAGATAGTAGCTCATAAAAAAAAACTTGAGAGATTGGGAGATAACAATTAAGATTCGGTTTATGATTGATGTCTCTGGTTAGACACGGTTTCTATCCGGCCATTACTGGAATCGAAACATGAAAAATCCATTGTGGAGTTTTTAATAAAAAATTTCAAATAAAGAATTAAAACCGGCTTCTTCAATTATCTTTTGTCCCCGTGGACTCAAAACCCAATCAATAAAATCTTTAACGGTACCGGAAGGTGTAGATAAAGTATAAAAGTGTAGATACCTAACTAAAGGATACCTGCCGCTTCTAATATTCTCTTCGGACGGTTCTATACCGTCAATCGAAGCTTTTACAGAGTTCGTTTCTGCACCCAACCCTCCGAAACCAATTGCATTTTCATTTTGCTCAACTTCTTCAATAATGCCTTTAAAAGTTGGTTGAACATTTGCCGAAGCGTTGAATTCTTCCCCTTCAAGAATACGTGTTTTAAAATGCAGGAACGTGCCGGAATTCCGATTTCGGATAACTAACCTAATCTGCTGATTGTTACCGCCGATCTCCTTCCAATTTTTTATCTTCCCTGTAAAAATATCTTTCAACTGTGTGAGACTAAAATTCTGCACCGGATTGCTTTGATTAACATAAATACATAGAGCATCTTTTGCTAAGTAAGTATTTACGCCGACACTTCTATATTTCTCAGCTAATAATTTGGCTTCATCCGGTTCGATTGTACGTGAAGCGGTGCAAATATCAATATCATTATTAATAAGCGCACGGATTCCGAGTGCAGTTCCCCCTCCTTCAACAGAAATAGATACATTCGGAAATTCCTTAGTGTATTCATGCGCAAGTCGTTTAGTAACAATTAACATTGTTTCAGAACCTTCGATTTTAACCGTTCCTACTTTAACAACTGTAGCGCTGCAAGCAGCAATTATTAAAACAAGAACAATGCAACTAATAATTATCTTCTTCATTTTTTTTGTACTCTGGATAATTTTCTTACATTAATAAACGGTGAACTGTTGTACCACTCCGGTTCTTTATCAGTGTTTGCTATATTTTGAATCAGTGAAAATAAAAAATCCATGTGTTGAGATGCAGCATCAAAGTTTATAGGTTGTGTTAAATCATCGAAAGGTGTATGATATATTTTTGTTGCAAAGTCTATCATCTTTTTGAGACCTTCTTCTTTACTGATGTTCACATAATCTAATCCTTCGGCAATAAGTATGGAAGGAATTCCCGCTTTGGCAAAAGAATATTGATCAGATTTTGCGAACGCACCAAATCCTATAAATTGCGGAGGTATAGAGGCAACTCTGAGATTTTTTTCTTTTGCTGTTTTATTTATTAGCTCGGAAAGTGTTGAGTATTCTTTACCGACTCCAATAATACTTTTAAAGTTATCAAACGAAGCAAGTCCGTCAATATTAATATCTGCAACGGATTTGTACAATGGAACAGCCGGGTTTTGTGTGTAGAAAGCTGATCCAAGCAATCCATATTCTTCTCCCGTCAATAAAAGAAATACAATAGATCGTTTATTTTGAATATTATTTACTGAAAATACACGTGCAATTTCCAGCAAAGCAGAAACCCCTGCAGCATTATCGAAAACTCCGTTGTATATAGAATCCCCTTTTACAACGGGTCCAATTCCTAAATGATCATAATGAGCTGTGACAAGTACGTAACTATTCTTTAACTCAGGATCTTTACCTTCTAATTTGCCAATAATATTAGAACTCACAAAATCACTCTGTTTAAATTCACCTTTAAAAGTCAATTTAACTTTTAGAGGAAAACTTCTCATCTGATGATGAAGATGCATGTTGTAAATTTCGTCTAATGTTGAACCGCTGGAAGCGAATAAAATTGCAGCTGCATCCGGGTTTAACATAATATCAAAACTTGAAGAAGCAGTATAAGCAAGAGAAAGATTATCGAACGAAAAATACTGAACTTGTGTTTGCCAATCGAAATATTTGTTGGCTTTTGGATTTGGGATTAGAATGCTTCCCTTGGCTCCGAGTGATAATGCCACCCTTTGTTTGGCTTCGGGAGTACTGTAAATTGTTAAATTATAACCATCAAAGTAAGTTGAGTCCGTAGATAATGGCTCACCTTCAATGAAAACAACTATTTTATCTTCAACATCAATATTTCTATAATCATTGTAATTGTATTCTGGTGCAGCAATACCATATCCAACAAAAATGAGATCTGTAGAATTAGGAATGAAAGTTGGCTCGCCGGTTTGGTATAGAAGGAAATCATCTTTTAATTTGAAGTGCGTAATCTCATCTTTGTATTGAATGTTCAACTTTGAGGTTGGGAGCGGTTTACTACTGTGGAGTGGAATGTATTGATAATAAGTGTTGTTATTACCTAATGGTTTCAGTTTCAGTTTGTCAAATTCAAGAGCTAAATATTTTGCTGCAAGATTCCCTCCCATTGTACCGGGCGCTCTTCCTTCAAAAAGATCGCTTCCTAAAAAATTTAAATGTCTTTGAAAAAGTTCTTTATTAAATAACCCCGAATTTTGGGGGAATATGCCATGAGTCATTAGTAAAATTGCGCTGATTATATAGTAAATTTTATGATAATTTTTGTTCATGGCAGATTATAGAGAATGCTTATTTTACTATCAACATTAATAATTTTGCTCAATATAACACATTGTTAATAAATTTATTCAAATGCTTTCATAAGCTTCCTAAATTCAAAAAGAATAAAGGGTGTAAAAAAAATTACTACCCATATCATTCCTCACTTCTCACAGCAGAGGGGTTGCGGATAATTAAATATTCCAATTTTGGGCTAAAACAAGCTCTACGGTAAACATTAAAGAAATAAAAAAAATTATTAATTGAGTAAAATTATTGACAGACAGTAGTGGTTTCTATTATATTTACGCCTCAAAAATAGAGTATTTGGAGGAATGATGTTTGCTGTTGTTAATATCGCCGGACAACAATTCAAGGTTGTAGAAAATACTAAGTATTATGTCCCGCGTTTAAAAGCTGAACCGGATGCTGAAATCACGTTCGATTCTGTTCTATTATTAGGTGATGAGAAAGCTACAAAAGTTGGAACGCCAACTATAAAAGGTGCAATGGTTTATGCAAAAGTTTTAGAG
>JBBAAM010000116.1:0-4556 GCA_041658245.1 Melioribacteraceae bacterium
TTTAGTATTCCATTAAATTTATCAAAGTATTCGTAGAGTGATTCGGCATATATAATTTCAATTTTAGAATCATCATTAGTGATCTTCTCTTTTACCGAGTCAAAAAAATCTTTCACTTCCTTTCTTATTCCTGCAACAAGAACAAGCTTTACCTCATCATTAAGTATCTTAGTCTTCAGACTAAGTGCAATCTTTTCACCAATCTCTTTTTGCGCACCGGCTCCGCCAACGGCAAATGTTATAGTAAATTTTCTATCTTTTCGTGGAATACAATTTTCTTTCCCCAAAAAGTGTTTTACGTTCCTTTTATGTCTCCGCCAAAATATATTTTCAGGATCCAGGTAATCTAATCTTTGAGCAAGATCAGCTTTCAATATTGTTAAATCTCTATCTCCAAGTAATTCAATTGGTAAAGGAAAACCGGTAGTGAAAATTTTTTCGTCTTGAACGCCGTACGCTTTTAGTCTTTGCGCGGCTTTGCCGCATGGTGCGAAATATTCAATTTTACTTTCCCATGGTTCTTTGGCAACCCAAACACGGTTTATATCGGCATCACATATTATACAATAGACAGATTGAAATCCTTTCATATCTGCCGCAACTGCAGTTGCGTAAAAAGAAGTTACGACCGGTAAATCCTTAGTTTTTACAGTCTCAAGCATTCCTAAACACAATCCTTTATTGATGCTCGATTCTAGAATAGCAACTTGTATTGTCTTGTTGGAAAGATCTCTCATCGGGTAGGGAGATGGTATCTGCATGAAGGTGTCGAATAAATTAAAGAGAGGATCTCCAATAACTGGAATTCCTTTTGCCCGTGAAATAAATTCATATCCGTTGAGAACACGCTTCCATAATTTTTCTTCGTTTTTTGATGCAGCGTGCTCTGACCCTACTGTGATAATACCGTCTTCAGCCACATCTCGTAAAGGATAGACTGCACGCTGATGACCGTAACCCATATCGGCTGTTATAACCCAAGCTTTTTTTGAACTCTTCTCAACTTCGGGGGTTATTTGTTGTTCTATTTCCATAGGGAGTATAAATATTTAGTTGTGGAAAAGTACTCGAATCGGAGTTGTTAAAATGAAAAAACTAATTGCTTACAATTCAATTCGAGTAGAATTAAATTTTCACTGCAATATACTTTACATTATCAAGTGCACAATATTAAATAATTATTAATACACCTTACGTAAGGTGACTTATTAAGTCTCGCAACGTTTTCAATATGGCTTTAAGCTGAACTTAATCTTTTTCTATTATCTCGTCTCATTTTCACAAATTACCCAAAACTTTCGATTGAAAATCTTAACAATTCCTTAACATTACCATAACTCTGAGTTAACATACGAGCTATAAGTTTGGGTGGAGAATTTTTCAAATGGAGAGAGAGAAAAAGTGACTAATTCAATAATTTTATTTGGTGGTATAATAACATTGCCCAATTTCAAAGTATTTATAACAATATCAATTCTGTTAATTTTTTCATCAAGCCAGTATTTTTTTGCGCAAACAAAAGGTTCTATTAGCGGTAAAATAACCGATAAATCTACAAACGAAGAATTAATAAGTGCAAATATTTTAATTGTTGGCGCAACAACCGGTGCTTCCTCGGATATCGATGGAAATTACTCTATCAGATCATTGGTGCCTGGCAGATATCAGATCAGGGTTTCTTATATATCTTATCAGACAATGGTTGTTGATAACATTTTGATAGAAGCGGGGAAAGACACCGGAGTGAACGTACAGCTTAAGCCGGCAACTACTGAATTAAACGAAATTGTTGTATCTGCCGAAGCATTAAAATCTACTGAAGCAGCAATCCTGAATATTCAGAAAAATTCACCCGGTATTGTCGATGGTGTTAGTGCCGAGCTTATTAAAAAGAACAATAGCTCTGATGGAACGGATGTATTAAAAAGAATGACCGGTGTGACAATATCCGATGGTAAATATGTTTTTATTAGAGGTGTGGGGGACAGATATAATAATACGCTATTAAATGGATCCAATTTGCCAAGTACCGACCCGGAGAAGAAAAGTTTTTCTTATGATATTTTTCCTGCAAGTCTAATTGAAAACATTCTTACATCAAAAACATTTATACCGGATAAACCTGCAGATTTTTCGGGTGGTTTGGTCGAAATTAATACAATAGAATTTCCATCAAAACTTATTCTCGATTTTAGTGTCGGTTCCAGCTACAGTTCTACTACAACCGGTAAAAATATTCAAACCTATTCAGGAGGGAAAAGCGATTTCCTTGGATTTGATGATGGAACTAGAGATTTACCTTCTGTAATACCAAATAAAAAATTGGATAGAAATATTTCTCAGCTAAAACTACAGGAATTTGGAAGAGCGTTTACTGACAATTGGGGCACTAATGAATCGAAAGCTCCACTTAATGGAAATTTTAAATTAAGTGTTGGCAATAAAATAGATATTGGTGAAGACAAAATACTTGGATATATAGCCTCATTGAACTATTCTGCATCAAATGAGTTAAAAGAAACATATCAAGCAAGTTATTCCTTTGAAGGACCTCGATTTATTTACAATGGTTTTAATAGTGTATATAGTGTAAACTGGGGAGCGTTATTAAATGTAAGCTTAAAGCTTGCCCAAAAAAATAAGATTAGTATAAAAAATGTTTTTAACCAATCAGCTGATGATGAAACAACAGTTTACGAAGGAATTTATCAATATACGTCACAAAATAGAAAGACAACTTCATTTCGTTATGTCTCCCGTTCACTGCAGTCAACGCAATTAATTGGTGAACATTTTTTTGGAATTATGAACGGGCTTTTTCTTGATTGGAACATTAATTACTCCAAATCCAAGAGAAACGAACCTGATGCAAGGAGATACATGTATTCGAACGATATCTTCTCACCGGACGACCCGATGCAGTTTTTATTAGATCAATCTTTAACAACAAGATATTTTGGAAATCTTGATGATAAAATTCTTGGTACTAGTTGGAATTTTAAGATAAAGCCATTTGAGAATACTTCAATGCCGGCATTTAAGTTTGGATACTCTTTTGATAAGAAAGATCGAAATTTTAATGCCCGTGTTTTTGGATTTAGAAATGGATCCGGTGGTAATTTTATTCAAGAGCAGGAGACTTTATTTAAGGATGTAAATACAATCTTTTCATCAGAAAATATTAATCCATCTTTTATTGAAATTGTGGAAATCACCCAGCCAACCGATAGCTACATTTCGGAACAGACAATTAATGCTGCATACATTATGACTGACTTTTCAATATTCGATAATATAAAAATTATAACAGGTGCGCGTTTTGAAAATGCAGTGCAGCAAATGAATTCAAAATCCAGAACCGGTGAACCTTTAGAAGTAAAGACCGACTTTGCAGACGTTTTTCCTAGCTTGAATATAGCTTACCAGTACAACGACAAATTGAACCTAAGGTTAGCTTACAGCAAAACAGTTGCCCGGCCGGAATTTAGAGAACTTGCAACATTTACCTATTTCGATTTCGTTTCAAACGAACTGGTTCAAGGTAATCCAAATCTAATCAGAAGTTTAGTCTCAAATTTTGATGTAAGGTTAGAATACTACCCAGCGCCACGCGAATTATACGCCATCAGTGGGTTTTATAAACAGTTTCAAAATCCTATTGAGCAAATATTAGTTGCATCTTCTGCTTTTGAACCGATTCGTTCTTTTGAAAATGCAATTGGCGCAAAAAATTATGGTGTTGAATTTGAATTAAGAAAGACCCTTGGCTTTATATCTTCATTTTTTAATGACTTTATGATGATCGGAAATCTAAGCATCATTAAATCCAATATTGAATTGGAAGATAGAGGATTTCAATCCGCATCCCGTCCGCTTCAAGGACAAGCTGATTTCGTTCTTAATTTGGGTTTATATTGGGAAACTATGGACAGCGATTTATCTGCCTCCCTTATTTACAATAAAGTTGGTGATAGAATTGCAAAAGTAGGTTTCGGTGGTTTAGGTGATATAGTTGAGTTGGCAAGAGATCAAGTTGATCTCTCTTTTTCAAAAAGATTATGGAGCAACTTAACCCTAAAAATCGTTGCAAAGGATATTCTTGCTAAGGATATTAAATTCATCCAGAAAACGCCTGATGGTGATAAGCCCTCCGAAATTACAAAGAGAGGTCAAAACATTTCAGTCGGTCTAAGTTTTCAATTTTAATAAAGCTATAGAATTTGGAATTAAGAATTAATGAAAAGAATTGAATCAATTATTAATCAAACGGAGGTACAATGAAGAAGTATTTTATCCTTTTTACAGTAATAATGTTTGTTAACATTATTAATGCACAAGATGTAGCCGTGACAGGTAATATTACAACAAATACTACACTTACTTCAGATAAGACTTATATCTTGAAAGGTATTGTTCGTGTTGAATCTGGCGCAACCTTAACCATCCAAGCCGGTACAAAGATATACGGAGAAAATTCATCTCAAGGTTCTTTAGTTGTTAAACCCGGTGGAAAAATTATGGCAGAAGGAACTGCAACAAACCCTATAGTATTCACA
>JBBAAM010000117.1:0-4448 GCA_041658245.1 Melioribacteraceae bacterium
TTGGCCTTATTGGCCTCTCTGACGTTTACAATAAATCTTTATCTTTACGAACCGCCGTATGCCGAACGGCACGTACGGTGGTGTGAGAGGACAGTGAGTGAATTAATCACTCACTTCCTACTCGATTTCTCAATCTCTAAGATTTTCAAAGGAATCATTACCGTTTTCTTTCTTGATCATGGGGGGTCAATTTGTCCTGAATAAACATTCCTTGATAAGTGCATATAAAAAGGCCGGTACCTGGGATGTAGTGCAGAGAGAGCGTTTATTCTTTTGATGTCAAAGTGAATGAATCAGGATTGTAGAATCTGTAATAAATAGGAATATTAAATTCTGTTCTCAGCTTTTCAAGATATTTTTTTGAAGAATCGCTTGAAGGGCATGGTCCAATGATTACTAGTTCTGATATTTTTTCAATTTCATTCCAATAGGCATATTCAAGTAATTGAGCAAGTCCTTGTCTGATGTTTGATTTTATGCTTTGAGAAGGTTTAATCTCATAAAAGATATAAGAATCCTTATCTTTTCTTACTATGTCGATACTCCCTGTATTCGTCGGCACTTCAGTCCCAATTTCTTGATCAGGATATTCTTCCACAAGAATTTTGTAAACTTCATTTTGAATCCGGTTATGAATTAAAGTAGCTTTTCTTTGTGAAGAAGTCTTAATATCTATAACTCCTTCAAATTTAGTGTTATGTCCTTTCTTAAATTTTATACCACTCTCAAAATTTCTTTTTGTTTTAACAATTTCAAGTCGTTAATCGTCAAATTCTTTTGCTTCTAAGAGCCAATCTTTAAATTCATTTGCATCAAGACCAAAAACACGATGGAGATCCAGACGGATACATTCTTCAACAAGTGTATTTGATTTATCCCATCCAGCTTCTACTAATTTAATATTTAACAACTTAGCAACTAATTCCGGAATATAATATTTATAGAAGATTCTGGAAATGTCGAAAGTAACATAATCAGCAGTATGCTCAATAGCAAAACCATATTGATCAATAATATGTGCAAAGTTTGTATAGACTTTACCAGAGACGACATCACCTCTTTTAATTACACAACCGTCAGAAATTCCTTTCTTTAAGGCATTTATAAAATCATTATGGCTAAAAATAATCGCAATAAAGACCAGGTCAAAAATGTCCTCAAGTCCATATTTTTTAATTTCATTCCATAAATCCGGGGCAAGTCCTTTTTCATCAATTGACAAAATTCCTCTTGTTTGAGCTGAATCAATATGGATGTCCATAAAATCACTATTCAGATGATTCAATATATCATCTTTGTCAAATTGTTGTAATAGATAGGCGATTTTATGTGCCCCGTGCTTTGTTAATGATACCCTAAGGTTTTTTAAATCGGTAGCCATTTATTATACTGAAACTGATTTTGTTGAGCTGTTGAATTTATAAGTATCCCATTCAGGAAGATAATCTTCATTTGCCTGGTTCCCAAATACGTCCCAGTTTTTTCTTTTCCCCCGTGCAAAAATCTCTAAAAAGGGGCCAGAGCTACAACTTTCAATTATTTCATATAATTTGTCTGGTTTCCTTGAGTGTTCTTGTTTTTGGGTTCGAATAATGTTAACCTGACGTCTCCCCGGTTGTAATGTTCTTAAACTTCCCCTTATTCCAAAAAGTACGATTTCAGTTGTATTACGGAAATAAAAGCCTACACCCCGACCATCGGGGCCACCATCTTTCCTGACTTTATGCCAAATAAGGTTAGATTTATATTTAAATCCCCATGCATCCATAACTTCTAATCCTTCTTTCAGTAACGCATTAGGTACCCATAAATATAAGTGACTGTTTTTATTAGCGACTAAATGAACAGGTATTTCTTTTATCTCTTCTAACAACAATGTTGGGTATCTATTCAGTCTCTTGTGTTCTGGAGCCATTTTCCCTGTTCGATTCTGAAATCTCCAAGGGGGATCTGCAAGAATTGTCTTATAATCATTTTGTTGGATCTCAGATATAAATTCTCTGGCGACAGAACTTTTATAGTCTGAAAGTTTGATGATTTTCATTATATTCTTTTTTGTAAATATAATTAATTTGCCCTTAGCATTCAGTCTTTTTTTTAAACAAGCTGATTTTAATATTCACAATTTAATTCTATTAAGTCAAATTGTTATGTGGTTGAATATTAGCAAAATAATTTATTGATTTTTGTCTTATGTTCTGATTTGCCATACTATTGGGCAATATTATCCTGGGAGTCATGAATAGCCTATAGTCGGGGCACGCGAGGGAGTTTCGTCCCCAGCCTCTCACAGAACCATATGTGAAAGTCACCCGTCATACGGCTCTTATTGACAGGCATAATGAAATTCCTGAAAACCCGTATTAATAGTTTAATTTTTTAGGATTTTGTCTGTTATCCCAAAACAGAAGAATATTAATTTCCCTTTTCCTTGGGTGAACGATATAAAACTATTGAAACAGTTACGCGCTCAGCTTTGACGGGTGTGCGCCCTTTGGGCGCTTCGTGGCGGCGCTGCTCAATGGGATCATAAAGATACTTGGATCTGGAGCAGTATTTGACTGGCCCCACCTTCAACCGGTTGTGATTGCTGACATAAGTGCTGCATTATCTTATCTTCTGAAAAGCCTTGCAACAAACTCACGGAATCAGCTGTTTAGGAAAGAACCTGGGTAAACTGAATGTGGAGGTCTCTAATGAACGTCGGAGGCGGATTTCCCCGCTTCCAGCGGGGCAGGCTGTGCAACACAGCTTCATATTAGGTCGCGAAAAGCGACCACACGAAGCCTTATTTATTAGCTGTAGGGTTAATTTTAAAATTGTCTCGTCAAAAGAATATTTTGTCTTACAATACTTTTTCTCATCATCTTGGTGGGGTGGACTGAAAGGCTCGTTTACAGCTTTGGGTTTAGCGTTGGAACTAAACGAGCTGCAAATGTGCCTGACAGTTAGGGAGGAATTGCGCACCACCGCCATTCAGTCGAAGTGATGTGGAGAGAAAAAGTTTGGTTCCCAAGAAATTTTGATACTTATGTTTTGTAAGATTTAATTGTTTGTAAAAAAGGATTCGTTGAGATTTTAAATACCCCATCAAGGATACGTCCTTGATAGGGTATAAAAGGATTTTAGTTGTGTTTTACTATCAATAGCTGGCAATAACTGTTTTTGCCATCGCTAACTTCTACTATATAAATGCCGTGGATTTGGCGGCGTAGGTTGGGAATATGCTTCCTCTGGTATGATTCCGAAAACATATGAAACTAAAATAACTAGTGTCATCCTAATTTTTATATGCTTTTCCATTTGATTTTATTTTTTTAAATAATTCTCTGCATTACTAATAATGAATTGGGTAATTTCTTCAATATTATTTACTCCTGCAAAATCTGCAGATTCAATAAAATAACCAAGATCTGAAATACTCATTAACTCTTTTGTAAAAGGTTTATAATCTTGCGAATAAAGAATTCTTGCCATAATAGCTAATCCACTCATCTGACCTTCATAACTATAACTATAACTGGGAATTTTTGATTTATCATAATATTTATCCAGACATAATTTAATCAAAATTTTTGTTTCTTCCGGTGTTAGATTATTGATTAACTGAAACTGAGCAAGTGTAATTTCAATAAAAGTAAATTGGGTCATATATCTACCTCGATCAGCGGGCTCAGAAAAATCATTGATACCTTCAGGGTCCATTTCCTTATAAACTTTGATCAATTCTATATTCGCATCTTCCCTGGTAAACAGTCCATCAAAACCGTTAAATATATCCGTAACATGCTCAAATCCTTGGTGAATTGAGTTATATAACCAAATATTAGGCAAAAAAGGATACAATAAACAAGTACGAATCAAGCTATCTGTTGAACTGCATTTTAAATATTGTTCAGGCAGCAACATAGACTTTAACCTTTTTTGATAACAATCCAGACTATCTGCTTCCATACAGCGATAATCAGGATATTTGTATACTTTATCTTCGAAGCCTGAACATATATCAACAGGATCATTTTTTTTACAAAAAGTGAAAATGATGAGTATTAGAAAAATACCATATGAAAATTTCATGTTACTCATTTCGAATATAACTTTCTGTTTGCTTGACGATAGTCTCCAATAACTCAAATTTTTTTACAGAACAATTATTCAAGAATTCTTGGATTTCAAGTCTTTCTTCATTATTCAGATTTGGAAAATTGTTATCCAAACCACTAATGATTCTTCCCATGATAAATGCAGTTGTTGATAATCCATCTATTCCATAACTTTTAATCACTGATTTTCCCTTAAATTTTTCTAATGCTACTTCAATTAATCGTTTTTTGGTATCTTCATTAATGTTATTAAGGGTTGTATATTGAGCCAATAGCAATTCAATAAATGTGAATTGTGCCATGTACTCCCCAATTTCTTCAGGTGATGATTTAGACATAAAGCCT
>JBBAAM010000118.1:0-4402 GCA_041658245.1 Melioribacteraceae bacterium
TAAATCCATTTGATAATTTTGGTATTTTCATAATTTAATTGAATTTGTTTTTTATTTTTTATTTACAAATCTAAGTATGAATCACTCCGTTATTGATTAGAAATTGATTAGAAAATTATTAGAAACTCCTTAAAAGATAGTTTCTTGCCTTTCGTATCTTAAATTTGTATAAAATGGAAAATCAAAATGGAGAACATTAACATATTAATTGTTGAGGATGAACAAAGGCTGGCTGAAATATTAAAAAAGCAATTAGAAGATTCTGGCTTCAATGCTGAAATTGCTTACGATGGGTATATTGAGAAACAGTTAGTTGAAAAGAATACATATAATCTAATCATTTTAGACATTAACTTGCCTCTATTAAATGGTTATGATTTATGTAAAGAAATTCGAAAAACAAACAATAAAATTCCTATTATAATGCTCACAGCTCTTGGCACACCTGACAATAAAGTAATTGGGTTCGATGCCGGAGCTGACGACTATGTAACTAAACCCTTCGATTTTAGAGAATTACTGGCACGTGTGAACGTTTTTCTCAGACGTTCAGATACTATAAATGTGTCTAAAAAATTAAGAATTGCCGACCTCGAAATGGATTTGAATACTAAAACAGTTACACGAGCATATAAAAAAATCGATTTAACTGCAAAAGAGTCTTCATTATTAGAAATCTTTCTGAATAACAAAGAAAAATTGCTTACTCGTGAATTTATAATTGAACAAGTCTGGGGTATAGATTTTGACCCGAGTACAAATATTATCGATGTTTATGTCAATTATTTGAGAAAGAAAATCGATAAAGATTTTGAGCCTAAATTGATACACACAAAGTTCGGTTTTGGTTTTTATTGCAGTGAAAAAGAAATATAACGATGAATATAAAAACAAGATTATCATTTCAATTTACACTTATTGTTGCTGGAATAATATTGTTTTTTTCGGTACTCGTATATTACTTTTCATATTCAAGCCAACTTACAAAGTTCAGGGGAAACCTTATTGACAGTGCAAAGAATACGGCTATTTTATTAATTAACGTTGTTGAGGTCGATTCTTCATTATTAAAGAAAATTCACCAATCAACTATTTCGTGGGAAAATGAAGAGATTGCATTAACCGATTCTGCTTTTAATTTGATTTACAGTAACAACATTCAATATCTTTCAGACAAAGCAATGCGGGTAAATTCTGATAATGGGAATATAAATTATTTTTCTGTTGCTGAAAAAGATGGTGTTTGCTATAAGCACAACTTTAATAATCGGACATATGATGTGTTTGTTATGGCATTCGACAAATCCCGTACTGAAAATTTATCGGAACTTCGGGGAATCCTATTTTGGAGCATTCTTTTCAGTGTCTGGTTATCTGTACTACTGTCTTATTTTTTCTCCAAGAAGGCTATCAGGCCAATCTCACAGATTATAAAAAGTGTTCAAGAAATAAATTCGTTAAGGCTTAATAATCGGCTTAACGAAGGAGACAGAAAAGATGAGATTGACCAGTTGGCTATAACATTTAATGAAATGCTTACAAATCTGGAAATTGCATTTAAAAATCAAGAAGACTTTGTTTCGAACGCTTCGCATGAATTGCGAACGCCACTAACAGTAATGATCGGTGAGAGCGATTATTTATTAAGCCGTGAACAAAAACCGGAAGAATATCTCTCCCACCTTAAAAGATTAGTCAACGACCTTAAAAATCTTAATGCACTATTAAATAGCTTGTTGGAATTAGCACAAATAAACCGGGATAACAACATTCAACTTTTGGGCATCAGAATCGACGAAATAATTTATACCGCTATCTATCAAATAAAAACAAAATATACGGATCGCAAAATTATCCCAAAAATACAATATCCGGAAAATGAGAACGACCTGCTCATAAATGGCAATTCCGGATTGCTTACAATTGCTTTTAAAAACCTGATTGACAATTCCTGTAAATTTTCTAATGAAGACGTAATTATAGAAATCTTATTAACGGACAAATCCATAAAAATCATTATTTCAGATAAGGGTATTGGAATACCATCAAACGAATTGGATAGTATTTTTAGACCATTTAAGAGGGCTTCAAATGTAAAGTTTAAGGGAGGATTTGGAATTGGTCTTTCTTTAGTAGCTAAAATTATGGAACTACATGATGCAGCTTTAAAGGTTTTCAGTACTGAGAACAAGGAAACTCGATTTGAGATCCTTTTTAATAGAGTGAGTTTAAGTGGCAATAAAAAATAACCAGATAAATTTACTTGATAAAGATTTAACTGGAATTAACAACAGTGGTTCCTTAATCTCCCTGGCATGTTAAATTAAAAATGATATTAAAGTTATAAAATTAGGAAGCAACCAATAGTATAAAAATTCTGCCATATGGAGAATTTTTCTTTAATAACTAATAAAGACAGATTATGTTTATTTTAATGATTGCCATTTTTGTCCTGGGTTACATTGCTATAGCGCTTGAACATCCTCTTAAAGTTGATAAAGCAGTTTCTGCACTTGCAATCGGGACATTGTGCTGGGTGGCTTATATGTTCGGATTATTCGATATTCTTACCAATGGACTAAGTCCTCAGTTTTCAGAATATATCAGTAATAGGGAATTGCTTAAAGATGATAATGCTGTTAACGCATTTCTAAGTGGAATAAGGAGTCTTGAAGGAGTTGAGAGAGCCGGATGGATGAAAGAGATGAGGGAGTGGCTTGTCGATAATCAGATCATTTCACATCTTGGCGAAATATCTGAGATTCTTTTCTTCCTGCTTGGGGCCATGACAATTGTTGAAGTTATCGATCAGCATGAAGGATTCAGGGTACTCACGGACAGGATAAGGACGACCAATAAGGTCAAACTCTTATGGATTATCAGTTTTCTGACATTTTTTTTGTCTGCTGTTCTCGACAATCTTACTACAACCATTGTAATGATTGCCCTAATAAGAAAACTGATTTCTGAAAAGCAGACACGTTGGTTCTTTGCAAGCATCATTGTACTGGCAGCCAATGCAGGAGGCGCATGGTCACCTATTGGAGATATAACAACTATAATGCTCTGGATCGGGGGGCAGGTTACCACCGGTGCAATTATTTCCAGGGTTCTGCTTCCCAGCCTTGCTGCCATTATAGTGCCGTTGACAGTTCTGAACTTCTTCATGAGAGGGTCAGTAAAACGCCCTGCGGCGGAGGAACATGATAAACAAATAACCACACAGTTTGAACGGCAACTTATTCTTATTCTGGGTGTAGGTGGACTTCTTTTTGTTCCCGTTTTCAAAACGATAACACACCTTCCGCCATATATGGGTATGCTTCTTAGCTTGTCTGTAATCTGGATGGTTACTGAATTGATGCATAAGAATAAAGATTTCGAGGTTAAAGCAAAGCTTAAGATTATTTATATTCTTAAAAGAGTGGAGGTGCCGACTGTTTTCTTTTTTCTGGGAATTTTAAGTGCAGTAGCAGCACTTCAGTCAGCCGGTCAGCTTAATATTCTTGCAAAATATCTTAACGAAAATCTCACTAATGTGTATCTGATAGATATTGCAATAGGGTTGTTATCTGCAATAGTAGACAATGTTCCGCTCGTAGCCGGTGCAATGGGGATGTACCCGGTCGAAGCAGCCGGAACTGCTGGTTTCGCAGCCAATTTTGTACAGGATGGGGTCTTCTGGGAGTTTCTTGCATATACCGCAGGTACCGGGGGTAGTGTATTAATAATCGGCTCAGCAGCCGGCGTTGCAGCTATGGGTCTTGAAAAGATCGACTTTATATGGTATTTAAAAAACATCTCTTTACTGGCTCTCTTAGGTTATTTTGCAGGAGCAGGAGTATATTACATTCAGATGCTTCTGATAACATAGGCATATATTATGGATGGCATGAATACCCCGAAGAGTGATGATCTGTGTTGAAGAGATATTTAAAATTTTCGTCAATAATCTCACACCGGAAAAAACTGAAATTATGAAGATATTAATAGTTGAAGATGAACCTAAAGTAGCTTCGTTCATTAAAAAGGGCCTTGAGGAAAATCACTATGAAGCTGATATTGTTTATGATGGTAGAAATGCTGAAAAACTGGCTACTCAATTCAATTACGATTTATTTATTGTTGATATCATTATTCCATTTGTCAATGGTCTGGATTTATGCAGAAAATTGAAACAATTAAAACCAAAAATTCCGGTACTTATGCTGACAGCTCTTGGTACAACTGAAGATAAACTTCTTGGATTTGATGCCGGAGCTGAGGATTATCTTGTTAACCCACATTGCAGCTATGTATCTGTAACATTCTGATAATAAGAATTATCCTTTTTAAACATTTCGACAGGGGGGACTACGGATTTTTTTCTCACGAATGGAAAATATTTATAGCTCAGCAGATC
>JBBAAM010000119.1:0-4299 GCA_041658245.1 Melioribacteraceae bacterium
TTCACCGGCAAGATCAAAACCCACAACACCATTCCTTCTGAAATTAACTGCGAGTTCAGCAATCTCTAAAGTATTTTTCATATTGCGCATGCCGCATAAAATCAAACCGTAACCAACACCAAATTCATTCTTACCTTTTTCAAGTCCTTCTAATACTGCCGTGATAATGTCTTCATACCAAAGACCTTTTTCCGTATGAAAGACAGGAGAAAAACGAGTTTCCACATAGCAGACATTATCTTTATACATATCTTCCATCATTTCGTAAGCAATATGTGCAAGCCCTTCTTTGGTTTGCATCACAGCGCAAGTATGTTCAAATCCTTGAAGATACTCAACTAAATTTCCTTTGTTCGCTCCGCGGTGAAACCACTCACCTAGTTCTCCCGGATCTGATGTAGGTAGTTTGCTGTATTTTAATTCTTTAGCAAGATCTATTATTGTTTGAGCTCTAAGCCCGCCATCGAGATGATCATGCAATAAAACTTTTGGTACTCCACGAATAATTTCTTCTGTCTTCATATTATTTTCCTTTATTTTGGAAGTCCATTCTTTCGGAACAAAATTATCCTTTTGTGTTCCGAAAATCAATTAAGTTAAGTTTGTTCTTAAGAAATGAAAATACTGATGTGAATTTCTGGTAGAATACTATTAATTAGTAAAAAGATTAATTGGAATAACTGAAGAGAAATTGTGAAAATCCTTATCCAAAGTGAAAATTTGAAAATTGTTTTCTATGAAATGCTTCAGACCAAATACTTGTGTCAATAAGAACTTTCATGCCACGCAGCGTTGCTTTTTATAATTGTAATCTTTTTCATATTCAATTTTATTAAAGAGCTTTACAACTTCGGATTGCTTCTTTCTCAGAATATATTCTTCTAATGCTTTTTTAACTGCTGCTTGTTGAGTTTTGTGTCTGCCAACTTTTACCGCCTCATTTACAAGTTTATAGTCAACCTTCAAATTTGTTGTCATATATTCTCCGCTTTACTTTTACTTAAAAATATTCTTTTGCATTCCGAAAATCAATTAATGTAATTTTTAGGCGAAAGAAATTGTTTTTCATGCGAGGTCACCCATATTCGGCTTGACTTCGCAATCTTAAAATGGTTATTTTTCGTGCGAAACAATTACGAATTTATTTTTATTAACAGGAGCATCAATGAAAAAAGTACTTATTAGTTTGAGCATTTTAAGTATGGTTTTAGGATTTACAGCATTCGACTGCGCATCTGCCGAATTAACCGGCGCAAAGATGTATATCAATCAAAAACAATATGAAAAAGCTAAAGAAACACTTCTGAAAGAAGTTGAAAAAAATCCTAAAAGTGATGAAGGATGGTTTTTGTTGGGTGGTATTTACAGCGAAGAGGGGAACATTCCAGAAATGTTGAAAGCATTTGACAACTCAGTAGCTATCAGTAAAAAATTTGAACCTCAAATTATAGACTACAAGAAATACACCTGGCAAACGAGTTTTAACAAAGGTGTTAGTTTCTTTAATAACGCGGTTAAAACAACAGCGCCCGATAGTATGAAGATGTTTTTTGAAAAGGCTATCGATCAATTTAACAACTCAATAGCATGTGAACCAGACTCCTCAATTGGGTACGAAAATGTTGCTGCCTCTTATTTAAATATGGGTAAGACAGATGAATCAATACCTGTATTAGAAAAATTAGTTTCTATGGGAAAACCTTCCTTCTCATTTGCAAGATTAGGTCAAATTTTTTTGCTGAAGGGAGCTAATTTGATGGACAGTTACTACGCTAATAAAAATGCAGCAGACAGCGCCAAAGCAATTGATTGGTATAATAAAGCAATTACAGTTTTGGAAAAAGGAAGATCAAAATTTCCTTCTGATCCGGAAATACTTCTACAATTAGGAAATGCTTATTATTCATCCAATAAGTTGGATGTTGCAATGGAATCGTTCAAATCTTTGTCTGAAAAAAATCCAACCAACAAAGAATTAAAATATGCTTACGGTGTGGTTCTTTTGAAATCTAAAAAATATGATCAAGCCACACAAGTATTGGCAGAAGTTGTAAAAATGGATCCGGAGAATTTAGATGCTAATTATAATTTAGCTGCAACTTACATTAGCTGGGGTAACGAATTGAGAGAAGTGGCAATTAAAAAAGAAAGTGATGATAAATCTTATCTGGAAAAATTTAAGGCAGCTGTTCCACATCTTCAAAAATATTTGGAGCTTAAACCGGGTGAATCCAGAGTTTGGATTAGCTTAGGACAGGTATATGCAAATCTCGGAATGAAGGATAAAGCTGAAGATGCATTTAAAAAAGCCGAGCAATACAAGTAATATTAAATTATTTTGAGCTTGAGCCCGCAATCCTTCATCCCAGGATTGTGGGTTTTTTATGAACAATAAAGGTGATACAATGAACCAGAATAATGATCAAAATGCGCAGCAAATTAATATTGAGCTTGGTGAAAAGGAAGCAGAGGGTATCTATTCTAATCTCGCCATAATTACACATTCTCCGGCTGAGTTTGTAATTGATTTTACTCGTGTTGTTCCGGGCGTTCCTAAAGCGCGGGTACTGTCACGTATTATCACAACTCCGCAGCATGCAAAGATGTTAATGCGCGCTCTAAAGGATAACATTGATAAATTTGAATCCCGTTTCGGCGAAATTAAGATTGATAATCAACCGTCTCCTCAATTTGGTTTTATAAGTGGTGATAAGAATGAGAAAGTGAATTAGTATAGAATTGACATTGCGATCCCGATGTTAATCGCTTTAGCGTCAACTTAATTCATAATTACCAAGGGGAAAGACTGGTGAAAATATTGATAAGCAATAAAAACAGCAATTATTTGTTAATCCTCTACGAGGATTATTGAGGATTTCTTGATTTTTTTTACTACAATAATGTGACCCTGCCTGCCGAGCGTGTTGCAGAACCATATTGGTGTCACCTCGAACGAAGTGAGAGGTCTTAATTTATATGAAAATAAAGATTTCTCACCCGATAAATCGGGTTCGAAATGACTATGTTTTGGTTGTGCAACAGACTCTGCCGGCAGGCAGGCTCTACGAGGTCATTGTTAGCGGAACATCGTAGATGTTCACTTTTTGTAGAATAAAAGAAACACACAACAAACATCCTCGTAGAGGATGAATAAGAGTTTACTATGTTCGTTCGCAATGGCAAAATCCGGAACGATGGACTAAATACCCTTGGTATTATAACTCACCGATTGCAAAGTAACCTCCAACAATACCTTATTGATATTACCCGAAAGCGTTTGAACGAAAGGTCCGAACACCTCAAGTGGTTTATCAGCTAACTCTTGCTCGCTGTTTATGTCTGCCGAAAAATAAATTGTGTAATTCTCATCATTGCATCTAATTTCCAATGAGAAATAATAAACGCCGGCAATTGTCCCTTTGTAATCACTGCGTGATTTTCTGTTAGTAAAAAATTCTTTTGGCAGATTAACGCTTATTGAAAACTTCTTTTCTGTTATCTCTTGTTTTCCACTGCCAGCATTTTCTTCTGATGGAATCATTTTAACCATGAACTGACCGAGTGAATCGGTTAAGCCGGTTGCAAACGGTTCGTTTTGTGAATCTACCTTAACAGAAATTTCTGCACCAAAAACATGTTCTTCAAAAACTTTTTGCTGTGCCGGTAAAGTTGCATGTCCAATAAAAAAGATAATTGCCAAAAGAAATAATTGTTTCGTTAAATTGGTTCTCATTGTTCTCCCAATTATTTATGAATCACTCTTACCGCTAACAGCAAAGCTGCCTCTGTTATTAGTTTTTAGTTGAATCCATTTCAATCTGTAATCGAAAGGTCTTTTTGTTTTAGCTGTAAATTTGGCAGTAAGTGTTTGAGTGGTTTGAACCGGTTTTGTGCTGCTTGCGTTGCTGAGGATACTTCCACCTGGCAGATATGATGTTATCTCAAAAATAAAAGTACCGCTTGCCGGTGCCGGTAAACCTTGTGAAAAATCGAAAGTGAATCCGCCATCAGCATCTGTAACACATTGAGCTACTAAAACATTTCCAGCTTGTAATTTTACTGTTACCTGTATGTTTGCTACACTCTGTTGAGCCATTGAAATTGATGAAGTAAATAATAAAATGGTAATAAATGCTAAAAGAAAAGAGATTAAACGTTTCATATTTCCTCCTGCTAGTTTATTAATTTTTCCGAACAATACAGTAAAAGAATAGAAGAACGGAATTATTTAATTTATGAGTTCACTATAATAAGGTATCATTTGTATTTGTCATTGCGAGCGGAGCGAAGCAATCACTT
>JBBAAM010000120.1:0-4175 GCA_041658245.1 Melioribacteraceae bacterium
ACTTGAGAATACTCGCTTTTTCCGTCATTTACTCGCCTCTGGCGGGCTCTGTCACATTGTCGCCTTGCCTGCCCGGCGCCTTTTTGACGGGTTACTCATTACATATTACTAGTTAGTATCTAAAAAAATACTATTCCCATTCATCGCGTAGCTTTTGTTGGAGTTTCAACGGATCTTCTTTTAATTCAATAACACCACAGTATTTTTTTAAATCAATACCTTTCTTCTTTTTCCTATTATGTCTTGCAAGCAAGGAACGTACTTCTTTTTCGTGCATTCCTTTTTTAATTATCGTTACCATTTGTTATTTCCTTGATTAACATATAGTTTCTTTTAATGGTTTTTATAATAACAAATTATTTTCCCAAAGTGTTCAAAACAAAACCCTCAAGTGCAAAGAAATCAAAATCAGCACTTATTCTAAATATTTCGGCAATATTAAAATATTGTATTTTTCATTCTTCCAATCAGGGTGGACCACTCAATATTTTGAAATCCAACTGCTTTCTGAAATTTCGTTGAATCCAATGATCGGTCGCAGAAAAACCCTTCTTCTTTATTTATCTTTATTTTTTTACCATAAATTTCTGCAATAAGATTCAGTAAGTCATACTTAGAAATTGGGTCAGCAGAAATATGGTATAATCCGCTCAATGTCTCATTTGGGATGATCTAATTTGCAATAATATCCGCCAATTCATTTGTTGGGAAACCGGAAAATATCGCTTTGGTAAACCCGTTTACTTCCCCTTCTTGTTTTAGAAACCATTCCAATAAGCCAAATCCCCCTTTTAATTCCGGTCCAATTGTGGAAGTTCTAATTGTTACACAATGCGGATAAAGGACCTCTCCTAAATACTTCGTCCTTCCATATATATTTTTAGCATCTGAATTGTCCTCTTCGGTATAATTCCCTTTCGTCCCTTCAAAAACACAATCAGTACTCAAATGTATCAGTCTTGCACCGGAGCTACGGCATAATAGTGAAAGTCTATGAGGTAATTGAAAGTACTTTTGCAAGTCCTTCTTTAATTTGTCCTAGAATATTTTGATCAATAGTGCCGATATAGCTGACAAACCTTTGTTCGGAAATTGACCTTACTTGAAAACAATCTGCTGCAGAGTTCTTTATTAAATTGTTATTGTCATCCGGCTTTATTTTTATCATCCATGGTGCAATTTTATAATTATCTTTCCAATTAGTAATGGGAACAATTATTTTAAGGGTGGTTCTAAAAACTTCAATATTCTCTGCGGACTTTGCGTATTCTTTGCATTCTCTGCGTTAAATTTTTACAAAAGATAGTTTTTAGAACCAGCCTTAAGAGGTAATCTTCCTAAGGTGTTATCATTTATAGCCGGTCTCGTTTTTTTAATCTCGGCTCCTATTGTGGGATCGAGGTTTATGAGCCAAATATCACCTTGCGTCATAAAAGTTCTCAAAGTCTATATTGGTAAAAACCGTCAGTTCATTATTTGTTTTGTAGACCTGCTCTAACTCTGAAACAGCATGGAACATTTTTTCTTTTAGTTCTTTTTCCCGGATTGATTTTATAGTTCTTTCAACTATCAGCATTTTATCCTCAATGGGCAATTTACCTATTTGTTCTAATATTGTTTTTGTTTCCATAAATTACCTCAAACTATTTTGTTTTAAGAAAAACATAAACTTGGTGTCCGTCAACTGACGGATAGTGCCCCCGCCTGCCAAAATATTTTCAAACGCGGCGGGTAAGTTGGTGCCTCGCGGCAAAGTTTTTCTTCGTGGTACTTCGTGTAATTTTATTGCTTTTAAAGAACGATTCAGCGAATCGAGTTACAACGGGCTCAAGTGAATGGTAATCCGCCGCGACGGAGTGAATAGAAAATAGCGTTAAACGTTCTCCCTTCCGATTCTGATTTCTGACTTCTGATTACTGACTTCTCCCTACTGATTCGCCGAAGGAGAACTGATTTCTGACTACTGTCTTCTCGTCCTTCGTCCCATCTTCCCATTTTCCAAACTTCGCATGTTCCTAGATGCAATAGTGAAGTATTCTCGTTAAGTATTTTAACGGCTTCTTGCTGTTTCATAACCTTATCCCGCTTTGATAGGCATATTCAATAAAGGCACTGCTAAGTAACGGCGAAGAAATAATATCGATTTTTTGCTCGCCAATCAAATCAAAAATTCCTAATCTTATTTTTCTAATTTCCTTATTTTTTATCTTATCGGAGATAATTAGAATATCTATATCTCCTCCCTTTTTTGTATCGTCCGTTCTCGAACCGAATAAAAAGACGCGGGAATTTTCATCATACTTTTTTACTGAAGATTTAATAGCTTCTATTTCAAATTCTTTTAACCGCATAAAAGTGATTTTGATTTTATAAATTATTTACTTTGCACAAAATTAAAAATATTTTGGATCATTTCATTCATTACAAAAACTTCAGTAGGCAGAAGGGAGTGCAGCCTGTTTAATTGTTGAACTGTTTAATTGATGCTCTCAACCTTTCAACCCTTCCCCATCATCCTAATTTTGCTAGTTCCTAGAGGCATTAGGCAGTGGGCATTTGGCGATTTAAAATTCGCATTACAAATTCTCACTTCTCCATACTGAATACCGCCTACTTCCCTACTGCTTACTGCCTACTACTTTCTCCCTACTGCCTTCTGTTTACTGAATACTAACCACTATTGAACTATTTGCCCAACTCTTAAAATATGTTCCTTTAACTCATTATTAGTGATTTTATTAAAGTCGATTACATCAACGTTATATGGTATTATTAATTTGTCTATATTTACTCTTATCTGATTTAGCTCATCAAAACTTAATAAGTCCGCAACGATTGCAATATCAACATCAGAACCTTTTTTGAAATTGCCTTTTGCTCTAGAGCCAAACAAAATAATTTCTTTAACTCTTTTATCTAATTTAATTGTATCAATAATTTTTTCTAAAGCATTTAAAGGAATACCAAATTTTACAATTGCATCATCAATACTTTGATTCATCACGAAGTTTCACCATAGTTTTTTCAAATTCAAGGAATTCCGATAAATATTTGTGAACAATTGTATCAACAATATCTTCGGCAGTATGCTTATCGTAAATATGAGAAGTTAAATTTCGTGTTTCAATCATTTGCATCCATAAATTCCCATCATTAATCAGAGAATATTTAAAACCTTCCTTGGCAGCATCTCTTGAACCTTTTATATTAAAGTTACCTTGATATTCAAAATAATCTTTCAGCACGTTCCATGCAAGTTCGTGCGTAAACTCAAATGCTTGAATTAACCCTTGTTTTTCAAGTAAACTTAGTCCCCTTTCATTAAAAGTATTTACACCATCTTGTAATTGATTTAACGCTGATTGGAAATTAGCAAATCTTTGAATCCATCTTATATCTAAATTATTTTTATTCATTGGGTTACTTAAATTGATAACTGCTGGTGAAACAAAAAAGAAAGATTTACGAAGTTACACTAAGTATTGGAAATAATATTTTTGTTTATTATAATAAGTTATTTGTGGCGCTTTGGCGCCATTACATCATCCATCAAAAATCAAACATCTTACATTGTTGATTGCCGCGCTATGTTTTTTGAGAATAATATTTCAATTTCAGCTTAAAATCGAAATCTGCTTTATAACCTATTTTGACACACCCTCTTCAACCATTGGCTTTGGTTTAGGGGGTGTAATAAGAAATTCAATTCAGTTAATCACTGAAAGCTGAATGCTGTTTGCTAAAAGCTAACAGGTAATTGCTATTCGCTTTCCCCGTCACTTTGTTACTCTGTCACTCATTACTTGTTACTCTTTTTCTGTCTCTACCATTTGGTGGAAACTCATACTTTATACTTTTTCCTTTTTCATACAGCTCCGCCACGTCAGTCACATAATTGGTAATTATACACACAACTCTTAAGCCCAATTTGTGATCTTTAAGTGGCTGCATCTATATTGATAGAGTATTACATCCGCTGTGAGAATACACCTAAAAAAAATACGATCCTAACACAAAAAATAATAAAAATAAAAAGAGCTGCTATTCCCAAATTAATAAATATTAAATAAAATTTGAAGTCGTCTATTGTTTAATACCCAATCCATTTGCGCCTCTATAGTTATAACGAGCGCTCCACTCGAGTCATTAAAAATATTTGGGGTTTATTTCAATCT
>JBBAAM010000121.1:0-4137 GCA_041658245.1 Melioribacteraceae bacterium
AAAGATAGAACAACGGTAACTAACACCATTCGTTTGTTAAAATTACCCAATAAGGTAAAGCAAAGCTTAATCAAAAATGAAATTACTTCCGGGCATGCACGTTCTTTGATTAATCTTCCTAACGAAATTATACAGTTAGAAATTTTAGAGAAGATTATCAGTCATAATTTGTCTGTGAGAAAAGTTGAAGAGATTGTCAGAAAATATCTCAACGCAAAAAATAATCTGAAGAAAAAACTAATTGTTCCTTCTAATAATATTAATAGTTTATCACAAAGAGATTTAGAAGGAAAACTACAAGGAATTCTTGGCACAAAAGTAATGTGTAAACAGAAAAAAAACGGCGCCGGGGAGATAATAATAGAATTTTATTCACTTGACGAACTAGAAAGATTATTTGAACTATTTGAAATCATCGGTAAAAATTATAACTAAAAGATGTCTGATACTTTTTATTATAATTTCATCTCCAAAATACTTAGAAGCACAGATACAACCTTTTGATTCCAACTCCGTTAAAATAGACACAAGTAAATTTGAGATGAGGAAATCACCATGGGGAGCTGTTCTAAGAAGTGCGGTTTTACCCGGGTTCGGTCAGTTTTATAATGAATCTTATTGGAAAATTCCACTATTCTGGGGAGTTCTTGGTTATTTAGGTTATCAATGGAACAGAAATAATAATCTTTATATTCAGTATAGAGATAAATATGCTCTTAGCACCTCAAATAATCCGACCGGAAATTCTACATTCAAGAATATTCGCGAGTTTTATAAAGATCAACGAGATCAAGTTGCAGTTTATATCGGGTTAACATATTTACTCAATCTTGTGGATGCTTATGTTGACGCACATTTATTTGATTTTGATGTTTCAAGAAGTAATCCGATAAGTAATTATCAACTTTCTCTGAAAATAAATTTTTAGCCGGTTAGATATGAAAAATGTTTTGATATGCGGTAATTGTGGAAAAGAGAATCCCTTCCATCAACTCACTTGTTCTGAATGTAAATCTTTCTTGCGCGCAAGGGTTGTTAATATTGACTTTTGGGATACGCTATGGAAATTATTCTATTCACCTGTAAAGACTGCCCAAAATATTATTCAGGCAGAGAATAAAAATTTTGTGGCTACATGTGCCATTATAACGGCTATCAAATTTTCCTTAATCTCTCTTATTTTAATGAATGCTTTCAATACTGAAGGAAATGGCAGCTACACATTTATTAATGGATTTATTTCCGGTGGAATTCCGTTTCTTGTTTCAGTTCCCATTTTTGCACTCCTCATAACTATTCTAAATAAAAAAAACGGTATTCAAAGTAGAATCGGAGACGCAATTTCAATCTATTTCTTTTCTTTTACACCTCTTATAATGGCACTTCTGGTATTAACCCCAATCCAATTTGCGCTGTTTGGAGAATACTGGTTTACATTCAATCCTTCACCATTCATAATGAAACCGCAAGCAGCGCTGGTAATTTTCATTATAGAAATATTAATGTATTTATGGAGTGGTTTTTTGTTTGTCACTTCTACATATGCCCAGACAAAGAATCTAATTTATTCTTTAGCACTTGGCTTGATTGGTTTTTCGGGCTTAACCATATTGATAGTTTATCTCTCTGCATTCATCAACTGATTCTTTATTAAATAAGCGATGACTGTTCCATAATGTAACCCTTTACTGCTAACAACTGCATTCGGACCTATATCAATTGAGGCAATAGTCATAGTTTTTTTTTATTATTGTACAAAAGAATTTAATACAATGGCAAAATTAAGTTTAGTTTCAAAAATATTTTTATTTCTGGCAATTCTTTTTTTCTCCCTCTTTCTAGGTGGTTATGTTGCCCGTCAAATGATAATTTATCAATTATTTGAACCAAACGGACTCGATTTCAAATCTATGTATAACAACCAGAATTTAGTTATTGTCTATCCGACAATACTGCCCGTTCTCATATTGAATCTTGTAACATACGCGACTTTCCTAATCTCATCTATTATTTTCTTTGTTACATCCAAGATAAGAATTAAGTATGAAGGTTGGTTATTCGCCATTATCATAATCATTGTTACAACAGCACCTTTCGAAATTTATTTATCCACAATAGATTTCAAAATTGTTTCAATGATAAGGTCTAACTCAGCGCCCATAAATGCAATCTCCGAACTAATTAAAGAAAGAATGATTGTCTTAAGCAGTTTTTCTTTAATTGAAATATTTTCCTTTGCTGCCATCATTTTTCTATATTTATTTCAACCATTAAGAAAGAAAAATGAAAATTAAAGAGAAAGAATTTGAGACCATCCTTCAAGATCTTAAACAATTAGCCCAAGAGATGGGTGCAAAAGTACGATTTGAAAGAGGTGATTTTAAGGGTGGATATTGTATTCTCCGGGAGGATAAAACGATAGTCATTAATAAACTTTCGACACTTCAAAAAAAGGTTATGATTCTTACAGCCGCTTTGAAAGATCTAGGCATCAAGGAGCATTATATTCAACCAAGGATTAGAGAAATCATAGACGAGATAACGGATAAATAATGAAAGTACTGATTATTAACGGACCAAATCTCAATTTGCTGGAGAAGCGCGACAAAAATAATTATGGGTCACTTTCATTGGCTTCGATTTCTAAAGCTATTAGAGATGAATTTCCGAAAATTGATTTCACTTTTGTGCAATCCAATTCCGAAAACGAATTAATAGATCACATTCAAACTGCAGATACATTTGATGGTGTTATTATTAATCCGGGCGGGTATTCTCATTCATCCATTGCATTACGTGACGCATTAGAAATTTTAAGAATTCCTAAAATTGAAGTTCACTTATCAAATTTATCTGCAAGAGAAGATTTTAGAAAAAATATGATCACGGCGTCAATGGTTTCGGGATATATATCCGGATTCCAAGAGATTAGTTATTTTGCGGCTGTTTATTCATTGACAAAAATGATTGCTGAAAAATAATTATTTTCAATTAGTTGATCTGATTGAGAATTGTTCATTTACTATTCCTTGCGGATTCAAATAACAAAACCTATTTTACTCATGGCAAAAAAGGGTTACTGTAGTGAAAGACTTTGGATTGAAAAAATTGTACTACTCCATAAGTGAAGTAAGTAAGCTCACGAGTCTTGAACAATATATCTTACGTTATTGGGAAACTGAATTTGAGCAATTGAAGCCCGGGAAAAATAGAGCCGGGAACAGAATTTATACAAACAAGGATATTAAACTAATTCTTCAGATAAAGAGATTACTGCGTGAAGAAAAATATACTATCGAAGGTGCAAAGAAAATTTTAGTTGATCTTCACTTAGAAAATCCAGCATTTAATTCTAACGAACCTAAGGCAACTAGCACAAAAATTATTTCTCCAAGACCAATCAAAAAAGATCTTGAAGAGATAAAAAACTTTTTACTTTATTTGAATTCAACACTTGAAACGGAACGTGGCGCAGTCCGGTAGCGTACTTGAATGGGGTTCAAGGGGTCGCGGGTTCAAATCCCGCCGTTCCGACTCTTACAGGCACAGTCTTATGTGCCTTTTTTATAATTAAGGAAAATGTTTTTTATGATTGATAAACCAAGATGTAATTGTGGTGTGTTTGGAATCTTTGCCTCTAAAGATGCTGCGTTAACTACCTATTACGGATTATTATCATTACAACATCGAGGTCAAGAGGCGGCTGGGATAGTATCTTTAACTGCCGGTGCTAAAGGCAAGCCAATATTAAATGTTCATAGAAACCTTGGTTTGGTCTCCGAAATTTTTAATGATGACAAATTATTCGAGAATGTTCTTGTTGGTGAATGCGCAATTGGTCATAATCGTTATTCAACTACCGGTTCATCGGAATCAGCTAAAAATATTCAACCGTTCACAGTGAATTATCGTTTAGGTAATCTTGCAATTGCACACAATGGAAATTTAACCAACGCAAAACAACTACGTGAAGAGTTGGTAAATGACGGAGCGATTTTTCAAACAACAAGCGATACAGAAGTAATCTTGCATTTGATTGCTCGAAGCCGGCTCGAAAACCAAATTGATCAAATCAAAGAAGCTCTTCAGAAGGTAGAAGGTGCATACAGTATCGTCATTTTGACTAATGATAAATTG
>JBBAAM010000122.1:0-4071 GCA_041658245.1 Melioribacteraceae bacterium
GGGAAGCTAAGCAGGTAAAGAGTCCTGCCTCAGGATGGGATTCAATATGGCACTGGATCTGGTGACCGAAATCAGGCTGCAGGAACATCGTATCCCCATCCATGATTACTGCCCAATCAACTGGTTTCAGCAGGTCCATGCATTGGACAATTGCATCCAGCAGTTTTAAATTGAAGCTATACGGGGTGAAAAAGTAGATCATTCCGAAAGCTACGGAATGGCGAAAAGGCGAAAAAGGACAAAAAAGGCTCCCGGGGTGGCAACGGAAGCCTCAATTTCTAAACCAACCATCGGCTGCTAAATATCGACGAGTCGAATGTTCGCTTCCGTTACCGGGACTACCGCGACGACCGGCAAAAAGAAATGACGCTCGATGGGGCTGAGTTCCTGCGGCGGTTCAGCCAGCATATTCTACCAAAAGGATTTGTCCGGATCCGACATTATGGATTGCTATCTACTGCAAAACGAACGCAACTCCGTGAGCTCCTACTGTCGAAAACTATTGCCTCATCCTCTTCCAGAATAGCCTGGAATTATTGAATCCCCATAGATTTTAACGTTTCAGAAACTGCACAACCGGATTTCGTGCAACACGGCTTCATGTTAGGCTACGCCACACGAAGCCTTACTTATTGGCAACAGGTTATTTCATTCCATATAATTTTAGGAGGGCGAAATCTAATTCGGTTATATACTTCATTTCTCTTATACCTTTAATTATAAAACCAGGTGCTCCTATTCGTTTAGCTTCATTTTTAAGGAAAATTTCTCTAGACAGATATGCTTTAGGAGTGACTTCTAAATAAAAAATGTGTCCAAATAACCAAAGCAAATAAAATCCAAAATCATCAATGGTTGAAATAACATTATTATCAAATTCGAAAGATGGCGATTCCCTTTTGACTGGTAGTAAATAGATACCATTATTGTCAGCAAAATATAATGGCAAATCACCTCTATCATAGCGCACAAATTTTCTTATATCGTCAAATTTTTCTTCTAATGCACGGCCAGTATTTCTATGAAATTCTTGAAGAAATACTTCATACACGCCTCTTTTAAATTGCCGAGTAAAATTTTGTAAAAAACTCCTTTGAAGTTCAAATCTTCTCTTTATCCGCAATACTCTTTGAGATTTATAATACTCAAAATATACGGACTTCATCCTTTTTAAACCGTTATCCCCCTTTTCACTGTCTGGTATCAAAAATCTTGTAACATTAAAAATTTCTTTAAATGCTAACTCGATTGACATTTGATACTTATTTGAGGTACCAAAATAACTATTACAGGAATCACATATATCAAATCCAATATTGATTGCACCGATTTGTTTTGAGATTGTATGAGGCTTATTATAGAATGTAACTTCCGGTTTTTCTTTTCTGCACCAAATACAAATCCCATATTTAATATTTTCATTCTTCATACAGTATGTTTTTAATAACTTGTTGCCAACGGTGGCTATAAGTGCCGTTTGGCATTTCAAAGCTCATCCGTGTCAAATTGGTCATAAAATCCATTAGTTGTACAGTCTTATATGTTCGTAATGTCAGCCAAATGGCATTTATAGCATGTTGGCACACGTTTATTTATTTGGTTATGATTGATGAAATAATAATTGGAATATCAATGTAACGAGGCCTGATATTATAGCATTTATTACAATAATCCACCACCAATGTTTTAATTGAAAAATATTCCCTTTTAATTCTTTTAATGAATATCTTTTAATCTCCCTATCTAGTTCTTTATCAGATTCTACTTTTTCTAAGTACTTTAAATATCCACCTGACGCAATTACATTAAAACCTAATTCTGTCAACTCATAACTACTCTTAGATTTTTCTCTGCTAAATCCTAGAATTTTCAATGTCCTAATTGCTTCAGTTTCATCTTCTGGGGAATCCAATGTATAACTTATAAATCCTTTATTTTTACATTCAACCAATAGATTATCTATTTTAGTAATTTGCCCATCTTCCATATTTCTGATTTTTAAATAGGTACTATCCATGTTCTTTAATCACTTAATTACGAGAATATCTTGCCCAATTAAAGCAGTGCTATTTATCCA
Source organism: Melioribacteraceae bacterium (assembly GCA_041658245.1). Classification (GTDB taxonomy): domain Bacteria; phylum Bacteroidota; class Ignavibacteria; order Ignavibacteriales; family Melioribacteraceae; genus Fen-1258. The sequence continues at coordinate 2,078 of JBBAAM010000122.1, forward strand.
ACCTCTCCCAATAATTTTCCCATCGCTGTTTATTACATTTACCTCATACCAAGGATTATTATATTTGTGGTTAATTGATAATATTCTAATTCTACTCCCCGCTTGTAAATACTTGACATTGCTCATGGCTGCCATTGGATCTACAGGTTTAAATTCAGGCATTAACGGAGTTTTATTGGAAATTGCGTATGTTCCATTTTTGTTTAATGATTGATAATAAGCGTACTTTGATTTTTTTTCAATATTATTCTTAATTGGGAAATGGATTTTAACTTTATTGCTAATAATCTGAGGATCAGAAACTGAGTTGGTATTGTCAAATTTTGGGTAAGGCTGATTTGTAAGTGGAACAATAGCACTAATTTCCAAATTATCACTTATTTTACTCACATCAAATCCAAGACCTACTGATGATAACTCTTTCTGTTTACTTGTTAAATTTGATCTCCATTGGGAATTATCAACCAATAAATTAGTACCATTTCGTAATTCACCAACTGTATTTTTTTTTGAAATATAGTCAATTGAGTATTCATCAGAACTTCCTTCTTCCCAATATGAACGACTAACACTTAATATTACTTCAATGTCGTTTGGTAAATCACTATTCAAAGAAATCGACAAGGCCTTATTTTCTAAGGCGTAATTAAGGGCAAATTGGTTATAAGTTGATTCTTTAGTCTTTGTTGAAGTGTTGGTATTCTGACCGTTATTACATGCAGTAATCAGTCCGACAATTGTGAATAGGTAGATTGTTTTTTTCATTACTGTTAATATTATTATTGATTTGTCTTGGTTGATGTATGCTTTTTAAATGTGCGCTAACCTTGGCGGTATGGCAAGTAAGGGATTGCGGGCGATTCCCTATCAAGGTACAAGAAAGTTGAAGCGGGCTACAAACCTTCGCATTCCACTGAAACCCTTATTGGCTATACCGCGTGTTATATGCTGGCTGTTTTTTCTTTATTCTATTTTATTCTATTTACTCATTCAAACCAATACTTAATTAAACCTAAAGATTACAATAGATGAATTTTCAAACTCTGCGTCAATAATAATTTGATAATTAATTGGCGTACTGGCATTAATATAATTGAAACATTTTACGAATAAAAGAACAAATGAATCCTTTGAATTAAAATCATTTTTTTTCAAAAGATCTACTAAATACTTTCCTTCTTCAATTCCGAGAGAATTATAATTTTTTTCTAAAAATGATTCATATTTTTTAAGGTATTTATTATTATTTGTCTCAACAAATGTCTGCAAATAATAAAATGCAAGACTTAATTCTTTTGTGGCTTCATGTAAATTCGGCAATTCATGTCTTTTTAAATAATAATCTAGTTCTTTTTTAAAGAATTTATAAGGATTTTCATTGAATTGTTTATTAATAATTGGATAAAAATAATAATGCTGTATTTTATCCCAAATCATATCATCGCACCATGAAAGATATTCGATGTTTTTTTGCCAATTTTCATTTTTTGGAATATCCCAACCAATTTTATATGGAACACCCATTAGAAATAGTTTTAAATGGAATAATTCGTGTAATAATAATTCATTTTTGTCTTGTGCATTTTCAACTATTTCAATTATTAATTTTTCTTTTTCAACTCTTACCTGTCCAACAGGACCAATTTTGTTTTCTACAATTACAATTTCTATTTTCTTTTGATATCTTGTTTCTAATTCTAACATTAACTCTTTGACATTACTCTTAATATGGAATGGAGTATGCTCTTTTGATTCAATATTTAACAAATAATCGATAGTCTGGTTTTGAATATCAAAAGAACAAAGTAAAAAGAGAAGTAATAAAATTAATAATAAATGTAATCTCATATTTGTTGTACAGTTTATACAGCTGGCATATAACGTTTGTACATACGCATTGCGTATAGCTGGAATTCATCTGTATTGAGTTTAGGAAGCCAGATTTGGGGGCTATACGCTATAGGTATGTTTGTTTTTACTTTCACTGTTACTTT
>JBBAAM010000123.1:0-4002 GCA_041658245.1 Melioribacteraceae bacterium
TATGTGAGAGGTCATTGTTAGGGGAACATCGTAGATGTTCAATTTTTGTAGAATGAAAGAAACACACAACAAACATCCTCGTAGAGGATGAATAAGAGCAATGGAAATTTTTCTAACCTATTTTAGAATAAATGCTTATAGAAAAAAATAAAATCACAATGTGAAATTAAGTTGACGCCTATGCGATAAATCGGCGTCGAATTGAAAAAGTTATTCAAATTTAATTTTGCAGTAACTCTGATAATTTCCAATGATTTGCTTAAATTTGCTCTATAAATAGTTATAGAAAAATCCCGGAGAAATAAATGGAGAAAATTCCATCTTTTAAGGCTTATGATATTAGGGGCAAAGTGCCTGATGAGTTGAACACCGAGCTTGCTTATAAAATTGGTCGTACTTTAGTAAAATATTTGAATGCAAAATCAATTGTAATCGGTCGCGATGTTCGCAAATCATCACCAGATCTCTCCGATGCGCTTGCAAAAGGATTGAACGACTCCGGATGCGATGTAATTGACCTTGGACTTTGCGGAACCGAGATGATCTATTTCGGCACACCGTTTCTAAATGCCGATGGCGGAGTAATGATAACTGCAAGTCACAATCCACCGGAATACAACGGATTGAAGTTTGTTAAAAAAGGTTCTGTGCCGATGGGCTACGATTCCGGTTTGGATCAAATTGAAAAGATGATTTTGAGCAATGACCTTGGTGAAGAAGCATCCGTTAAAGGAAAAGTATTTAAGAAAGATATTATGAACGAATTTATTTTGAAGGTCACACAATTCTTTGATGCAAAGAAAATTCAACCGTATAAAGTTGTTGTCAATGCCGGTAACGGATGTGTGGGACCCGCGCTCGATGCCCTTGAAAAATATTTACCCGTTAAAATGATAAAGATTTTTCCGGAACCGGACTCGAATTTTCCGAATGGAGTTCCGAATCCGCTATTGCCTGAGAACCGCCAACCAACAATAGATGCAATCAAAAAACATAGCGCTGATCTCGGCGTTGCATGGGATGGCGATTACGATAGATGTTTTTTCTTTGATGAAGATGGAAATTTTATTGAGGGATATTACATTGTTGGTTTGTTGGCTAAATCGATCCTTAAACTAAACCCCGGAGAAAAAATTGTTCACGATCCGCGACTTATCTGGAATACAATTGACGTTGTAAAGAAAGCCGGCGGCGAAGCGGTAGTATCCAAAAGCGGGCATGCATTCATCAAACAAAAGATGAGAGAAGTAAACTCAATCTATGGCGGAGAAATGTCCGCACATCATTACTTCCGTGATAATTTTTACTCGGACAGCGGACTGATTCCTTTTGTTCTCATTCTTCAATTAATGTCACATGAAAAATCAAAACTTTCTGATCTTGTGGGTGAAATGATAAAAGCTTATCCATGTTCCGGAGAGATCAATTCAACGATCTCTGAACCTGAGGCAAAAATTAAAGCGCTAAAAGAAAAATATTCAGATGGAATTATTAGTGAATTAGATGGTGTTAGTATTGAGTACTCTGACTGGCGTTTTAATGTGAGAATGAGCAATACGGAGCCCCTTCTCCGTTTAAATGTTGAATCGAAAAAAAATGAAAAATTAATGAAGAAAAAAACAGAAGAGCTATTGAATTTAATTCGAGGATAGTTATATTTGTAGTGCACTTTTGAAATGACTTGGCGTCTAAAAGCCAAAAAGGAAAAGAAAGATGTCGAGCGGACAAGAAAAAGCGATTGATGTTGATAAGCTTTTGAAGAACAAACTGAAAGTAGTTAGTGTAGGTTCTTTAGAAAATGCCATTGCAAAAGCTGTTAGTGATATGGTTGGTGAAGATTACAAATGCACTATTGGAGAAGTAAAGTATACAATGTTTAGTGGTGCAGATTTCCATATTAAAATTGAATTAAGTTACAATCCTGAACAATAAAGTTTAGGGAGTTGCGGCTGAGCTTAGGTCTCCCCCCAACCTGGGTTTGGCTCTTCTCCCTAGTTTTTTTATCTCCCTTCAATAATTACTTCTAAATGTTTTACAATTTTTTCTTCCGTGTTACTATTCAATTTCAAAAACGATTTATGATTCTCAATCTTAGCACCACTTCGCTGTTGTGCGTACTCATTTATACGACCTAATACTAGAGATGACCATAGCCCAATAGCAGCATGGTTAAAATAGATCTGGTCTGTTTGAAGATGAGGAAACAACTTGCGGATATCAGAAACGTTTACACTTTTTCCATTTAGTTTGATTTTGAGCACTCGAAAATTAGAGAAACTTTCCGATAATAATATTAGAAATAATTGGAATTGAGATGAACAAGTTATTAGAAATTGCGCGGGCGTTCTATGGAGTATTTATTCCAAAGAAGTACAGGAAAAATTTTCTTTACTTCGCGGAAAAATATCTTGACGAAAGATACTCGGTTGAAACAGCTGTCGGCTTAGCATTAAAAAAGCTACACTTGAATCAGTAGACACCAGTCAAACCTTGAAGGTCAAGCGAAGAGCGTCAAATGAAGACCTTCAAGGTTTTCAATACCGGCTTTGCCCGTGACCGAGGCTAACCAAAAAATATTGTTCAGATTGTAAAACGAACTTTAGTTCGTTAAATATTAGGCAAGAGCGAAATAAATTTCGCATTACAAATAACCAATTTTACTTTTTTGACACACTTGAGAAAGGAGATGAATTTTAAATTAGAAAAGAGACTTAGGGGCATAGGCGCTCAAAGTTTTCAACTCTTGGCTTTTATTTAATAATCAGCTAAATTCAAATAGGAAATAAGTATAAGGAAGAGCTTAATGCTTGCAATACGCCAAAGAAAAAATGTTGTTGACAATAAAATTATTGTGGAAGTCCCGAATAATTTCGGGGATGAGGTAGAGGTAATAATCCTATCGAATTCAGACGAACAAAAATCTAAAGATGCAACCGGGCAATATAATACTGAAGAAAATAACTGGGCAAATTTAACTGTTAAAGAATTTATTGACGGTTATAGCGAGAACGACTCGATTTATGATAATTATAAATTAGCATATCAACTTAGGTGGTAGTAAGCAAGCTATTAACAGAAATATCTTCATCAATATCTTCCCAATGAACGCCAATACCTCTTCCAATAAAACGCCAGTTTTTTCTTTGTATATCTGAAGCATCGCGTAAACGGGGGAACCATTCTAAAGGAGCCAAGACTTCCCGTCCATCTGCTAAAACAACCCGGAGGGAATCGGACGAAAAAGATAAATCTATTATTCTTGGTTCAACTTTTACTGCTAAAGTATTCATTCCACTTCTCCTCAAACAATTTTTTATTTTCTTGAACTAATTTTCTTAGTTCTGAAATTTCACCACTTCTAAAACCGTCCGATTCTGCCAATTGAATCGGGTTGAGCCAAAACTTTGCATACCGATCTGCTTGTTCAATGTGAATATGCATCGGCTCATTTCCTTCACGGCTGAAAAAGAAAAAACGATATCCATTTGTCCTTAACACTGTAGGCATATGTAAATATAAAATTTAATTGCCCCGTCGTCAAGGTTTTGACCTACATGGCAACCTTGAAGGTCAAACGAAGACCTTCAAGATTTTGGTAATGTCCTAATTTGAATATGAATTTATCATTAAACTTTTTTACATTTAATCCGGATATATTATTGTTATGAGCGTAATATCATTAAAAAGTTAGATTTAGAGTTTGAGGACTATCAGGGTAATAAAATCATATTAAATGATTATTATTATCAACATATTATTGAAAAACATGGCTCAAACATTACTGTTTTTCATAAAAATTGGGTTGACACTCTAAAATCTCCTGATTATATTGGAAACGGTAAACGATTTGAAGATTGTCGTATCTACGTTCAAGAAAATCAAAAGAATAGGAACTTTCCTGCTAAGTATTTGGTTATAGTTGTAAATGAAAATAACTTAATAACATCGATAAGATTTGGAAGCAACCTTAATTTTATAATAAATCTAAAAAAAATAAAAAAA
>JBBAAM010000124.1:0-3978 GCA_041658245.1 Melioribacteraceae bacterium
CTGTTTGTGCTCCAGCCCCTAAGTTTTAACGAGTATTTATTTTTTAATGATAAAATTGATAAGGCGGGGGAGGGCAGCGTTATTAATTTCAAATCAGCTTATTCTATTTTAGAGTATAAAAAATACGAAGCTGACTACTATGTTTATTTAGAGTACGGCGGTTTTCCTGAAGTAGTTACTACTGCAGAGGGTATTACAAAGAAGTTAATTCTAAAGAATATATTTGCTTCTTTTTTTGAAAAGGATATTAAAGTATTATCGGATATAAAAGACATTCGTGAATTGAGGGATTTAATTCTGTTACTTGTACCCAGAACGGGTAATATTCTTGATGTTACAAAACTTTCAAACGAGTTAGGTGTAAACAGGGTTAAGATTTACAGTTACCTGGAACTGCTGCAAGGCGTATTTTTTATCAAGCTTATTCCAAAGTTCTCAAAAAGTATTGATAGAACCATTGCCGGCGGAAGAAAGGTTTATTTTTCCGATACAGGAATGTTAAATATAATCGGGAAGGTAAATGATGGACAGTTGTTTGAGAACGCAGTGGCAAATCAATTAAGCAATTATGGAGAGCTTTCATTCTACAACAAAAGAAATACAGCCGAAATTGATTTTATACTAAATAAAGAAACTGCTTTTGAAGTAAAGTTAAAATCATCCTTAAACGATTTGAAGAAGCTTGAAAAGAATTCAACTGATCTGGATTTAAGTAATTACTATTTGGTAAGCAAAAATTTTAGTGAAACAGAGAAGACTTTATTCCCGATGTTTATTTGAGAATATTAGATTTGAAGATTGTCGCATGAATCACATAATGTAAGAATTGATATTTCCCCGCCTGACAAGATTTCTGCCTGCTGCGCGTAAGCCGGTTTTTCTGCAATAGGTATGGCAATGCTGTAATCTATGTATATTACACAGTTGCCGGTTTCGGCGAGTATGACACTTTCAGAAGCAACCAGATAAGAGAGGGTATGCTTGACAGAGAAACAGCGTTAAAATTGGTTAATGAAGAAAACCGTCCCCGCTATGAATCAATAAAATGGTACTTAGAGATAGTTGGTCTTGATTTTGAAACTGTAGTTAAAAGGATAAGTCAAATACCAAAACTCTATTAACCTTTCTTTAATAATAACTTTTAGATATAAATACGTTGAAAATGAAAATTATTTCCGTTGTAGGTGCACGCCCCAATTTTATGAAAGTAGCTCCGATCAGTAGACAGTTTTCAGTCATCAGTCGGCAGTATTCCCGTCAAAAAGCCGGGCAAGCAATTGAACATTTGATATGTCATACAGGTCAGCATTACGATGAGAAGATGAGTAAAGTTTTTTTTGATGAATTAGAACTGCCAAAGCCCGATTTTTATTTAGGAATTGGGAATGGTTCTCATGCAGAGCAAACCGGCAGAGTAATGATTGAATTTGAAAAAGTATTACAGAAAGAAAAACCTGATCTTGTAATTGTTGTAGGAGATGTTAATTCAACAATTGCATGCAGTTTAGCTGCCGTTAAGTTGGGGATAAAAGTAGCGCATGTAGAAGCCGGCTTAAGAAGCTTCGATCGAACAATGCCGGAAGAGATTAATAGAATTCTAACAGATTCAATTTCAGATTATCTGTTCGTTACTGAAAAAAGTGGTGTTGAAAACTTGAAAAGGGAAGGGATCCCGGATGGAAAAATATTCTTTGTCGGTAACTGTATGATTGATAGTCTTGTGAATTATTTACCGAAAATTAATTCTTCTCAAATAACTAACTACTATTTACTAAGTAATAATAATTATATCGTTGTAACATTTCACAGACCGAGCAATGTAGATTCTCTTTAGGGCACTTCTAAAAACTACAATTTTATCTGCGCACTTTGCATTTTCTTTGCGTTCTTAGCGTGAAATTTTTTAAAACAACAGTTTTTAGAAGTGCCCTTTATAAATTAATAGCTCTATTTGATATGCTTAATAGGATTTCAGAAAAAAGGAAAATCATCTTTCCTGTCCATCCTAGGACACGAAAGAACATTGAAAAATATGGTATTCAAAATAACATACACTCTAGTTTAGTATTAACAGACCCGATTGGTTATATAGATTTTATTGCATTAATAAAAAATGCCGAACTGATAATGACTGACAGCGGAGGTATTCAGGAGGAATGTACTTACCTTAACAAACAGTGTATTACAATTCGTAAAACAACCGAGAGGCCTATAACTGTAGAAGTAGGTACAAATCATTTAGTTGGTGATAATTTTTCAGAAGCTGAAAATGCAGCAATTGAAATTTTAACTGGCAAAAAGAAAAATGGAAGTATACCTTATTTATGGGATGGGAAAGCTGCGGAGAGGATAGTTGAAATAATTGTTGGATGTATTCAGTAGGGAGTATTTAGTAAGTAGTATAAAGTAAGTAGTAGGTATGAAATAAGAAGGCAGTAAGCAGAAATCAGTATGCAACAGAGTAAGTAGTATTGTACAGAGTTTTATTTTGTATTGATATTAAAAAAATGTTGAATTAAATTGACAATAGTTGAAAATGGAATCCATTGGATTCATGAGAGCTATTGAATATGTAGTACCCTTGATTCTAACAGCAGGTATCGGCATTATCATTCTGGTGAAAAAGGAAGGTTATTTGAATTCTGTGTACAATGCGAGATATATGTAAATGATAAATGGTACCCGGTTGTTCGATATGATACAGCACATGGGTTTGCCCATTGAGACCTTATGGATTTTAATGGTATAAAATCGAAAACACCATTGTTTATTGGTGTATCGCCCCCTACTGCAAAGTATTATTTAGATATACTTGAGGAGACTTTTATTGTAAGGCAGCTTCTCCCATTTTATCCTAATATAAAAAAGAGAATTGTTAAATCGCCCAAAGTATATCTTAGAGATTCGGGATTACTGCATACTCTATTTAGTATTGGTAGTAAAGAGGAATTATTAGGTCATCCGGTTGCCGGGCATTCATGGGAAGGATTTGCTATCGAACAGATAGTTAATATTTTATCAAAAAAATTCAACCCTTATTTCTATCGTACAAGCGCCGGCGCTGAGGTTGATTTAGTAATAGTTAAGGGTGATAAACCGGTTCTTTGCGTAGAAATAAAGCTATCTCTTTCTCCTTTACCGACTCAAGGTTTTTTCAATGCAATGAACGATTTGAATTGCAAAGAAGGGATTATTGTCTATCCGGGTGATGATGCATATTCAATTAAACATAACGTTAAAGTAATACCTGTTATGAAATTATCTAATTATTTACATAGTTGATTCTGTAATGACATGTAACAAGTGACGGAAAGGCCCGTCAAAAAGAGCGCCGGGCAGGCAGAGTAACTGAGTAACAAGGATAAAGGAAAAAGTGTAAAGGAAAAGGTAACAAAGTGACAAGGTATTGTATTGAGTTTAAAAGGACAGCAATAAAAGATTTAGAAAAGATAAATCGGAAGGATTCAATTAGAATAATACAAGGAATTAACAATTTACACGAAGGGTTAAGCGAGGATATTAAAAAATTAACTAATTTTACACCGGAATATAGGTTGAGAATTGGAAATTTTAGAATCTTATTTGAAGTCAATAACGCAAGAATTATTATTTACAGAATCAAGCAGAGAAAAGAATCTTATAAGTAAAGGGTTAACCATGGAAATAAATGCACAAATAATTAAAAAAAATGGGGAAAAGGAATTTGTAATCTTACCTTACAATGAATTTTTACAGATGCAACAGGCCATAGAAGATTATGAAGATTTAGTTGATTTAAGAAAAGCAAAATCAGAAACAGTGAATGAACCATCAATTCCATATAGTGAAATAGCTGATAAAATTAATCGGACTACTAAGAAATTGAAGGTAAGGATAGGAAAGTGACAAGGGGATAAAGTAACCCGTCAAAAAGACTCGACCCGCCTTGCGTTGCGAAGGCGATGCAGGTTCGGTAAATTAAGTGAAGGCGAAGCGGGC
>JBBAAM010000125.1:0-3891 GCA_041658245.1 Melioribacteraceae bacterium
TTATCTGTATTTGTTAAACTTGTAAATCTAAAAGCGTCTAATGCTTCCAATGTTGGTCCGGGATTTGAATACTTTGTTTCAGGTCCTTTTCCAAAACTGAATTTATTGCATATCCAACCTCCATCCTCTTGTTGTGTTTCCAATAAATGCTCAAATGTTTTTTTAATTCTGTTATCATCTGAATATCCCAAATAACAAAGAACTCTGGCTGCTCCAATTGTATGACAGGGATAGATTGCTCCGGAAGGGGAAACCTTGAATCGTCCATCTGGTTTCCAGGTACTAAAAATAAGGTCAGCAATATCTTGAATAATAATATCTTTTTTAGTGAATCCTAATTCAGAAAGCATTAGTGCAACATCTCTTGTAGCAAAGGGGCTTCCTTTACAAATTTTCTTGTCTTTTGTCGCCCATAGTTCGCCCCCATTATGATTAATTTTAGTCATAATCATAGCAATATCATCTTTATATTTCTCTTTTAGATTCATTTCACCTATTTCGCACAACGCCCTGCCAGCAGCCGCAGTGCGGATTTCCCCGCTTCCAGCGGGGCAGGCTGTGCAAAACAACTTCATGTTGAGTCTCGTTCCTCAACCACACGAAGCCTTATTTATTACCAACTGTAGTTTTTATTATCCAATTGATATATTCAGATGTTTTCCAAGTCCTATTTCAATCAGTTTATAATAGGTTGAAATTTGAATATCACTCTGTCCTTTTTCAATTCGGGAAATGTAGCTTTTTTTTGTTCCTGTCTTCTCAGCCAATTGTTCCTGAGTAATATTCGCTTCCTTTCTTGCTTCCTTTAACATCACACCTATTCTAAATGCAAGAGAATCAGCATCAAACCTATCTCTTTTTGGAGATCCTTTTTCCCCATATTTTTCTTTTAATAAATCCTCAAAATCAGTTATGTTTTTCATTTTATTGTCCTCCGTATTTTTCAGTCATATACTCATTTTTCAATCTTTCAGCAATTCTAATTTCTTTCACTGGTGTCTTTTGTGTCTTTTTTAGAAAGCAATTTGTCAAAACAACTAATTCTCCCTTGTCAAAAAAGCATAGGATACGAATATTTTTAAAAGTTGTTATAACACGTACCTCAAAAATGCCATTTGTATTATCAAGGAATTTAAAAAACTTAATAGGAACTTGTTTTTCAAATCTCACCAAGTCAAGGACATATTCGATTTTTTCCTGAGTTTTAATATCCAGTGATTTGTAAAACTTCACAAAATTATCTCCATATGTGATGATCTTTCAAATCATTTCGCAAAGTTAACTAATTAGTTTACTAAATCAAATTCAATCGGGAATTTATTCATGAAGTGTAGTTTTTTCTATTGCCGGTAACGTGTTAGATACAGATTTTTTTATTTTAAAAAACATCAAGTTTCCCTAACAGACTTTTTATCTGGTTAAAACCTTTGCATAAAGGTGCACCGGGATGAGGGAAAATCTGCCCTAATGGAATTTCAGGCCGGAAAAATTTTAAAAATGACTCAGCTTGATTTCTCTTCTAAAATACACCTGATTTATTGAATCCCCATAGAAAGAACAACTTCTGAACGCATTGTGCAGATAGGATTTCCCCGCTTCCAGCGGGGCAGGCTGTGAACACAATTTCATGTTGGGTCGCGAAAGCGACCACACGAAGCCTTATTTATTATAGGCAGCCGTCTATGTGTCAAGGTTGTCCCACTCTTCTCCTGCAACCCACCTAAGAGCAGAAAGTTTACCATTCATCATGCCCCATTCAAAATCGTCCCAAGGGCCAAGATTTTTTATGCCATATCGCTCTTCGACATTTTTTGCAGCCTTTCGTGCACCTTTAAAAATTTCTCTTGGTGTTACATTGGGGATATACTTTCCTTTTGGGACTGTGTCCACTATTTTGTCCTCGCCTATTTTAATGCGGTATAACCAATTCTGGTGTCTATTGTACCAAATTTTATCAAAAAATTCCTTTTCGGCTTCGAGAATTTCAGTTAAACTTCTTGGTTCTTCAAACCACTCGTCTTCAATCATTATATCGGTCACTAGGTCTGGACTTATTCTATGAACAGCTTCTGCTAATTTGATAAAGTATTGAGATTTTATTTTTGAAAAATACATTGCAAAATCAGGATGTGGAATTTTGTCATTGCCATTTGGTAAACTGAAATCATTCTTATTGTGGGTAACGAATGCGAATCGAATACCAATAGAATTTTTATTTTGAATACAAGCTGCGTAGGTTTCTATAATGATTGCGTCATTAATGCTGTTTTTCTGACGATGAAATGGTGCTCTTTTTTCAATTGCCCTTTGTGCGGCTTTAAGTTTAATTGTGTCCGTAGTCTCAATAATTGTCGAGCCTTTAAGCAGTTTCTCAATTCTTGTAACTGAAACTATTGCGTTTTCACCTAAAGAAGGGATTTTATAGTCCACATCATTTAGTTGTTCCAAAACTGCTTTTTTCTTTTTCGGGTCACCAAATTTGTCAACAAAGTCTTTCACTCTTTTGAAAACACTTGAGAGACTTTGACTACTTTCTTTAATGATTCTTTCCTTGTTTCTAGCAAATTCTTCAACGACAATTCTTGGCACAATCAAAGAAAGCTCATTTCTTTTTACCAGTTCCTCGATAACATTTAGAAGAGCTTGTTGTTCTGGGTCTTTGGCCATGTCTAACCAAACACAAGTGTCAACGAGAATTTTATGCATAACAGAATTTTGTTTCTAACTATAAAGTCAATTAGTTTATGTTATCATACGGTTACTTATAATATGTGGCCGCTAAACGCAGCAAAGGTGACAGCTTTGATAAGCACCGGTACTGCCTGTTTTGTTGCGATTTAGCGGCATGTTAGCCACAAAAAATGATTCATTCATCTGTATTACTTACTTTCTTCATCTAGGACTTTAATGCCCAAAGTAGGTGATGCTTTTGCTATTTTGGCACCTGTTAAATCATCTATGAAAATTATTTCTCTGGCTTTACCTTCAATACATGCATGAGCATCAGCAACTGAAGTAATCAACTTCAATTTTTTTTCATAATTACAAGTTCCCCATAAATCATGTAAAATATAATACTTGCCTTTTTCTCTATCAATACTAGAGCAAAGTTCGGTCATATTTGAAAGAATGAATACAGCAGCATCCTTGTTACATGGTTCTGAAATGGTCTTCGCTGGTATTGTTTTTATATAATCCAAATATACTCCATATGGCACAGTAACATTTTTCATTTCTTTTTTATCGCCCCATGACATTTCGACAAATACTGGGAATTGTCGGAGGCGCGCAACTAATTTAAAATATCGTATTGAATCGGAGGGTGATTGTTTCATTTTATATACTAATGAATTATACCAATTCTCAAGGTCTCTCGGGAAATTATATCTATTTTTATAATCAATCTCTGGTTTGTTCGGATCATAGTAACTTAGGTCTCTAGAAAAAACCTTTGCAGAATCAATTTCGAATAATAGATCTTCCTCATGTTTGATTTCTGCCTGCCTATTTGAACATGAGGTTATTATTGTCACAATAAAGAGCAGAAAAAAAGACTCGATATAACTTTTCTGTGTCATATATCTTGTTTATTGTTTATTATCATTTTTTTGTGGCTAACGTAATAGTGTTTTATATCAAGTTGACGCATACGAAGGTAACAAAAATGATCAGCAGATAAGCAATAATGAAAAGGGAATAAATCAGTAGGGCGTCAATTGGATATAAAACATGTTGAACGAAGCCGAATGTAATCGGTAAATAACAATGTACAATTTTCGGTAAATAGGAATGTACAATTTTCGGTAACACTAATGTACAGTTTTCTTTCTTCTGGGGCATGCCCCAGAAGAAAGAAAGTCAACTTTGCCGGGTTAATTAAAACCGGCTTTT
>JBBAAM010000126.1:0-3887 GCA_041658245.1 Melioribacteraceae bacterium
CTTGGTTCTTGCTAAAGTTCTTTTTTCTTCCGTAATACCGAAAGGAATAAGTGCCTCTCCAATCTCATCGGCTTTATCAAGAATCTTTTCAACAATAAGAGGAATTTCGGAATCGCGCAGCTTGCTAAAAGTTTTACTGTTAATATCGGCAAAGGTCAACAGCTCGCTGTCGTTCTTACCGGCGGCATAACCATAAACAGATCCGGCAAAAACAAGAGCCGTCTTAACAAGTTCATCCTGGGAATCGTCTTTGGAAACTACTTTTCCCTTTGTTCCTTCTTGAATGATTTTTTCATTCAGATCGATCTCTTTGTGGATCATCTTAATATCGGAAAATGCGGCAACAATGCCGGGAAGTCCGGTAAAAGAATTCTTCTCCGCATCATAAAAATTGGAAACCGCGTCGAGCGTTTCGTTTTTGTTCTTTTCACGGGTATTCATTCTGAACCTCCGTTGAATATAGTTAATTAATTTTCAACACACTTTATGCAAAAACTTGCAACCGGAAAATCGTAAACCCGGGTTATATAAACCCCGGATGTTGCAGGTATCAACCAAAAAGGTATTGTTTTCAAATCAAGAGTATTAAAGTAAGATTTTACTGCTTTTATACTACACCCGCTAAATATATGTTAAAAACCCTTTTTTCTTCTTAAAATGCCTATTTTGGGGCAGAAACCACTAAAAATCCAAATGTAATCAAGAAAATACCGATTGTAATTTTCAAAAGAACAAATGCAACCTTTAAATAACCAACCGTAATCTTCAAAAAACCAAATGTAACATTTAAATTACCAACTGTAACTTTTATAAAACCGGATGTAATTTATTAATTGCCTTGCGCATCTATTAAAAAACCAAATGCAGCTTTTACATAACCGGATGTAACTTTACTAAAACCAAATGTAATTTATTAATTACCAACTGCAATATTTCAAGAACCGGGTGTAATCCTTTGCCTGCCAATTGTAATGTTCCCAAAACCGACTTAAAGGTGGTTCTAAAAACTTCTCACGAAGTGATGTCCGAAGAACTCCTATGGAGGATACCCAAATATTCTCTGCGAACTTTGTGTATTCTTTGCGTTCTCTGCGTTAAATTTTTACAAAAGATAGTTTTTAGAACCAGCTATCATAAACACTCGCAATATTATTTTTGCATTCTGTTGTATTCCTCAACTGCAAGTTTTTCAAGCGCCTTTTTCATTTCTTTAGGTAGAATAACAGATTCATAATACTTTCCATCTTTTCCTTTCTCGTCGGGGGAAGAGATGAACAAACCGTTTGCACCATTAACAAGCCGGAACCCTTTAATAATAATTTCATCCGGTGTTTGAATGTCAAAGAAAGCAGCCATCTTTCCGCCTGCTTTATTTTCCAACGTGTTCATACGGGTAATTTTCATAACTGACTCCTTGTAATAAATTAGTTTATAAAAAATGATTTAAGAGACAATCCCCCATTATAAACAGTAATTAATTAGTTGATGTAATTGCAAATTCAGTAATCAGTATTCAGTAATCAGTATTCAGTAATCAGTATTTAGTATTTAGTATTCAGTATTCAGAAAAAAACAACGGTTCGATTCATTTGTAACTGCTCATGCTCATGCTCTTATTCTTGATCTGCTTTTACTGTCTCATTCCGTTAATATTGTAATCAACATCAGGCAGAAAGGAAGAAAATTCCGGAGAGCCGAAGTGTAGGATTTTGCGGATTGCAGGTGAAAGAAGGTAACTATAATTAATCCATGCAGTACGGTTTCCGGTGAACTCTAAAGTGAGTTTCAACCGCATTAACTACTCATCTATTAAGTGTTAAAAAGCATTCTAATGAAGAACTGCAAACCGAAATTAATAATTCAAATGGAAAATTCAAATATAAATTTTCAGAATAATGAGGATGGGGCGAAAGGTTCTGTAGCAGAGACGTGTTTTAGCACGTCTCTACCGAACAGATTACATATTTTTAATTATCGCACGTCCAAAATCTGAACAACTTAATTCTTGAGCACCATCCATCAAGCGTGCAAAATCGTAAGTAACGGTTTTTGCTTTGATGGCTTTCCCTAATGCTTTCTCTATAAGTTTAGCCGCTTTATTCCAGCCCATATATTCTAACATCATTACACCTGATAAAATAACTGAACCGGGGTTAACTTTATCGAGCCCGGCATATTTTGGAGCAGTTCCGTGTGTCGCTTCAAAGACTCCGTAGTGATAACTCATGTTAGAACCCGGTGCAATTCCTAAACCGCCAACTTGTGCCGCGCAAGCATCCGATAGATAATCTCCATTCAAGTTTGGAGTTGCAAGAACATCATATTCACCGGGACGTAAGAGCGCTTGTTGGAACATACTATCAGCAATTCGGTCTTTAATAATTATTTTCCCTTCAGGAGCTTTACCGCTATATTTTTTCCAGAGTTCATCTTCGGTTATCGTCACATCACCAAAATATTTTTTTGCAGTCTCGTATCCCCAATCTTTAAATGCACCCTCAGTAAATTTCATAATGTTTCCTTTATGAACAAGAGTAACACTCGGTCGTTTGTTTGCAATTGCATATTCGATGGCTTTTTTCACAAGTCGTTCGGTTCCAAATTGACTCATAGGTTTAATACCAACTCCGGATTCCACGCGAATTTTTTTATCGAATTTTTTGTTGATATATTTTATGAGATCAACTGCATCTTGTGTACCGGCTTTAAACTCAATACCGGAATAAACGTCTTCTGTATTCTCACGGAAAATAACTACATCCAAATCTTGAGGGCGTTTTACAGGACTTGGTGTACCGGCATAATATTTCACCGGTCGGACGCATGCGAAAAGATCAAGTTCCAGGCGAAGCGCAACATTCAGGCTTCTTATTCCACCGCCAACGGGAGTTGTAAGCGGTCCTTTGATTGCGACAATATATTCCTTTATCGCTTCGAGAGTTTCGTTCGGAAGCCATTTATTTTTACCGTAAGTTTTCACGGCTTTTTCTCCGGCATAAACTTCCATCCATACAATTTTCTTTTCCCCTTTGTATGCTTTTTCAACGGCTGCATCAAATACCATTTTGGATGCGAACCAAATATCCGGACCTGTACCGTCACCTTCGATGAAAGGAATTATTGGATTATTGGGGACAGAGATCTTACCATCTTTAATTGAAATTTTTTCACCTGCAGTTGGGACAACAATTTTTTTGTACTTTGCCATTTTTACTCCGGTTTAGTTTTCTATTAATTATTTAATCTTTTCATTGAAAAATAGTACAATTGGTAAATGAAGACAAGTTAAAGAATATCGCTTAGTGATTTATATATTTTCGCGAGCGGTAAACCGACTACGTTATAATAACAACCGTCAATTCTTTTAACAAATACTGCCCCGAAATTATCTTGAATTCCATACGCACCGGCTTTATCCATAGGACTACCGGTTTTTATATAATCACGAATTTCTTTTGGTGTTAATTTTCTGAATGTTACATCCGTTTGTTCAAAACCAATAATTTTCTTTTGTGTATTCAAATTTTTAACGACGAATCCCGTGAAAACCGTATGAGTCTTTCCGCTAAGTTTAGATAATATCTCAAAAGCATCTTTCTTGTCTTTTGGTTTGCCTATAATCTCTTTCTTTAGAACAACAATTGTATCGGCGGTAATAACAATTCCAGATTTGATTTTGGATTCCGCTTCATCAGATTTGTGCATCGCCAAACGTTTTACCGTTTGAATTGGATGTTCACCATCAAGAATCTCCTCATCTAAATTAACAGAGAATGACTTGAATTTTATTCCGAGTTGTTTTAATAATTTTCTTCTGCGCGGAGATTTTGAAGCAAGATATATTTTAAGATTAGTCTTGAGCATGAAATTTTTAATTGATTGGAATT
>JBBAAM010000127.1:0-3801 GCA_041658245.1 Melioribacteraceae bacterium
GTCGTTAACAGATATCGTAATGCTGCTGCTGATCTTTTTTCTTTTGTCCTCTCAATTTGTAATGCAGACGGGTGTTAAAGTTAAATTACCCGGTGCAAAGAATAATGAACAAGCACAACCAACAAATTTTTCAGTTACCATCACGGATCAAAATAAAATTTATGTCGGATCTGAAGAAGTAAGTATGGCTTCATTGAGTGCAAAGTTATCTGCTTTAAGAACTTCTAATGCGGACGAAAATTTAACTATTAGATCCGATAAATCAGTTAAGATAGATTTAATTATCCAGGTTATAGATGCAGCTAAAGGAATTGGTGTTGATAAATTCACAATCCAGACAGAAAAAATTTCTTTCTAATGCAAATAAAAGAGCCAAGAAATATTTCATACATTGCTTCCGTATCATTCCACATAATACTTGCAATAATATTTTTGTTTGTAAAGATGTCAAGTGATTCTCCCGCGGAAGAATATCTATTAGTCGGTTTTGGATCCGGAAGTGGTCTGGGCAATCCGAGTGCCATCGGAACTACCAGGACAATGAATGAAGAAAAATCAACGCCTGAAAAAAGTCGCGATAAAAAAGAGAAATTGAAAAAAGTTGATCTTCCTAAAGCACAGCGGACTGATGAAAATAATATCATCACAAAAACTGAGAAGAAAAAAGAGAAAGAAGAAGTTGTTGATTCTAAAGTGAAGCCGGTAGTCAGAGGAGACAATAAAAAAACCGGAAGTGAAATTGGTGGTGAAGGGGATGGCGGGTTTGGATTTGAATTAGACTTTGGCGGCAAAGGGATGCGAAGAATTTATAGTTATAACTTACCTGAATATCCCGAAGGTGTTGCTAAAGAGATTGATGTTAAATTAAGATTTACAATCCTGCCGGATGGTACTGTCAGTAGAATTATTCCACTTATAAAAGCAGATGCCAGGTTAGAATTTGCAGCGATCAATTCTTTAAGGCAATGGCGGTTCGAACCGATTCCGGCAAATGCCAAACAAGTTGAGCAGACGGTTGTTATTACATTCCCTTATCGTCTTCAGTAGAAACTTGCTGAGGGTTTTGTCCCTCTTTGTAATAAAACCGGTAAAAAAAATATTCAGCTATCGCAAGAATAGTTAAAGAAATTGCATCGGCATCAAACTGAATTCCAAATCCTTTGTTATCAATTAATAATTTGACAACAGATGTAGAAATTGACCAGCCGACAGCGAATAAGATAATTATCAGAGCAAGATTAATGAATGCGGAAGTGAGCGATTCATCCTGCCATTTCTTTGTAAAAATAACTGCAATAAAAACTAAGTGTGCGCTGAATATTAATGCTGAGATCATTTTCTAAAATTCGTTTTTTGTATTGTTCATTCTGCTGTTAATTATTTGTGCTCCTATTAATCCACCTACCGCACCGAAAATTGTATTTACAATAAAATTGTTTACCAAAACTGAAAATGTGTAAAGAACCGAAAATCCATTGGCTAAAATATCTTCACGGACTCTTTGGAAAAGGTTTAACACTTCGTTTTTTATCTCCGGGCTGACAGGAAAATTATTTATCATTTGTTGAAGTTCCGGGAATGTAGAAATTATATCGTTTTGTTTTGTAATGAACGTAATAAAAATTTCCAAAAAACTACCAAACAGTGCAGCATAAAGTCCGGTTACAATTCCAAAAAGTAAAGCATCCTTAGTTGTGATTTTCGCTTTGCTCTTTGTTGCACGTTGATTTAGCAGAAGAGATATGAATGCGGCAAACGGTAAAATGAAACAACATGAAAAACTTCTTAGAAGAGGTACTATTTGCAATACTCCGGCTCCAAAGCCGCAGATTAAAGAGGACAAATATTTTTTCAAAAGATGCTCAACTTTTCAATTCTCGAATTAGATTATTCAAACCCGCGTAAAGATATAAAAATCCCACCGAACCTAAAAGAAATCCGGTAGTTAGTGCAATCATTTTGGAGTAATGATAAATATTCAATGAATAGAGAATAACATCGGAGATCATTGGTGCAGCTGCGATAAATAAAAATTTTATGTGGAGTTCCTTTTTAGGGATGCTGAACAAAACAATAATGGAGGTAAAGAGTAACCCCAGATATATACCTGTGCAGCGAGCGCATGTTAATGTCTCTCCGTGATCAAAAAAAAGCAGCTTGGCTTTCTCTTGATGACAGACAAGCGAGTATGTCTTTTGAAGAAAAGGAAGACCTAACAGAAGATGATCTTCAAAGTTTAAAAACCATTCAAGAAAAATTCCCGCACACCATATTAATAGAATAATGAAAATAATTAACCGGTATTGAAGACGCATCGGATTATCTCAATCTCTTGATACGATTTTGTAAATCATGATGGAATTCTTTGTTAGAAGATAGAGCTTTGCGTTAAAAATGAGAGCGTCAATAATTTCTTCTTCGGGCTTTGAAAGAAAGTTGACCGGAATAAAATTCCCGGATTCAATATTGGCTTCGTCAATAAAAACAATTTGTGATTTATCATTTATGCAAACATTCCGGAATGTGGAATTAATATTATCCGGCACAAATGCTAATTTGATTTTCTTTATTCCATTTCCGAATTGATCGAACAGAACTAAAAACTGAGAATCCAGGACCAATATTTTTGTCTTGGATATTGTAAATTGTTTTGGAGTTATTAAAGAGAAAGAACCGGCATCATAACCACCAATGGCAGCTTGAAACTCTCCACGCGCATTATATTTTAAAATCCGATTATTATCCGAATCCAGGATAAATAGATCACCTTGAGTTGAGACAGCAGAACCGGTCGGGTAACGGAATTTTATTGTCTCATCGTCTGAACTCAGAGTTGAAAATTGTGAAAGGAAATTTAAGTCTTTGTCGAATAGCTGGATGCGGTTGTTATTCTTGTCGGAGACATAAACATTCAATGTATTTGCAAAAACATCAGCGGGATTATCAAATGAAGATTCTGTCCATCCGTATCCTCCTACTGATTTTATTACTTTCCCAAGTGTATCGAGTTTTATTATCTCATTTCTTCCTGCATCTGAAACATAAAAATATCCTGCCGGATTTATAGAAAAAGAACTTGCTGAGTTGAAGGTACCAATTTGACCTGTTTGGATGAATGTTTGTGCTAAAACGGTCTGAAAGATCCCTAAAAGTAAAATTAACAGGTAATGTTTTAAACTCATTGGCTCCTCACCTCGATAATAAGTTGATTTCTTAAATAATGTTAGGCACAATTTCTGAAAGAATTTTCTTATTAAAAATACTGAAATTTATTAACTTTGCTTAGGACAGAATGTTCATCCCAAACAAAACTTCGAGGAAGCGATGCGAAGACTAATATTTGTATCAATTACTGCTCTAATTATTTTTTCCTCATGTAAGTTGAAAGACGATACATCTACAAGTATCGTTGAACCCACTCCAACCGTTGTAGCTTTAGCGGTTGTTGCACCTAATGGTGGTGAACTATTGCCTGAAGGTTCTTCTTATCAAATTCAATGGACCGGCTCCGGAATTACATTTGTTAAAATTCAGTATTCAGTTGATAACGGTTCAAGCTGGGGATTAGTAAAAGATAGTGTAAAAAATACAGGAGTTTATGATTGGTTCCCTGTACCAAATTCAATCTCCAATCAATGTAGAATTAGAATTGCAAGTGTCGATGGAATGAGCTCGGATGCAAGTGATAAAAATTTTTCCATAGTAAAAAATTCGAATGAAAGTTTGAAAATAAATTCTCCGAATGGAGGAGAATCCTGGGAAGCCGGTTCCGCTAAACAAATCAAATGGTACAGTTCAGGC
>JBBAAM010000128.1:0-3778 GCA_041658245.1 Melioribacteraceae bacterium
TTTTAGCACCTGGGACTGTCGCATCCCATGCTCTGTTGGAACTTTCTCCTTCATTATAGAAATGTTGGTAGGAATACCCACCTGTAAAATCAATTTTGTTAAAACCTAATTCTGTTTTATAGTTTAGATAGAGATCCAACAAACTATTCGTCTTTGTCTGAGAATACTCTCTGATTTGATATTCTGGTTCTCTGTATGACCAGGAAGCTAATGTATTTGTAATATCTTTTCCATTTGTCTTAAAGTAGTCATAGCCAAGATTTAATGTTGCTTTCAAATCAGGTACATAAGGAATTTTATAGTCAAATTTACCGCCTAAAATATATCGCTTCGCATCAGATGTATTATCGCGATATTCTAAACGAGCGACAGGATTATGAGTCGCAATATTATTAGGAATGCCGTTGACTCCGTTGGCGGAATCACTGATTTCCGTCCATGCCGTATAGCCGCCATATCTTGTGTTCCCATTTCTAATTGGTTGTGTTGGGTCAAATTCAATAGCAGAACCAAGCGCATCATTATTTGAAAAATTATTGTTTATCCATGAAGCCGAGGCATTTAAATCCATATTCAAACTGCCGTCCAATAATGATGGCGTCAATGCAAGAGTAGCATTTTTTCTATCTATAGTATTGTATTTTAAAATTCCACCCTGGTATAAATAATCTAATGAAAGACGGTACGGAATAGAATATAGAGAGTGGCTAATACTTAGATTGTGCTCAGTTGTAGGCGCAGTTTGGTAAATTTCTTTTTGCCAATCTGTATTTGCCGTTCCCAATCTGCTTAGTGCTGCGGAAGTCAAACCATAGTCAGCGACCCTATCTGCAATTAATGCTTTGAATTCGTCTCCTGTAAAGACAGATAATAATTTGGTACGAGTTGCCAAAGAAAAACTGCCGTTATAGTTTAGGGTCATTTTTGCTTCTGCTAATGAACCCCTTTTAGTTTTTATGATAATAACACCATTAGAAGCTCTTGAACCATAGATAGCTGTTGCAGAAGCATCTTTCAGAATTGTAATTGACTCAATATCATTTGGATTAATAGTTGAAAGCGGATTAGCCATACCTGAAATTCCCGAGCTCTCCAAAGGAATGTTATCAATCACTATTAAAGGATCGTTATTGCCTTGTATGGACGAACCGCCGCGAATACGGATTTGAGTTCCTGCGCCTGCAGCACCGCTAAGCGAATTAACAACAACGCCCGGCGCTTTTCCAATAAGCAATTCCTGCGGGGATGTAATTGTTCCCTTGCTGAAATCCTTTGCTGAAATAGCTGTAACAGAACCAGTAGCATCGGCTTTTTTAACTTCTCCATACCCGATTCCTACTACTACCACTTCTTGAAATTGCTTAACATCAAGTTTTAATGCAATATTCAAATATGTTTGATCTATTACTTTTACTTCTTCTTTTAAAAAACCGATAAAAGATATCTCTAGAACAGCACCCTTTTTTACTTTTAATCTAAATTCTCCATTAATATCTGCAACAGTCCCGTTTGTAGTTCCTTTCTCTAAAATATTAGCGCCTATTAATACGGTTCCATCTTCCGCATTTGTTACCTTTCCACGTATCTCCAGCTCCTGCGCTAAAAGAAGCGATCCCGCTTGCATCATCAAAAACACAAAAACAATCACGAACTTATTAAATACTGTGTAACTGTTTCGTCTTTTAAATTTCGCGGATAATATACGATTTCTACTAAGTGTTAAACTTAAATGGCTCATTTTGCTGCTGCAAAAATTTGCCAATAAGTTTACTCGTTTTGGTTTTGTCATATTTTTCCTCGTTTATTTTATGTGATGAAATTAGTTAGTTGAAATATAAAACTTTTCTATGTTTTAGTACTCCTGGAAGATGAGATTGATTATTTAAGAACCCAATCCTGGTTATAATTGACAAGGTTACATTATCAAGTAACAGATATTCGCCAATCATATTATTAAGAATAGAACGACGGGTAATAATATTTTCTTTTATAC
Source organism: Melioribacteraceae bacterium (assembly GCA_041658245.1). GTDB lineage: Bacteria > Bacteroidota > Ignavibacteria > Ignavibacteriales > Melioribacteraceae > Fen-1258. Next base: position 1,994 of record JBBAAM010000128.1, read on the forward strand.
CTGTCGAAAAAATATAATCGCTGCATTGTGTTACAAAATCTTTTACTGTAATCTTATGTGTTCCAACTGTAGTAATAACTTGATTAGGTAGCGCTAACTGTTGAGATTTGAGGAATGAATTGTTAAAAAATAATATAATAAAAATAAATTTGAGTACAGTCTTATACTGTGTTATCATTTTTATGTTTTCACAACAATAAAAAAAGCAGGATCAAAAGCATTGACCCGTATTTTGATTTTTATAATCAAATGGTTGATTTAAATCGCTGTGTTAATGTACTAAATCTTTTCATTAAAAATCAAATTTTTTTATGAAAGGAATATCGGATATATTGCGCCATAAATAATGCAATCCAATTAGTTTCTTCCACTATCCCTTAATCATGTATTTCATTATGTTGAAAAGTAATTTATATGAAAAGAAGCCGAGAAATAATTAAAACTATGCGGCCAAGACAAATAACACTAAACGATATTGCGCAAAAATTGGGTGTTTCATTAATTACTGTTTCAAAAGCGCTGCGTGGACATCCTGATATTTCGCACAATACAACCGAATTAGTCAAGAGGACTGCCAGTGAATTGGGATACTCGCCAAATTTTATGGCTAGGAATCTTGCCGCAAGAAAATCGAACACAATTGGTGTTGTTCTTCCTCAAATCGCGCATCATTTTTTTAGTTCCATTATTGATCATATCTATAATTATGCTTTTATAAACAATTACGAAGTCTTTCTCACTGTTTCTCAAGAAAACTCTGAAATGCAGAAGAAACAAATTCAGACTCTTCTTTCTATGAGGGTTGATGGAATAATAATATCAATATCTCAGGGTACTGACAATTTTGAAATATTTGAAACAGCTAAGAATAGACAGGTTCCATTAGTATTCATGGATCGAATTCCTGATTTAGCAAACTGTAATACCGTAACAGTGGATGATAAAGGCGGGGCTTATAAAGCGATTGACCACGCAATAAGACTCGGATATAGAAAGATTGCACATTTTGCTGGATCTACTAGTATTAACATTGGACGAGATAGAATGATTGGTTTCAGACAAGCTATGAATGATCATGGAGTTGAGATTAATTATGATTGGATTTTAGAAGGAGATTATGTAGAAAAAAGCGGTTACAATTCTTTTATGAAATTATACTATGAAAAAAATCTGCCCGATTTAATACTTGCAGTAACATACCCGGTTGCTATTGGAATTTATATGGCCGCGCAAGAAGTCGGGATGAAAATTCCTGATGATATTGATTTGATCTGCTTTGGAAATTCTCAAGTACAAAATTTCTTATCACCGCCGCTTAGTTGCATCAATCAACCGACCGAGCAATTAGCCGCCAAATCTATGGATCTCCTCATCGAGAATATTGCTAAAATAGATGACTTTGAATACAAGCATATTATTATTGATACTGATTTAATATTACGCCGGACATGTATAAAATATAATAGAGGTATTTTATAATCAAATGACTCTTGAGGAAAAAGCTAAACTTCAGATCGAATTAATGTCTACTCAATGTGTAGGAATAGGGTTGATTATTTCTAAGGTAGTTAAGAAAGATTTTAACTTTGAATTCAACGTTCTGAATGGGAAAGAATGGGAATCCTCCGTAAGGAGTCATTCGGACATCCCTCCTGCCTTGCCGTCAGGCAGGTCGGGAAAAGTAAAGATTCAGGTTTACTTTGGAAAGAAAGGAATAAAAACTATACTTCAAGGAGATCTGAGTTCCGGATTATATAAAACATTGAGTAATCTGATATTGGATGA
>JBBAAM010000129.1:0-3742 GCA_041658245.1 Melioribacteraceae bacterium
AAGTGTAGGATTCATCCACAATAAGAATAGTATTATTGAACGGAGGAAGAATGAAGTCGTTAAAAGATATATTAGTATCCCAATCCCTTCACACTGTTAAAGCAGATTCAAAGATTAATGATGTAGTCTGCTTTATGGCTGAACACAACATAGGACTTGTTCCTGTTCTTTCGGAAGAGGGAAAATTGTTGGGAGTATTTTCTGAGCGTGACTTAGTAAGACGCGTTATAGCTAAAGGCTTGGATTTGAAAACCACTTCTGTTGAAGAAATTATGACGAAAGATTTAGTCCTCGCAAATATTGATGAAACTTACGAGCAATGCCTTCAAAAAATGAAAGAACGCGGAACCCGGCACATTTTAATTATTGAAAACGAAAAGTTGGCGGGCATTCTATCTATTCGAGATCTGCTTGAAATGGATATTAAAGTTCAGCGTGAGACAATAGAAGTTCTTCATAATTATATTTATTCCAAATAATTTTGGAATCATTATACATAGGTGGAACAAAATTATAATTAAAAGCATTTTTTCATTCGATAATAACTTATTACGTCGCCACAATTGTTTTGATTCCGCTTTCTTTATATCTTACACCTAATCAATAAAACAGATCATGAAATTTTTAGACGAAATAGTGAGTATTGACTGCGTTGATGGTATGAAAAAATTACCTGATAATTGCATAGACATGGTTTTAACTTCACCTCCCTATGATGCAGTTAGAAAGTATAATGGTTTTACTTATGATCTTCACGCGGCCGGTGAGCAAATAAAACGTGTGCTAAAGGATGGTGGTGTTGCTGTTATGGTGATCCAAGACCAGACTAAAAATTTTGGTAAATCACTAACATCATTTAAGACAATAATAGATTGGTGTGATAACATTGGGTTTAAGCTATTCGAAACAATTATTTACCGCAAGAATGGCACCGAAGGAGCTTGGTGGAAGAATAGATTTAGAATAGATCATGAATACATTCCGATTTTCTTAAAGGGCGAAAAACCAAATTTTTTTAATAAAGAGCACCTAAAAATTCCATCAAAACATGGTGGCAAAATTATGTCTGGATTTGCCAGTCGAAAAACCGATGGAACAACACAAGAAAGCGTGAGAAAAGCTATTAATGCTTTAAAGTGCCGAGGAACTATTTGGTATTATGATGAGAATCAACATGAACCAAATTTGGGAAATAGATTAATTGAAACACTCAAAATAATTGATGATTTTCAAACCAATACCAATGGAAACGTTGTCGATAAAAAAGAATTTCTAGAAATGCTGAAAATAATGAAAAAAAATCTAATTGATTCGATTGACATGCTAAGTGATAACGGAACTATTTGGAATTATTTGATGGCTGGGGACAAAAGTCCGATCAAACGAAAACATCCGGCACATTTCCCTGATAAAATTCCGTTAGATTTTATTCCAACTTTTTGTCCGGAGGGTGGGATTGTATTAGACCCGTTCATCGGGAGTGGGACAACGGCTTATATTGCTAAAAAATTGAATAGGCACTTCATTGGATTTGATATTTCAGAAGAGTATTGTTCTGTTGCTAATGAACGACTATCTACTATTGAACCGAAGTTAATTTAGCCGATCAGGATATTCCAATGTATATTCTATATTATCCCCTCTCGTCATCGCCCAACTCAGAGGATTAGATTCTATCATTTCACGGAATGTTGTTCCATTTAATCTCTTACCTTGTCCTTTAAAATCCTTCTTGCTGAATTTATGCATATCAAACTGATCCCAAGTCCATTGTGTTTCATTGTATTGCCATGTAGTAAATTCTTGTAAAATTGTAATAAACTTTTTGATTCTATTGACCGCTTCTTTATTTAAGTAAAATGTTCCATCTTTATTAAGATGACAATTGGCCGGTGAACCATCAGTATTAGAAATTCTTAAACGATCACCCCTTTCTCTACTTACTGTAATTTCATCTCTTCTTCTAAAAAACTTATCCATCTCAAGCATCAACTTATAAGGAGTAAAATCATTCGCACAAAATATTTTATATAACGGATTTTCTTCTTCGGTTATTCTTAAAAATGTCATCCAATTTAGAACATTTTCGGGATAGCTAAACAACACATTGAATGTTCCGTCAGTGAAAAAAAGTGGGGCAACAGAGTCTTCAGTTAATTCTATTTTTATCTTATTACTAACAATACTAATCAATAGATGTATTGTTGCAAGAGGGTATTTCAATCTAAAATCGTTTTTCCCATCATAATTTCTTAAAATGTTTGGTTGGATACATTGATTATATTTCCCCACATTAATTAAATCCATTCTTTTATTATAATTGATCATGTGGTGACCAATACTTCGAATATTCTCTCGATAAATTTCCATATCTAAGAACACACAATCACTCGCATTTATTCCGTGCTTTAGTAACATTACTTTCCCATCATAAAAACCATCTATTTCCCAATCAAAATAGTGAGCCATGAATAATCCGCAAAGTAATCCATCGCTATCTGGACTGAGAATACATCTTTGATGCCTTTCTATAATCCACGGGTATCTTGCGAGTAATTGATAATAATCTAATCTCTCATCTCTTCCATAAAGCAATTCCTGAATACGTGCCATTATAAACCCTCAAATAGATCTTCGAGTCGGACATTCAACGCTCTTGCAATCTTTTGTATATTCTTTAAGGAAATATTTCTCTCCGCTCGCTCCACCATACCAATATATGTTCTGTGCAATTCAGAAAGCTCTCCTAACTTTTCTTGAGAGAGATTTTTTTTAATTCTTAACTCTCTCACTCTATCCGCGAATTTTTTCAATACTTCTTCTTTCATACATTGTATATATAGATTTCTAAACTTGTTTTGGCTACATACTATAAGTAGCAACGCTAAATGAGCATTATTTTCATCAGAAATAGAAAAAGTAAAGTTACTTCCTTAACAAATAGGAGAAAATAATGATACGGAAGTACCCTTTTCTACTTTTATCCTTGGTGTAATTTTCACAAATATTTATTCACAAACCGAAACAGCACTTCTCAAGAAACTGAAATCATTCAAAGAGATCACCGAAGTAACACCGATCAAACACGATTCTACCTGTACCGAATCATATGTACTGATGATTACGCAACCTGTAGATCATAACAAACCGAACGGAGTAAAATTCAAGCAGAAAGTTTATCCCTCGCACAAAAACGGATAGGATCCGGTTGTGCTTGTTACCGAAGGTTATGCCGCCAGAGGGATCAGACAGTATGAATTGACTCAGATCCTCAGCGCAAATCAAAAAAAAAATTGTTAACCGTTTCTCCATAGAGTCCTTTGGACAATGGTTCCTCTTCTTAACCTGACAGCATTATGAACAACCAAATTGTGACCGACCAAATTAATTAGTATTTTTGTAACAGAGTTTTGGATTAGAACACCCGTAAACGAAAGAATTCGAGTTTTTTCCCTCTTTTATTTTTCGAAATTGACCTGGACTAACCAATCTTATTCTTCTTTACACATAATTACTGATGCAAAAACTGCTGTGGACAACAAGTCAACAAAAGTTACGCGTCTGATTAGCGCTATAACAATATTTTCAACACACAATAGACAATGGAATGAATTATAAATGATAAGTACAAGTAATCTATCACTAAGATTTGGTAAACGAACATTATTCGAAGAAGTGAATCTAAAATTTACTCCGGGAAACTGTTACGGCATTATTGGAGCTAACGGTTCTGGTAAATCAA
>JBBAAM010000130.1:0-3736 GCA_041658245.1 Melioribacteraceae bacterium
TATCTTTTGATTGATGTTTTACTTCTGCCAGAAGTAATTCAACATTTTTCTCGGTTTGGTAATGCCACATGAAAGGAATGAATTGTATAGTATCACCGAATCTTGCGTAGCGGCGGATAAGATCAAATTCAGAAGAATAAGCAATCTCACCTTCTTTTAAGTAAAGGGTCTCAAGTCCAATTTTAGCCAATACTCTACTAAGTTTTTTTACATTAACATCAGATAGTGGGTAAGTAGCTTTTATAGAAATATCTTCAGCAAAAAAGGTGATACTAAATTGATTATTAGTATCATTAAATAATGATGATTGTTCAAAAACAATTTTACCATCATTTGTTCGGTAGGCAATACCACTTTTAAGATTTTGTTTTGGAGATTTCCCCTTTTTCGTCTTGTTCACTGAGAAAAGTCTGTTAAAGGAAGAAAAATGATTATGTATAAAATATTCTTCCAACCCTGAGAAATATTCGTTGCATTTATCGCAAACAATCTTTTTTAAGGTAAATGTTTTATTACCTAAACTCTCAGGTATAATATGTTCAGTATTGTTAAATAATTTTCCCTTTGATCCACAAAAAAGGCATTGTTTAATATTTGAACTTTGATTGTCCAATGTACAAAGCTCAACTTATATTTATTTTGTTTGAGGGTGCCATGAATATTTTTTAATTCATTTAATGAAAGCTTCATTCCTCATGTTCTTTGGTATATGATTTTATAAATGCTATATCATCCTCATTTAAATTAAACCACTCACCCTTTAGATGTTTTGATGAAAAATGTTTATGAAAAAATTTTTCAATCTTATGATAATTTTTAATTTTTGAAGAATAAATACATTCATGTGCAAAGGGAACTTGAATTCCAATTGTGTTTATACGATTAGAAAGCATTTTGCTTTTCCCGATTTTGCAACCATGATCCGACTTAATCAAATATATATAACCAATTTCTTGTTCTTTTATTTTTTTTCGATTCTCTTCGAGTATTTTTTTTTGTTCTCTTTCCTCTTCTTTTTTTATTGTATTCATCTGTTCTTTGCAATCATCAATTATTCTCTCGATATCGATTCCAAGTTGAATAGGTATGTCCGATCCACGAAGTTTTTGAGCTCTTTCAATTGTATTTATTAAATAGGGTAAATCTGATTTGTCAGCATTTTTATAATAACCATCATCAAATCTGTGATATAATAAGTCCATTTCATCAGCATAGCGTTTTGCATCTCTTATCGTGTCTGTAAGAGTATTATCATCAAAAGTCCCTATCATACTCGAAGGGATACATATAAAATTAGAATCATTGTTGAAGCCTTTTATTAAAATATCGGTTAAGCAAATCACGGATTGGTTTGTTTTTGTTTTCACCTTTATTGTATACATAAAATTACTCCGTTACCTATCTATTGATTTATTAAAGGATCGTGTTCATTACTTGGCAGTTCTTCAACTTTATTCAATTGCTTTTCAATTTTTCTGGTAGCTTTTGATGCGTCATCAATCGTGTTGCTTGCTTCTTGTAATTTCTTTTGTGTTTTGTCTAACAGGTCGCCGAATTTTCCAAATTCATTCTTCACGCTGCTTAATATTTTCCAAACCTCACTTGATCTTTTTTCGATTGCTAAAGTTCTGAATCCCATTTGTAAACTATTTAATAACGCAGCTAAAGTTGTGGGTCCGGAAACAACAACACGGTATTCCCGCTGTAAAAATTCTGCTAAGCCCGGTCTTCTTAAAACCTCTGCGTATAATCCTTCAACTGGCAGAAACATTATTGCAAAATCTGTTGTGTGCGGCGGATCTAGATATTTCTCGGCAATTTTCTTCGCTTCACCTTTTATGCGAGTTTCAATTGCTTTATTTGCTTCATTAATTGCAACTATGTTTGCCAAATCTTGCGCATCAATTAACCTCTGATAATCTTCGATCGGGAATTTTGCATCTATAGGTAACCAGACTATTTCACTCTTGGATAAATCCCGCCCCGGAAGTTTAATTGCAATTTCTACTTTGTCATTACTTCCTTTTTTTGTGGAAACATTTTTTTCATATTGTTCTTGGGTTAGTATTTGGTCAATAAGATTTTCAAGTTGAATCTCGCCCCAGCCGCCGCGGGTTTTTACATTCGTTAATACATTCTTAAGATCGCCGACACCGCGCGCAAGTTCTTGCATATCTCCAAGACCTTTATAAACTTGCTCAAGCCGGTCACTAACAAGCTTAAATGATTCTCCAAGACGTTTCTCTAATGTTTCGTGAAGTTTTTCATCAACTGTCTGCCTCATCTCCTCCAATTTCTTTTCATTCTTATCCTGAATTTCTTTTAGCTGAGATTCAACTTTCTCTTGCAGTTTATCAAATTTCTGTTCATTCATCTGCGTTAATGTGTTCAGCTGCTTGGAGAAAATGTCGAGCTGATTTTTTTGTCCCTTAGAAATTTCTCCGATAGTTGATGAAAGCTGCTCACCCAGTTTAATGATAGATTCATTTATTTCTTCACGCTGCGCTTTTGCGTTCTTTGATGATTCCTCTCTGTTACGCGCGATCTCATCACGGAACGACCGGTCCATCTTTTCAAACTCATCTTTTAAAACCGTACCACTCACCGATGAAAGTTTTTTATTCATCACAAAAAAGAAAATGATAACAGATAATAGAGTTAGGATTGAGAGGATAATCAAAATTTCATTCATAATTTCACCATGGATTTAGGAGTTGAGCGGAATTGTGGGGGCTTATTAAATTATAAAATTCACACAGCCATAGATAGTTTTTCTGTTTGCTCATCTAAAACGTTCAATGCTTTTTGGATGGTTTCTACTGCAGATTCTTCAAAGTATACTTCTCCGCACTGATTGCAGACCCACGCGGGAATTGAATCAAAGAACAAATGATAACCTTTTCTGTCAATATGAAAAGGTGCGGTCTTTCTTTCCATATTACATTTGCAGTGCATACATTTCATTGCATTTTCCTTTTCTTAAAATTGTTTTCCCATTCTTCCTTGTTCGGAATATATGCTGTTACAATTGCTAAATAGTCCTCTTTCGGAGAACACACAACATGAATTGGTCTGTTGTCTAAACCAAAACTTAGCAGTTAATAACTTATTTATCAAATATTTTCTTATTCAGCAAATCAATTATTTCATAAATTTAGAGAGTAATTTTTGGAGAACGAAAATGAAGACCTGGAAAAAAGTTTTAATCGGCATTGCCGCATCGGTGGCTGTAATTGTTCTTGTGCTTTTTACTCTCTCATACTTCATGCTGAAAAAATCTTTACCGCAGTATGAAGGAGAGAGAAAAGTTAAAGGGTTACATGCTAATGTAGAAATATATCGTGATGCATTCGCGATACCAATGATTAAGGCAGGAAATGATGAAGACGCCGCATTTGCACTCGGATACGTTCACGCGCAGGAGCGGTTGTTTCAGATGGATATTGTGCGAAGAGCCGGTGAGGGGCGTCTTAGTGAAGTGCTTGGCGCAAAAACAATTCCGATTGATCAAATGTTTCGTACGGTTGGTATATATAAGAATGTGAAGATGAATTATGATAAGCTAAATCCGCTTTCAAAAAAAATATTAGAAGCGTATTCGAAAGGTGTAAATGCTTTTCTCAAAGAAGCAAAGGGAAAATATCCGGTTGAATTTGATGTGCTTGGTTACGATCCCTATCCGTGGAAGCCTGAGCACAGTTTGATGATTGCAAAATTGATGGGGTGGGAATTAAAC
>JBBAAM010000131.1:0-3665 GCA_041658245.1 Melioribacteraceae bacterium
TCTTCAGATAAATACAATGACTAGACCAATCATAAAAATCAATATCGTTTTCCGTAAGCCATGGTTTATCTTCAAGGTCAAAGTCATTCAAATCTTTTTTCCAAACGTCCCACGCTTTTAATGTAGTGTCTTTAAGATAGTAAATTGCAAAGACATAATTATTTTTTGAAATGGGCTCAACTGCGCTGTCTTTACAACTTTGCAAAACAATTAAACTAATAATTGCAATTACTTTATTCAGTAAAAAATATTTTAAAAACTTTTTCAGATGATTATACATCTCTACACAAGTATTTGTTATAAATTGTTTTTCTAAGTTATATACTTTCATTAAGAAAATAATCTGCCTAACCTGTTATTAACTTCCATGACATCACTAAAATCGATGTCTACATTTAGATAAAAAAGTATATATATAGGAAACATTTTAACTTTTCCTTATATAAGGAAAAATCTTTTCCTATATTTAGACAATTATGGTGATCGATCATTAACCACTTTTCTTCATCCTAATTCATTTTTATAGCTGCTCTATTCTATCTTCCAAACCAAGACTCATCGCTTCAGGGTATGGCTGATGGATATCGGTTCTGACTATCGCTGATTATTTTTGCTGTTCAGGAATAGGAGCCGTATTGTCTCCTACTTTATGACTACTTCCCTTATCATAAATAACACGCGCTGCATTATACCGCGAATATAACTCCGGACTGCTTTCCTTAAAACCAAGCATAAGCTTATCCAATACTCTAAGCTTCTTATCGGCTTTATCAAAGAGCATTAGATTGGTTTCCCGCGCAGATTTTTTACTTCCTTTACCAGTGTTAACACTTCCGAACTTTTGCAGGTAATCATTCAGCCCCGCTCTGCCCGAAGTTCTTTTTTCTTCCGTAATTCCGAAAGGAATAAGAGAAGTCCCAAGCGCATCGGCTTTATCAAGTATCTTTTCAACTGTAAGCGGAATTTCGGCATCGCGCAGTTTGTTAAAAGTACTGCTGTTAATATCGGCAAACGTCAGCAGCTCCATGTCATTCTTACCGGCGGCATAACCGTAAATAGACCCCGCAAAAACAAGAGCCGTCTTAATAAGTTCTGCTTGGGAATCGTCCTTAGAAATAACTTTTCCCTTAGTTCCTTCTTGAATGATCTTTTCATTCAAATCGATCTCAAATGTCATCTCTTAAAAACTCATTGTAATGTGATTATACTCAAATGTCATTTTTCAAAAACGCACTGTAATTTCATTATTCTCAAACGTCAGCTTTTAAAAACACTCTGTCCCCTCTTGTTTAATAGCTTCAATTATCTCTTTCGCAGATGTTTTTTGTTGTTGACTGGATAAAGGACTGAAAAGGAAATTTATTTTTTCTTAAACTATTGTCATCTTAAAAAAATTATAAAGTAGAGGGGGCAAAGAAAGCGACTTGTCCGGCGCCCGCTTCGACTCACGTCTTCAGCGAGGCGAGCCTTTTTGACGGAAAGAATTTTATATAATAAATTTTTCCCCTCAAGGAGCTGTCTGTTGCAGTAGAATGTTGAAATGCGCATGGAAACAATTTGAGAAATCAATTCAGTCCCAAAAAGGTTAATTGGAACTTAACTAAAAAACCCTCTTACGGCAAGAATAAATTTTTCGCCATCTTAAGGGTATCTCTAATAACTTCTCCCGAAGGGATCCCTTTGGGAAAAAGCTAATCTGCGAAAACCTGCCTGCCGGTAGAGCGTGTTGCAGAAGTCGGTAAGCAACCTTCGAGGTTATAATACCACCAACGATGTGTCAACCTCGAAGGTTGTGTTTTACAGAATTTGCGTTGTGCAACACGCTCGGCAGGCAAGTCCGTTTACCCCATGGAATAGCATTTGTGTTTTTGAAATAATTTGATTCTTAATTTATTCCACGGGGTGAATCTGTGTTCTATTTTTTCCCGAAGGGATGGATTCCCATAAATAATAGTTTTTATGGCATCGCCATCACTATGTGAGAGATACCCTTCAGTTAGAACTTTTTCATCAAACAAAAACTTGCGGTTTAACATTAAACATAACCGCCATATTGTAAATATATTTTAGCGTTAATCCTCTCTTCTTACTCAGCACCTCAGACACAATAGATTGAGAACCAAATACCTTTGCTAATTGAGTCTGCTTAATATTTTTTTCTTTCATAAGATATTTTAGAACTTCAATAGGGTCCGCTTCGGCAATTGGAAATTTTTCATTTTCATACTCATCAATAAGCATTGCTAAAACGTCAAGGTAGTCATTAAGTTCTTTCGTATCCTGATAATTGTCGGTTAAATATTCATACCGGTTAATGGCATTTTGGTAATCCTTATTAGTTTTTATTTTCCTTAAAAGGAACTGAGTAATCATTTCCAAATAAGTTATTTTTTTCTTTCCGTTTTTCATTTCTTCCATTTCCCTCTATCATATTCTTGGTGCGTAAAAACACCTTTGATAAATAACGTTTTTATTTTAAACTGAATACTTGCAATTAATCTGAATTTGTTGCCCCCGATATTAAAAATCACTTTGTCATCAAACAAATCGGCGGAATTGAAAAGGTTTTTAATTTCACTAAAATTTTCAAAGGTTTCTTTTTTACAAATCGAATACCAAATTTGAAGTGGTTTTTCTGCATCCGGGTGTTTAAGCCAGAATTCTCTTAATCTTTTTTTAGAAATTACTCTCATCGCTGTTGCTAAAATATCTCAATATGCGATAAGAATCAAGGGAAGGATAAAATCTTATGTGAAAAACTTTGTGCGGAAGAGGGGACTTGAACCCCTACGCCCTAACGGGCACTACCCCCTCAAAGTAGCGTGTATACCAATTTCACCACTTCCGCAAAAATCTGAGCCAAAAATATCAGAGAACTGATCAAAATGCAAATTTACATTTTTAATTTAGTTCCGATCCTGCGGTTTGAAGCGATTCATTAATGTTTCCCGGACTTCTTTGCGGAACCTACTTTCAAACACAATTAGTATTGCAATTTGCTTGGGAGTGAGAAGATCGCTTAGTGATCTCAAAAAGTTTTCTCTTTCTTTTGATATGCTGCTTTCGATAAAAAGAAAATTGTTTACTTGTTCTTTATAAGCTGCTTCACTTATTTGTGAACTGCCTCTAATACCATCTTCTAAGTTTTGAATCATTCCGTCTCTTTGGTCAAGAATATCTTTCATCTTTTTTTGATTCTCATTTCTTCGTGCAAAGAAACGAACGGCAGTATCTTCGTTAAGATATAACACTTCAATCAGTTTTATTTTTTCCCATTGCTCTATTCTTTGGAGTGGTTTCATCTCTTTATTCATACGTGGTCTGTTTTGAGCAATAACAGCAGATCCGATTAAGCAAATAACTATAAGCGGGAAAAACACTTTTTTCATTTTGTCACCTTTTGTGAGGTTGTAGAATTCAATTTTTCATAAACGATTTCTAATTCTTTATCTGAAAGTCTACTTAAAGTTTTATAATCTTCTGAAACAGAGTTATCAATTAACTGAGTGTATGATTCGCTGCTTATCTCTAAATCAGCGGGAATTTGGATACTAAACTCGTCACTATTCTGTGGAAGAATTGCATCAGCCGGATTACTCTCCAATTCTGTAAAATATTTTTCCGAAACTTCTTGATCCGAAAAATTATTTACAACTTCACTAGCT
>JBBAAM010000132.1:0-3587 GCA_041658245.1 Melioribacteraceae bacterium
TATCTATAAATAACTCAATAACAATATATCCAGAGTACAATGATTATTCATCCAACAAACAACTGGCAACTTTCAACTTTCGTTTTTAGAACATGAAAAACTTTGCAATCACCGGTGTTGCCGGTTACAAGCACCACGGCATCTTAAAGCAATTAAAGAAACCGGAAATAATCTTATTGCTGCTGTAGATCCTCATGATTCCGTTGGAATTATAGATCAGTATTTCCCGGATTGTGCGTTCTTTACAGAAATAGAAAGATTTGACCGTCATCTTGAGATGCTTAAAAGAAAAGGGGAAGGAATAGATTATCTGACGATCTGCTCACCAAACCATCTGCATGATGCACATATTAGGTTAGCGTTGCGTTTAGGCGCTAACGTTATCTGCGAAAAACCATTAGTATTGAATCCTTGGAATCTTGATGCTCTGCAAAAACTTGAACAAGAATCAGGTAAAAAAGTTTATACAATTCTCCAACTGCGTGTTCATCCGGCATTAATAGAATTGAAGAGAAAGTTAGATATCCAGCATTCCCATGGGGACAAGCCAGTATCTAGTATCCAGAACCAAGCATCAAGTTGAACTAACATACATCACTTCCCGCGGACCATGGTACAAATATTCTTGGAAAGGCGATCTGCAAAAAAGCGGTGGAATTACAACTAACATAGGTATTCATTTTTTTTGATCTTTTAATGTGGTTGTTCGGAAAAGTTGAGAAGAGTGAAGTTCATTTATCGCAACCAAGTAAAATGGCTGGTTTTCTAGAACTAAAAAATGCAAACCTGTCCGGCGACCTGTCTGGCGTAGCTTTAGCGAAGCCAGAAACTTTAGTACAGACGGATGTAAAATGGTTCTTATCTATAGATAAAAACGATCTTACAAAACTAAGTTTATCCGCCGGGACGGAAACCACTGACAACACACAACTGACTACTGACAATGTTCTACGAACTTTTCGATCCATCAAAATTGATAATGAAGAATTAGAATTTACCGATGGATTTACAGATCTCCATGCAAAAGTTTATGAAAAAACATTAACCGGCGAAGGGTTTGGTATTGAGGATTCAAGAAAGTCGATTGAATTAGTATATCGTCTGAGAAATGAAAAATTATCTACAAATTTCGAAAGAGAAAAATTGCATCCATACCTTAATGAGAGTGTTTGAAAACTATTAACCCGCTAATTTCCGCTCCGCGCCTCAGCCAAAGGCTGATAAATTCAGCGTGGTTTAATGTTCAAGGGTTAGAATTGAGGTTGAGATTAAATATCTGCATAATTAGCAAATAATGACACATTTTTTTACACTTGTATATGTGTCTATATATGTGCATTTTGTAGGTAATAATTTATAACAGGAGTTTAAATGCCCTCTGCTCAAACACAAAATAAAAAAGAGCGATTGAGTTTTTTTGTTAATTCAGAATTATCGAAAAGAGTTAGTAAAATTTCAAAACTGACTAACTTAACCGTAAGTGAAATAGTTAGAAAAGCTTTACAAAATTTTATTGACAACCTAGAGAAAGAAAAAATAGAGAATGAACTTGAAGCTGGATATAAAGCCAACTACAATTATTACCTAAAAGCCCAAGAGGAATGGAAATATGCCGATAAAGAATGATGCGGGAATAATTGCTCCGCTTCTTCGAGGTGATGTATATCTTGTAAATCTAGATCCAATTGTTGGTAAAGAAACCGGCAAAGCTCGTCCGGCCGTAATAATCCAAAATGATATTGGTAATAAATTCAGCCCGGTTACAATTATAGCCCCAATATCCAGTGTTAAAGAAATAACGAAACCTCTTCCAATTATGATATTTCTTGAAAAAGGTGAGGGCGGTTTAAAGGAAAAATGTTACGTTGATTGCGGACAAATTAGAACTATTGACAAAGATGTAAGATTAATCACCAAATTTGGATCATTGGAAAAATCAAAGATGCTTGAGATTGATAAGGCGTTAAAGACCTCACTTGCGCTGTAATAGCGGGTGGGAAAGAGTCAAACGTGAAAGGTGAAATAAGTCAAAAAGAAGGCGGGTAAGAGGTAAACGTGAAAGGTGAGAGGTGGAATGAGAGAGAGTTTAGTGGTCAGTTGTCGGTGATCGGTAAAAGGGAATCCATTAATTGTTATTCAATTGCTAAAATAAAAAACTAATTTTCATATTTAACTACAAAAAAATTTTATAAAAAGAACGATGTTGAAGTCAATTATGGGCACTTCTAAAAACTGTTGTTTTTAAAAATTTCACGCTAAGAACGCAAAGAAAACGCAAAGTGCGCAGATAAAATTGTAGTTTTTAGAAGTGCCCTTATTATAATATTTATGTTTTTCAACAAATAATAATACACAATCAACTAATTATAAAATGAAAAAAACACTTCAGAAAATAAATGAGTTAATGGATTTGGGTATTATAAAGAAGTATGCTATTGCCGGGGGTATGGCTCAATTTTATTATATCGAACCGTCTGTTACTTACGATCTGGATTTACTTGTTAATATCGCAGAAGAGGAGAACACTCTTAATCCCTTTGCCAAAATTTACGAGTGGGCTCAAAGTAATGGTTATCCTCCTTTAGAAGAGCATATAGTTATCTATGGTATTCCGGTTCAATTTCTTTTAGCATATAATGATCTTGTTAAGGAAGCCCTTGATAAGTCAGAAGAAATTGTTTTATTCGATGAAAAAACCTATATCTTGAAACCTGAATATTTGATGGCGATTTTGCTGCAGACCGACAGACTATCGGACAAGGAAAGGTTTGCAAAGTTTCTGTCTGAAGTTGATTACGATAATAATAGCTTTTTAGAAATTATTGAGCGCTTTAATTTATCAGGCGTTTATAAAAGGATTTCGGGAGTATAATATGGATAAAAATTATATTTCACATATAGCTGAATCAAAAACTCACTACCATAAAACCAGTGCTAAAATGCCTTACGAAGAAAAAATTAAGGTCATCGTGAAACTTCAACAAATCGAGTTGGAAATGATGAAGAAAAATAAAACTAGAAAAAATAGTAATAGGTTCAGAAAGGTTTGGCAGATATACTAAGATTATATCCATTTTCTAATAATTGCCAGAGGTTCTGTGAGCGAAGTTAAATACCTGATTTTGCTCTCTAAAGATTTATATTATATTACCACAGAATACGATGGACTTAAAAAAGAACTTGATGACGTTGGCAAAATGTTAAATGGATTGATTAATTCGTTACGGAATAAACAATCTACTGAATCCTAATCCCAAATCCTTAAGCCCTAACTATGAATTATAATTCTGTGTTAACGGTTTTGTGGGAGGAATAGTTACGTGAAAGGTGAAACCCGCCAGAAAGGCGGCGGGCGAGCGTGAAAAGCGAGAGGAGGGAACTAATTGGAACGTGGGAAGTAGTCATTAATTGTCATTCAATTGTTCGTAAATTTGAAAATTAAAAAAAGGAATAAATAACTTATAACCCCATCTCATGGTGTCGAACGACATGTCCTTATCACATATATCCCAGAAAGGATCTAACTTTATTCTTGTTTCCCATGCAGCCATAGTATCTATAAATAACTCAATAACAATATATCCAGA
>JBBAAM010000133.1:0-3563 GCA_041658245.1 Melioribacteraceae bacterium
GATGATGTAAATTAACATTAGGACGTTGTTGAGTTCCATTTTGGTTCCCGTGATTGGTTACCATTTGGAACAAAAATGACGTCCTTTAAATTCCCTTTTTCTTACTTTTTTTGTCTAAACTGTAGTCAGATAATCAATTTCAAATTGACCGGCAGAATACAACGTGCCGTCACAGAAAAAATCAAGATCTTCGGAATATCTGTGATTAAAATAAAACCTGGAAAGACAGGTTCCGCCGGTCAAATAAAACCTTTCTTGATCTAATAAACCCAACACTGCATCTTGTAGAGGATACAATCTATTTTCATAAAATTCTATCTCTTCAGCGTTTAGTTTTTTAATAACCAGTCTCATGATCTATGCTAAGGTAATTTTCTTTGTGGTAAATGACTCTTACACCACTGAGTTTTATAACAAATAAAAAAGGCGGATAAAATCCTGTTTTACACGCCTTCAATTTAAGAAAATTCAAAACAAAAACTAATCATTGATCGTTGTTGATATGATGGAGTTTGCACCGCCTACCATAGTAAAAGTAATATCGCAGGATGGATCAATAAATCTCCCTGTAATTGCCTACTCTTGAAAGAGTAATTTTTGAATTTCTTCCTTTAGTTTTGGCAGATGATTTATTACTATACTCCAAATCAAATCATCCGAAATCTTATCGTAACCATGGGCAATACGATTTCTCGTGCCGACGATTTTATCAGCATTATTTATCGCAAACTCCTTATCCTTCTTTCTAATTCGGTTAACCGCTTCTCCTATTATCTCAATATCTCGTTCAACTGCCCGCTTAGTTTTTATATCTTTTTGATAATTTTCAAATTTCCTGGGTATACTCTCGAAATAACCCTCAATCTCAATGATTGATTGTAGTATATCATAAAGCCATGTTTTAATTTCATTATCCATAAATCAGTTGCTTTGAGGAATCTATAGATTGGCGTAAGTACGGATTTTTTATTGCCTTTTCTTCCAATAAGTCAACGTTTCGCCTAAACAAATCCTCTAAGGAATATTTGAGATCAAAATAGTTGTCGGCGTAATCATACAGATCAATCCTCTGGAAATTAACTACAAAATCAATATCGCTGCCTTTCTTAAGTCTATCGGTAACGACAGAACCAAATACAAATAGCTTTGAGACTTTATGTTTAATACACAAGTCGCGTATTCTATCAATATTTCGTTCAATTAAATTCATGGCTCAAAATTATTAAATAAAAAGGCGGATAAAAAATCTTTTACCCGGCTTTCAATTTAAGAAAATTCTCAACGATAACTAATCTTCTTTTTCCGGTCTCCGGTAATTATCGCTCAAAGGTTCCATCTTTAATAAAGGTAAAATCTATTCATAATTTGCTCAACCTTTCTTTCCAATAACCCGGCTTACGTGCTAAGTGGGCAATGGCTACAATAAATGCTTCATCCTCTTTAATCTGGTAAATTACGCCAAAAGGGAATCTATTGGTTAAACATTTTCTTGTATTAGTAGACAGCTCA
This sequence comes from Melioribacteraceae bacterium, assembly GCA_041658245.1. Lineage (GTDB taxonomy): Bacteria > Bacteroidota > Ignavibacteria > Ignavibacteriales > Melioribacteraceae > Fen-1258. Next base: position 1,510 of record JBBAAM010000133.1, read on the forward strand.
GGAAAAGCTATCGGGTACTTAATAATGCGGCGAATAGTAGAGTAAACTTCATCGAGGAACTCTAAACCTAACTTTCTTTGCTGAGTTTCATAAAAATCAACTGCTTGAGACAGCTCATTGCGTGCTTCCGGATGGAATGTAAATTTTAACGTCAAAGCTTGCTTCTAATTTCTCTGAAAACTTGTTCACCATCTATTGCTTTTATTTTGCCTTCTTCATATTCTTTCACACGCTTTTCCGCTTCCTTTGACCATAGGCGGTCCATTTCTTCACTGACCGGAACATTAAGACTACCGAGAAGTTTATCTACTAATTCTGCTCTATCTTCGCGTGGAAGAAGAAACGCTTCTTCCATAAATCTTTTTGCAACTTCGGTCATTTTTATCACCTTACTTAATTTATTTTTTTAAAGCTATCTTTTTCTAAAATCAATTGCAATTGCATTCTTGTAAAGGTGCCAAGCAATAAAATCTGGAATTAGATTTAATATAGAGTTCAAAAATAAAAAGGCGGGCAAATCTCGCTTACCCGCCTTCAATTTAAGAAAATTTCAGATAAAAATTAATTATTAATAGTCGTTGATGTAATTGCATTTGGTCCGACTACCATTGTTACTTTTACGTTGCCAGTAGCTGGAACGTTACCTGTTTCTGTACCAACACCAACAAGGGTTACCGTTTGTGCTGCTACAGTAGGAACTACAGCCACACTCATATTTGCAGTTTTACTTAATGTTGCCGGAACTGTCCAAGCTGTACCAGCGGGAGTAGTGCTACCAGATCCATCAAAAGAATTTGCACCGCCACCGAGAGAAGCAGGTTTTCTATAATGTTGTTGTGCCATTGCAGCAAGATTTGTTAAATCGGCAATAACAGCATCACGATTTGCTGACGAAGCACTCGCTGTAAATACATTGATACCTACTACAACAGCGATACCTACAATGATAACGCCGAGAACGATTAGTAATAATTGTTGTTGTCCCATTGTGTTACTCCTTTTGTTAGTTTGTGTTTGTTAATTAGATGAAAGAATATATATCCCGAAATAATTTTCAATTTTTGACGAAGTAACCAAACATAGTGCAACTATATAGTTACTTTCATATTTCATATTCTGTTATTTCCTTTTCCATTTTCCGTGCCAACGAATGATACTCATCGTGCTCGTGTTGCTACTGTTATAGTACCGTTTCATAAGTATATTGTAGAGCGAAATTTATTTCGCTCTAAGAATATTTGAACGAACTAAAGTTCGTTCTACAATCAAAACTGTACTTTTTGGACACCCCCTATTAATCAACTTAATTTGCGTAAGGTGATTTACTAATACACCTTACGCAGAAATATAAATAATTGTCATTCTGATCCCCATTCATCGGGAGAAGAATCTAAAAACTTCTTCTTTGCTCGATTATTAGATTCTTCACTTCACTTCGTTCCGTTCAGAATGACACCTTGCGTAAGGTGACTTACTAATTATTAATTGTTGTTGATGTAATTTCATTTGGTCTAACTAACATTGTTACTTTAACAACCGTAGTTCCATCATTACCTTTTTCGTTACCAACACCAACAAGTATTACCGATTGTGCTGCTACTGTAGCAGTTACTGCTGCACTCATATTTGCGGTTAGTGATAAGTTTGCAGGAACTGTCCATCCTGTAAATGAATTACCTCCGCCGTCTAATGTTATTGGTTCTCTGTAATATTTTTGTGCCATGGAAGCAATATCCGTTAAATCTGCAATAACTGCTTCTCTATTTGCTTTTCCTGAACTTGATGTAAAATAATTTATTCCAACTACTACTGCTATTCCAACAATTATTACTCCAAGAATGACAAGTAGAAGTTGTTGTTGACCCATCCTGATATCCTATTAATTTAGTAAATTATTGTTGTTACAAAAGAGGTTGCCATAACCTTTATTTTTACTGTTACAGAGTCATTACCGGTAACAACCTCATTTCCTACTCCCGTGATGACTACGTCCTCTTGAGAAACAACTGCGGTAAAATGACCATTGGCAGTCACAGATAATTCGGTTGGAATAG
>JBBAAM010000134.1:0-3537 GCA_041658245.1 Melioribacteraceae bacterium
TGATGTTTATTTAGATACGAATAAAGATCTTTACAGGGCTTTAAATATTAACCAGATTCCTCATACTTTTGTTGTTGATGGTAACGGTAATGTTGTATGGCAGCATGTAACCTATACAGAAGGAGCCGAAATAGATCTCTATAATGTTGTAAAAAAAGTTGCCGCCGGACAGAGTATAAACGAGTAGTTATTGTTTAGCATATATAAAAAATGAAATTCATTGAAGGGCGTTTCTAATAAAAGTTACTTACTTTAAAAATATACGATAATGGGAACTACATTAGCAAGAAATAAAGACCTACCAATGTTTTTCGGACATCTGCAATTAAAGGGCGAAAAACTTAATGTAGATATAAGAAAAGACGAAGATAAACCGGTTATTTTTTACAAACACCCTAACGGAGCTCTTTATAAAGGAAATAGCATAGAATGGCTTAAATCTTTAAAAAACGAAAGTGTCGATCTGATTTTTGCAGATCCGCCATATAATATTAAAAAAGCCGATTGGGACAGTTTTGAAAATCAGGAAGAATATATAAAATGGTCAATGCTATGGATTGAACAGGCATCAAGAATTTTAAAACCTTCCGGCACTCTTTACGTTTGTGGATTTTCTGAAATATTAGCAGATTTAAAACACCCTGCATCCAAATATTTTAAATCTTGCCGTTGGATCATTTGGCATTATAAAAACAAAGCGAATCTCGGTAACGATTGGGGCAGAAGTCATGAAAGCATTTTACATTTGAGAAAGTCAAAAGAATTCAAATTAAATATTGACGACATACGAATCCCTTATAGTGAACACACTTTAAAATATCCAAGTCATCCACAAGCAGAGACAAGTCAATACAATAACGGAAATAATGAGGATCATATCTGGGAGCCAAATCCATTGGGAGCAAAACCTAAAGATGTTTTAGAAATTCCAACTACCTGCAATGGTATGCATGAAAAAACGCCTCACCCTACACAAAAACCAGAAGAACTTTTAAGAAAAATAATACTTGCTTCTTCAAATGTTGGCGACATAGTTTTAGATCCTTTTTGTGGTTCAGGCACAACACCTGTTTGTTCCGAACAGCTTCAAAGAAAATGGTTGGCTTGTGATTTATCACAGGAATATTTGGAATGGGCTGTAAATCGGGTTGAAACGGTTGAAGATTGGTCTATTGAAAAGTGGTTAAAATATGATTTTGAAAATTTAAAAAGAAGAAGTTCTATACGATGACATTAAAACAATTGGTCAACAAGGCAAAGGATAAAAATAATTTCAAAGACCTGAAAGCATACATTGCATTTTGCAATGAATATCTAAATTTCATTACAGATAATCTCCAGGCTGTTATAGTTTCTCAAAACGAAAATCACTATAAATTTTATCAATACAATAAAGCGGGAAATTTTCAAATAACAAGACCAATAAATTCTTCGCTAATGTACGATTCCAAAACATTTTCGAAGGCATCTGCGGAATACATTAAAATTCTTAAAAATATAAAAACGCTTAAAAAGCCTGATGATTCAGTAAGAGAAATCATTAATAACTCAACTTATACCATTCAACAATCTATTGGTTCTGCTTTAGACGGTTTGCCGGCAGGTCAATCCAATACGGCAAGAAAACTTAACGGTGATTTGTTTGAACAATTTATCCGGTTAATAATTCGGGAAATTGGTATTGAATGCAGAGCAGGTGTAATGCAGGTTCCGGTTATGGTTGATGGTCAAAGATTATTCGATATGAGCTATCAGCACGACCTTATTATTGAGAAAAACGATGATATTAAAGTTATCGGTTCTATCAAAACATCCAGTAAAGACAGGATAGATAAAATTTTTATTGACAAATTTCTTTACAACAAATTAACCGAAAAAGAAACACCGCATATTGCCATATTTTTAAACGATGTACAGAGAAAAAATACCAAAAAAGAAAATGAATATGGTATCAATTCTACATTTTTACCCGGTCATTTCAAAGGATACACAGTTAAACTTAATCCGCTTGATGGAGTTTATTATTGCGACATCCGCCCCAATATGAAAACCGAAAACATTTTAAAAGATCATATTAAAACATTTGACAATTTACTAATAAATGATATTTGGAAGTTTATTTAAAATCTTCGAAAATAATAAAATCATGAAAAATTTAATCATTACAAAATTGGTCAAAACGAATAAAACCCTTGTATATAAATTAAGCATCCTGATTTGCGTGTTTCCTTTGATGTCCATATCACAAGGAGTGCTTTCATCAGGACAAGTTCATGGGAGTTTCCAGATGGATGCACAATATTATATTCAGGATTCCCTGATTGGCGCACCTAAAGTGCCTGAGAAAATTTTGATGAATGCTTTTGCAAATATTCTTTATACAAATGGCGATTTTTCTGCCGGTTTACGGTACGAAAGTTATCAGAATGTAATGCAGGGCTTTGATTCACGGTATAAAGGCAATGGCATTCCTTACAGATTTGCATCTTATAAATCGGATGAATTGAAAGTTACTATTGGAAATTTCTATGAACAGTTCGGAAATGGATTGATTTTCCGCGCTTATCAGGACTGGAATCTTGGATTAGACAATTCAATAGATGGAATTAATGTTATTTATACTCCGCTAAAAGGAATTACAGTGAAAGGGCTTATAGGAAACCAGCGTTTCTTTTTTGATAAAGGACCCGGAATTGTTCGAGGCGCTGACGGTGAGTTTTTTCTTAATGACATGATAAAAAGCTGGGCTGAAAAAAAAGTCAAAATCACCATAGGAGGCAGCGTGGTAAGTAAGTATCAGAAAGACATGGACCCAATTTACAAATTGCCTGAAAATGTTGCTGCATTCGCAGGGCGTACTAATATTGCCTGCGGTAAAATAAATTTCGTAAGCGAGTATGCTTATAAGATAAATGACCCGTCGGCTGTAAACAATTATATTTATAAACCGGGTGAAGCATTGTATTCCTCCGCAACTTTTTCTCAGAAAGGACTTGGAATTTCCTTCTCGGCAAAAAGAATTGACAACATGAACTTTCGTTCTGATAGAGCTATCACGGGAAATCCGTTGATGTTAAATTATCTTCCTGCTCTTACCAAAGAACATTCTTACAGCCTTGCAGCCATGTATCCTTACTCTACGCAACTTAACGGAGAAATAGGAATACAGGGAGAAATTATATATAACATAAAGAAAAATACAAAGCTTGGTGGAAAATGGGGTACCGATATTTCGATTAATTATTCAAGGACGAATTCTATTGACAGATTCAAAATAAATGATTCAACTGCAATTATGGAGAGTGGAACATTAGGTTACAAATCGGATTTTTTTGAACCGGGGAATGAACTGTATTTCGAAGATTTTAATATTGAGATAAGCAGGAAAATCAGTAAAAAGATAAGAGTAATCTTCTCTTATCTTTATCAGTCTTACAATAAGGAAGTAATAGAAGGCCACCCCGGCGCTCCGACAATATATTCACATATCGGGATACTTGATCTGTCATACAAAGTGAAGGACAAAAAGTCGCTGCA
>JBBAAM010000135.1:0-3512 GCA_041658245.1 Melioribacteraceae bacterium
ATCGAAAAAATTAGAAATTATATCTACTATTCCCTAACCAAGTCTCCTCTCAAAATCTTAGCTCACAAAGACAATAAATATTTCTTAAATAAGCACAATGATACTGCTTACTATTTCTTTTATGAACCTAAAAAACTAACAACACTAAATCATAAATTTCTTAGCTCAATTAAAACAAAAGCAGATCAGTATGTTATCTACGCGGATAATTGTCTTCTCACAAAAGAATATATGCTAAAGCATAATATCATTTTCAAAAAAAATCCAAGAGATATTACCAGATTTTAATATAGGTTAATATGGAACTTAAAGGTTATCAGCAGCAAGTATTATCAGATTTAGCTCTCTTTCTTGATCGTGTTCAAGAAACCAAAGATGCTAAAGTTGCCTTTCGTAATTTTTGGTTTTATCATCAACGTACCCCTCTAACACCTTTCCCTGATAAAGCGATTGAACCATACAAGGATAATATTCCAAGAGTTCCGCATGTGTGTGTAAAGGTTCCTACTGCTGGTGGTAAAACTTTTATAGCGGCAAATGCTCTTAAAACAATTTTTGATGCTTTTGATTATGAGAAAAGAAAGGTTGTTGTTTGGCTTGTTCCATCAATAACAATTTTAGATCAAACAATAAATAACTTTAAAGACCCAAGCCATCCGTATCGCCAAAAAATAGATTCTCTTTTTAGCCATCGAGTGGAAGTGTTTTCAAAATCGGAATTACTACAAGGCAGTGGTTTTAACATCACCAGCGTTTCTGAACAATTGAATATTCTTATTCTCAGCTTCGATAGCCTGAAAGCCAAAAACAAAGAAGAAAGAAAAGTATATCAAGAGAACACCAATCTTTCTTCTTTTGAAAGTATGGTTGATGATGATGAAGACTTAACACTAATGAAAGTCATTAATTCACTTAACCCCGTTGTTGTGGTAGATGAAAGCCATAATGCAGAAAGTGAATTAAGCATCGAGATGCTTAAAAACTTAAATCCTTGTTTTATTCTTGATCTTACTGCAACCCCTCGTAAGAATAGTAACATCATCAGTTTTGTTGATGCTCTCGAACTCAAAAAAGATAATATGGTCAAACTTCCTGTTATCGTTTATAACCATAATGATAAAACAGATGTTATTAATTCTGCTTTACAGTTACAGCGTAAATTAGAATTACAAGCAATTGAAGAACAGAAAAAAGGTGGTAAATACATTCGCCCAATCGTTCTCTTTCAAGCTCAGCCAAAGAACGCCGCAGATAATACAACATTTGTAAGATTAAAAGAAAAACTCATCGAATTAAAAATTCCGGCGGAACGAATAAAAATTAAAACCGCTGAAATTAACGAACTTAAGAATATTGACTTATTATCTCCCGATTGCCCGGTGCGTTATATCATAACTATTAATGCGTTAAAAGAGGGTTGGGATTGTCCGTTTGCTTATATCCTTGCGACATTAGCAGATAAATCTTCTGCCGTTGATGTTGAACAAATACTTGGTAGAGTTTTGAGACAGCCCTATGTTTCTAAACATAATTTTCCTCTATTAAATCTAAGTTTTGTTTTAACGGCTTCATCAAAATTTATGGATACACTTCAAAATATTGTGAAAGGTCTAAACAAAGCTGGGTTTAGTGAAAAAGACTATCGCCTTTCTGAAACGCAAATACAAGATGAACAAAGAAAAGAAGAATCATTTTCTCAACTGGAATTAATTAATCAGCCCGAAGAAACTACCTCTGATGATATTTTATCCGGTATAGATGATTCAAGAATTATTTCTGTAAATGAAACCTCAACAGTTACTGATATAATATCTTCTATTGAATCAACAGCAATTCAACAAAACATTGATTTTGAAAAAATTGTTTCTGATCTTGAATCCAATAACAATATTTCTTTACCATCGGAGTTACAACCACTCGTGAAAACTTATTCAGTAAAAGAAATCTTTAAGGAACAAGCTGCTAAGTTGGTTATACCTCAATTTTTCATCAAAGAACCAATGTCAGAGCTTTTTAATAACAGCTCCGAAATTCTTCTTGAGAAAGAAAACCTTCTCGAAGATTTTGAGCTGAGCAAATATGACACAAATATTTCTTTTGACAGTGTTACATCAGAATTATATAAAGTTGATCTTGATGAGACAAAGAAAGAACATACTCCTACCTTTGTTAAACTCGATGGTGGTATCAAAGAGAAAGTTTTAGCATATATCGCCGACCCAAAACATCAGCATAGTCGTGTGAAGCATTTTGCTAAACGTATTTTGGATTTATTGGGTAACTTGTATCCTATTCCTGATAGTGAAATTGATAAATATCTTACTCGTGTTTTTGATGGATTTAATGATGAACAATTCAAAGATCTAGTAAACAATGAATATAGCTATACAAGAAAAATAAAAGATAAAATCAAATCTTTGTCAGAAGATTATGCAGAGAAAAAATTCAAAGAATTTTTAGACACAGATCACGTTTTAATTAAACCTTCATACAAATTGCCAAATCAAATTGTACCGGGTGATACTTCGAAAGACATCACAAAATCTCTTTACGAAAAAGAAGCAAGCATAAGTCCGTATGAAGAAAAAATTATAAATGAAATTGCAAATATTCATAACATTGCTTTCTGGACACGAAATATTGAGATGAAAGGATTTCGCATTAATGGTTTCATTAATCATTATCCCGATTTTATAATCCAAACAAAAAGCGGTAAAACAATCATACTCGAAACAAAAGGTGATCACTTAGATGCGGAATCCAAAATTAGATTAGGTAATTTATGGGTAGGTAAAGCTGGGAATGACTATCGCTATTTTATGGTTTACGATAAGCGAGAAGTTCGCGGCGCTTATAAACTCGATGATTTCCTTAACATTATCCGTGCTATTTAAGGATTAATACCTCATCTTATCTTTTGTGTGAAGGTCTCACCTCATCGGGGTATCGGTAATCTCGGAATCACACTCACAAACTTCAACGACTTCGACCGCTCCAAATCCCTAATCACCAAAAGCTATGAACAGAATTGATATTTTTGCTCTCTGGTTTATTTTAGAAAATATTTCTAATAAATCCTCCTTTTCTGGAAAATAATCCAAAATTCTGGCTCTTTTTCTCCTTATTCTAGAAAAATTCTATAAACACATTCTTTCTGGAAAATATTCATAATTATATCGCTTATTATGGAAAATATTCATAAATTTAGCCATAATATTTAATTATTCTGGAAAGAATTACAAATGAGCGAACTAATATTTACATCGTCGAACCCTCAAGAAGCATATAAAATCTCTAAAATACTTCAAGAGAAAAAAATTCGAAAGATAGCTCCAAGGATTTATTCTACAAATATCGAAGAAGAACCTTCTGAGATCATCAGAAGAAATATTCTTGAGGTATTGGGTAATTTATATCCGGGTGCTGTACTAAGTCACCGCTCCGCTTTTGAATTCAAACCCACAAGTACAAATCAAATATTTGTCACTTACACCTATACAAAAAAAATAAAG
>JBBAAM010000136.1:0-3298 GCA_041658245.1 Melioribacteraceae bacterium
GTCCAGTAGTTCATTCCATTTGATATCACACCTACTTTCACGTTACTACCGTAAGTAGCAAAAGTTGAGTTTGCTATATTGGTACGGTGAAGAGCCACTCCTTCACTAATTACTTCGCTCCTTGATCTAGCTGTCCCTTTTGAGCCTATCGATAATACTCCATCTAATTCAGCAACTTTTTCGACTTGATCTATTGGAATCCAGACATAAAGATCATTACGAGAAGTGTATTTTACTTCACCTCCAAGAGAAATAATTCTTGAATTTACCGAGGAGTCTGTTACCCTTACTCTAACTAAAACTCTAAACTTCTCGTCTAAACCAATGCTTCTATATTTCGACAATTTTTTGATTTTGATATTGTCAGGAGAATTGCCTTTTTGTTTTTCTAGCATAACAATGTTTATCTCTTGAAGAACCACAGAATTAAATTTCTTCTCTATATTAGGATTTTTAAGTTGTGCAAATATTACAGAAGCGCATAATGTTAATAATAAAATTAACTTTTTCATTTCATTCACCTCTTTGTTTTATTTCATTTATTATATTTGTGGTGCAAACAAAAAACCATTGAGCTGAACGTTTCAGTTTTCTATTCCAAATGATTTTTGTTTGTAGATTTGCTGTTCCGGTGCTACCAACATCGGAACAGTTATTTATTCCTTGGGGAATCTCTTGACTTCATTATTGCTCCTTTTACTAATTTCTTTTACCGATTGTAATAAAAGCTTCGCCTACTGAAGATGAACCAACGGCTACCACTCTATTTCCTTTTATCCCAACAGCAGAATATTCGCCCTGCGTCGGGTAGGACTGCCAGGTTATACCGTTGAAGTGATTAATAATTCCTTTAGTGCCTGCAACTATGATATCGTTTGAAGCCGTTCCTCTTACTGATGTTGTGGTTTGGTTGGAAAGTTCTTTTAATTTTTCCCATTTACCATTTTCATATACAAAGAAATACGAACCGGCTAAGTAGATTTTATTACTATAGGCATACCAAATAGACCGCAATGTTGAGATTTCATTAAATGGAACATCCTCAAATTTGCTGTTTATTAATCTGATTATTCGATTGTTGCCATATAAGGATGCTGCTATAAAATAAATCGGAGAAGTTTCATCCCTTCCAAATAAGTCAAAAAAATCAAGTTCATTTGAAACATTATTTTCTATCTTTTGCCAGTTTGAACTATTGTAGTGAGCGATGTTTCCATTATTTCCAACTATGTATAAATCACTACTTGATGTTCCCCAAATCTTGTTTATCCAACTTTGGAAAACTGTCGATGAGATTTCATACTCTTTAAAATCATTCCCATCCCAATGTATCATCTGATCCATTCCCAACCATATATCATCAGAATTAAAAACAAAGATTGACTTAATAGGTGCAAGGAAAGACTGGCCTTGCTGGTTTGTAAAAAAAATTCTTTGAGTATTCCACTTATTACCGTCCCATTTAACTAAATTATAGAATTGTGGGTCAATCTGTCCGGTAGAGTCTTTCATGTAAATCTCTCCCACAGCCCAAATGTTATTTTCATCTATTATAGCAACATCATACAAACTACTGCTGCTATGTTCGCCAAACGTAAATGTTTGCCATGTAAAATCGTGGCTGGTTGGCTGCATTGTTCTTACACTTACCTCGCTACTCTCGCCTATTATTTTGCCTTTCTCCGTTAACTTTGCTTTGTACCTGTATAAAGTGTTTTCAGTTAAACCGGTATCGGTTATTGCGGCATCAGCTTTGTTTGCACTAAATCTCATTACTATCTGTCCGTTCCTTTCCAACACCACTTCCTTATCTGGCGAAGGACTTTCTATATGTATATTTAGATATGCTTCTATTACCGCTGCATCTACTTCCGTTAATTTTATGTTCTCATCTATTGGTATGGGCTCTGTTGAAGTGTTGTTGCAAGAAATAAGAATTGTAATGAATAAAGAAAGAAGCGTTGCTACTTTTAAGAAGGCTTTCATTCTCTCTCCCAAATTAGTCATAACAGTTAGCTCAAATTTTCATTAATAAGTAATCTTTTTTTTTGAGATTGTCAAGTTCTTTTAAATGCTCTGAGATAAAACTTCTCAAAGGATTTAAAGTTATTGGATTTCTTCTTCCGATTTATTATTTAGATGAAGAGATAATTACAGTAAACTTTTTGAAAAAATATTTCTTCATATTTATATTTTTATACTTCAGCGCTATAAACGCTCAACGAATTATACTTTGTAAAGCTTACACGAATAACGGCGAACCGATTGATTTTATCTATGAATCAACTTTACTTCTGAACCAATCGGTTTGCGTTTTATTTTTGGGTGAGAATAAAATAATTACCGGAAGAAATGTTAATCTTTTCATAGATAGGATAATTGGGGATAAAAGACAAAACCAACTCAACAAAGTATTTATTCCTTCGAAAGAAAATTGGATTGCCTACGTTTACAAATTTAGTAATGAGGGGAAGTTCGAAATTTATTTTACGGATGGAGACAAATATCGCTTTTCAACATTGACTGTAAATGTTTCTGCGCAAAAGGTAACAAAAAAAATTGAGCCGCCCGTTTATATTCAATACCCGGACGCTGAAATCACGCTCTGTGAAAGAATTCAATCCGGCAGACCGGCAGACATTAAACGAACTGTTTCTCTTCAAACCGGAGGCGGGACGGTCTATATCTATGTTAATAATATTCAGCCGCTTAATACTGAAAAAATTCTTATCAACATATGGCGTAGAGCAAAATATGGTTTGGATTACAGCGAATTTGTTGATTCAAAAAAATATCAGATAGATCGTAATTGGAACGATACATTTTTCAAATATAAATTCACCAAACCGGGCGGTTACAAAATTGAACTGTACGACGAAAAGGAATTATTAATCAAAACGGCTTATATTTCAGTAACAAATTGATCAACGACTAAAATGGAAACTTTATGAAAGGAATTATACTCGCCGGCGGTTCGGGCACAAGAATGTATCCGATAACAAAAGTTTACAGCAAGCAGCTTGTTACAATTTACGATAAACCGCTCATCTATTATCCTCTATCTATATTAATGCTAGCCGGAATTCAAGAAATACTCATAATCTCAAACGAAGAAACCATCCCGCTCTATAAAAAATTATTTGAAGATGGATCGCAAATTGGATTAACGATTGAATATATAGTTCAGCCGGCTCCGAACGGAATAGCTCAGTCATTTATTCTTGGTGAAAAATTTATAGGAAGTGATTCAGTTTCTCTAATTCTTGGCGATAATATTTTTTACGGCAAGCTGGATTTT
>JBBAAM010000137.1:0-3257 GCA_041658245.1 Melioribacteraceae bacterium
GCTGTATTCTTTCCCTTTACAAGTTTCTTGAGTTGTTCTATTTCTGTCATAAAATTCCTTTTTTATTTATGACAAAGATAAACAAAGTTTATGACAATGTAAAGCTATTTCTGTGGCAGAACACTAGAAAACAGCGGGATAAATTCCGAAGAATAATTATGAATTGGAGAGAGAGTTTAATGATTGTGTAATAAAGTTATTGAGACTTTGACCGTTTTTTACTGCTTTGATATAAATTTTACGATGCAGTGATTTAGGTAATCTTAAAACGAATTTACCCGAAAATGGTTTATCCGGTTCTTCACTTCTTGATTTGCAAAAGTCAAGATAATCATCAACAGAATCCTTAAAAGTTTTATTAAGTTCCTTAACTGAAGAGCCTTGGAAAGTAATAACATCTTTAGTGTCAATTACTTCGCCATGAAAAAATCCAGCTTCTTCATCAAACTCAATATGAGCAGTGTAACCTTTGTAAGTCATAATTTAACTCCAGCTGTTGTTAAAAATCTACGTACAGATAAAAGTGCACCTTTGTCAGTAACATTTTGAGGATGCGGACGATGGAACACAGCACGAACACCATTTAATGCGACTCTAACACGTGAACCTCTACCTTGAGATACCTCGCCACCCAAAGCATTGAATAGACTTTCAATTTCCTTCCAAGGAAGATCTGATTTTACAGGGTTGTGAAAAATTGAGTTAAGAGTTTTTCTATTTTTCGCATTCATGTGATACTAATATATGATACTAAAGAATAAAAAACAAGATTATGATGAGAAAAAGGTTTTGGAAAGATGTGTGATAACTGAATACAAAAGCAAGCCCGCCCAATAAACTGGCGGGCAAGCTCTCGCAGAAAGCACGGGACAGGTCTCATTCATTATAGGACCTGATGCATTAATGAGTTTAACATATAATATCAGGAGAGTAATAACGATTGTAGGAGTGAAGAGACTAATTGAACACCTCAATACAGCTTAAATCAAGGGCTGCATTCTTGGGGTGCATTAATTACTTTGATAATAATTTTTGTAAAATTTTTTATTGGTTTTTACACAGTCTCGAAGCTTAGGAAGCAACCAACTCAATTAAAGAAATTGACTGCACAAGATGCGGAGAAGTTGATTCATGAACTTCAAGTTCACCAGATTGAATTGGAGATACAGAACAAGGATTTGCGTTCAACACAGCTTGCTCTTGAAGAAGCCCGCGAAAAATATTTTGATCTTTATAACCTTGCACCGGTTGGTTACATCTCACTAAATGAAGACGAAGTAATAACAGATGCAAATCCAACCGCGGCTGATTTATTTGGTATTGAGAGGAATATACTTAACAATAAACCGCTCACCCGTCTTATCTTAAGAGAAGATCAAGACATCTATTATGTGAACAGCAAAAAGCTAATTGATATTGGAGAAAAGCAGCAGTTTGATATTAGGATGAAACGGAAAGACAAGACTTCATTTTGGGCGCATATTGTATCAGTCCTTTCAAAGAAAGATTATGACAGTTTTACAATCCGGATAACTATCAGCGGCATCACCAACCGCAAACGTGCAGAAGAAAGACTGAAAGAAAGTGAAAAATCCTGATCGGTGTAAGTAAAGTGGCTTGAAATATTTTAAAATCTCATCTTGAAACGAAGTTCAAGATAAGTCTAAGCGAAAAATAACTAAAAACTAATTTAGACCAAGGCATCTTAATTGATGTAATTAGAGAAATTTATGACAAATATAGAACTGATAGATATAATTTCTACTATACTTTTGTGTGAAGGATATTATGCAGTGCACGGGAGGACTATTTATGGAAGCGAATAATCTATTAGAATATAGAAAAATAAATGACTTTTTAAATAACACATGGGTAATACAAGAAAATCTTGAAGATGGGATATTTATTATTAATAGAGAGCATGAGATTATTAGAGCCAATAAAAGCTTTATTAATATTTTTAATAAAATAAAAATCAATGAAATTCTAGGTAAAAAATGTTTCAGTTTGTTTGATAACAATGAATTCATCTGTGGTAATTGTCCCGTTAAAAAAACTTTTAAGGAGGGCGCATTGGGTCAACATGTAATAAATAGACAAAAGATAGGCGGCGAGAAAATTATTCTAAAAGAGACACCTTTTTCTTTAGTAGATGAAAATAGCACTATATCACATACACTTGTTTATTTAAGAGATTGTACTTACGAGGATACCTTAGAAGAGCAGTTAAGAAGTTCAGTTCTATTGATTGGACTTGGGCGATTAGTTGCAGGTATTGCTCACGAAATAAGGAACCCTCTTGGCAATATTACCGCCGCTACTCAATATTTTCTTAAGAAGTCAGAGACTGAGGGCGAAATGAAAAAATATCTCAAGCTTATATTGAGAAATTCCGAAAGGGTGGACAAAGTTATCAAGGACTTAATTAACCTAGCAAAACCACACGAAGTTGCTTTTACGATTGGCTCTATTGATAAAATTATTGATAATGTATGCTTGCTTGTTAAGGCAAGATTATTAAAACAGCATGTGCAGCTTTTCAGAAGATTTTTACATCACCAGCCCAAAATTTTGTTAGATGAAAAACTTCTTGAAGAGGTGTTTCTGAATATAATGCTAAACGCTTTAGAATCTATGCCAAAAGGGGGAAAACTTACCATCGCTGTTCATACTGAACAAAATGGTGACGAAGTTGTAATTAATTTTACTGATACAGGAGTAGGTATCTTGGAAGGCAACCTGGATAAAATATTTGAACCTTTCTTTACTACTAAAAAAGACGGCACGGGATTTGGTCTTTCTTTAGTTCGCCGGATTGTTGAGATGCATAAAGGAAGGATTGATGTTAAAAGTAAACTTGGTTATGGAACAGAAGTGAAAATTATTCTACCAACATATGAAGAAGATATTTTATAATGGCGAAAATACTTATAGTTGATGATGATAAGGATATGCGTCAGCTGCTTTCTGATATTTTAAAATCGGAAGGATATGAAGTACGTACTGCAGAATCAGGTAAAAAAGCACTTAAAGAGATCAAAGTAATTCGACCGGAAATAGTTTTGTTGGATATTAGACTGCCCGAGATGAATGGTATCGAAATTTTAAAAGAGATCAAAAAGTTAAATAAAAGTATTATTGTGATTATTATTACAGCATATGGCGAGATACAAAATGCGGTTGATGCAATGAAGTTAGGCGCATTCGATTATTTTACCAAGCCATTTCATAATGAAGAAATAATTTTAGATATAAAA
>JBBAAM010000138.1:0-3256 GCA_041658245.1 Melioribacteraceae bacterium
GGTTATCGGGTTTAGCTTTTCAGAGAAAGTTTGTTGTTCAAAGTTGATTTGTAAAACGAAGTTGATTATGAAACAAAAAAGGTAGTTGCCAAAAGCGTCATTGTAGTTATGGGCGGCGCTTTAGTTAGACAACACCGTTATGTTGCATAAAACCGGAGTGAGCAATGAAAAAAATATTAATCATTTTATTCGGAGTATTCTTATTAAACGTAGTTCTACTTTCTCAGCAAAGCAGCAAGAATCCCAAGTATGAAATTATGTTTGATGAAATGGACGGAAATCAATACTTAGCTGACGTTTACTTACCAGATTACACAAGGGAAAACGGAGAAAAAGTTTTACAAATATTTATAGATAAGAAGAAAGATAAAAACGTTGGCGGTTTGCATATTAACTTTTGGAATAAACGATTTTCTAAAGCGCAGATGAAGTCTTATAACAATGACAAATTTACACCACCAAAAAAGACCAAAGTATTTTTAGCTAATTACGGCTACAGAAAAGGTTATAAAGAAATTCAAAATATTTATGAATATTAGTGGATGAATGAATATGGAAACTCAACCACAATCAAAACAAATTGGATGTTTTAAAACCGTTTTCGGTATAATAATAATACTATTTATTCTTTCATTATTATTCAAAACTTGTTCCGGCAATAGTGATTCTGATGATAGCGAATCGATGGCTTTGGTTATGAGTAGAAATTTTGTTAGAGACAAATTGTTATCTCCATCAACTGCTGAATTTGCTGGTTTGTCAGACTCAAGAGTAGTTAAAAAAGAAAATGTTTGGTATATAACTTCATATGTGGATGCAAAAAATGCTTTTGGTGTAGCCATCAGAAAAAATTATTCTTGTCGCTTATTATATAAACCTGGTGAGAAAGTTTGGTCTTTGCTGGAAATGAATCTAGAGTAATCATTTATTCAAAAAGGCAACATAACCCGTTCTGCCGACCGCCTCTTCGATGCGGTCGGTTGAAGTAATAATAAGTATGGTTGACAAAATTTAGTTACTCTTTAAAGTAGGTTGCAATAAAAAAGTTTTTATAAAATTATTGGCGTTCGTTTACAAAGCTGCATTGTTGTTCTGGGCGGCGCGTTAGGCCCAACACCGTTATGCACCAAATTTTTGTAATTAATTGGAAAATTATTTTTTGAGGTAATAGAATGAGTTCAACCAAACAAGAGATAATTGAAGAAGCTAAAAGAATTGAAAAAGAATGTTTGCAATCTAAAATTGCCCATTCAAGGTCAGCTAATTTTTGGGAGAAATCACATTTGTTCATTGGTATCCCTACTACAATTATTTCAACTCTTGCTGCGGCGGTTATTATTAGTGGAATTAATAATGCTACTACAATTGCTGCCGGTATGGCAATATTTGTCGCTGCTTTTATTGCAGTTTCAACTTTCTTAAATCCAAAAGATAGAGCTAATTCATACGTAGTGGCATCATCAAAATTTGATATTCTACGTAACAAAGCAAGGTTTTTAACAAATATCGATAGTAGATTAAAGAATGATGAAACATTAGCATCTCAATTAAAAGAGCTGGTTGAAAAACACAATGATTTATTACAAAACACACCTGCAATACCACGTTGGGTAATGAAAAAAGCTGAAGTGGATTATGAACAATCTATAATAATAACTTCTGAGTCTAACGGTGCGAAAGTATTAAAATTCAGTAATGTTGCTGAAGTTTACAATCACATTGCAAGTAAAATTATTGAGGCTGAAATTAGTATTGATGATATTACTTGGGGGTCGAGAAAGGATTATCGCACTAAAGAAGAGCAAGACGCATATGAAGGTTATTTATTAAGCATTAACGAGGTATGTAAGAAAGGTAAAATTAAATACAGAGAAATATCCAGTCTTACTGATGAACATTACTTCCGAAGAGCAATCGATCTTATCAAGGCAAAGCACTACAGTTATCATCTTGGATTTTATGATACTTCTTTAGTTAATATTCCATTAATATCATACATTATTATAGATAGAAAAGAAGCAATATTTGGTTTTTATCGAGCACCTTTCCGCTCTATCGAAGATGAAGTATATCTACAAATAGCTGATATATTAACATTACAATTATTCATTGATTATTATGAAACTTTATGGGCTGGTTCAACGAAAATAAAAGAAGGAAAATCAATTAACATTTCTGAAATAAAATCAATTGCAAATAAGTTAAATATAGATCCAACTTATTTAAGTGATTTATAAATGATAAAAATAATTAGATGATAATTTAATAAGTGTGCATAACCGCTTAAAAAAGGATTTAGTCAATAGGCAATAAAATAATATTTGAACAACCTGAGAGTTGTTCATAAGTATTGTTCTTTTCTCGGTCGTCAAGGACCACCCCCGCTAAAAAGATGGCAGGCAAGCCAGCCAATAAAACCAGCTGGTAAACTTGATGAAAAAACAAAATTGTTTCAGTCAAAGTATGGACATTGACAGCCGAATAGAAACATGATTGATAACAAAGTTATCTCTAACTATATTTGTTTGTGAAGAAACTTTACGAAGAATGGAGTTAAGCATGCAGTTCAACGCAATAATTGAAAAAGATAAAAATGGCTACTTTGCATACATACCGGAACTAAAAGGTTGCTATAGCCAAGGGGATTCTTTTGAAGAAGCATTAATAAACATTCGTGAAGCCGCAGAAGTGTATGTAGAAAGTCTTGATGATGAAGAAAAAAAGGAGATAAAAAATAAATCTTTCTTTATTGCACCAATTAATGTTCAACCTCTGAAAGTTGTTTAACAAGATGACAGCTAAAGAAGCCGAAAGTTTACTTCTTAAAGCCGGATTCAAACTTCACCGCCAAAAAGGCAGCCACAGAGTTTATAAGAAAGATAAGATTAGAATTGTTGTTCCTCACCATAGCGGAAAAGAGTTACATCCAAAACTAGTCAAAGAAATTAAAATAATTTTAGAAGGTTCTTGAAGTCGTTCGAGCCTCAAGAAAATAATTTCACTCGTTCATTAAAGACCACTCCTTGAAGAAATCAGGAACAGAAATTGATCCTTGTAGATTCATCAGTATTAGTTGATTATTTCAACGGAATAAAAAACTAGCACACAGAGGAATTTGATGTATTATTAAGCGGGGAATTAATAGTAATTGGAGATTACATATTGGCAGAGGTATTACAAGTATTTAGAAGCGATAAAGATTTCAAAGTTGCTTAGGAAGTGATGCAATCATTTCCATGCTTCAATATTTGTAACG
>JBBAAM010000139.1:0-3216 GCA_041658245.1 Melioribacteraceae bacterium
AACAATAAGATCACCCGTAAATAAGGCGTTCGAAGTAACATCTGCACCGCTGAGAAATATTTTTGTTTTGGATATATCAACTTGATCCGATGCTTTAATAAAAGAAACGGATATTAACATTTCTTGTTGTGTTAATATTTCGCCCGATGTTGGGCTAAGAACAAGAATTTCTTTATCCTTTTGGGAATAAGATGAAACAGCAATCTGAAGCGCGGGAACACCCTGATCAACGCCAATCGGATAAGTTTGAGCTGATCCGTTCCGCATTGTAATAACTAAATAATAATCAAGATAAGGCGGTTCCACTGCGTCTGCCGGAATTGTTGCAGTTGCCGTAGTACCTGTGATAAACATTTCTACTTTTCGGAATTCACTTTGA
This sequence comes from Melioribacteraceae bacterium, assembly GCA_041658245.1. Classification (GTDB taxonomy): domain Bacteria; phylum Bacteroidota; class Ignavibacteria; order Ignavibacteriales; family Melioribacteraceae; genus Fen-1258. Next base: position 380 of record JBBAAM010000139.1, read on the forward strand.
CCAAACGATTTAAAAGTAAGATTGATTGACGAAACATTATCAGCAGAAAATAATTCTGCGGTAACGGTAATAGGAGTTTTCTCCTTTGCATCGCTAACGCGAACTGAAGAAATTATGTTACTAATTTGCCCAAAGAGCAAATTGTTATTCAAGAAGAAAAGAATTGTGATTATACAAAGTGAAAAAAATCCCTTTCTTAAATATCTTTTTTTGTTCATGACTAATTCCTCAAATAGTTTAAGGAACTTCAATTTTTTTAATAAATTAGTTGCCTGATGAATAATATTCGATAATGACTTCGCCTTGATTAGTCATGATCTTTACTCTCTTTGTGTTGAGATTTTTTGTTTGATCGTTTTTCTTCTTATCACCATCTGAATTTTCATTATAGCTTATATTGCCATCTTTATTAATCACCGCAGTATTACCGCCCGTAAGAGTTCCATTCTGACCTTTTGTAGATTGAAAATCAAGTGAACCATGTTCCAAGAAAATTTTTGTGCTGCTATCGCTATCAACTTCAATAAATCCTAATGTTCCCCTAATAGAAGCAACAGCAGTTGGCGTTGTAAATTTGAATTCTTCGTTTTCTTGTTTGTTAACCTCGAAACCGATCAAACCTTTTTGAATGAAAGTGTTCTTATCAATTTTTTTGTTTTCAAACTTTCCGTAAATATGCAGTATTGAATTCTCTCTCACTCTTAAAAGTCCGGAATTATCAGTAAACAAAACTAAAGCTAACGACTTTGAACCGGTTTTAACTTCCTCATCGTTCATCAAGGATAATCCGGTTTTTGCAAATTCCCAATCCTTCTCACCGGCTTTTTTGTAAGTTACATCTTTTACAATTTTTTTAACAAATGCAACGGGTGTATCTCCCGGTATTGTTAAATTCTCATCGGAGGAAAAAGCCAATAGCAGAGGAAGCATAAAAATGATTAATAAACTTTTCGCTCTCATATTTATTTCACCTTAAGTTTATTTTGGTGTGAATTTTATAGATATAATTGAACTTCTATCAGCTAATAAATTTGAAAGAATCCTAAAAAGATCTGTTGGATCAACATTTCCATCCGTCTCGTCAGTTACATACTGAATAGTAACTTGACCGTTCATTATATTATTTAAGAATGTCTGGCTGACGGATCCATTTATTAATTCCGCAAGCTTCAGCAATTCCGGAGTAATCACTACAACCGAACTTTCACCTAGTTTATTCAAGCTGAATGTTAAAGGTACACTTGGTATTTGACTGCCTCCGCCGGGACCCGGAATTACTGCTGTTATACTCAAAACAATTCTTTGTCCCCCAATCCATTCTCTATCCAATATACTTCTTAGATCAATGCTTGTAATATCTCCAACATCTTTATTATTGATTACAGGATTAGAACTTCTTAACGCGTCTTCCAAACTTGAACTGCCCTCCGGGATAACATTTGCAAGTATTTTATAACTTGAGGCACCCTGAACCGGAGTCCATAATGCTACAACAGAACCTACATCATAAGAACTGCCTTCCATTGGAGCTATAATAGAAATGGTTGGTGAGGGATTTAGAAAAACTATTTCTTTGTAGTCTTGACTCAAAAAAATGTTATTCTTATCGAACAGACGGGCGGTAATACCTAAAATGCCTGTCGGTTTTCCTTTGGTCACAAGATCGCTCACTAAATCTTTATCCCACGTTTCGCTACCTTTTATTACAGTACCAAATTCATCATTGAAAACAATCCGTGATAAAAATAAATTGGATCTAAATGTTAGAAGCTGGCGGAAACTGCTGCTTGCATCTTTTTTCCAAACTGTTACTAATTCAATATAGACTTCTTTGTTCTCCGGCATAATTACAATTCTCGCAATTCTTGGTTGATTAACCAAACCGCTGGACATTACTATTCCGCCAAGATCAATACTTGTAAGGTCTTGAAATACATCCAATGTTATGCTTGATGTTTGAGGTCTTACGGTGATAGGTATTATAAGTGAGATAAATAATACGAGCATAAGAATTACTCTTTTCATCATCACTACTCCTTTATTTCTTTTGAGGAAAGCAATACTTGTACAAATCCATAATTAAACTAATTATTTCTTTTTATTAACACAAGAAGGATTTCGTACTGAAGATTACAAAAAAAAAGTAGGAGATATGGTCTTAATTGAATTCTATTGTATGTGTATAAGCAATTCGTGATATTTGATTTGAGATTTTCATTGAGATTATTCAACCGATTAATATCCTCACCGCAATGAAGATTGAACCTTTAGCATAGTTTTTGTTTTTCCTTTTCTGCTCGAGAATATTTTTTACTTAATAAATTAAATAATTCCGTTCTTCTATTCTCATATTGTATTGACCGGAAAAATTAATAATCTAGCAGGAGGAAATATGAAACGATCAATCTCTTATCTTTTCGCATTTATTACAATTTTATTATTCACTTCTTCTACTTCAACAATAGTTAGAATGGATATGGGCGAACCTGTTCCAGGCGCGGAAATTCTTGTTGAACAAGAGCCGAATGATGTACCAATTAATGTAGCCCCATGCGTGACTAATAATGAAGGTGAAGTCTCATTTACAATTCCTTCCGATCAATTCAAAAAATTGCCGGATAAGTTTCAATTAAAGGTGACGATCAAACCAAATGACCCAACTAAATATGTATTAACGAGGGGTGCAAAAAATACTATGATTTTTAAATTTAAAAAATCTGACGGGCCAAATATTAGACTTATTTTGTCCTGGGAGGAAAATGCACCAATAAAGGGACCCGGCGGAACCGCAAATAAAATTGGTGGGAAATATATGGGACCTGGCGGAACCGCAACTA
>JBBAAM010000140.1:0-3186 GCA_041658245.1 Melioribacteraceae bacterium
CTATTACTAAATTTTGGCCATACGGTTGGACAAGCCATAGAAACGATCCAATGTCACAAAGAATTGAAACATGGAGAAGCTATTGCTATAGGTATGACAGCAGCGGCTAAAATTGGCCAGATTCTCAAAATAACTAAACCACACTATATTCAATTCCAGGAGAAACTACTGAAAGAATTTAACCTCCCTACCAGTATGAAGGACACCGACACTGCTAATAAATATCCTAAAGAATACCTCATCAGCAAAATAAAAAACGCCATGCTTTTTGATAAAAAGCGAAGAAAAAAATTAAGGATTACTATACCAATCACAATAGGAAAAGGGGCAGTCATTGAGGTAGATAAATTGTCCGTTCTGGATAGAGTATTGTCAGATTTGTTTTGAAGAAACCTAACTGACTAAGAGTTCTACAATCATTTTATTTACTTAAAAACCGAAGCACCGACCCTATCAAAAAAATGCTTTAATCATGCTGTTAAATGATTTGTGTATTTAATTACTTTTTTATCTTGGACGAGGGGAACAAAGTTAAATCGATCCACATCCATACTTAAATAAAAATCTTCTTTGGGAAATTCAGGTCTGTTTGGATCAAGAAATCTAGCAGCTGCATGGTGCCTCGACAGATATTCAGTAATCTCATCTATGTTTCTAGGAAGTTCGTTCTTTAATTTTGAAATCAAAAAATCTGCAAATATTTCGTCTTCCGTATCAGGACCATCCATCGCAATGATTGAGCAGATAGAGGGTTTGTGTTTGACTAAATATTCTGTTATGGCTGAAGCAGTTACAAAACTACCAAAAATTATCTCCTGAGAGTTTTCTGCATTTACTATTCCCTGCGTGCCGGAAGAACTTCTATGTATTATAGTCTTGCCTTCAAGACTTTTTATTTTACTAATTTCGAATGGTGAATTATCCAAATCAAAACCTTCAATTTTATACCCGCGGTCTTCACCGCAAAGAATATAATTTGGATTCTCTTTCTTGTATTTAAAGGCTTCCTTGACTGTTCCGACGGGAATGATTTCTTTGGCTTCTTTACTAAGTAAGAATGCTTCAACTGTGGCAGCCCTAAAAATATCAATTACAATAGTTATTCCTCGCGCCTTCTTTGCTCCCTCAACACCAAAAAATTTATTTATTTTCATTTGTCTAAAATCTTGTGGTAAAACTCGTACTTTTTCTTTTGGTACTCCCTAAAAGATTTTCGGTTCATGGATTCTTTTATTTTTTCGTATTCTTTTAACAATTTCCCATTACTTTTTAGTGTTTCAAAGACTTTAATTTGTTTTTTCATTGTTTCCGAATCTTTTGCTGTTAAGTAAAACTCGATATTGAAGTTGTCTTTTGTAAATTTCCATTCAATGAAAGTTTTGTGTCTGTAAAATGGTTTTCCGAAAAGTTTGGCTAGGCCGGGTACAAACTTATCAAAATCGATGGGGTCGGAAAAAGCATAAATATCAATATCGTTCTGTCCCGAAATTTCAAGAACTGATGCTCCCATGTGTTTAACTTTCAAATCCGGACAGATATTCTTTATTGATTGAATTAGATCTTCAGTAACCCTGACAGCTTTTGGATCGTATGGATGAATATAAACTTTTTTATCAGCTGGAATTTTATTTAAAAAGTCTTCTTCATCTTTTGTAAGCATAAGCTATTTTACCACTTCTGAAGTGGCAAGCTTCGCTTATCATTTTATTGATATAATCAGTTCATGGATAAAATATTTCCAAATAAATTGAATGTTGGGGATGAAGTTCGTGTTATCGCGCCAGCAAGATCTTTAGCAATTATCAGCAAAGAAAATAGAGAAATAGCAAACAAAAGAATTGAAGAATTAGGTCTTAAGATATCTTTTGGTAAACACGTAGATGAAATGGATGATTTCGCTTCATCTTCAATCGAATCGCGTATAGAAGACCTGCATGAAGCTTTTTCCAACAAAAATGTTAAAGCGGTTTTTACTGTAATTGGCGGATTTAACTCGAACCAGCTCCTCAAGTATATCGACTGGGATCTAATCAAAAAGAATCCAAAAATAATTTGCGGCTACTCCGACATTACTGCCTTAAATAATTCAATATTTGCAAAAACGGGTCTTGTTACATATTCTGCCCCTCAATATTCAACCTTTGGGCAAAAGCTGTATTTCGACTATACATTAGACTATTTCGAAAAATGTTTATTTAAGAATGATCCGTTTGAAATAAAACCGAGCGAATCCTGGAGCGATGATAAGTGGTACAAAGATCAGGATAACAGAAAATTAATTCCGAATGAGGGTTGGCTTGTGATAAACGAGGGAAATGCTGAGGGAACAATCTTAGGGGCAAACTTGTGCACCTTCAACCTCTTTCAGGGAACGGAATATATGCCTTCTCTTAACAACTCGATTTTATTCCTTGAGGATGATGAAACATCAAAATCCTTCAATTTTGACAGAAATCTGCAATCCTTAATTCACTTGCCTGATTTTTCAGAAGTTAAAGGAATTGTAATTGGTAGGTTCCAAAAAGAAAGTGAGATAACCAATAGTCTCCTAACCCAAATTATCAAAACCAAGAGGGAATTAAATAATATCCCTGTTCTGGCTAATGTCGACTTTGGCCACACGTCCCCGATAATTAGTTTTCCGGTTGGCGGCACTTGCAAAGTAGAGGCAACAAGCGAAAGCCAATCACTTCGAATAATCGAGCACTAAATCAAACAGCATATATTAAAAGAGTATCTCAAATTAATTTAAGAGATTCGGGATTAATAAAATTTGAGGGAATTTCAGAAACTTTACACCATTTCCATTCGCTAAATTTTTCAGGTTCCATAAGTTTTGGTTCCTGAGAAGTTTCTGCTTTGAAAACAAAAATCATCAGCAATGAAAAAAACGGCAATAAAAAAAATACAACCTAATACTCAAATAACCATTTATGAAACAGAGGACGGCAAAGCGCGGGTAGAAGTGCGTTTTGAAAATGAAAATGTTTGGCTGACGCAGAGGCTCATTGCGGAGCTGTTTGACGTAAGTGTACCCACGGTGAATGAGCACCTGAAAAATATATTTGAAAGTAACGAACTGAACGAGAAGTCAGTTATTAGGAATTTCCGAATAACTGCCGCGGACGGCAAAGCCTACGACACAAAACACTACAACCTGGAAGCCATTATCTCTGTCGGATACCG
>JBBAAM010000141.1:0-3140 GCA_041658245.1 Melioribacteraceae bacterium
GAGTTGATAGAGATCGTTCGCGCGAAATGGGAGGGACTGGATTAGGACTAGCAATAGTGAAGCATATCGTTGAAGCACACGGTTCTAAAGTTGAAGTTAGCAGCCAACTAAAAAAGGGGAGTGAATTCTACTTCTCTTTAAAGATCTGACACATTACAAATCGTCATTTCAAAAAATAGATTTAACAATTCCTTAACTGTATCATAACATTGAGTTAATAAAAGCAAACACTCTTCTCAAACTTAACATACCCTTAACAAATTATTAACCTTCACTTAACATTTACCACTTATATTGTACTTGAAAATAAAGGAGTTGTTTAAATGGAAATTAAGACCGGAGACACAGTAAAATACTTATTCCCGGATTCTAATAATTTAGCAAAATCTGTTTTTGTAGGAATTGTTGACTTTGTGGGAGATTCTTTTGTCACTCTTCGTAGTGAGCAGAATACTGTACTTAAAGTATCGTTTAAGAACTTTCATCTGTTGGAGCGCTGTGAATATCTAAAAAGTAATTTATATCCTGTAAGTGAGAATTATTTCGGATGATAAGTTTGATAGAGAATTTCAAATCCTAATCTCAATTGCATACCAATATTTTATTTTTCACTCATACCATGATTCATGTCCTTGAATATCCAATTAGATATCAAATGAAGATTTAACAAATTCTTAACAATTCCATAACGTACAGTTAATACTAAAAACTAATCTTTGTTAAGAAAAAGAACGAGGTATTTATGTTTGGTCTTTGGTTTTCAATAGCGGGGTTAATTTTTGGTACTCTATGTTCCTTAAAAGCGAAAGAAAAAAATAGAGTTCAGAAGGATTGGTTTACGCTTGGGTTTATCTTCTCGATTATAGCTCTTGGCATTCTTTATTTATTACCCGGTGTTGGCGTTGAGCACGTTGATACAGATTTTCCAAATGCTGAGGACGATATCAGTTTGTCCGTGACAACTTAATAAAGAAAGAGGGAATAATATGTCAAGTATCAATTATGATATCGCACTCTACAACTCTCCATTGTTTGAAGACCTTGTTAGTGAATTTTATAGAATCAGCAGATATAAAAGAAATATTTATCGGAAGATTAGAAACGAAGATGAGTATCACAAAAAATTATCGTGGGAAGAACGAACAATTTTGAAAGATCTTTCAGAAAAAGAAAATAAGATTATTCTGGAAATTCTTTTGAATAAGAATTGGCTGAATCTCCCTTTACAAACGATCGAGTTTTTTGAATCTAAATTTGGTGATAAATGCAGTCCGCCAATTTCAGATGGTAATGAAAAGTATGAGAACAATATCTCTGAGTTATAAGCGTTCTTGCTTAAAACCAATCCTATATTTTGCTTTTATGAAAAGAATAGACTTAGAGAAAATAATTCTAAAGAATACCAATAATAGATTCTTAAAAAAACCCAAAGCCTTTCGGAAAATAATTTTATATCTCCTAAATAAAATTCTCTACATCAATCAAATAAATAGTTTCCTAAGTGAACATGATCATTATGGTCCTAAACAATTTATTAATGAATTGTTCGACCACCTTAATTTTTCTTTCCTAATATCGAATAGTGATATTCAGAAAATCCCCTCAGAGGGGAAACTCATTTGCGTGGCAAATCATCCGATTGGTAGTCTTGATAGTCTCTCTTTACTAAAAGCGGTTTTGGAAATTCGGAGTGATGTAAAAATAGTTGCTAATGAAATTCTTGTTAATATAGAAAATTTGGAACCCCATTTACTTCCTTTTAGGCTAGATTCTAAACTGTTGCAGCGTGATAATATTTCTTCTATCCGTGAAGCATTGAATAAAGATTTTGCATTAATATTTTTCCCGGCTGCTGAAGTCTCACGGTTAAAATGGTTCAGAATTTCGGATTCAAAATGGCATAAAGGTGCCATATTTTTTGCAAAGCAGCACAATGCACCAATTTTACCGGTGTTCATTGATGCAAGAAATTCACTGCTATTTTATGCCGCTTCATTAGTAAATAAAAAATTATCTACTCTTCTCTTAGCGCATGAACTGTTCAATAAAAAAAACAAAACAATTCATATCAAAATTGGAGATGTAATACCGGCTAAGGCTTTTAGCTCTTCATATATTAACGATATATATCAAACCAAACTTCTTAAAAAGCATGTTTATCAGATCGGTAAAAACGGAAAAAATATCTATACGACTGAAAAAAATGTTATTCATCCAATCGAAAGAAAAATAATTAAAAGTGAGCTTAATAACGCGACTCTACTCGGTTTCACAAAAGAAGGAATGAAAATATTTCTTACCACTAAAAGTGAATCACCACAAATCATAAATGAGATTGCGAGATTACGTGAATTAACTTTCCGAAAGGTGGGTGAAGGTACCGGCAAGAAGATGGATTTAGATAAATTTGACAATTACTACTCTCACTTAATTGTTTGGAATGAACATGAATTAGATATTGTTGGAGCGTACCGTCTTGGAATTGGTAATTCTATTTTAGAAAATTATGGTAAGGATGGATTTTATACTTCGACCCTTTTCGATTTTAGTGCCGATTTCACAAATAATTATTTACCTAATGCCATTGAACTTGGCAGAAGCTTTGTACAAAAACAATATTGGAATACAAACGCCTTAAATTACTTATGGCAAGGGATCGGAGCTTTCTTATCAAATTATCCATCGGTTAAATATTTATTTGGGGGAGTAAGCATTAGTAACAATTACACAGAATATGTTAAAGAATTGATTACGTTCTATTTTGAAAAATGGTACTCCGATGATTCTAAATTAGCGAGTTCTAAAAGAAAATTTTTAATAACGAAAACAAATCGGAAGGAGTACGAAGAGTTATTCAATTCTACTACTGCTAAAGAAGACTATAACATTCTTAAAAAGATAATTAAACCACTTGGTTTCTCTATCCCGATACTGTATAAACATTATTCAGATCTATGCGAAGAAAAAGGAGTAAGGTTTTTAGATTTTGGTGTTGATCCGGATTTTGAGAATTGCATTGACGGATTGATATTAGTGGATGTAAACTTAATTAAAGAAGAAAAAAGACAGAGGTTTATCAAATCAAATTTCCAAACTGAGTTAAAAGAATCGGCATAAAAATTTTGTTAATCAATTTTTCC
>JBBAAM010000142.1:0-3086 GCA_041658245.1 Melioribacteraceae bacterium
ATGCCGTTTTCAAAAAGTCCGCAATTCCGTTTCTTCGATGATCCGTTACGCATGTATAATGCAATGCTGGATGATATTGAATTGGCTCAGGATTATATTTATCTTGAAACCTACAAATACGGCAATGACCAAATAGGCATCAAATTTCGCGATGTGCTTACGAAGAAGGCTAAACAGGGAGTAAAAATCAGAATATTGATCGATTCGTGGGGAGCTTATGTTTCTCAGAGTTTTTTTTCTGAAATGATCAAACATGGTGGAGATGTCCGCTTCTTCAAAAAGTTACGGCTTAATATCGACTCATTCGCAAAAAGCCATAGGCGTAATCACCGGAAATTGCTGATCATTGACGATAAAGTTACGTTTATCAGTTCTTCAAATATTGCGGCCTATGCTATAAACTGGAAAGAGTCATCGCTTCGGATAGCAGGCGATATTACGTTGTCGTTTAAAGAATCTTTTCTTGAAAGCTACAGAATTTATAATAAATATATTTACGATAAAATAAATTCTTCAAAATCCCTTTTCTACAATGGGTTTGAAATACTTCGTGATGTGCCATCGTCTGTATTCCAGCCTACACGCAAGAAATTTCTCGAAATGATCAGGAATGCCCAAGAAGAAATTATTATCGAAACACCTTATTTTCTCCCTGGCAGTTTTATGCGAAAGGCGCTTATGGAAACGGCGCAGAGAGGAGTAAGTGTAAAGATTATTTTACCTAAGCATTCCGACGTTAACGTTGTTGACATCTTACGCAACCGGTATCTTGGAGAAATGCATAAAAACGAAGTAGAAATATTATTCTATACGCCAAGGAATCTTCATTGTAAGGTTTTCATGGTTGACCGTTCCTCGTTCATTGTAGGCTCTTCAAATTTCGATTACCGGAGTTTTCGCTTTATGCACGAGGTAAATCTGTATGGACGCGATAAAAGAGTAATTAAACTTTTGGAAGAACATATCAATGAAACCATCAGCGAGTGCGATGAGTTTGATTATAAAAAATGGCAGGAACGAACGCTGATTCAGCGGTTTTTTGAAAGAGTGCTGATTCCATTCAGGCATTTTTTCTAATTATTTCAAGTTTTTTATTCTGCCTCCGCAGTAAAAGTATTTAGTGTAGTATTTTTCTTTCAGGTCGCTTACCATTACGCCTTTTGAAGAAGAAGCGTGAACAAATTTTCCGTCGTTAAGAAATATTCCCACATGCGAAACCTTGTTACTGTTGATCTTGAAAAAGATAAGATCACCGGTTTTTATATCTTTTTTGTCAATAAGGTCGCAGTTTTTCACAAGGTCGGCTGCTGCACGGTACAAACTGATGTTGTAAATATCCTTATATAATGTTTGAACAAATCCGGAACAGTCTGTCCCTTTTTTTGAATTGCCACCGTAAACATAAGGAGTGCCAAGCCAACCGGCAATAGCCTCAATAAATTTTTTGTCTTCTTTTCCTGTTAGTTCTACGCCGAGTTTTTTAGAGTATTTTTTGTAGAATTCAGAGGAGGATATGTTCGATCCGATAGCTATCGGATTTGATGACTTGTTAGTGTTTTTAGTGGTATGACAAGCAACAGAAAGAAATGCAATTGCTACTGAAATAAGTAAAAGCTTGTATTTTGACACATTGACAGCTGTTGTAACTTTCATGTGTTGTTATTCGATTTCAGAATCTTTTTTTCTTCATTCAGTTTTTTTCTTTCTCTGATAATTGTAGTGATAATAGGGATAGCTGTAACGACGACAAGAAAAATAACAATATAAGGGAGATAATTTTTTACTCCCGGAATATATCTTCCCAGAAAATACCCTGAAAGCACCATTATATTCGACCATATCACCGCTCCTGTGATATTAAAAAAAACAAATTTCTTATACTCAAGTTCAACAGCGCCCGCCACAATAGGAGCAAAAGTTCGGATAATAGGCAAAAAAGCACCCAGTATAATCGCTTTTCCGCCATGTTTTTCATAAAAATCTTTTGCCACCCGGAGATGTTTGGGTTTAAAGAAAAAACTCTTCTTTCGTTTAAAGATAGCCTGTCCGGCTTTTTTCCCAAATGCATATCCGGTGAAATTACCTGCTATTGCTGCAAGACATATACCCTCTGCAACAAAAACAATAGGAATATCAATTATTCCGGTAGCGGTAAGCAGTCCGGCGGTAAATAAAAGAGAATCACCGGGAAGAAAAAATCCAACAAATAAGCCTGTTTCAGCAAATACAACAAACAGCAAAAACCAAAAACCACCGTACAAGATGATACTTTCCGGGTTTACCAGTTTAAAAAAATCCCAAAAGGTTGTTATTTGTCCCATTAAGTTCCAGTAAATCAATTTACAAATGTGCTTGTACGTGTAATATAATACCGATACGCAATATGTAATAGTCCAAAAAGGTTGAACTAAACATATTGTCTATCGGCATTAACCATTCTATAATTCAAATTAGCCTTTGGACTAATTTGAATTAAGAATTGGTATAATATGAAGTAAAAGTAAGATTTTATTTTTTAATGGAAAAGGACAATGAATGGGTAAATATTATTTTGATTTGCAGGAAGTATTGATTTTATTTAATTTCGTGCTGAATAATTTAAGATTATTGGTGGGCAACAAGAAAAATAAAATACTTTTTATTGATTCAACACATCCCTGCCTTAGGGAAATGCTGGAAGAAGAAGGATTTATCTGTGATATTTTTACAAATAAGAGCAGAGAAGAAATTATTGCAATCATCAGAGATTATATAGGGATCGTTATCCGTAGCAGGATGAGGATGGATAAGGAATTGCTTGATAGAGCGCCAAACCTGAAATTTATTGGCAGGACGGGCTCGGGCATGGAAAGCATAGATGTGGAATATGCCGGAAGCAAAGGGATACGATGCTTTAATTCTCCCGAAGGCAATAGAGATGCAGTAGGCGAACATGCGACAGGAATGCTTATTGCATTGACGAATAATTTTTTCAGAGCAGATAAAGAAGTGCGGCAGGGACAATGGAATCGTGAAGAAAACCGCGGTGTTGAGGTAAAAGGAAAAACAATCGGCATTATCGGATACGGAAATACAGGCAGCGCATT
>JBBAAM010000143.1:0-2989 GCA_041658245.1 Melioribacteraceae bacterium
ATAGATAGTGTTTCCACTCTTTATGTTGAACTTCCAAATGGTAAACCGACGCGTGACATACTTCATGTAGTTTTGATTTATAGAAAAAATAAGGAAAAAGTTCATTTATATGTGAATCATTGGCCATCAAGAAGAGGCGGAGAACAGAAATCGAATATTAATCGAATTGTTGCAGCAAGTGTTCTGAAAAAAAGTTTGGCTGCACTCACAAAGACTTCTCCGAACAGTAATATAATTATCATAGGTGATTTCAATGATGAACCAAACAATGAATCCGTTGAAAAAGTTTTAGGTGCGTCGGATTTTGAATGTGCTAATCCATCCAAAAATCTTCTTCTTAATCTGGCGTATAAGAAATTCACCAATCATGAAGGTTCTTATTTATACGGCAGAAAGTTTAATATGATAGATCAAATTATTATTTCATACTCATTTTTAGACGGAAAGAGATCTGAATATGAATGCAATTCATTCAGTGTGATCAAACCACAATTCATGGTTTTTAAAGAAGGGAAAAGAAAAGGTGGTGCGATTCCGACATTTGAGGGCTCACAATATATCGGCGGATTTAGTGATCACTTTCCGGTTGGTGCAAAATTTATAATAAAAGGTAAGAAGTGAGTTCCGGAAAAATATTTTTGCTGTTTGGTTCAACGGGAGATTTGGGAAAAGCTGCCGTTAAATTTTTTCTAAATCAAAACTATGATTACTACTATTTTTTTACGCGAAGTATTTTTGAGATACAAACCGTCAAAAATAATTATAGCATTATTCCTATTTCTGATTTGACAAAAGAGGAATATGTTGCGCAAGCATTTGCTAAAGTGAAAAAGAAAACTGATGCCGGTTATTATCTATTTAGTACGGTAGGAGGTTTTATTGGTGGTGAAACAATCTCTGCTACTGAATATGCTGATTTCAAAAAAATGTTGGATATAAATCTTTGCTCATCATTTCTAATAGCTAAACACTTTGCAAAATTAATAGAAGAAACTGAGGGCGGCTCAATTTGTTTTACAAGCGCGCTCTCAAGTCTCAAACCGGAAGCAAACAAAGCCGCCTACAATATTTCTAAAAATGCTCTGAATTTTTTGGTTGAAACACTTGCTCTTGAGGGGAAGGGAATTAGATTAAGAGCCAATGCAGTTGCACCATTTGCAATTGATACACAGGCTAACCGCGAGTGGTTTAATGATACTACCAAACTGGTAAGTCCAAAGGAAATTTGTCAGGTTGTCCAATCATTCTTCGAGGATAATACGGCTTCAGGAAAAATTGTTGGATTACCATGATCTCTTTAATAAAAATAATATCAAGCTAATTAGTTATTTTGACCAACATAAAATTTAGATCTAATACCGGAGTAATTATGAATTTGACAGAAAAGATAAACCAGGACTTAAAAGACGCAATGAGATCTGGTGATAAAATTCGCCTTGAAACAATTCGTTCAATCCGTGCATTGATTTTAGAATTTGAGAAAAGTGGTACAGGAAAAGAACTAACTGCCGAAGAAGAAATTAAAATGCTTTCGACTGCAGCAAAAAAGAGAAAAGAATCAATCGAACAATTTCGTAATGGCGGAAGAATTGAATTAGCCGAGAAAGAAGAAGCTGAGTTGAAAATCATCGAGGAGTATTTACCAAAGCAGCTTTCACTCGAAGAAATTTTATTAGAAGTAAAAAAGATCGCTCTGGAAATAGGTGCTAAAACAAAGGAAGATTTTCCAAAGCTAATGCCGCAAGCTGCAAAAGCGCTAAAGGGCAAAGCAGATGGCAAAGTTGTGAAAGAAATTGTTGAAAAAGTTTTGAGCGCTAATTGAATTATCTCGATTACATTATCCTAATCATCTTAATTATTGGTTTTTTACTGGGCTTCAAAGATGGGTTTGTTAGAAAAATAATTGGTTTGATTGGTTTTATAATTGGTGTAATTCTCGCCTTCCAATTTTCAAACAAGGTTGGGAAATATCTGGCACTCTTTTTTAATAATGATGAATATCTATCAAGTGTCATTGCCGGTATTACAATATTTTTAATTGCAATCTTGATTGCCTCCTTGATTAAGCGTGTTGTTCATCCATTCGATAAGGTAAATCGTTTTATAAATCAATTTATTGGTGGTATAATCGGAACTGTTCAGATAGCATTTTTTCTTAGCGCAGTATTTTTGTTTCTCAATATTTTCAGTTTTCCAAATATTGCTCAAAGAAATAATTCTCTTAGTTATAATTTTGTTCTCGATTTAATTCCTAAGTCAATTGATCTTATTATTGGGAAAAATACGAAAGCAACGGATTATTTAATAAAATATATCGAGAAGAAAGATTCCGATCCAAATTTACAAATAGACTCATCTCAGATTAAAAAATGATCACTCAAAAAGTTCTTGAAAAATTAGAATACCAAAAAGTAATTGCTCAGATCATCAAATATTGCATTACTGATAACGGAAAAAATGTTGTTCAGAATATACTCCCTCTTACCAATCTTGAATTGATCAAGAAAAACGGCAGACAAGTTAACGAAGCAAAAGAAATACTAATTAAAAACGATTTTCCGCCGTTAGAATATTTGCCCGACCTCAATGAAGTCCTCTCGCGAAGTCGTATTGAAGGAACAGTTCTTCAGATAAAACAGATAATGGATATTCTCAAACTCGCAGAAACTTCACGCAAATTATTTCAGTTCTTAAAACCCAGAGATGGTGGACAATCATATTTGCACGAATTGACAGAAAGATTATTTGTTGATAAAGTGTTCGAACATTTTATTGGAAGAGTGTTTACAGAGAATGGTGAAATACGAGACGATGCGAGTATTAAACTTCGGGAAATAAGAATAGAAATCCGCGAGAAGGAAGCTTCTCTCCGAAAACAGGTACAAAAACTTTTAAAACAATTGAGTGATTCTTATCTGGTTCAAGAAGAATATGTAACTCAGCGCGATGGAAGAATAGTACTGCCGGTTAAGTCCGAGCATAAACGTCA
>JBBAAM010000144.1:0-2977 GCA_041658245.1 Melioribacteraceae bacterium
GTTGTCATGATGAGATTATTTACAGGTTAGTTCAATAAAATTATTTCACCGCAAATTAATATTTTATTTAGAAAGAAATGCTATCCTGCAATGCAAGAATAAAAAACTCTGTGTTAGAATTATCGGCAGCGGGTAGAGGAAGGCTGCGCTACCGGCGTCAGCCGGTATGGCGCAGTTTTTGCCGTCCAGGTGCAAGGCTGGTAAACGATACGAGTTTCGCGGTACAATTTTGATTACGTGCAGGTTATATCTCTCGTTACTGTTATTATCTTAACAGCAGTGGCGCGGTCCGGCTTTATCATCCGTTTACTGTTAATGGCTTAACGGTCGTGCGTCACGCAAATACCGTGCAAGCAAATTGCATAGACCCGATTGTTGGCGGTATGTGGCTATTTATGAAAGCCTTTCTATTTCTTTACGGATTTGTTCAATTACTTCCGTATTATAGATTTGCTTTTTACCAGTTCCAATTTTCACAGAATAGACGAAAAAAACTTTTCCACCAAATTCTGATTCAAACTTTTCATGGTTCTTTTTATGCATTTCTATCCATTGGTATTGGTTTAAAGCCTGACCAGAAGCAATTGGTTTGATCTGGATTCCAATAAATTTGTCTTTAACTTTGATGAAAAAATCAACGCAATATGTTCTATCCCATTTATCAGGAGCAGGTTCTATTTTTTTCTCTACTGCAACTTCCAATTGTCCGTATATTGTTTCAATTTCTGATTTATAACCTTCATAAGTCCTATTAAGAACAAGATTATAAGCATAATCACAACATTCCTCTTCTGTAATTGACTCTAACTCACTTTGAACAACTTCGGATAATTTTATATATAAAGTTTGCCCCAGTCCAGAAATATATTCTCTAGTAACTTTTAAACCATCATTCTTTTTTTGTTTAGCATTAGCAAAGTAAAATGCCTCCCATTCTTCATATTTTGTAGGGGCACAAGTACGGATTAGTTCGGAGGTGGATCCAACGCTATGTGCTTTATTTAAACCCCATCTGTTCATACCATAATTAAGAAGAGTTTCTCGCTTAAATTTCAGATCTTTGCCATCTGAACCAATAATCCATTCCTTTGCCATTATTCTAAATTTTTTTTAAAGTTATTCGCTTGTTGGTTATTTTTTTTGCTCTATGTTCAAGAGATGAAATATATTTTTTTATCTCATCTGGATTACCTTCTAACCAATAGCCTGCAGGATTTGAAGTAGAGCTTTTTATCAAATGCCCGATTTGAATAGCATAAGTTATTAAACTTCTTGCTTTGACTTGATTTCCAGTGATTTGAAATCCAGACATGTGATTTAGTTCACTCTCAATTGCTGAAGCCGTCTTTGCATTCTTTATGCCAGGTTTTAAAATGTTTAGCAAATTATTTACATCATTTTCGTTGAAACTCATTAGTTAAGCTATTAAATTTCTCTTTGTACTTATAATCAAATTCAGTGTCTACTTTAACCAATCCATTTTTTATGAGGTGAGCATTTAAAAAAGTTTTGTTTTCAAGATACAAATAGCATAGTAAATTATTTTCGTTATCATATTTTAAATTATCGAATTTAAGAAAAACACGTTTCCCCTTTGTTTTAGCAGCAAGAAAGGCCATTGCTTTAGGAAGGAAGTCAGAATCTTCAATTAGTCCAATTAGTTTTACTGTCAAATCATTATTTAAACGGACTTTTATCGGACTAATAATTTCTTTTATTGTGAAAAACTCTTCTCTCTTAGACGAGCCATTACTATCTATTTTAGATCCAAATTGTAATTTCTTAGGATCAATCTTTTTGTCAAGTTTATGTGGATCCTTAAATATGTAAGGTAGTTTTTGGATTTCATTTTCAAAATCGATTATCTGATTCTGTTTAACAAACTGATATGTTGTGCCTTGAATATCTGTTTGTTGACAGTTCAGTTTTTCTTTAAGAATTGGAATGAAATCAGGATTAATTTCTAAACCGACCGAATTACGTGCAAGATTTTTTGCTGCAAGGTTTGTAGTTCCACTTCCTGCAAATGGATCTAGCACAGTATCGCCTACAAAGGAGAACATTTTAATAAGTCTTCTTGGCAATTCTTCAGGAAACATAGCGATATGATTATCTTGTTTTACACCTGAAAAGTTCCAATGGCTAGCAAAAAAGGTATTCCATTCTTCTGGAGTCATCTTAGAAAGTTCCTTGTTTTCAATGATAGGTTTAGGAGCTTCCCCAAGTTTCTTAAAAATTAAGATAAATTCATAGTCAATTTTAAGTATGCCATTTCTAGGATACGGATATGATCCCATTTGTACCCCGCCACCAGTAGTATTAGAAGTAGTAACTTTTTGCCAAATTATAGCTCCCATGTAATCGAATCCGACATTCTCACAGAATTTAATTATTTCTTCTCTGATTGGAATTACTTTATACCTGCCATAATAGACAGAGCGGGCAAACTGATCTCCTATATTTACGCATAAACGACAACCAGGAAATAATACACGGTAACATTCTTTCCAAACAAGACTGAGGTTATTTATGTAGTTTTCATAACTATCATTATAGCCTATTTGATCTGCTGACCCATAATCTTTTAATTGCCAATATGGAGGTGAAGTAATTGCTAAATGAATCGAATTGTCATTCAATTCAGTCATTTTTCTGCTATCACCGTTTATTATTTTATGATGTGTTTTCAACTTTTCTTTTCTTACAAATGTATTAAATATTGTCATTATTGTCTATGTGTGTTGATAAGTCCTGATAGTCTTTGTCGTCTATGAAGTTGTTGTCACCCATTACCGCCAACTTCCTTATATTCCTACTTTCTACTTTTTACTTTCTACTTTCTACTTTTTACTTTGATGTATATTTGAGTAATGTGTATATTTTTACAAAAAAATCATATTGAAAATCTTTAGAAATATTTCTCTCAGTAAGTATAATACTTTCGGTTTCGACTACAGAGCGAATTGCCTGATCTTAC
>JBBAAM010000145.1:0-2856 GCA_041658245.1 Melioribacteraceae bacterium
TGCAGTCCGTCTCCATATATTTTGATAACTTTATTTTCCATCGCTTGTCTGATAAACCAGCCGACAAGAGAATATTTGCTGTGTTTTATTTGTTGTCTTGGACCGTAAGGATTTGTCAATCTTAATATAGAACATGGAATACCAAAATCTTTATAATACATCAACAAATATTTCTCAGAAGTAAGTTTATGAATTCCATATAGACTAAGCGGATTAGTATCACAATTCTCGGTGACAACAGGTTTTTCCACTTTGCCATAAACCATTCTTGAACTGGAAAAAATGATTTTGGATTTTGGATTATATTTCCTACAAGTTTCTAAAATATTAAGAGTGGCGCGGGCGTTTAGATCCAAATCTTCAAATGGAATGTTAAGACTATCTATATAACTCACTTGTGCGGCGAGATGAAAAATGAGGTCGGACTTTTCAACTAGAGGCAGAATTGCATTGGTATCGCGAACATCATTTTTTACTATTTCAATTTTATTTTCGATGCCTAAAATATTATAAAGGTTTCCCCCGTAGAGTGGATTGAGGTTATCAATTATACTGATGTTTGCCTCAAGTGAAATCAACTTGAGTGCTAAATTGCTTCCGATAAAACCCAAACCGCCCGTTATAAGAACATTTTTATTTTTGTAGTAATTTTCCATTGAGTATTGCCATCAAATATTTAACTGAAAATCAAATTATAGTTAGTTTTTTATCAATCCATCAAACAAATATTTATAATGATTCATCATGCTTTCTAATGAGAATCTATGCTTTATAGAGGCATTAAATTTTATAATCTCTTCCCGGTTTCTTTTTATATCCACAAGTTTAGAGATATAATCATCAAAGTCATCTAGCACAAATAATTGATTCTGAGAATTACCAACCACATCTGGATTGCCCCCCACATTTGAAGCAAGGATCGGTATTCCCGCATATAATGCTTCAATCAAACTTATCGAAACACCCTCGTAACGTGATGAAAGCGTGAAGACATCAAATCCTTTCATATACTGATGAGAGTTTTTAAGTTCGCCTACCAGGAAGAAGTCGTTTTGTATTCCATACTTTTGAATCAACCCTTCATAATTTTCACGGTCGGGACCATCGCCAACAATTACAACTTTTGCATTTGGGATTCTTTCTTTTATCTTCAAATAGTTACGAATTAGAAACTCATAATTCTTCTGGTAAATAAGCCTTCCTGTAGAACCAATCAAAAAGGAATCTGTCAAATCCAGACCACACTTATCAGAAAAATAAACTCGAGCATCGTGTTCGCTCAAGAAGTTCATCTTCCTTTCATCTAAACCGTTATAAATCACTTCGGCATTTTTCACCATACCGGCTGCTTTGACTTCTTTATAGTTAAGATTGCATTCGAATACAACTCTATCTAAAGTATTTAGAAGGAATTTATAATAAAACTTAGCAAGCATCTTAAAGAAGAAATTAGCTTGATAATTTTTATCTATAAAGGATAAACCGTGAAAAGTGAATACTGTTTTGGGTTTTTCTTTCAAGAAAGAAGTTGAGATTGCACCAACTAAGGTGTTAGTGCTGTTTAGATGAACAACATCATATTTATTTTTTTTCAATAATCGATGCAGGTCATATATAAAATAGAATGAGTTTATTATGCTGAAATTCCTTTTCAATGAGGTCAAGTAATGAAATGTGATACTATCTTTTTGAAGTTCGTCGAAAAGATAATCACCATCTCCGGCAGCCACCTCAACGTCATATCCATTTTTTTTCAATGCACGTGCCAGATTGAGGACAAATACTTGAGCTCCGCCTATCTCGGACTTAGTAATAACAAACAGTATCTTCATAATATTTTAATTTCTAACACGACTCAAATTTTATTGTATTTGTTAAAGATGCCAACTAATTTTTTTGTAGTCTCTTTTAAGCTGAATTTCTTTGATTGTTCCAATGCTTTCGATTTCATAAGTGAATAAAACTTTTCATCCCTTTCTAATTTTAATATATCATTCACAAATCCTGTATAATCATTCGGGTTATGAATCAGCCCGCCCTCTCCCACCACCTCAACCAAGGCAGAAGTATTTGAGGACAAAACAGGAATTGCTGACTGCATCGCTTCAAGCGGAGGAATTCCAAATCCTTCATAAAATGAAGGAAAAATAAAAGCGAAAGCAGAGTTATAAATATATGCTAATGCTTCGTCACTCACGAAACTAAAATATTTGATAGTTTTTTTTCTCTTTGAGATTTCGGGAAGGATTGTCTCTGAATCGTGACCTGCCTTACCAATAATAACAAGCTCTAATTGACTTCCCTCTTTTTCGAGAAGGTCCAGGATTTTTATTAAACCAAGAATATTTTTACGTTTTTCTACCACCCCTACATAAAGCAAATATTTTTTGGGTAAAGAAAATTCATCGAGAATTTCAGAATAACCGGGTTCATCAAAATTACGCGGCTGAAATTGTTCAGAGGCAGTATTATATACTACCTGAATCTTCTCTTTAGGTATCTTATAATATTTTATAATATCATTTTTGGAAAGTTCAGAAACCGTTACTACGCAATCTGATTTTTTTAACGATGGCGGAAGAAGTAATGAAAGATATTGCCTGTAAAAGAAAGGATAGTATTCTTTATACACTTTGAATATTACATCATGAACTACAGAGATACATTTTACTTTTCCAAGATCTACAAGCGGAAGAAGAACATTCGGTTCGAATAAAAGATCAATCTTATTTTTTTCAATCAGCCGGGGTAAGGTTGAGTTTAGCCAAAAAGGTGAAAACAATTTTAGAGGAAGCACTGATGGTTCATGCGAAATTATTTTGTAAAATGTATCATCAATTGGAAGATTGGAGTTGG
>JBBAAM010000146.1:0-2847 GCA_041658245.1 Melioribacteraceae bacterium
CGGATAGCATCTTTCCTCAATAATTTTTGGTGGTGAAATATAAAGAGAGGATGTACGGGATTCAACAATAAGATTTTTAATCCTGATTGCCAATTTTGATAATTAAAAAGTAGATTTTGTAATAAAGTTGATAATCTAACTCAGTCCAATTTTAAATTTTTTCAATTCTTTGTCTAATCTCTTCGCATCTCCTGTCAAAGTATCGAGAAAATTCCAGTATTTTTTACTATGGTTTTTAACTTTCGTATGAGCTAGTTCATGAAGAAGGATATAATCTATTAAATGATCGGACAGGCGCATTAAGTGAATGCTGAGATTTATATTATTTTTCCCCGAACAACTTCCCCACCGGCTTTTTATATTTTTAATGAAGAGTTCATTAAAAGGAAGTTCATACTTGTCTGAAAGATCATTTAGTCTTTTGGGCAGATACTCTTTCGCTTCTTCTCGATAGGCATTCTCGATTCCTTTTCTTATCACCTTCTGTATTTCGAATGACTTTAAATCCTTTCCGAGAGGATATTTAATCATTATTAATCCATTTCTAACTCTCGCAGAAATTCTGTTGTTTTTGGATGCTTTTAATTCCAATTGATGATTCCGTGTTTGGAATTTGGAATTCTCATCATAGATAGCATATGCTTTTTCATAACCTCGCATTTTATCAACGTGCTCTTCTATCCATTTTATTTTTTCATGAGCTAATTTTTCTCCTTCATAAAACGATACTCTTTCCGGGATAGAAATACGAACACCTCCAAACGGCTTAACAGAAATATTCATATACCGTGAATGGGGACTTTTTCGAAGAAGTATTTCTGTCTCGTTTACTTTTATAATTTTTGATGACATCTGTTTTATGAATCCGGAAGTTTATCGATGATAATTGAGTTACGCGGCTTTTGAAACCGTCTTTATAGAATGCAATTGGTCTTTCATTTTATCTTTTGCCGTTTCAAAATCGAACCTGTTCTGCAAGTTCAACTAAAACTCATCGGAAAGATTAAAATACTTTGAAAGCAAAAGAGCGGTTGGCGCCGTATTTGGCTTATCCTTGATAGCAGCAATCAGAGATCTTTCGCAAGCCGATATTGTGTAATATCCATCGGCTTTAGAAATTCCGCTAAAAGTATTTCGCCAGGATGAACCGGTTTTATTTTGGTTTTGTTACTCGCAGTCAGTACCTCTTTCATTCAAACAACTCCGAATGTGAGCCGATGCGAACTAAAATTAATTTTTCACCTTCAATTTTGTATATCAACAAAAAATCGGGTTTGATATGGCATTCTCTATGATGTGCATATTTTCCCCTTAATTTATGATCTCTGTAGTTCTCTGGAAGTCTCTCACTGTTTTTCAATAGTTTCAATACAGAATTTAATTGTTCAATACCTTCGCTCCACTTCTGTAATTGTTTCAGATCTTTCTTAAATTTACTAGAGTAGTGAACGGTTAAAATCATTTCTTTAAGTCCTCGAACATTTCATCAATATTGGTGTATCCTTTACTATAAATCCCTTTATCAACTTCTTTCATTGCAGCTCGCGTTTCTGCGTTTGGAATTTTTAGATCAAAAGGAATTCCTCCGGCTAATACAGAATGGTGATAGAATAATCTTATTGCTTCACTTTCCGATAATCCAACTTTAGCAAAGATTTTTTTTGCTTTTGCTTTTACTGCCGGTTCTATTCTTGCGCGGGTGGCTGTTGATTTCGTTTGCATTGTAATAATCCTTTTAGTTCTCCATTTGTGTCACAAAATAAACAAACCAAAACAAAAAAGCTCATTCAAACTACTATCAAACCGGGTTGCCGCCGGTCTCCTTTTGGGGAATAGTTTATAAGAGCTTCTTTTCAATGCTCTTTCCTTCGGTATTTTATCAACGTGCTCTTCTATCCATCTAATTTTTTCATGAGCTAACTTTTCACCTTCATAAAACGATACTCTTTCCGGTATTGTTATACGAACACCTCCAAACGGTTTAACGGTGATATTCATGTTGCGTGAGCGGGGACTTTTTCGAAGAAGTATTTCTGTCCCCTTTACTTTTATAATTTTTGATGACATCTGTTTTATGAATTCGGAATTCTTTCGATGACAAATGTAGATAAATATTAAAATAAAAAAAACGAGTCTTTCAACTCGCTTTTAAATAGGCAAAAATAAAATACCAGACCCGATTTCATTGGGAGAACCGCTCCCTCAAAGCGGGACAAACATTAAAAGGATTTTTAGTCTTAGCCAATCTTTTCTTCAACAACAGAAATTACTCTTTTGGTATTAAGTGACATTTAATTTTGGCATTAAAAAATTAAGCGTATAAAAATTTATTACATCTGAAATTTATTGTAATCTGCTTCTGATGTTATTTTTTCTATTTCCGGATCTACAATTTTTACTTCTTCGTAGGTGAGGTTGTAGTCCGCCACGGCGGATTGTAAACCATTATGTCTATTTGATCTTCGACCAGTTTTACAAGTGGTTTGAATGGTATTCATTTTTTACGCCTGCCTTGAATTATTTTCAAAATTCTATCAAAATACTCTTCGAAAGTTTCAGCAGAATCCATAGGGATATTTTCCAAAGCCGAACCAACAGAGTCTAGCAGATCGTTATATTTTTCGAATGTTTCTTCCAACAGTTTTTCATCTTCGGTTTCCCAATAATGTCCTTCGTCAATAACTTCAAATTCTTGGAAGTATTTTTTACAAAGATATTTAAGCAAATGAATTATGAGCTTGTGAACATTGCTGCCGGCAAATTGTGTCTTAACTGAAAGCATATATAAATATTTTTTGTAGTCTTCATCGGTCGAATTCCCAAAGAATTTTAAGTTTGGAGCGCTAC
>JBBAAM010000147.1:0-2834 GCA_041658245.1 Melioribacteraceae bacterium
ACTCCATCTGGCAAACTGAAAGTCATTCCAAATTTCTTCGTTTTTCGCGGAAGGGAATTTTATTCCTCCAACAAATAATGGATCAGTTGTTCCAACGTTATTTCTATTGTTAGAAATAATATTGAAGGGTAAATTTTTCAATTGTTCATCAAGCTTTGATAAATCAGTAAATTCATTTTTGTAGATAGAATAAACTTCTCCCTGAGCTAAAAAGGAATGATATTCAATCGGATTACTCCAATAGAATGAGAAATCATTAGTGCTCAACAATTTTTTTGTAATTATAAAATATTCATTCTCATCAATCTGCTGAGAGTATGAAAATAATTGAGATGATTCTGATCCGACCAAATCATTGTCAGAGACGAAATCTAAAATATCTTGTTTATTTAGCATCAAGTTCCAGATTAGAAAAATTGTTATTCCTTTAGATAATATAATTTATCCGCGCTTAGTTTCAAACCCCCATCGAAATTAATGATCCCAAAAAAGAATAATTAACGTAATAATGAAAAAAATTAATAATAATTCTTTATTTTCTCGTTAGAAAAATCTATTTTAACTATGTATTTGAATAAGCTAATAATAGAAATAACAAAATTTGAATAAGCTGTTCGGTTATTAAAAAGTTCTCTGTTGATATTTTTAATTAACTTTACGAAGGAGAAGTAATATGGCAAGTGAAAAAAAACAAATGGCTTTAGAATTATGGGAGAAATTGTCAAAAGCGTATGACAAGTACAAAAAAATCCAGGCTAAGCAGATGTTCGCAGAACATTTAACCGCACCTCAGTTTGGCGTTTTAGAAATCCTTCATAACATCGGACCGGTTCCCTTGAAAAGATTGAGTGAAGAAATGATGGTTACCGGCGCTAATATTACATGTGTAATGGATAATTTGGAGAAAGAAGGACTTGTTAAGCGAATTTTTTCAAAGGAAGATCGAAGAGTTATTCTCGCTGATCTTACCGCAAGTGGAAAAACAAAAATCGGCTCTATTTTGCCAAAGTATGCGGATAATATTACTGCCCTTACTTCTGTTTTGAATGACCACGAACAAAAAGAATTGGCAAAACTATTAAACAAGTTCCAGCCTTAATTTTTATTTTAGTTGAAGGACGAGTACACACCATTCATCCATCACGGATTTGTTTATTGGTCTAAAACCAAATAGAGCAAATCTCTGTATTATATCTTCTTCGTCAACAATTAAGAGACCGGAAAGAATCAACGTTCCGGTTTCTTTTATTTTACGTCTAATTTCTTCGGCGATCTCCAGAAGAATATGTTTGTTGATGTTTGCGACTATCAAATCAAAATCTTTTTCTTGGATCTGATCTATCTCCGCCAAACGAATTTCAACTTTACTTTCGAGATTATTTGCCTTCACATTTTCATTTCCATTTAAGGAACACCATTCATCGTTATCAATACATAGCGCAGATTTCGCCCCGAGCATAACAGCGCCAATTCCTAATACACCTGTACCTGAACCAACATCTAAAACTGTTTCGCCACCGTGCAGATATTTTTCGATGAATTGAAGGACAAGTTTGGTCGTTGCATGTTCTCCGGTTCCAAATGACATTTTGGGATCAATCGTAATGATAATCTGATCTTTCTTTGGTGTGTAATCTTTGAATGAAGGTTTGATAACAATTCGATCGGTAACTTCAATTACCCGGACATTCTTTTCATATTCTTCGTTCCAGTTTTTATCTTCCAATGTTTCTTCTTCAATTGTGAATGAGATGATATGTTTCCCGTCAACAATTTGATGCAGAATATTTTCAATATCACTCCGGAGAACATTTTTTGAAGAACCAACATAAATGATTAAACCGCTATCTGTTTCGTTGATACCGTCAATATCAAGCTGCCATAGAAGTCCGCTCACAAGATCAACATTAATCGGGTTAGTAAATATTTTGAATTGTCTATAAGTTTTCATCATTAACCATTATTTTAATTCGTTTCAATAATGATTTTGCAAATAATATCCTGAATACTTCGTGCTTGATTTGATCCGCCGGTGAAATTTTGAATAAGAATTGAGAATGCGATCATGTGATTGTTTCTGCTGATTAAATAACCTGACAAACTACTTACGCCACGAATCGTTCCGGTTTTGGCAAACACGCGCTTGAAGGCGACAGATTTTTTCATTCGATTACTAAGTGTTCCATCGAAACCCGAGACGGGAAACGAATTGGAAAGTTTATGGGACAAGTCCGGCTGTTTGAAATAAAAATATTTCAGAACCTCAGTCAGCAGTTCGGCAGAGAGCAAATTGTAGAACGAAAGTCCCGAACCATCAACGATCATATAATTTTTAGGATTTAATCCAACAAGAGAAATTAAACTGTCAATCAGCACAATTCCTTTTTTTGCAGAAGCCATGTGACCTGAATATTTTAATGCCAGAGCACGCAATAACATTTCGGCGCTCAGATTGTCGCTTGTTTTATTTGTATTAATAATAACCCGATCTAAGTCACGTTTAAGTGAAAATATTTTGTATGCTTCGCTGTTTAAGGTCATCGTATCAACTTTTCCGGTAAAAGAAATTCCACTCTTCACAAAACTTTCTTTCATCAGATTGAGAAAGTAAAAAGTTGGATTAAAAACATTCAGAGAAACTGTATCGCGCTTTGTAGACTTGGAAAGACTTCCTTTAATTGAGATGGTATTCTTACGGTTTATCCAATCCCGCGTGATATTTAAATCTGATTTACCCGAATCAATTGTTTCAGAAGTATTTATAATTTTGAAGAAATCAGTTCTAGGAATTAATTCGATTCTTGCTGACTTACCAATCTCGCCCGGTTCGTATG
>JBBAAM010000148.1:0-2813 GCA_041658245.1 Melioribacteraceae bacterium
TTTCCACCAGAGCAAGAATTTGATTCTGGGCCACAATACTTAAGTTCATACTATCGGTACGCATATAAGTAATATGACCCGCTTCATAGAGCTTCTGGGCTACTTGCATGGTACGTGAGGGGGAGAATCCAAGGCGATTACTTGCAGTTTGCTGGAGAGTTGAAGTCGTAAATGGTGGGCGAGGTTGTCTCTTTTGTTCACTTGTTTTTAAATCTTTTAC
The DNA here is from genome assembly GCA_041658245.1 of Melioribacteraceae bacterium. Taxonomy (GTDB): domain Bacteria; phylum Bacteroidota; class Ignavibacteria; order Ignavibacteriales; family Melioribacteraceae; genus Fen-1258. The sequence continues at coordinate 221 of JBBAAM010000148.1, forward strand.
AAACCATTTTTCCTTATTACCTAAATCTAATATTTTATCTACAACTTTTTTATCACGAGGTTCTTCTACGCAAGAGAGAATAAGTTGGCTTCGTCCGCTAGTCTCAAAAATTCCTTCAATAGTCCAATACTGTTTAGGAATAAAAGCACGGATTTCTCTTTCGCGTTCCATTATTATTCGAAGAGCTGGGGATTGAACTCGTCCAGCAGATAATCCATAACGGACTTTCTTCCAGATAATTCCAGACAAATCATAACCGACAAGTCTATCGAGCACTCGGCGAGCTTCTTGAGCTTTCACTAAGTTTTGGTCTATATCTCGTGGGTTTTTTAAAGCTGTTTCCACTGCTTCTTTGGTAATCTCATGAAAAGTTACTCTTTTTATTGGAACTTTGATTTTTTTACCTGCCCCGTAGGAAGCTATTTGTCCCGTAGTGAGCTTTGCTCTACTACTGGGATTCTTTCCTTCGTGGTCTTCTTCCAAAATAGTTTTCAAATGCCAAGATATTGCTTCTCCTTCGCGGTCCGGGTCAGTCGCGAGCATTATTTCAGTTGCTTTTTCTCCGAGAGATTTTAATTCATGAACAACTCTTTCTTTGCCTTTTGAAATTTCATAACGGGGAACAAATCCGGCAGGGATATCAATCGCATCTTTATTTGATTTTGGTAAATCGCGTATATGTCCAACAGACGCACGCACAGTATATGCGCCGTCTAAATATTTTTCTATTGTCTTTGCTTTTGAAGGTGATTCAACAATTAAAAGTTTCATATTTCCATAGTATTACATAAAATCACATTTTTATGCAAATATGATAAAAGTTATTGTTTATTTTTTAACAAAATGAGATAATATAGTCATGGAATTTTCTATAGATAAATTTAATGAAATTAAAAATGAAGCTGAAAAATTTTACGAAGATATTAAGTCAGTATATTGTCCTTATCTTTGTGGAAATGTAAGTTTTAATTCTAAGGGATGGGAACATTTAATATTTAAAGAATGGAATAGAACAAGAATTATTGGTGACCAATTTATTAGATTTAGGCATTTGAAAGTTGCTCCAGAGATATTAAGACAGTCAAAAACATTACAAGGATTATGGACTACTAATAAATTTGAAAGAATAAAAAGAAAAGATGGTTGGATTAAAATACTAAAATTAATTACTTATTATGAATTTATTGCCGTTGTAGATTCTCATGGGTCTAAAATAAGAGTTAAAATTATTGTAAAGCAAATAGATGAAGGAGAAAAATTCTTTTTAAGCATAATTCCTTTCTGGGGAGTAAATAAAATGACAGGAGAGAGAATAATGTATTCAGGCAATCCAGAAAACGATTAAAATCAAAAAACACCTCTCTTGAGGTGTACTTTGATGGTACTTGGCTGCAGTTTAGTATAACCGCGAGAGAGTCGAAACCCTCACAAGCACCTATATATAGGATATCATATATATCATAGATTGCAAGCAAAATTACATCCTCCTAATTTCTCCCAATTCTTCTTTGATTAAATCTTTTATTTCCATTATAGAAAGCAGGGCGTTGGCGGAGCCGATGTCCATACCGAGTTCGCGGATGAGGTCGTTCCTTTCCTTTGGTTCGCGGAGAAGCTCGATAATTTTCATTTCATCTTTTCCGCAGTCAGCATATTTTTCTTTGTCAGTTTGTTTCGGTCTTTCTATTTCAAAACCAAGAGCTTCTAATACATCTGCACTACTTATAACAGGAGTTGCACCTTGTTTGATGAGCCAGTTTGTTCCATTGGAATTTGAAGAAAATGCCGAACCGGGAACAGCCAAAACGTCACGATTATAGTCTAGAGCTAGGCGAGCAGTTATGAGGGTGCCGGATTTTTCCTCAGCTTCTATTATTAATACTGCCTTGGAAATTCCGGCCATTAATCTATTACGCTGAGGAAAAGAATAAAGTTGTGAAATAGCATTTGGCTCAAATTCTGAAAGTAAACAACCTCCTTTATCTATAATTTCTTGAGCGAGTTTAATATTCATCCTTGGATATAGAACACTATTATCAAGTCCTGAACCTGGAAAAGATATTGTTATTAATCCAACTTCAAGAGCTGTTTTATGAGCAATACTATCTATTCCCATAGCAAGACCTGAAACAATAACGATAGGATAGCCCTTGAGTCCATGAATTAATTTCTCACAAATGTCTCTACCGTAAGAAGTGTATTTACGAGAACCAACGACAGTGAGATATATCATATCAGGATTTGGAAGTTTACCTCTTATATAAAGAATTTTTGGTGGCTGAGGGATTTCAAGTAAGGGTTTTGGAAATTGTTCAGGTTTTAATTTGTAGATGTCTTTCATGGGGTTAGGTTCTAGTAACTAGTTTCTAGTGATTAGTAATTTAAACATTATATCATTTTTTACCTACCCCGTAGCAAATTTTGAAAAAATTTTGCTTCGGGGTATAATATATATGTATGTTAGACATTAAATTTATACGTGAGAATAAAGATATAATTAAAGAGGGGGCAAAGAAGAAAAATATTGAAGTGGATATTGATAATCTTCTTTCTATAGATGAGCATCGATTAGAGATTCTTTCTCGTGTAGAAT
>JBBAAM010000149.1:0-2804 GCA_041658245.1 Melioribacteraceae bacterium
CTTCTTTAAATATTTTTTCGAATGACCTGGTCGATTATACAAACCGCAATCTAATTATTATGCGTGGAACGGCAGACACATTAAGGGATTCCAATTTGAACACCGATCCCTTGTCAGATGCCCAGGGGCGAAACCGTTTTGAAAGAGCGGCATATTTTTTTAATAAAGGTGTTCAAATAAATTCTTCTTTGATCTGGAAATTGATAGATGTTCCAAATGTTGGGCATGACTATAAAAATATGGCAATCTCAGCCGGAGATTTTCTGCTGCACGGTGTTACTTCGGTTGAAAGATTGGATAATGAAATACCCGAAAGAATTAACATTTATAATTATCCGAATCCATTTAACCCAACGACAGTTATTGGTTATCGGTTACCGGTTGCCGGACATGTTACATTAAGAGTATTTGATTTGCTCGGAAGAGAAATAGTAACTCTTGTTAACGAAGAAAAGCAAGCAGGTAAATACGAAGTAAAATTAGATGGAAATGGATTGGCGAGTGGTATCTACTTTTATCAGTTAATTACAAACAAAACAACAGAAACAATGAAAATGATTTTACAAAAATAGATAGTTTCCAAATTTTGACGAGTAGTTGAAAAACAAATATTTAAAAAATTTAGAGTTCGATTTCAATAGTTTGGAAAGGGGATAATTTGATAACAATTTTTCTACAATATCTGAAAGAGCAATTTTTATGGTTAATCAAGATCGCTTAGTTAATAACTTTATTGCTCTCGGATTGATTGATGGCGTTCATGGGAATGAATTAAGTATTGCCCGGGAATTACTTTCTCGTCTTATTAAGTAAAATTGGAGAAATGAATATGAAAAAAATGAAAATATTCTTAAGTGTACTTATTTTATTTACTTCATTCACATGTACAGACTTTGTCTCGGGCGTAGTCCCTTATACAGATGATGATATGTTTATTAAGAAAGGAAAAGATTCCTTTGAATTCTATTCCGATTCGTTGCTAAATGGTGCAAAGATAAATGTTTTTACCTATCTGCCCAGCATGTATAACTCTGATTCTAAAATTCTTTTTGTTATGCACGGCGTCAATAGAAATGCCTCTGAATACCGCGATCAATGGTCGGAAATTGCAGAAAGGAACAATGCATTGCTTATCGTTCCAGAATTTTCCACTAAAAATTTTCCGGAAGATGTCAATTATAATATGGGTAATATGTTTGTGATGGGAAAGAATGACACTTTGATTTCATCGCTTCCTGAAAGCGAATGGTCGTATTCTTTTATTGAACCGATTTTTGATTCCGTTAAGTCAAAGATGAAAAACAAATCAAAAGATTATTTATTGTTTGGCCATTCTGCGGGAGCCCAATTTGTTCACAGGTTTCTTTTCTTTGTTCCCAAAGCTAGAATTCTTAAAGCAGTAAGTGCAAATGCGGGCTGGTATACATTGCCGGATTTTGAAACGTTGTTTCCTTATGGACTTAAAAAGACAAATATGAATGTTGGTGATTTGAAAAGTGTATTCAAGAATAAAGAAGCCATCATCATGCTTGGTGAAGCAGATACTTCTACAACGCAGTCAACCTTAAGAAGAACGCCCGAAGCAATGATTCAAGGTAAAAACAGATGGGAAAGAGGTCATTACTTCTTTGAGAAATGCAAAGAAGAAGCCGCAAAATTAAATACAGAATTTAATTGGCAGATTAAGACAGCTCCTGGAGTTGGGCACAGTAACACACAAATGTCGGCATTTGCTGAATCAGTTCTATTTAAAAACTAGCTTAAGAAAAACCATGAAACTAATATTTAGCTTTATTATACTTTTTGCCTATGTGCAATTATCAGCACAATCAATGTTTAGAGAAAACCTAAGTGAGCCGACTTCATATTCAGATATGATTAATTACCTGCAAGAAACAACTCGCATGAGTAACATTTTTGAACTTGGATGGATCGGTAAATCGCATGAGGGAAGAAGTATTCCCTTTGTCAAAGTTTCATCAACGGGATTTAAAAAGGATTCTAACAAAGCAATATTTATGGTTTTTGCGCAACAACATGGAAATGAACCCGCCGGAAAAGAAGCGCTGCTTAGTTTGTTAGAAGATTTCAAAGATAAAAAACTGGATTATTTACTTGATAAAATTGATTTTCTTATCGTTCCACAGGTAAATCCGGATGCTGCTGAAATTAGTAAGCGAATAGGATCATCCGGTTACGACCTAAATAGATCGCATATTACTTTATTTGCAGAAGAGACACTCGCTTTGCACGAATTATTTTATCGTTATCTCCCGGATGTTACATTGGATCTACACGAATACTTTCCATATACACAAGAATGGAAAGAATTAGGAATTAGAAAAAATTTTGATGTAACACTTGGTTTACTTACTAACCCAAATGTTGCAAAAGAACTCATCAATATTTCTAAAAATAAAGTCCTTCCATTTGTTAAAGAGTTTGTGGAAAATAACGGATATTCTTTTAGTGAATATACTTTAGGAATAGTACCGCAAAATCAACCGGTTCGTTTTAGCAACTTGGGTATTTATGATGGAAGGCAAAGTTTTGGCATACTTAATACTCTGTCCTTTATTGTTGAAGGAAGAAACGGTGAGCAGGTAAATAGCAACCTGAATAATAGAAGGCAGTACGAAAAAACCGCTATGCTGGCACTCTGCAATTTTGTTTATAAAAATTGTGATGATATAAAAAATATTGTTAACGATGCACGGCATAAACTTCTGAATTCAAAAGAAGGGGAAATTGTTTCTATCAGGACAAAGTATGGGTTAGGCAAGGATCCCTATACTATGAAGTTG
>JBBAAM010000150.1:0-2770 GCA_041658245.1 Melioribacteraceae bacterium
TCTTCTTCCCTTGGGAAAATAAGAACTCCGCCAAGATCTACAGCGGCGGGGCTAATCAATAATTTATTTTCACCTTCTTCATAAAAATAGGAAGGTCTATGTTTGCTTCTTGGAAAAACTAACAGTCTCCAAGAGTTATTGTAACTGCAAATAATATTCATCATCGGTTCTTCATCGGATTGTTCTTTGTTTAGAAGATTATAGATTCTATCGAACTCGGCTGTTATTTTTGAAATGTTATTTGATTCAAGAGAAATGAAATTTCTTAAACTATCAGTTACAGCAGTAGTTATCAGCTCATCATCTTCATAAATTATTTCTCCATACGCATTTAAAACATCTTTATACTCATTATCAATTTTCATAAATCCAAAATTACCGGCTTGAAAATGTAAATGATCTGGTGCAGAAGCTCCGCATCTCGGTCCATTATAAAAAACCGAATAGTCTTTCCCCAGCATTGACGAAATAATAAGTAAATTTTTTATTTCGGATTTTATTGATTGAGGCACATGATCTACGGACGGAATTGTAAAATGCTTATGGAATATTGGGAAAGGATTGATCAACAGAATATAGTTTTCAAAGACACTTACAGCTTTTTGTTCTGCTGGTAAATTACTGATACATAAAAAACATGGACGTGCTTCAATAGATTTCGCATCAACTTTTGCCGAGGAAGAAATAATTCTACCCGGATTGAAATGCGCTTCAATGGAAAATTTTTCGAACTCAAAAAGCTTTACTTGAATAGATGCTAAACTTTTGTATCCATCTGAAGCGAGTTGCCAATTTTTAAGTTGATGTTCAAATAACCTTTCAGCTTTTTCGGGTAATCCGCTTAAACTATCATCATCATTTAAGTACAGTTTATTCTCAGGAAACTCTATCTGCATCTCTATTTTTCCTCTGACGCGCAAGCACTTCGATCGTTCTTATTCTATCTTTATACTCATTGTAATAGTTTTGTTTATCAATATCCAAAGCCGCGTCTGAATTACCTTCCCATCTTCTGCAAAGATAAATGGGTTCATAAATTCTGCCTATTTGATAATCTCTCGATATCATTAGTCCAATGGCATAGTCTTCACCGTAACTAACATTTGGAATTTTGTATTCACGAATAATAGGTGTATAAAATGCCCGCGGTGCACCGAGTCCGTTAATTCTTAGCGCATTATTTCTGCCGTTGTCAGGTGTCCATTCTTTATGATCTATTATTCCAGGAGGAATTTCTTCCAGCTTAAAATTGGTCATTCTGTATGTGCCGATAACCATCGCACATTTTTCTTTCTTAAAAGTATCTACAGTGGTTTGAACCGTATTTTCATTTGAATAAACATCATCGCTGTCTAATTGAATTGAATATCTGCCGCATAATTTATTATGAACAGCTTCGTTCCAGCATCCTCCGATGCCCAAATCTTTTCTCTTCGGAATAACATGGATTAGCCGAGAATCTTTTTTTGCTATCTCTTTTATCTTGTCGGTTGTGCCATCGTCCGAATAATTATCAACAACAATAAGATTGAATTTAAAATCGGTTTTTTGCGAAAGGACAGAGTTGATGGCATCGCTAATGGTGGTTACCCTATTTTTTACCGGAATAATTACCGATGCTTCATATTCGAAATTGTCATTATTAATTTCAATTTCCTTAAATCCCGGGGCGAGATATGCATCAATTTTCTTTAAATGATCCGTAACGGCTTTTTCCATTTCAATTTGAACATCGCGGTTCTTAGGATTTACATAATCGAATTGCTTCACTCCACTTTTTCTTGAATCCGTTTCAAATGTGGAGTACAAAAACTCTGGTATTCTTAGAAAGGTACTTTCTCTTGATAGATGCAATCGTAAATTATATATTCCGGCAAATTTATACTCTTCCTCACTCTTAAAATTCTTCAGAAACTCCGTGTTTAGAATCATCACACTGCCAAAATCGAAATCGTCTCTTAAACTTCCCAATTGATAATCATTTACCGGATGGCGACTGACTAAGTTGTCTTTAATGATAAGATAATTTGAATAGACAAATCCGGCACCTGTAGAATCTATAACAGTATAAAACCTTTCAACAGCAAACTGACCTAATTGATATCTGTTGTCTTGCGTAAATAGCAATATGTATTTCGTTCGTGTATTTTTAATAATCAAATCAACAGTTGAAGAACTAGTTAAATCGTTTACTCTAAGGATTTCACAATTATTCGGAAACTCATTTATTTCATCGTTAGCTAATAGATAAACTTTAGATACAAGCTTGCTGCCGAGTAACTCATTCATTGTATCTAAGCTGTGTTGTGAGTCACTATAAGGTAGAAATGCAGTAATCATCTAATAATTATCTCCGGTTAGGTAAAACGATTCTATTTCCGCTAAAATGAATTAAATAATTTTTATAAGTCAAGTTACGCAAAACATCTTTTCCAATAGCCACGACGTTTAGAGTCTGTTGCAGAAGTCGGTAAGCAACCTTCGAGGTTGTAATACCACCAACGATATGTCAACCTCGAAGGTTGTGTTTTACAGAATTTGCGTTGTGCAACACGCTCTGAAGAGAGTTGTATTGGCAATTTCATTTATAAAGAATTCCCCTCTTAAAAAACTATTAAGAGGGGAACATGAGCATAAAAACAACTTCTTTTGATGATATTCTTACTTCATCAACAACATTTTTTTAGAAATAATAAACTTACCGGAGTTAAGTGTATACATATACACTCCACTAGATAATTTCGAAGCATTGAAATCTACCTGGTATGTA
>JBBAAM010000151.1:0-2768 GCA_041658245.1 Melioribacteraceae bacterium
ACATCACATATCAAATCATCAATATTAGGTTCGTCAGTGATGGTACCGATTACGAATGGTAGATTTAACCTTGGCACGTGGCAAGGAGTTTATCTCTGCGAATATCGCAATGCAGGCGGATCAAGAAGAATTGTTGTTACAATAATTGGTGAATAGACAGATTACATAATGTATTTTTGTCATTCTAGAACTATTGAGAAAGCGGAATTTATAATGCATCATTACACGGATGATGGGGGGAGAAGCTTGGTAAATATTCAATGAATTATACATCAATTGGCTAAAATATTATACATAATATACATTATGCGTATATCATTCGTAATTAAAAAAGCCCATTTTTGTCTTTCTGCCTAGTTTACCTGCTGCAACCATCTTTTTAAGTAATGGACATGGTCTGTACTTAGAATCATTAAATCCTTCATACAAAACTTCCATAATAGCAAGGCAAACATCCAGCCCAATGAAATCAGCAAGCGCTAGTGGTCCCATAGGATGATTCATGCCTAACTTCATAACAGTATCAATATCTTGAGCAGATGCAACGCCTTCGTATAATGCAAAAATCGCTTCATTAATCATTGGTATTAGAATTCTGTTTGCAACAAAACCTGGGTAATCAAAAACTTCTACAGGAGTTTTCCCTAAATCTATTGCTAATTGTCTAATAATCTCATATGTAGCATCACTTGTAGCATATCCACGAATTATTTCCACGAGTTGCATCATTGGAACCGGGTTCATAAAATGCATTCCAATAAATCTATCTGGTCTTGTATGAGTTGCTAATTCCGTAATCGAAATTGATGACGTATTCGAAGCGAATATGCATTTATCATTAACTATTTTATTCAACTGACTATAAAGAGATAACTTAGCAGTCTTATTCTCAACAATAGCTTCGATAACTAAATCCGTATCGTTTTGTAATGATTCAATTTTTGTCGTAGTGTTAATATTGGTTAATGCAGCTTCTTTTTGATCGGATGTAATTATTCCTTTCTTAAGTTGTCGGTCCAAGTTGGAACTGATGGTTTTTATACCTCGCTCAAGAAATGTTTGATCTGTATCAATTAGAAAGACACTATAATTATGCAAAGCAAAAACATGCGCTATTCCACTACCCATTGTCCCTGCTCCGATCACTGTAACATTTTTTATTTGCATATCCATCCTCTGAAGTGGATTAGTAATTTTCAATTAAGTTTCTCCTCTTTTGCTCATATTCTAAAATACTGGCAGAAGAGAATTTAATCTATCTCAAAAGACAGACAACATTTCAATTTTCCACAGGGTCCACTAAGCTTACCCATACTTGAAAGCAGATTTTGTTCGTTGGCTAATTGCGTAGTAATTCTTCTGAATCCAGGAAGAAATGAAATACAACAGAATTCACGGCCACAAGTACCTACCCCACCCACTTTTTTGGCTTCATCACGAACGCCAATTTGACGTAATTCAATACGTGTCTTGAACTCGGATGCAAGTTCCTTTGCTAATTCTCGGAAATCAACACGGTTTTCAGATGTGTAAAAAAAGAACAATTTTTTTCTATCGAATTGATAGTGTATGCTCACTAATTTCATGCTGAGATTAAATTTGCTAACGGCTGTTCGGAATATCTTTATGGCTTTTTCTTCATCTTGAAAATTCTTTCTTATGCGGTCTAAATCCTCTGAATTTGCCTTTCTCTTGACATTAGGAAGATTTTCTCCCCAAAGATTGTACGATTGTCTTTTTAATCTGACAATCTCACCTATAAGCTTAACCTGTGCAACTTCTATGGATTCATTAGACTGAACTATAACAAAATCTCCCGGGAATAATTCGATTTCCGATTTTTCATGAATTTCACAAAAATCGCAATTCAACAAGCCGTTGCATTCAATTTCAATGATTTTTCTTTTGTCGGTTGGGGTAATTTGAGGTAAGCAAGTAGAACACTGAAAACAGGCGCTAATATTATTACGTCTGTCCTGAATATTTCTAATTACAACAGCTTCGAAGAGATTATTGGTGCCTGATTTTTCTCTTGGAGAATTAACATTACCATCTTCCTTCATGCTACTGATCAGGGAGAAATCTATATGGTACAAAGCTTATTTCCTTATTGAAAGAGAAGCTATTTCAAATATAAGATTCAGACTAATTACATTCAAGTTTGCATTTTTCATTTGTAATCTTTCTAAATTATCTAAAGAATAAAAAATACGATCAATATCAGCCGCGTGAAATTTAGTATTAAACTTAGCTAATGTCTCGACATAATCAACAAAATAATAATAGAATATTGAATGGCGGTTTTTCAACACATCATTCAACCATGATTTTATCATGCGCGACAGTGTAACAATTGATTGATCGGTGTTACCTTTAATAAAATCAGATAATTCTCTGAAAGCAGAATGATATTTTTTTGCTAAGGAGTAACGAAGAATTGATATTGTTTTTTCTAGGATTATTTCGAACTGATTATTAATTAATTCCAGAGCAATAAGCGGAGAACCTTCAGATAAAATCGCAGCTCTATTTGCTAATACTTTCTCAACCGAGAAATGTTTTACTAATATTTCTGAAACAGAGTGGACAGAAAGTGGTTCAAAATTTATTTGCCAACACCGAGATTGTATAGTTGGTAATAATTTCTCTTTGTCTGAAGTAAGAAAAACAAAAATGATACCTTCCGGAGGCTCTTCTAAACTCTTGAGAATAGCATTCTGAGCAGTTTCGTTCATCAGATGAGCATCTTGAATCAGAATAAACCTATA
>JBBAAM010000152.1:0-2722 GCA_041658245.1 Melioribacteraceae bacterium
AATATTTAACGCAGAGAACCTACCTGCCGGCAGGCAGGCGCAAAGAATACGCAAAGTCCGCAGAGAATATTGAAGTTTTTAGAACCACCCTATAATTAGTCGATCCTTAAAAAGACATTGACTTTAGAGTAATTTTTTATCTTGACAAAGTGTATAACAAGTTTTTATACTTGAGCAGGAGATTACACAAGGTTTTCTATTGTAAATAAGGAGAACCAAAATCCAGCCATTAAAATTAAACAGACTTTCTCGATAATAATGTTGTCTAATATATAAGTATTAACGAAAGGCTTAAAAAAACAATGACTAACAACGTAATTCAATCTCAATCAAAAGTTTCTATTACGGTTGATGTTATTATTGTGAAAGAAGAAGATTATTATATTGCTTATTGTCCCGCCCTTGAATTATCTGCTTATGCAGATTCTGAAGAAAAAGCAAGAAAATCATTCGAAGTAGAACTTGCAATTTTTCTTAAAGAAACTAGAGAGAGGGGAACTCTTGAAAAATATTTATTACATAACGGCTGGAGATTACAGCAAATTCCCAAATTTAATTATCAACCGCCCCGGACAAAAATAAAGGAATTCTCATCATTTCTTAAAAATAAAGAAAGGGTTTCTCAAGAAGAAATAAATATTCCAATGTGTTAATTTGAATGAAACCAATTCCTATTAAGAAATTCCGCAAATTTTTAAAATCAATTGGATTAGAATATATCAGGACAGAATCTTCGCATGAATTATATGACCGTCCGGGTCAACCTCTTTTAAGGCCTGTTACCATTGATACAAATTATCCGGAAGTACCACTTTTACATATTAGCACAAATCTAAAAACAATCGGGATGTCCCCTAAAGAATTCACTGAGAAAATTAAAAATTTTTAATTCTTATTTAATACACCTTACGCAAAGAATTGTAATTGTCATATTGAGCGGAGCGAAATATCTCAAAACAGTTTGAAATCGAGGTGTTGAGATTCTTCACTCCGTTCAGAATGACAATTTTGCGTAAGGTGACTTATTTAAGAGTGCAAACAACCTCTTATTCATTGCATGCCGCATCTTATCCAGATCTAACCCATTAATTTTGCTAAATCTTCAGTAGATCCACTGACTTTCTAAATTCTTCTGAGTCCGTATGAGAATATATTTCTGTTACTGATACGTTACTATGCCCAAGTAATTTGGATTACAAACATCCTTAACCAATCTAGCTCGATATTATCCATTATCTTTTGGAATTCTCCCACTGAAACGAAGCTAATCTTTTTTTCAGGTATCGGTAGTAGTTTTACATACCTCATAGGACTTGTCTGAATTAAGGGCACTTCTAAAAACTGTTGTTTTTAAAAATTTCACGCTAAGAACGCAAAGAAAACGCAAAGTGCGCAGATAAAATTGTAGTTTTTAGAAGTGCCCTTAAATTCCACTCAACAGCCTTATTGAAGATTGCTTTCAATGTCCTGAGTTCTTGCCTCTTTAAATGATTTTTTTGTAGTATGCAAAACTTGAGTTCCTTAATTTAGTGCCGCACAATTTTGATTTTTATGGATCATCAACCAATCAAATTCAACAAAGAGCTTATTGAAACAAGCCGCTACTCGAAGTTTCAAGACTTTCACAACTTGATGCGCTACCGCATCCGCGATATTCTTCTCGTTTCCAGTTTGTATGATTCATACATATTCGAAGAGGACAATCGTCTTTATGAATTGATCCGGCAAGAATACCACGGTTTAAATCTAAGTCACTCACCGGAACTTATTAATGTTTCCAACGGTGAGGAAGCCATTCGTATTGCTAAAGAAGAAAAGCGATTCGACTTAATCATAACCACTCTTCATATTGAAGATATGTCGGCATTAACATTTGCTAAGAAAGTGAAAGAGAGTGGATTGGAAATTCCGGTAGTGCTTTTGAGTTATGATAACCGCGAGATGACGGATTTAATTTCCACTAAAGATATTTCTGTTTTTGATAAAGTTTTTATTTGGCAAGGTGATTACAGAATCGTACTCGGCATAATAAAATTTTTAGAAGACCGCATGAACGTTGAACACGATACAAAACACGTTGGTGTGCAATCTATTATTCTTATAGAAGACAACATTAGATTTTATTCTTCCTACCTGCCACTAATTTATACCGAGGTTCTCAAACAATCTCAAAGTTTGATTTCGGAGGGAATAAATCTATCCCACAAATTTTTACGAATGCGTGCCCGTCCAAAAATATTATTGTGTTCAAGTTTTGAAGAGGGCTGGGAGTATTTTGAAAAGTATGAAGAACACGTGCTTGGAATAATTTCTGATATTGATTTCACACGTGCCGGTAAGCGAGATCCACAAGCAGGCATTTTATTTGCGAAAAAAGTTAAAGAACGTAAGCCGGATGTGCCAATCCTTCTTCAATCCACCAACCGTGAAAGTGGAAAATTGGCTTCATCAATCGGTATAACTTTTTTAGAAAAAGATTCTCCTACTCTGCTTGAAGACTTAAAAGATTTTATGATGCATCGTTTTGGATTCGGTGATTTTATTTTTCGAACTGACGATGGAACAGAAGTAGGACGTGCAGAAAATTTAACAGAGTTGGAAGAACAACTTGCAATTGTTCCTGATGAAAGTATTTTGTATCACGCTTCACGCAATCATTTCTCAAATTGGTTAAAAGCCCGTACTGAATTTTGGCTGGCTCATCAACTACGACCTAAAAAGG
>JBBAAM010000153.1:0-2652 GCA_041658245.1 Melioribacteraceae bacterium
ACCATCAGGACTCACTGCATCAATCGAGCAAAAACTTCAGGCAGAACAATCCTATCAACAAATGCAATTTGTTTTGAAGAAAGAAGAACAGGAAGCAGACCGTAAGCGAATTGAAGCAAAAGGTATTGCTGATTTTCAAGAAATAGTTGCAAGAGGAATTAGCCAAAACTATTTACAATGGAAAGGCATTGAAGCAACGGAAAAATTAGCGAACTCAACAAACGCTAAAATTGTTATCATTGGGTCAGGTAAAAACGGGTTACCGATCATTCTAAATCAATGAAAAGAATATGAGCGTTCCAACCAAAATAAAACTAAACAAACAAGATCATCTTGAGATAACATGGGACAATGGAAAGCTAATAAAATACCCTCTGAAATTTTTAAGAGATGAGACTCCGGATGCGGGAAATAAGGGTGAGACTATTTTATGGAAACACTATGCGCCTCCGAAACAGGCACCGCTTAAACCGGAAGCTTATGAGGTTGAAAAAATAGAAATGGTTGGTAACTATGCCATTCAAATTAAATGGAAAGACGGATACAATTTTGGAATTTACTCGTGGGATCTGCTGAAACAGTTCGGAGATTATTTAGAAGTGAGAGATAATCTTCATCAGGATTTTGATCACGAACATTAACTAAGATTAAGATTATGAGAAAGAGCAAGAAAAAGAATTGATCTTAATCTTGCCCTTCATCTTTCTCTTACTCTTTCTCTTACTCTTTCTCTTTATAGTAACTTCTTAATATGATTTTCGTAAGTTGATTTCGGCATCAAGCCTTCATAGCTGGCAACAATTTTACCTTGCTTATCAATTACAAATGAAGTTGGTATAGCGCGTACTCCGCCGTATGCTTGAGCAACAATAGAATTTCCATATACAACCGGATAATTAATGCCATAGTTCTTTATAAAAGGCACAACTTCGCCCTTCGTGTCCGTGTCAAGTGAAACACCAACTATTTCAAAACCCTTACTGCCGTATTTCTTTTTCAAATCAATTAGGTCGGGAATCCCTTTGCGGCACGGCGGACACCATGTTGCCCAAAAATCCACAATAACAACTTTACCTTTAAGATCGGAGAGCTTCATTGATTTGCCGTCGCTTGTTGGTAAAGTAAAATCAGGCGCAAGCGCTGAAGATTTTTGAGCTGCCGGAATGTAATTTGGCGGATATGGACCATTCTCTTCACTTCTTCCAAAGAGATAATCTGAATTGTTGAAAACAAACAACAATATTATTACGCCAATAAAAAATCCGGTGTAGATCCAGCTTCTATGTTTCTTTGTTAGACCGCCAAATTTATTTTTTTCAGCTGTGTTTTTCTGATTCATTTTTTCCTCTTATTTATTTCGTTGTCAAATTAATAATTTTTACTAAACGAGAAAAGCTATTTCGTTTCTTCACTTTTTTTCTTTCTCATTGGAATAGCCCAAATAGCTCCCGCTATTGCGCCGTAGAAAGTAGAGATATATGGATTACCGGTGATAGGACATGTTCCAGTTCTGCATCCAATAAAATAATAATATGCAAAGCCCATCGCTGCACCAACAATAACCGGTAATATTTTTTTTATCAGCATTTTTCCTCTAATAATAGTATTAACAATAGATATGATGAAAAAGTGCGCAGAAAGATGCAAATATTTTCATTTTTTTCCTTTCCCCCATTCAAGCACTTCAACTTTAACTTCTGTAATACCAACATTAACCATATCAAGTTCCCTAGCGCAGCCAAGTGAGAGATCAATTATGCGATCCGGACGAAATGGCATTCGATCATTAATTTTGATAATCACGCTTTTATCATTCGATAGGTTTGTTACACGAACGACTGTTCCCATCTGATAGGTAGGATGGGCAGCACTCAATCCGTACATATCATAAACTTCGCCGTTATAAGTAATCAATCCATTATACTTATCAGCATAGTATGAAGCCGCGCCAATGATAGTTTCCAGAACATTAGCATTTTTATAACTATCAAGGTTCTCAAAACGATTTGGAGTTTTATCTTCGAAACGTGAATCGCGGGATGTGAAACGCGGAGCCGAAACACATGCCGAAAGCATCACCAGCGATATGCCGATTATTATGTTTTTGATTTTCAGTTTCATTCTTTTGAATACTGTCCGGTTTAAAATAGCAAAGGAAGCGATCAAACGTTCCTTGACCCTCAACTGTACAAAAAAATTACCAGCCGTGTAACTTCCCGGTACAATTTGTTTCTTATTAAACATATCATTTATGAGGTGTATCTAAAAAGTTCTTTTATGCAATTTTACTATATAAATGCAAACCCAATTCAAAATATTACTACTTTAAATATACCTTTTTAGAGTAGACTCATTTATTAAACCAATTTTGCTTATCCCTCCTCACGTAAATAAGAAATATATATAAAATTATGAACGAGGTTTTTAAGAGTTATTTGCCCTGTTAAATAAAATTTCATTTATTCAACAATTTGTTTTGTGTGTTTGTTAAATTTTTATACTTTCGTGCATCATTTTTGAACCTCTTCCTTCCATTTCTTCTCAGAAAAGTTTTTTAGGAGTAAAAAAAGTTTGAGTAAAAAAAGTACACCCAAACAAACTGCACGACTGACATTAAAAGACGGTACTATTTTCGAGGGAAAACTTTTTGGT
>JBBAAM010000154.1:0-2604 GCA_041658245.1 Melioribacteraceae bacterium
CCGCACCATTTCACTTTGACTGATGATTCACTTAAGACTTACGACACGAATTACAAAATGAACCCACCGTTGCGCACCCGGACAGATGTGGAAGCTTTGATCGAGGGATTGAAGGATGGAACAATTGATTGTATAGCAAGCGATCACGCTCCGCACGCAATCGAAGAGAAAGAGATGGAATTTATTTTCGCGCCGAACGGAATCATAGGACTTGAGACTCAACTTGGCTTGGTGATAAGCGAGCTCATCCATAAAAAACATCTAACAATTTCTCAAGCTGTGGAAAAGATGGCAATCAACCCAAGAAAAATTTTGAACATTCCAGTTCCGCAGATCAAGGAGGGCGAGGTAGCCAATCTTACAATATTTGATCCGGATTTGATATGGACTGTTGACGTTTCGAAGTTTAGATCAAAAGCAAAGAACTCTCCATTTGATAAACGCTTAATGACCGGCAAATCAATTGCGGTTATCAATAAAAAGAAGATGTTTTTCGAAGACAAATTCATTTCGATATAAAATTTAAAAAAATGTTCAGAGCTGTTCATTTAATGATACAGATCTAAATCTCCCGGCCTAACCTCGAAGTATCTTTAAAGATTTTTCTTTATAAATCGAATCAAAAAGAATGAATTCCGTATTAAGCAATAGAAATTTCATTTGGCATTATGATTGAGTATGAGTAATCAGAATTTTACGGAGGACGTTATGAAAACTTTAACAAAAATTTTATTATCAACTTTATTTGGCGGAATAATTTTTCTTACCGGATGCGATAAGGTAAATAATTATTATGATACTACCCCGCCAGCACCGCCGAAAAATATCTCTTCTGTCACCGGTGATAACCGTGTAGATATTTTTTGGGATTATAATACCGAGAGTGACGTTGCCGGCTACAACGTTTATTATGCTTTTTCATACAACGGGAAATATACTCTTATCGGCAGCACGCAGAATGATTCCTATGTTGACTATGGTGCAAAAAACGGAGTGACCTACTACTATGCTGTAACAGCATACGATTATGACGGCAATAAAAGCGAGCTAAGTAAGGATAAAGTTTATGACACGCCCCGGCCTGAAGGATTCAATCAAGCCATTAACGACTACATACGTTTTCCAAATAATGCCGGTTATGATTTTAGTAAATATCTTGTTCTTCCTTATGATGATAAATACACAGATTTCTTCTTTGAAAATTATAACGGCACGTTTTATTTGAATGTTTGGGACGATTCCGATATTCAAGACATGGGTGCAACAAAAGATATTTGGGATATTAGTTATGCCCCAACCGGTGGATGGGTTCCGTTAAAACAAGGTGAAAATATAAAATATACACAAGCAATAATTGGACATACATATGTAATATGGACGTGGGATAATCATTATGCTAAAGTAAGAGTAAAAAACATTACAAGTGAAAGAGTTGTATTTGACTGGGCATATCAATTAGTTGAGGGAAACAGAGAGTTGAAGAGAGCAAACGTTTCCACAGAACGTAAAGAATTTCCAAGGACGGTTGTAAAGAAATATTAACCCCGGGGCATTCCTCCTTCTTGTTGAAAAGCATACCACCTGGGTATGCTTTTTTATTTCTTTTATTTATTTTGCTAACGAACTAATGCTGATAATACGAGATGAAAATTCTGAAGACATATAATGTATTATTTCTGATGAGCGTGTTTCTGCTAAATGTTTCATCAACCGCTTCACTCATCTTCGCTCAAGAATTGAAAGGGAAAGAAGCACATAAAGTTTTTCTTCGTATAGAAGAAGGATTGAATTCATCCGCAGTAGATAAGTTCTCAAATTATTTTGGGGACAAAAATTATCTTAGTCTCACAAACGGAACGACCGGATATTACAGCGCAAATCAATCATATTATGTTATAAAGGATTTTCTAAGTATTTATCAAAGTGCTTCTTTCAAACTAACCAATATTGTCACTGAAACATCAACACCTTTTGCCTCAGGATCTCTAAAGTACAACAACAATGGAATCCGGGGCACTGCAACAGTTTTCATTGCACTTTATTTGATTGATAATCAATGGCGGATATCTCAGATAACTATAAATTAGAATGGATATCAATATTTCAAAACGAAATAAAAAATACATCCGGCTTATTTCATTAATCTTTTTTTTAATGCTTTTGTCGGGGGTCCTTTCACCTATCTTAATTGAAAAAGAAAAAAATAATTGGGATAAAACGTTAATAGATAAGATTGATTATGTCGCTAATTCAATCAGCCATGCATTCGAGACCAGAACAGATTTCCTCATTACAATAAGTTCTCACTTAAAAAAGGATTTACACTCACTTAATCTCAAATCGTCAATTGATCAACGACCTCTATTCAATATTCTTGCTAATAAAAAATATCAAAATCTATCGGTCCAAATTTATGATTCAAAAGGAAATCTGACTGCTTGGAACTCCGAACCAGTATTAGAGAAGCAAGAACTTATCAAAACCGGCTCATATATAAATCAATCTTTTTTTAGCAGTCAAAAACTTTTAACGCATCTTGCCCTTGCCGATACACTTCACACCGGGAATGAGGTTATTTTAATTATAGTGAGTCAACCGGTTGAA
>JBBAAM010000155.1:0-2570 GCA_041658245.1 Melioribacteraceae bacterium
TGAAAAATGGAAAAATGGCGATCAGATCACTGTGGAAATACCGATGGAGATACGTGTTGAGAAAAGGTTTAATAATTCATTATCAGTGCTGCGCGGCCCGCTCTATTTTTCATTAAGGATTGATAAAGAATACAAAAGTGTTAAAATCAACTATGACAATTTTGGTTACAAAGGAAGTGTCGATTGGGAGATTAATCCGAAGAGTGCATGGAACTACGGACTGCTGATAGATAAAGAAAACATTACGAACGGTTTAAAAGTGACTGAGAATCCGATAGGTAAGTATCCGTTTTCAGACAAAGGTGATATGATCTGGTCAGCAGATTCCGGGAAATATACTCCTTCGACCCAGGATGCACCTGTGGTAATAACTGCCAGGGGTATTAAAATTCCGGAATGGACGATGAAGAATAACTCAGCAGATATTCCTCCGTTAAGTCCCGTAAAATCTGAAGGAGATCCGGAGATAATTACCCTTGTACCTTACGGATGTGCAAGATTGCGGATTACTGAATTCCCTGTTATGGATATTATCCTTATGGAGGATATGATGAAACCGGGGAAATAAAATTTTAACTGCCCTTTTGCGGCTAATTTAAAATTGTTTCGCTATTACGTTTTATATCCATATCATTTATAATATAGCAGAGAAGGATAAACTTATTGAATATTAATTGTTTTATTTAAGAACATTAGTTTGTTTCAATTTAAAACATTTGATATCTTTGTAACATAATAATGCAATAAAATAATTATTATGAGTATAAAACTTTCGCAAAAACAAATAGGTCAAAGGATAGCTGAACTTCGTAAAATGAAGGGCTTATCACAGGAAGTTTTGTCCAGGAGTGTCAGGATTTCCAGACCTTCATTGGCTCAGATTGAGCTTGGAAACAGAAGTATAAATATTATGGAATTGCAGAGTCTGGCAATTGTCCTGGGTTTCTCTTTGGATGAATTTATGTCAAAAGATTTCACTGTTATTCAGAATGTTGTAAGTAAATC
This sequence comes from Melioribacteraceae bacterium, assembly GCA_041658245.1. GTDB lineage: Bacteria > Bacteroidota > Ignavibacteria > Ignavibacteriales > Melioribacteraceae > Fen-1258. Next base: position 1,006 of record JBBAAM010000155.1, read on the forward strand.
AGAGAAAAAGTTAAAAAAATCCAAAGAACGTATTTCTGTCCCAACCCTGCAAGTCAACAAGTTTAAGAACGTGTTACTGTATATTCTGGAACGATGTGCAGGCAAACCGAATGTAGGGGAGACTGTCCTCTACAAACTGCTCTATTTTTCCGATTTCAATTATTATGAGTTGTATGAGGAACATCTGACCGGCGCCAAATACCGGAAGTTGCCTTACGGGCCTGTTCCACAAAAAATGGACACAATAATTAATCAAATGATTGATAAAGGGCAGTTACAAAGAGTAAAAACCGTATATCATGGTTATCCTCAAACGCGTTACTTACCTTTGGAAAAAGCAAATTTAACTGAACTGAAAGCAAGCGAAAAAGAGATCATTGACAGGGTTATTGAACATCTGAGTGATTGGTCGGCGGCGGCCATCAGCAGTTATTCTCATAAGGATATGCCGTGGTTAGCTTCAAAAGAAGGAGAAGAAATAGATTATGAGCTAGCTTTTTACAGGGATGCTCCTTTCTCTATAAGAAATTACGGAAACGAAATTGAAGAACAATGACCTTTGATGAACTTCCCGGATTTAAAAAGGATTTGAAAAACCTTTTAAAAAAATACCGCACATTGAACGATGATCTGGAGGTGTTGAAAAAGGTACTGGAAATAATGCCCGGGGAAAGACCCCCGTTCAGCTTTCGTATCGATAATCTGGGATTGAAAACATGTATTATTAAAATTAAGAAGATTGCCTGTAAAGCATTGAAAGGTCGTGGGGTTAATTCAGGTTTGCGGTTGATTTACGCTCACTTTCAGGAAGATGAAAAAATAATCTTTATTGAATTATATCATAAGAACGAAAAAGAAAACGAAGAGAGACAAAGAATAATTGCCAATTTTAAATAGTATTAAAAATGAAAATATATACCTCACTAACTAAGGGATTTCTGCCGATGCATCCTTGTACCTAACCGCACAAACTGTCAAAACTCTTGCTCATATCTTACACCGTTATCGTTGTCTAGAATAATTCTCTTTTAAAGTCTTTCAATGAAACAGATAGATCAAATAATTCAATTGAGAAACCCTTAACTTCAGTAAGCGGCTTAATGATCTGTTTAAATGATTTTTGATCATTTGTTATGTAACCTTCTATTTTACGATTAAATAATTGTGCAATTAGTTTACAATCATCTATGATAACATTTCTGTCAATTTTCTGCAGCTGACTTTTGTGTTCGAGTAGAATAGAATGAAATTCTCCTGCTGTCCTTCCGTCAAAGAAGTCAAAAGGAATAATTTTCACCGTTTTTAGCGGCAAATTATTAGGATCATCTTTAACGCTATATTCGGCAATAGTAATAGTTGAAACATATAATTCAACATTGTGTTCAAGAAAATATTGAAAATAGTCAATGGCATTTTGGTGTAAAGATTCATCCTTTTTTAGAAGACGGATGCAAAAAGAAGTGTCAAGTAAAACACTAAGCATAGGCTCCTGCTCTTAATTGGTTAAGCCACGCATCAACATCTGTAATTTTAGATAGATTTGGCGTAGCTCGTTCGATCAGCAG
>JBBAAM010000156.1:0-2569 GCA_041658245.1 Melioribacteraceae bacterium
TCGCCGGCTCATTTGCAATTACATCAGCGCTTATTCTTTACCGCTTCTTTAGACCGAATACGGAAGTTGTGTTCACAGATGAAAAGTATAAATCATTTATAAAGAGTTTTGCGTTAAAGACAGGATTAATTGCAACAATATGCCTGCCGGTTATTGTTGTGCTCATTGTTCCGGTTCGTCCAATAAATTCCCTCTCATACGGTTTCTTCTTTACGGCGGTTGTTGTTCTAATTCTTTTATTGTTAGCGGCAATTTTATTATACATGATGTTGAAAGAATCTATAATCACTTCCGGTGGAGCGGGCGTTAAGTACAGTCCATCTTTGATCTATCTGTTGGTTCTTATATTCGCGTTACTTGTTATTAAAGATCAGTTCGCATTTGATACCTCAACAAAGATGCAGACGGCAATTCTTGTAAGTGAATATGACGCATACGAAAAGAAGATTCAGGAAGAGATGGGAGTCAGCGCTCCAATAAGTGGCGCAGATATTTACAACGGCAGATGTATCGCCTGCCATAACTTCGATAAGAAAGTTGTAGGACCACCATACAACTCAACTATGCCTAAGTATGAAGGTAAGAAAGATCTCCTTGTTAAATATATTCTCAACCCGGTTAAAGTAAATCCGGATTATCCCGCTATGCCAAACCAAGGTTTGAAACCGAAAGAAGCGGAAGCAGTTGCTGAGTATCTTCTGACCACCTATAAAAAGGGAAAGTGATTCTTGATCCCGTGAAATAGAGAAACAGATTTCACGGGACAGGTGGTTGATGTTTGATTGTTGATGTAATGTGCCTGCCCACTAAAAACTGCTTACTCTTCTTTGTGTAGAAACCTAAAAAAATCATTTGAATAGTTTGGATTTTATTTTAAGTTGCGTTTGGAATAAGGGAAATTTCCAAATGCTTTTTCAAAAGCAAGGTATTTCATCTAAAGTAAAACTTCTCGATCAAGTTCGAATAACACTTCGCACGAACCACTATAGCCCGAAAACAGAAGAGAGTTATGTAAGCTGGATAAAGCGATTCATCATTTTCAATAATAAAATTCACCCGGATAATTTAGGCGCCGAAGAGATCAAAAATTATTTAAATCATTTAGCTATTGACAGGCATGTTTCCTCATCTACCCAAAACCAAGCAATGCAGGGAATATTATTCCTTTATAAAAGAGTTATAAAAAAAGATGTTGGCTGGATAAAAGATATCAAAGGAGTTAAACGGGTAAAGCATTTACCGGTTGTTTTTTCTAAGAATGAAACGGCAGAAGTTCTATCTAGGTTAAATGGGATTTACAAATTAATAGTCAGTTTGATGTATGGAACGGGAATGCGAATTTCTGAAGCGCTTCGGTTAAGAATTAAGGATATAGATTTTGAGATGAATGAGATTATTGTACGTGATGCCAAGGGTGAAAAAGATAGAGTTACGTTATTACCTCTGAAGTTAATTCCGCAATTAAAAGAGCATATAGAAAAAGTTAAAAAGCTGCACGCAAATGATTTAAAAGTTGGCAATGGAAGAACAATTTTACCGTATGCATTGGCGAGTAAGTATCCTAATGCTGCAAAGGAGTTGGGGTGGCAATATGTATTTCCTTCCAGCTCGTTTGTTGTTGATGAAGCCACCAAACTAAATTACAGAATTCATCAGCATGAGAGTTAGCTGCAAAAGGAAATTAAAAAAGCAATTAACAGTGCTAATATTGTTAAGCCTGGTAGCTCGCATACTTTTAGGCACAGTTTTGCAACTCATTTGTTAGAAAACGGATATGATATTAGAACAATACAAGAGCTACTAGGGCATAAATCTGTAAAAACAACAATGATATACACCCATGTATTAAAGACTGTTATGGGAGTCCGGAGTCCGCTTGATAACATTCTTTAATGCAGCGGCTTATATGGAAAGAAAGTGAAGAATTATTTAATAAACAGCAAAATAATCAAAGAACGATTCTGTCTAAGTACCCTATTTTTCGGAATTAGGTAGGAAGCTGATTCGTCATAAGTAATAGTTAGGTTTATAAACAAAGTAACATTTGTGTAAGTGTAATCAACCAAGTTGGTTTGTTCTAAAAGCAATTATTGGTTTTCAAACTCATCAAGCAAAGTTATTCAATGCTAAGGTGGTGTCTTGTTGGTTATGCGTTGGTCATTAGTTTGTAAGTCCCGCATTGTTGGTTTTGGTTGCACTATAAAGTTGTCTGCTAAAAATATCGTTTGTTGTAAAAGTTAGTTTGGTTTTATCGGTTTAGTTTACAAAACAAAATTGTCGGTAATGTTCTGGTAGTAGCAAAAGTAACATTCGCTTGTTGTCCGGTGTGGAGTTCTTTGGTCATTGGTTTTCATAGTTGGGTAGTTTTATTATTTGATCAACATTGTCAAGTTCTAAAAAAGCAAAACCTAACCCGCAACTCAAACCGACTGCTTTAAACGGTTCGACATTTTACAAATTTTAGAGTTGCGTTGTAAAAGCAAATTGCTTTTTAAATGTAGTTTAGGGGGGTGAGATAGAAATACAAATATTTTTGTTGTTTGAATTATCGTGATGAAGAAAGGGAGTG